>NZ_CP054052.1:713734-1427468 GCF_013283835.1 Poseidonibacter lekithochrous | reverse complement strand
AGAACTATAGGAATGTGGATTTACCAAAACGGTGGTGGAAAAGAAATTGAAAACCAACTAAGAAACAAACTACTTGAACGAGAAATAGATTCAATTACAGGTGTAGATTTAAATAAAGCAATTGTAAGTAATGGATCCATATTATGTGACACTTATGGCAATTGTAATTATGATTTAAAAAGTAGTATTGATCTATTTTTTTCTTATAATGCGGGTGAGCAAACTCCTTATCAAACTTATCTTTATCAAGCCCTAGATAAATTAATGCCAACTATTAATAACTATGAAGCATTTATGCTAACAGAAGATAAATTTCAAACATCATTTTTATTAAAAAACAATGGTATAGCAACTGCTGATTATGAATTTTTTCATAAAGACAATCATTTACATTTAGAGACTATTATGGATAAATGGTCAAGTTTAGTATGTAAACCTCTTAATGGATGGGGTGGTCAAGGTCTTACAAAAATTGATCATAATTCTGATATTTTACTTCTAAAGAAAAGTCTAGAACAATTAGATTTAACAAAAGTATATATAGAAAAACTTATTGACTATGATAATACAGATTATAGAGTAGATATAGTTGATGGAAATTATATAGCTTGTTATGGACGTAAAGCAAAAAAAGGTGATTGGAAAACAAATATTACAAGTGGGGGTTCAATTTTTTTAAGAGAACCAGAAGACGATGTAATAAACCTTGCACTTAAAGCTGCAAAAATCACAGGTTTAGAAATTGCCGGTGTTGATATATTATATGATAGAGAAAAAGAACAATATGTTGTTTTAGAAGTAAATGGTATCCCAGCTTTTGCAACACAAGAACAAGAATCTTTAGGGCTTAGTTTTAATGATAAAAAAATCCAACATATAGTTGAATTAATAGATCACAAAACTTCATTAAATATATAATTATTATACTAGTTATATTTTTTGATATTTATCTAATATTCACTCATAAAAAAATTGCTTTATATATGCAATTAGATACAATAGCAAAAATTAACTAGGATTAGATTGAATTTCAAACAAATAAGCATAGCTATATATGCAACTTACCTAACAAATAAATATGGATTTAAACTAAAAAAAGCAAGAAATGAAGAAGAAAAAATAAAATTAAGATATGAATATGCAACAATCTTACTTTCAAAATTAAATATTACTATTGATGTTATAAATAAAGAAAAAATACCAAAAGATGGGCAGTACTTACTAGTATCAAATCACAGAAGTATACTTGACCCACTTATTGTAGAAGTAGCTCTTCAAGACTCAAATATAACTGGTTCTTGGGTTGCAAAAAAAGAGCTATATAACTCTTTCTTTTTTGGAGCCTTCACTAGAAATGCAGGTTCAATTTTACTTGATAGAGAAGCTTCTAATATGTCAAAATTCTTCAAAGATACAAAAGAAGTAGTTAAACAAGGAAAATCCATTTATATTTTTCCAGAAGGAACAAGAAATAAAACAGATAATGTAATTGGGGAATTTAAAGAAGGTTCACGAATTATAGCCTTAAAAAATAGACTTCCCCTTCTTCCTGTATTTATAAAAAGTAATGCACATGATGTTTTAAAAGAAGCAATTATAAATAGAACAGAAAATTTAAGTATTCAAATTGAGATTGGTGATATTATTGAGTATAAAGATAAAACACCTTTAGAAGAAAACTATAAAAATAGATTTAATATAAAATAGAAGGTAGTAAAATACTACCTTTTATATAAATCTATTTAACTTCTTCGTATAAATAAAAAGTAGCTTTTCCAGATAAAGAATCATAATTATCTCCACCTTTTGTAGTGTAAGTATTTATGATATCTCTAGCACTTGAAAAAGATGATGCTGTATCAATAACTTTTTTACTATCTTTTCCAGTTATTAAAGATTTATCTTGTCCTTTTTTAAACTTAACAGCTCTTTGAACATCAGTAAATGTGATTTTTATAATATCAATATTTCTTTTTACATCAATTCTAGCTTTTTTACTTTCATCTTCAAATCTTAGAATTCTATTTCCATTTGAAGAGATTTTCATTGTTGTAGCAGATTCAACATTATCTACTTTTTCTAATAAAATGTATTCTTTACCATTTATAGAAATTTCGTTGTCATTTATTCTAGTAATCTCTTTGATTACCGTTTTTTTCCCTTTTGCCAAGGTTTCTCCTAATAATATTTTTATAGTGATTTCGTTTTTTCATAATGAAATTAATGATAGATAATTAATAAAATGAATATAACAGATGGAAGTTTATTCCATAAAAGTAAAGGAATTTTATCTGAATAATACTCTTATTGCAAGGATTTAATTTTCGATGAATTAATTTATATAGTATTTTTTAGTATACTACAAAATATATTTTAAATTATAAAGAAAGATAACAATGTACAATCCAATATCATGTGATTTCTTTGATCAACTAAATGTTGCAATGCAAAGAAAAATACCATCAACAATAATCTATTTAGAAAATGAAACTAATGAAGAACAGTTTACTTTAGAAGGTATAGTTAAAACTATGGAAGTAGTAGATGGAAAAGAGTTTTTAGTATTAGAAACAAAAGAAAAAGTTAGACTTGATTTAGTTATCAAATTTAATGGTAGAAGACATAGAGAAGACTAATATGAATATTGATAATAAATTTATTGAGTTAATATCTCATGATGATACTTTAAACAAAGAGCAATTCAAGATCCTAGATTTGCCATTCCCTGCTTTAGAGAATTGGAAAGAATTAGCATTACAAAAAGAAGTATCAAGAAATGATGCAAATATGCTAATGTTGTTAAAGGGGAAATTAGCCCTAACTGCACAAAAACAAATTATAAAAAACTATCTTATGGTTTTAGAGTTTAATAATATTAAAACTAAAAAAACAGAAGAGTTAAAAACAACAAAAGTAGCTCCTACTTCAGAACCATCTACACAAATAGACGAGAATCATGAATATGTAAGAATATATTGTGATGGAGCTTGTTCTGGAAACCCTGGAAAATCTGGTAGTGGATTAGCTATATATTCAAATGAAAGAAACCCTGTATTACTCCATGGAGCTTATGAAGAAAATGGTACAAATAATACTGCTGAGTTAAATGCATTACATCAAGCTTTAATTATTGCTGAACAAACTCATAGTGAAAATATCATCTCTATATTCTCTGATTCAAAATATAGTATTGATTGTATTACTACTTGGGCTTATGGCTGGAAAGCTAAAGGTTGGACTAAAAAAAGTGGAGAGATTAAAAATCTTGAACTTATTAAATCTGCACATGGTTTATATGAAAAGATTAAAGATAAAATCGAAATAAAACATGTAAAAGGTCATGCAGGAATTGAAGGTAATGAATTAGCCGATAGAATGGCAGTTCATACAATTAAAGCTAAAAATAAAAACTATGAGTTTTTCTCTTATAATCAAATACAAGATGTTCTTTCATTAACATCTTACTAAAACATAACCTTTTTAGGTTATGTTTAGTTTATTAATCTATCTCTTTTGCAACATGTGACATACCATCACTAGAAGCATTTTGCAATACTCTATCTGCTAATTTTGAGAATGGTAAAGATTGTAAATATACTTTTCCGTGACCTTCTAAAGTAGCTAAAAATACACTCTCCCCACCAAAAATCATAGACTTAAGATTTCCAGCAGCTTGAATATCATAATCAATTCCATCTTCAAAAGCTACTAAACATCCAGTATCAACTATTAGTTTCTCACCCTTTAACTCTTTTTCAACAACTGCACCACCTGCATGAATAAAAGCATTTCCATCACCTTGAATAGATTGAAGAATAAAACCCTCTCCTCCAAATAATCCAGCTCCAATTTTTTTAGAAAAAGTAACATCTATTTTTGTACCACGAGCAGCACATAAAAAAGAATCTTTTTGACATATTAATTTTCCACTTTCTGATAAGTCAATTGGTATTATTTTTCCAGGATAAGGAGCATTAAAAGTCACTCTTTTTTTACCCTCACCTTCATTTGTAAAATGAGTTAGAAATAAAGATTCCCCAGTTATCATTCTTTTACCCATGCCAAACATTTTAGAAAATATTCCCTCATCCATATCTGAACCATCTCCAGCTTTTGCTTCAAATCTTATGCCAGAATCCATCCAACACATAGCTCCAGCTTCTGCAATAACTGTTTCATTTGGGTCTAGTTCAACTTCAACTGCTTGAATGTCAGAGCCTATAATCGTGTAATCTATTTCATGTGAATTCATTATTAACCTTTTATATTTATTTTTTAATTTTGATTATTTATATGGAATTTCTATTGTAAAACTAGTACCTTTATTTTCAATACTAGAACAAGATATATTCCCTTTTAGTGTTATATTAACTATGTCTTTTACAATACTTAGACCAAGTCCCGTACCGCCAGATTTTTTTCGTGTTGTATAAAAAGGTACAAATATTTTTTCCAATTTTTCAGAAGAAATGCCTTTTCCATCATCACAATAGATAATTTGTACTTTATCATTAATTATTTCAATATCAATAGTAATACATCCTTTATCATTTTTACTGTAAGCGTGATTAATTGAATTCATAATAAAATTAGTAAAAACTTGTGAAAATGCACCGGGAAAAGAGTTTATCACTAACTTTTCATCACAATGCACTTTTACTACTAAATGAGTTTTTTTGATAATATAATTTAAACTAAAAATAACCTCATCTAAATACTCTTTTACTTTAAATTCCCTTTTTTCATCGTGGGTTTGATCTACTGCTACTTCTTTAAAAGAAGAAATTAGTTTTGATGCTCTTTTTAAATTCAAGAAAATCATTTTTGATAAGTCTTCAGAGGAAGA
Source organism: Poseidonibacter lekithochrous (assembly GCF_013283835.1). Classification (GTDB taxonomy): domain Bacteria; phylum Campylobacterota; class Campylobacteria; order Campylobacterales; family Arcobacteraceae; genus Poseidonibacter; species Poseidonibacter lekithochrous. The sequence continues at coordinate 1,422,622 of NZ_CP054052.1, read as the reverse complement.
TAAATAAGCTTCAAAATCTTCTTGAGTCATTTCCTCATTTGAGTAAGATTTTTTTATTCTTCTAGTGATCTCTTCTAAGTGGGAAACACTTGTAAATCCAACACCAATGGGGGTATTTATTTCATGTGTTACACCAGCTACTAACTTCCCAAGGTTAGCCATTTTATCAGCTTTAACTAAACGAGATTGAGTTTCATTTAATTCATTAATTGTTTGGGTGTTTTCTCTTTGTAGTTTAATATTATCACTTGTGATTTTCATAGTACAATAAAGTTGCATTAGATTTAATGGTTTTAATAAAAAAGTGTTAATACCTATTTCAATAGCTTTTTGTAAATATTTATTATCTGAATATGCAGATGTTATAATAATTGGAGTAGTTTTATCTTCTTCTCGAATAAGCGAACTCATTTCTAATCCACTCATAATATTCATTTTGATATCAGTAATTATAATATCAGGTTTATGTTTTTTATATAATTCATAACCTTCTTTACCATTAGAAGCTGCAATTACTTTTTCAACATTAGATCTCAAATAATATTCTAATTCTGTTCTAATAAGATCATCATCTTCAACATATAATAAAACAATGTCTTTTATAAATTCATTTCTCATGGCAAATCTTTAATAAGAATTTCTATTATCATTATACTAGTTTTTCATTAGAGATAAGAATTTACTCTCACAATTCATCTACTTTAAATACATATACTTAAAACAAAAAAGGATAAATTATGAGAAAAGCAATACTAATTATTGTTGCTTCAATTGTTCTTTTTACAGGATGTCATTCTCATCATAGCATAGGAGTTTATGTACCCATTGTAAAAACAAGACATGTAAATGCAACATATCATCATAAGTATAACTACCACCATAATTACAATAAACATCATTATTATAAACACCATAAAAAGTATCACAAAAAATATTATAAACCTCACAGAGGATATTATAGAAGACATTAGTAGTTATAAGTATAAATTTGGTTATACTTAAAAAAACAAAAAAAAGGATATTCAATGTCAGGTAAAATAGTAAGTCTTCTTATTTCAAAAGATGTTAAAAGCCCAATGCAAAAAGTTAACCAAATTGTTTTAGAAGAAGGAAAAGGTATCTTTGGTGATAGATACTATGAACAAAAAGGAACTTTTTCAACAGAAGGCAAAGTACAACCTGACAGAGATGTTACTTTAATTGAGGTTGAGAATATTGATGAGTTTAATAAACAATTTGATGAAAGTCTTACAGGTGAAGATTTCAGAAGAAATATAGTTATTTCAAATTGTGACTTAAATAATTTAGTTGATAAAGAGTTTCAAATAGGAAAAGTAGTATTAAAAGGTGTAAGATTATGTAAACCTTGTGAGTACTTATCTGATAAACTTGGTAATGAAAAACTAGTAGATAGTATGTCAGATAAAGCTGGATTAAGAGCTACAATTATAAAAGGTGGAAGTATTGATATGACTTCACAAGTTGAAGTTTAATAATCTAACTTTATAATAATTAATATGAAACTAAAAGATAAGTCAATACTGACTTGTCTTTTTTTATGCCCAAAATAAAGGCTAACACTATAATTTTAAGGTGATTTGAACTCAATTAAGATATTATTTTAAATTATTAAACAAATAGAAAAGAATTAGGATACATTTATGATTGAGAGAAAAGGTTCAATACTTACAGTAAGAGAAGACATCAAAGTTTTTGATTGTACTATTAGAGATGGTGGATTAGTAAACAATTTCCACTTTACAGATGATTTTGTAAAAGCACACTACGAAACTTGTGTAGCTGCTGGTGTTGACTATATGGAAATTGGAAAAAACAATTCTCCATCGATTATGAGTGAAGAAGAATTTGGTAAATGGAATTTCTGTAAAGAAGAAGATATTAGAAAAATCGTTGGTGAAAATGATACTAATATGAAAATAGCTGTTATGTCTGATATTGGTAGAACAGTAAACTCTGAACTTCTTCCAAAAGAAGAAAGTGTTGTAGATATGATTAGAATCGCAACATACATTCACCAAATCCCAGCAGCAATTGAACTTGTTGAAGAAGCCCATGCAAAAGGTTATGAAACAACTATTAATATTATGGCTATTTCAAAATCATTTGATCAAGAGTTAGATGAAGTATTAGAAGCAGTTAGTAACTCAAGTGTTGATGTTATTTACATTGCTGATAGTTTTGGTTCATTCTACCCTGAGCAAATCAACAGACTAACTGAAAAGTATTTAAAAATTGCAGAAGCTAAGGGTAAAAAAATTGGTATTCATGCACACAACAATATGCAATTAGCATATGCAAATACTATTGAAGCCTTAACATACGGAACTAGCTACTTAGACGTAACTATTTCTGGATTAGGAAGAGGTGCTGGAAACTGTCCTATGGAACTATTAATCGGATTCTTAAAAAATCCAAAATATAAATTAATGCCAGTATTAAAATTCATTGAAGAATTTATAATCCCATTAGAAAAAGAACTAGACTGGGGTTACTCAATTCCATACATGTTAACTGGACAATTAAACGAACATCCAAGACCAGCTATGAAAGCTAGGGATGAAAAAGATGATAACTATAGAGAATTCTATAGAAACTTATTAGCTGAATAATTTTTAGCTAAAAAACCAAAAAAGCTAGTTCATAAAGAGCTAGCTTTAACCTACAAAATATACTCTTTAAAATAGCAATTTAATACAATACCACTACTTTTATCTATGTTATAATGAATAATGAAAAAGAAAAATGATTCAGTTTATCAATCAAAATTTTGGCGACCGATTCCTCAAAATGATATCATATTAAATAAATCCCTATTTCAAAACTATGGCTTTGAAAAACATATCCATGAGGAGTATGCTATAGGTGTTATAGAACAAGGATGTATTGATGGTTTTGTAGATGGAAGTACAAAGATAATAAACAAGTCATCAATCATGACTATAAATCCTGATACTGCACATTCAAACTGGGCTCATGACAATAGTGCATATTCACAATCTGCACTATATTTAAATCCCTCTTTCTTATCAACACTTCTAGAAGAGAATTTCAAATCTAAACCTGTTCATTTTAAATCAGGGCTTATAGAAAATGAAGCATTAGCTAATGAATTTTTATCGCTAACTTCAGCTTATGAAAAAGGTGATTTATCATCACTAGATTTTGAGTGTCAATTAGTAGAAATACTAAATAAAATACTATTAATTAATACAACAGCTAGTGAGCAAAAAACTCTAAGTAAACATGATTTAGCAATTTTTAGAGCAAAAGAATTTATGCAAGATAATCTAGATAATGACATAACACTAGATAATATCTCGGAGCAACTTGATATATCAAAATATCATTTTTTACGTTTATTCAAAGAGCATACTTTTTTTTCACCCCATGCTTATTTGATGTTAAAACGAATAGAAAAAGCAAAAAAGCTTTTACAAAAAGGCCACTCACTTGTAGATGTTGCTTATTCTTGTGGATTTAATGACCAAAGTCACTTAACAAAAAGATTTAAAGCAGTAGTTGGAATTACACCTGGAGAATATCAAAAATTCTTTCTTTAGCAATCTGGTACTATACGAAAACTCTTTACTTAGTTAATATTCTTGTATTAATTTAGATTAAGGAGTTAATATGTTGAATTTTTCACCATATTTTAACGAATTTCTAATTGTAGCTTTTGCTATGTTTGTAGCATTACTATCACCAGGACCAGATTTTGCAATGGTGTTAAAACAAAGTGTTACACAAGGAAGAAAAGCTTCCATTTATTCAAGCATTGGTATAGGATTAGGAATCTCTGTACATGTAGTATATACAATTTTAGGAATTGGACTTATTATTTCAAAATCAATTGTTTTGTTTAGTATAGTTAAATTTCTTGGTGCTTTTTATCTAATATATATTGGATATAAAAGTCTTAAATCTTCAGGCTTTGAACTGCAAGCAGATCAAACTAATACTGTAAAACAAGTAAGTAATAAGAAATCATTTATGATGGGATTCTTGTGTAATGCACTAAATCCAAAAGCAACATTGTTTTTCTTATCTTTATTTACAGTAATAATTAGTATTGATACACCAATATACATCCAGTCTATATATGGAGTATTTTGTATCTTTGCAACAATGGCATGGTTTACTTTCCTATCATTGGTTTTAAGTCAAGACAAGGTAAGAAGATTTTTTAATAACTTTGGAAAATGGTTCGATAGAACCGTAGGAGTTGTGCTTATCTCACTGGGGATAACAATCGCATTTTCAAAATAATAAGAGTTTACTCTTATTATTTTGTACTTTTATCACTTATAATTAATACATAATCTTTTGAAGTAATCTTTTTATCATTTTGAATATATACTCTAGGTACTCGTTTATCAACCATACAAACAATTTCATAATTAATTGTATTTAGTAATTCAGATACACTATCAATAGAAATTCCATTTGTATTATTACCACCAAATAAAACTACCTCATCTCCAAGTTTAACATCAAGATTAGTAACATCAATAAGACATTGATCCATACAAATATTTCCAATAATAGGAACTATTTTATTACCTAACATTGCATTTGCTTTTCCTGATAACATACGAGTGAAACCATCGGCATAACCAATAGGTAAAGTAGCGACTTTTGATTTTTTTTCACATTTATGTTTTAAACCATAACTAACTCCACAACCCGCTTCAATATCTTTCACTTGTGAAATATTAGCTTTTAAACACATAACTTCTTTTAATTCTACATTACTATGATTTACATCTTTTGATGGATATAATCCATATAACATAATTCCTGCACGAACCATATCCATGTTAAATTGTGGTAAATCAATAATAGCAGCACTATTTGATACATGTTTAATTGGAATATCTAGTCCATTTTCTTTTAAAGTATCAACAATTTTATTAAACTTTTCCACTTGTTTGATTGTATATTCTTTATCTAATTCATCAGCCATAGCAAAGTGAGTAAATATACCTTCAATAAATAATCCATCAAGTTTACTCATTTGTAATATTTCAGAAATAGTATTTTCATTATCTTGCATACCTAAACGATTCATTCCTGAATCTATTTTAATATGAACAGTTAGTTTCTCATTTAACTCAACGGCAACTTTTGAAAATTCTATTGCTTGCTCTAGGGTATAAACTGTTTGAATTATATTATTTTGAATAATATCTTTAGCTAAAGAATCAGGAGTATATCCAAGAACCATAATTTCAACATCAGAAAAAGTTGCTCTTAATTGTATAGCCTCACTAAGTGTTGCCACTGCAAATCTGTCAGCTCCATTGTCAAGTAAAGTTTGTGCAATACAAACCGCACCATGGCCATAACCGTCAGCTTTTATTACTGCAGTTATTTTAGTATTATCATTAACAACTCGTCTTGTTTCTCTCATATTATGAGCTAAATTGTCTAAATTGATTTCTGCCCAAACTGGTCTTGATAATTTCACTTATCCCTCTCCTATTTTTAATGCTAAGTTATTACTTTATATTTTTATAGAGATATTAAAAAAGTAGCACAATACTCCTAATACCTCTATAAAAATATAATCACTATAAGGAAGTAAAACTTCCTTATAATTCTCTCTTAAATATTATTTATATTTTTTTATTTCACCAGAATCTACTCTTGCAAGGAAAGAGTTTAATTCTTCTTTTACAATTGGCATTAAGTAATATAATCCAATGATATTAAAGATAGACATTGCAAACATTGCAGCATCTGAGAAGTCGATAACAGCACCAAAACTGATACTTGTTCCAACAATTACAAATAAACAAAATATAGTTTTATAAACAATTTCATTAGTTTTGCTTTCACCAAAAAGGTAAGTCCAAGCTTTTAAACCATAGTATGAGTACGAAACCATTGTTGAGAATGCAAACATAACTACTGTAATGGCTAAGATATATTCAAAAATAAATGATGTTTCAGTAAATGCAGCAGATGTTAAATTAACACCACTTAACTCTCCAGTATTCATTCCTGAAATTGTAATAACTAAAGCTGTCATTGTACAAATAATAACCGTATCAATAAATGGTTCAAGTAATGAAACTAAACCTTCTGTAACTGGTTCTTTTGTTTTTACCGCAGCATGAGCAATTGCTGATGTACCAACACCAGCTTCATTTGAGAATGTTGCTCTTTTTAGACCTTGTATTAGCGCACCAATAAATCCACCAGCAACTCCAGCACCAGTAAATGCTCCAACAAAGATTTGTTCTATTGCACCCCCAATTTGATCATAATGAGAAATTAATACAATAAGTGCCATACCAATATATAAAGCCGCCATAAATGGAACTAATTTTGATGTAACTGAACCAATTGATGGCATACCACCAATAATAACAGATGCTACTAGTATTGCTAAAATAATACCTGTAACCCAACCATAACCAGGAGCAATTCCAAATGTTTGAACAATCATTGCATTTGCTTGATTCCCTTGGAACATATTCCCTGCACCAAATGTCGAGAATATTGTCATAATTGCAAATCCAACTGCTAAGAATTTACCAATTCTTGCATGACCTTTTTCTTTAAACGCTTTTGATAGATAATACATTGGACCACCAGAAACTGTACCATCTGGATTCTCATTTCTATATTTTACACCTAGAGTACACTCTGTAAATTTAGAAGCCATTCCGAATAAACCACAAACAATCATCCAAAATGTAGCCCCAGGACCACCAATTGCAATAGCAACCCCAACACCTGCAATATTACCAAGACCAACAGTTCCTGATAAAGCAGTTGTAAGTGCTCTAAAGTGTGAAACTTCCCCTGGCACTTTATCTTTAGGATCTGAATATTTCCCAGTTACAATGTCTAAAGATAATCTAAATTTTCTAAATTGAATAAAACCAAAATAGAAAGTAAAGATTATTGCAGCTACAAATAACCAACCAACAATTAATGGAAATGTTACCCCATCTTCAACTTTAGCACCATAGAAAATTGCACTTGCAAACCAACCAAAGTAAGTAGTGAAAAATTGATCAATTTTTTGATCAATACCTACAACTTCTTCAGCAAAACTAATACTTGGTACACATAACATTACCATGTAAAAAAGCATACTTCTAAATTTATTCATAAGTTTCTCCCCTTTTTTATAATATAATTTAATCTCATTTTATATTATAATTTTTAAATTACGTAGCTAACTAAACCAATGTTTAATTACAATATTAATTCATCAATTAATATAATAAGTAAACCAATAAAAAAATGTTAAATGAAGAGATTAACTCTTCATTTAATGATTAGCCTTGATAAAATGATGAGAATAATAAAATGTCAGCGTTTGTATTATTCTTTTTGTCTATAGTAATAACGTCGTTAACGATTTTTCCAATTGCAGGTGCAAAAGTAATCCCTAACCATCCAAGCCCTGTAGCATGAACTAGATTATTGTAGTTTTCGTCATATCCAATAATTGGTATGTCATTTGGAGTAAGAGGCCTAAATCCAGACCATTCAACCATATCTTCTTTTACAAAATCATTTGTATATAAAGATAAGTTTTTGTGAATACTATCTATTTGTTTTTTTACAACATCAGGATTAGTAGTTCCTAACTCAAGTTTAGAAGTCATTCGAACTGTATCTCTTCTTGGTGTCATTGCAATAAATAAATCGGCAAATAATGAAGATGTTTTTGGTTTTAAAGCATCATCCATTTTAAATGTAATACTGTATCCTTTAGCAGGAGTCATTAGGAATCTATTTTTTGCTTGCCTTGCTAGTGTATCATCAGCACCAGTAGATAATACAAAAGTTTCAGCTTCATAAACACCTTTTGATGTTCTTATTTTACTTACTTTTGAACCTTCAAATTCTAATCTCTCTACTTCTTCATTTAATAAGAACTCAACACCTTTTTCTTCTAGGTATCTTTTTAGTTCAAGCATAAATTCACCTGGATCTACATGACCATTCTCTTTTAAAAGAATTGAACCTATAACTTTATCATTTAAAATAGGCATATACTCTTTTGTTCTATCTTTAGAAAGTATTTCGTAAGCCTCAGGATTTGTACAATGTGCCGCTTTTTCATCAAAAGTTTTTTGTTCTGTATAAATCATTAGTAAACCATCTTTACAAAAATGGAAATCCATTCCATCTTCTTTTACCATTGTTTCATACATATCTAAACTAATTCGTCCATATCTTTCAAATAAGGCTAAAGTTCTTTTTAGTCTAGCTTCTGTTGTACTAGCAGCAAATTTTAAAAGCCATTTAAATAAATGTAAATCAAAAGTAGGATGAACACTAGCAGGTGATTCACCTTTTAGCATTAATTTTAAAGTATCAAAAATTGCTCCAGGAGCACTTAATGGAGCTTTTTTAAATGCTGATAATAATCCTGCATTTCCAAAAGAAGTTCCATCAGTAATGTCACCCTTTTCAATAACAGTAACATCTCTTCCACTCTTTTGTAAGCAATAAGCTGACATAAGTCCAATACAACCACCACCTACAACTACAATATCTTTTTTCATTTTCTTGTTCTCCGCTTTCTTATATTATCAAGTTATATTATATTATTTTTTTGCAATTGATTCTATTTCAATTAGAGCATCTTTTGGTAGTCTTGAAACTTCATATGTTGCTCTTGCTGGAAATGGTGCTTCAAAATATTGTCCATAAATTTCATTTACTACTGCAAAATCTTCTATATCTTTTAATAAAATAGTAGTTTTAACAACATCTTTCATTTGTAATCCAGCTTCTTCTAAAATATATTTTGTATTCTCTAAAGATTGTTTTGCTTGTGATGCAATATCATCTCCTGCAAACTCACCTGTAGTTTCATCTATTGGTAATTGTCCTGATACAAATGTAAATCCATCTTTCTCTACTGCTTGTGAATATGGTCCGATTGCACTTGGTGCTTTTGTTGAATTAATAGCGTTCATATTAAGTCCCTTTTATGATAATTTTTTTTCATTGGAATCAGTATATAATAAAATTTTATCAATGTAAAGAGTTTTTATCACAAATTAATAAATTTTTATTATGATAACAATTTATTATTGATTTGACAATTTTTTATTAATACCTTATAATAAGAATATACATAAGCTATTAAGGATATATTTGTGAACAAACATATTAAAAAATTTATATCTATTGCAGATTTTTTAGGTGATGTACTAGGAAGTAATACAGAAATCATACTACATGACTTAACAAATTATGAAGAGTCAATTGTCCATATAATCAACGGTCACATCAGTGATAGAAAGATTGGCGACCCAGTAACTGACCTAGTTTTAGAGTTTATAGCAAGTGAATCTAAAGGTAATAAACAGTTTATCTCTAATTACAATTCTAAAACAATAGAAGGTAGACTTTTATACTCTTCTACATATTTTATCAGAGATGATAATAATGAAATTGTAGGGGCTTTATGTCTAAATTCTGATTATCATGAGGTTAAAAAGTCTTTATCATTCTTAACTTCTTTATTACCAAACTACGTAGATGATAAAATTTTATCAATCAATAATATAAAAGAAAACCTTAATACAGATCCACAAGAATTAACACTTAGTAAAATAGATGCAATAATAAATGAGTTTGATGTAGTTCCAAATAGAATGACAACAGATGAGAAAACAAATGTAATTACAGCACTAAATGACTGTGGTGTTTTCAATATTAGAGGTTCAGTGCAAGAAGTTGCAAAAAAATTACAGATGTCAGAACCTTCAATTTATAGGTATATTAAAAAAATAAAAAGTTAAATTGTAATTTGACAATATTTCCTTATTCTCTTATAATAAAAAAATATAATATATTAAGGATATATTTGAATCAACATATCAAAAGATTTATTACAATTGCAGACTTCTTAGGGGAAGTGCTAGGAAGTAATACAGAAATAATACTACATGATTTAACTAACTATGAAGAATCAATCGTTTATATAATAAATGGACATATAAGTAATAGAAAAATAGGTGGACGTCCTACTGATTTAATTTTAGAATTTATTGCAGCTGAGTCTGAGGGAAATAAACAATTTATATCTAATTACAACTCAAAAAGTATAGAAGGAAAACTTTTATATTCATCTACATATTTTATTAGAGATGACGATAATAAAATAGTCGGAGCTTTGGGTTTAAATTCTGATTACCATGAAGTGAAAAAATCATTATCATTTTTAACTTCATTACTTCCAAATTATGTTGATGATAAAGTTTTATCACTTAATAATATAAAAGAAAACCTAAATACAGATCCACAAGAGCTAACACTTAATAAAATTGATGCAATTTTAAATGAATTTGATATTGTTCCAAATAGAATGACAACAGATGAAAAAACAGAAGTAATTACAGCACTAAATGACTGTGGGGTATTTAATATTAGAGGTTCAGTACAAGAAGTAGCTTCTAAACTACAAATGTCCGAACCATCTATTTATAGATATATCAAAAAAATTAAAAGCTAAACAAATAAATACTTATGTATATCATTTATTTGATGTGCATTTGCCCATGGGTAGGGAAAAGATGATACTAAGTCTAAAACATCATTTTGGTACTTAGCATCAACAATACTCATTTCTTTAATTTTAATATCCAAAGAAGTAATTAAAGAATCTTTTCTAATCCAAACATATTCTCCAATACCTACTTTGACTTCTTTTGTAACTTTATCATTCATTACTACTAACCATTGACAGAAAAACTTTTCATCATCTCTTTGAATAGTATCTTCCAAACAAATAGTATAAACATTTTCAAACTTCATTGAAAAATCTTCTACAAGTGTTACTGTAATATTATCAAGTCCTGTTACTTTAGAAGGAAAAGATATATTTTCAGAATTTACTATCATATTTAAAGTAGCATCTTTTGAGAATACTCTATTCATTAAGTGTGGTTTATTAGAGTCTTTTGCATTAATATAAGTTGTAATTAGTTTCGTAAATGATGAAGCCATTAAATTATTCCTCTTTTAAATTTTCGTAATCTTTCGAAGTCATAGTTGGTATAAACTCTTGAATATCATATTTTGCCAGATTATTCTGATAAAAAGGATCTTTTTCTAAAACTTTATTTAGTTTTTCAAGACTATCAAGTTTAGATAATATTATTCCACCAGTTCTTGGAACCTTACGCCCAGAAGCAATAAAATTACCCTCTTCATATTGTTTTTCTAAATATTCCACATGTGATGATAAATGATTATCAACTTCTTTTAAATCACAAATATATGTTAATGATACTATGAACATTCATTTCCTTTTTTATTATTAGAAGTATAGTATATATAAATTAAAAGTTAATCTAATAAAGATATATTAAAAAGTAATTGTTTTAATGAGTTTAAAGATGCTGTAATTCTCATTGCTTGATCTATTGAGTTATCACTTTGGCTATGAGCTTTTAGATTACTTAGATGACTATTAAAACATACAAAACCTGAGTTTATTGATGATATTGATATACAAGAATAATGATATGCTGTCATATCTTTCACCCCAAGGTTTTGAATTACACTCATATTTAAAGACTCTAAAGAACCTCCAGCTTTTAAAGGATGAACATTTCTAGCCATAAAGTATGGGTTCGTTGTGGCCATTCTACTAGAAGCTAAAAAAATAGCTTTTTGTTCAGATTCTTCTAGTTTTCCCAACTTTTCTTCTACTAAAGAGAATAAGTCTTTTTCTTTTAAAGCAATGGCACTTGAGAATGCCACATACTTTATATATTTTTTATCTAAAGAATTTTCATTTAAAATTGTATTTTCAAATAATTCATATTGTTCTTTTAGTTCTGGTACTTTTTCAAATAGTTTTTTTAATTTATTCATAAATAATGCCTTCAAATTTTTTGTAATGATATAGCAATTATTTATAATATTTTATTAATCTATACTCTTAGGCTTTCCATTAATTTTAAAGTATCTAAATCTTTTTTTGTTCCTCTTTTTAAAAGATGCTCTTTTACTCTTGCAAATCTTTGTTCATTATAATCCTGTCCTAAATGAAATTTAGCGCTACTTTGAGATGGAACTAATTTATAAATACATGTTGCATTTATTATCTTTTTGTATATAACATCAGTTAAAGCTTTGTATCCGCCCTCTTTTTGGTACTTTTGCATTAACATTTCTAAGGCATTTGCTTTTACATCATAATCTTCTATGAATTCAATATGACCATCTAATATAATAGATTTAAACATATGTGTTGCAGGGCTTGCTCTCCCATCATCTGTACTAAAATATGATGGTAATAAAGAATAAGACTCAACGACTGAAAAACTTGCATTATTATTGTTATTCATAATTTCTATTTTTTTACCTTTTTTTGCTCCATGTATAAATATCTCTCCATTTATTTCCACAAAGTTTAAAGGAACAGAATAAGGTTTATTATCCATACAAATTGCTAGTGTTCCAAACTCTGTATTTTCTAAAATATTTTTTATTAACTCTTCATCTTTTATCTCATAAACTTTTCTCATTTTCTTCCTTTCTTCTTTTAATTGTGATAATATAACAGACATTTGACCTCATCACAAGGGCCAATTTATTAAAATTATTAAGGGACAGTTTATGTATTACCTAGAACAAAATAGTGAAATACCTCTTCACATACAGCTTTTTAAACAAATAAAAGAAGATATATTAACAAACTATAAAATAGATGAAAAATTACCATCTATTAGAAAAGTAGCAAGTATTTATAATCTTAGTAAAAACACCGTAGAATCTGCCTATTCTCAATTAGTAGTAGAAGGATATATAGATAGTATTCCTAAAAGCGGATATGTTGTAATACAAAATAGTCTTAGTGATTTTAGCTCACAATTTCCTTGTGATATATCTAATGATATGAAAGAAGATGAAATACTTTATGATTTTTTTCCTGCTAGATTAGAAAGCTCTAGTTTTCCATTAAAAATATGGAAAAGGCTATTTAATAAAAATATTAATGACTCTTTAGATTTTGGAGCGTACAGAGATAGGCAAGGTGAATATGAACTAAGAGTTCAAATAGCACAATACCTAAACAAATCAAGAGCAGTTAAATGTAATACTGAACAAATTATTATAGGAAATGGATTTATTAGTTCAATTAGTTTATTAGCCCTACTTCTAAATGATGAACACAATAGTATAGCTATTGAAGAACCAGGATATCATGTAATAAGAAAAGTATATGAAAATCATAACTATAAAATAGACAGAATTCAAGTCAATAAAAATGGAATTGACATAGAAGCCTTAGAGAAAACAAAATCAAAACTAGCATATTTAACGCCATCACATCAATATCCAACAGGAGTAGCAATACCCATATCTAATAGATTAAAAATATTAGATTGGGCTAATAAAAACGATGCTTTGATTATTGAAGATGATTATGATACTGAACTTTCATATATTAATAGACCAATACCTTCTCTACAGGGTCTAGATAATAATCAAAGAGTTGTATATATTGGTACATTCTCAAAAGCCCTCTCCCCTTCTCTTAGAGTTTCATATATGGTTTTACCAAATCATTTACTTGAAATTTATAAAGAGAAGTTTTCTTATTATGATTCAGGAGTATCTTTAATGACTCAAAATACATTAGCAAGTTTTATAGAGCAAGGGTATTGGGATAAACATTTACGTAAAATAAGAACTATAAACAAAAAGAAACATAATCTTCTAAAATCTCTTTTAGAATCAAAACTAAAGGACAGTATGAAAATAGTTAATCAAGGTGGAGGTTTAGCAATATTAATACAGCCTACAAAAGAGTTAGATTATAAAAAACTTGAAATATTAGCAATAAAAGAAAAAATAAAATTACACTTTGCAAAACCTAGATGTGGTGATAATTGGCAAGCTCTAATGATGGGATTTGGAGGAATAAAAGAAAAAGACCTAGAAAAAGCAATAGATCTATTTTCTATAATTTGGTATAAATGTATTAAGAAATAAGTTTTAGTTGTTTAAAAATTTATTTATTTTTTCAGAATCTTTATTATAATAATATCACTATTTACCATTTTAGAAATTCCTTTGAATTGTTCTGGTTTAATCTCTGTAAAACCATCATCTTTTTTTAATTCAACAACTACTTCTTCTAAAGAACTAGTAGTTACTTTTTGTTTGTTTAACTCTTCTAATTTTTGAGCAGTTTTCTCAATATTAGAGGAGTTATTATTATTTATGTTTAGATGAGTGTAATTGTTTTCTAAAGAGTGTGAATCTTCTTTTTTATTTACTTTTTCTTGTTTCTTTAAATTTAGAGAACTACTATTATTCATAGTATTCTTTAAATCATGATTTGAAATTTCCATATTGATTCCTTATACATTAAAATAAATTTTTAAACTATATTGGAAAAACATGTGAAAAGTATGTGGTAATGTTAGGATTTATTTTTAGATATATTCTCAAACATTTGGTTTAAATGTTTGAGAAATGAATAAGTTAAATATTAATATTGTTTTCTAATAATTTGTTTTACTTTTTTTATATCTAATCCTGCTTTTGAAGTTGCGTCTGATAAGCTTTCGTTTCTGTCTAAAAGTCTTAAAAGCACTTCAATTTTTTTGCTTGTTTTAATATTTGTAATTGACATAGTAGTCCTTTTTTTGAATTTAAAAATAAAAATGAGTTTGTTTGTTCAAAATGGGTAATATCAATGAAAGGCGAATTAATATAGTACATGTAACAGATGAAACTCGTATTCATCCTAAGTGCGAACAATATAACATAAAATAAAAATAAATGCAAGCTTTTTATAGTATTTTATATTTTTGCTCTTTTTAAGTCTAAATCATAGATAGTAAAAACTATCTATGATAAGCAAAGTTATTTCATAAGTGCTTCTTTACATTTCGTCATTACAATATTTTCATCATTGAAAATATCTTTCATAAAATTATAGTTATCAATACCTATTTTCTTTTTACACATTTCTAGTGTTAATTTTATCTTATCATCATTCATTTTTTTTGTTGAAGTATTCTTTTCCATAACTTCTACTTTTGGTGAAGCTTGCACTGATAAAGTACAAATAAAAGCAGTAAATACAATTGTTAAAATTAATTTTTTCATTGAACCATCCATTTTTTATTTTAAGTATATAGATAATTTGAATTTAAATCATTGAAATATGTCAAGATTTTATATTATTTAAAAATTAATCTCATTAAATAAAGGTCTTGAATTTACATCTTCATTCATACAAGTTTGTGAAACAGTTCGCAAAGTCTCAAAACAAGTATTCTCTTTATCAGAACAAATGTTAAGTAAATCATCAATTAAACATCCAAAAGCACGAACTTCAATTTTTTCATAAGCTTTATTATCATAAAAACTACTTGCCCCAAAGTCACCTAAATAACAGTGATTATCTTCATTTATTAAAATATTGTGAGCATATAAATCTCCATGCATAAGATTTTTTTCATGTAAATGAATTGCAGCTGATTGAATATGTTTTACTACTTCATAAATACTTTTACTTGTCATTGTATGGTTATTAGCAAAAGTATCTCTAGTACAAGTATCAAAGTTTGGTGGGAAACCTAAGTTTTCATAACTTTTAGGAATAAGATCAAGTAAAAGCCCTAGTTTTTCATCCTCATCAATTTTTGCAATAACATTAATAAGATTATTGTGTTTTCCTATTGACATATATGTATTCATTTCATCAACAGCATAACCATCGCTAGTAATTGCCCCTTTAAAAAGTTTAAGAGCTACATCTTTTTTTTGTGTTGAGCAAAAGGCTTTATATATCATACCGGAAGCGCCCTCACCTAATTGCTCTTGAATCTGTAGTTTTTCTAAAGAAGCTTTTTCTAAATCAACTTGTGGTTGAACAGAACAATCATTACCTGAAAATGCCAACCATGAAAGCTTTGGAAGATTAAGAAGCCAAGAAGGAATCTCTTTTAAATTATTAGCTGATAATCTTAATAACTCTAAGTTTTTACAGTTTTGCATACTATTAGGTAAAGTTGTTAAAAGGTTTCCTGCTAATGGAAATTTTTGAAGTTTAGTTAAATCACCAATAGAGTTTGGAAGTGTTTTGATTTTATTATCAGTTAAAATAAGCCATGAAATACTATGAGGTAAAATATCCTCTTTAATAACTTCAATTTGATTACCTTTAAGTCCCAACATATATAAATTTTTACAGTTTTTAAAAGCATTTGGTAGTTCTGTAAAAAGATTGTATGAAAAAAAAGCAATTTTCAGATTAGTAAGTTTTTCTAGATTTGGTATATGTGTAAGCTTATTATTACTTAAATCTAACATTTCCAAACTATCTGCTAGTTCAAATATTTTTTGAGGAAATTCACATAAATCTTCTGAAATAGTAAGTTGTTTGATGCCTTTTAATTCATCATTGTTTAATTGTTCAAGTGTTTGCATTATATTCTTTTTAGCGTATTATAGTAAAAAAAATATTAGTAAGATATATGAGATACAAACAATAGATAGCAAATACGCTACCTATTATTTATAATCATCAATTGTAGGAGTTGATAATTATTATTTGATAGCTTCTTTAGCTAGTTTACTAACTTCTGAATTACTATCTTGAGTTAATACTTTTAATACCTTTAAAGAAGTTTCAGGATCTTTAGCAATTGTCATTCTTACATCTAAAGATGCTTTCTCTGTTAAATAAGCTTCAGTTAGATCATTGAATTTATTACCAGCATTTGCCGCAGATATTATAAGTAAAGATAATACTACTCTTATGAAATTTTGTTTCATATTCTGTCCTTTCATTTAAAGTAGTCGAAGTATATTTAAATACTTTAAAATTCTTCTTGACCCATATCAAAATAATACAAATAGTATTTAATAGATATAATTAATTGATTTTTCTAGATTTAATAATATATAAATAATGAATAAGATTACTGCTATATAGTTATTATAGGGGTATAATTTATTTAATATATAAAATAATAAAGATTTTAAAGATATTTGATTTAATTTATATATTATATTTCTAAATTATTCATAATACTTAAAGCCAAATATCAAATCTTACAAATATTTCAGAAAATTGAATAAGATATAGTTATGATTATTCTTATAGTATTTTAATTTTTTTCATATTAATAAAAGTAATTTTTATCAGTTCAAAACCTATAAAAATAAATTATTTAGTTATATATAATATTTATTTGGAGATAATTCGGAATGGAAATATTAATTTACGATACAGAAAGTACAAATCAAGATATTTATGATATTGTTGCAAAACATCTAAATATCAACTTTATTAAAACAACAACAGAAGAAGACTTCTATTTACATTATAAAAAAGTCTCTAAAGATTCTTTAATCATAATAGACGTTACAAATGAGATTGGAGAAAAACTTTTTCAGCATATTACAAATACAGTTCCAAAACAAAAGATACTAGTTATAAGTAAGACATTAACATATAATCATACATTTACATGTAAACAATGTGCAGATATTTTTGATAGGAAATTACTATTAAAACCAATAAATGTGCATCATTTAATTTTATATATTCAAAATTTCGATAATTTATTGTGTAAATACTCATCTGATTCAAATGAGATTTCAGCAATTATGGATGATATTTTCAAACAATTTATCTCGTATTCTTTTAATAGAGAAACAAAAGAAATTATTCTAAATAAAGGTTCAGCTAATCATATTAAAGAACTTATTAGTATAACTGATCTATTAAAAATTCATAATATTAGATATGAAATGTTAGAAAGAAATATAAAGTTATACTTTTAAGTTTTATAAAATTGTAAAATAGTTTTAATTAACAAGCACAAGATACACCAGTAGATTTTCTAGCATTTTCTCCGTGTGTTTCGTGACCATCTCTAATCCACCAATCAAGTCCTCCAATAAGCTCTTTTACTTGGAATCCAAGTTTAGCCATATTTAAAGCGCCTTTTGTTGAGGCATTACACCCTATTCCATCACAATATGATATATATACTGCGTCTTTATCTAAATCTTTTGTAGTATCTATATTCATTGTTTTATGAGGTATATTAATAGCATTTGGAACTCTTTCATATTTATAGGCATTTGAAGCTCTTGCATCTATAACAATTACATTTTCATTGTTTTTTAATGCAACACTTAAATCCCAAGAATCCATCTCATATTTTAGCTTGTCTTCATAGTGTTTTATTTGTTCATTCATATTTTCTCCTATTAATTACTAGGATTATATAATAATTTTTTTGTTATCCCAAATTTGAATTGTTTGATTAATATATAAAGGAAGTATCTTTAGATATGATACGAAAAATAAATCTAAAAACAGGAGTTTTAAACATTATGCAGAACCTAACTGAATTAATGGAAAAAATAATCAACGAAGAAAGCATAATTTATGCGGTTTTTAGTGGCGTAAAAAATAAATCAGAGAAAACTTTCAATAAAGTAACTATCAAAAAAGTAACTATCAAAGATGAAGTAAAACACCAGTTTGAGTATATCTATGATAAAAATGTAGAACATAAGAACTTAGACAATGATGAGACTTTTGTTGAAATGTATAATCTAACTAAAACATATTTTAAACAAGTACTTATAAACACTGTAGATGCTGATTATCATATACTAATTAGTAAAAAAGGTGAGGCAAATATAAAGAAAAAAGCTGCAAGTAAAAAAGCTGAAATTGCATCACATAATAGAAAGAAAAAATACATTCTAAATGAAGGTGAATTAACACCTTTCTTAATAGAACTTGGAATCATGACTAAACAAGGAAAAATCGTAAATGCTAAATACGATAAGTTCAAACAAATCAATCGTTATTTAGAACTAGTTGCTGATTGTATTCCCTATTTAGATAAAAACAAAACTATTAGAATTATTGATTTTGGATGTGGAAAAGCATATCTTACTTTTGCTTTATATGATTATCTTGTTTTAAAAATGGGATATAACGTAGAGATTGTAGGTCTTGATTTAAAAGAGAATGTTATTGAATTCTGTTCTAACTTAGCTAAGAAACTAAACTTTGATGATTTAAGATTTGAGCAAGGGGATATTAAAGGTTTTGATCAATTTACAGATGTAGATATGGTTATCTCACTTCATGCTTGTAATACTGCAACTGATGAAGCTTTAGCAAAAGCTGTAAACTGGGGAGCAAATGTTATTTTAGCAGTGCCTTGTTGTCAACATGAATTCCTAAAGAAAATCAAAAATGAAAAAATGATTCCTATGATGAAATATGGAATTATCAAAGAAAAACTTGCAACTTTACTAACTGATAGTGTAAGAGCAAATGTATTAGAAATTATGGGTTATAGAACACAAGTATTAGAGTTTATTGATATGGAACATACACCTAAAAATGTAATGATTAGAGCATTCTTTGAAGATAATACAAATATTAAAAAGACAGTAAATCAATATAAAGAGTTCAAAAACGAATGGCAAATTTCTCCATATATTGAAGAAGCATTTGGTGAGAGTCTAACTAGTAAGTTAGATTAATAACTAGTCTTAAAAAAGCTTAGAAAGTTTACTAAAACTTTCTAAGAGCTCTCCATGTTCCTACATTGTGAACATTCTCAAAACCTTGTGCTGTCAAAGTACGTTTTGCTAAACCACTTCTACTTCCACTTGCACAACAAAGAATTATAGGCTTTTTATTATCTAACTCATTCATTCTTTTTTTAAGTGAATGTAATGGGATATTTATACTTCCATCTTTTGAAGATGAGGCAAATTCCTCTTCACTTCTAACATCAACTATTTGTCCACCTTGCGCTAGCAAATCTGGAACAAGTTTTAATACTTGGTATTGACTATATTTTTTGTAAGCTAGAAAAGCTAGTAATGCAATAAATATATATATCATATTTTCGTTCATAAACTATTCCTTTTTTATAATTCATCTTTATGAACTATAGAGTTGTACTCTTTTGAATACACAAGATTACCTGTATTTAATTCTTCTAGATACTCTTCAAACCACTGTGAAAAGCTAGTAGATACTATTTCTCTCTCAGGTGATTCAAACCATAATGTAATAATTTGACCTTTTGTTCCTGAAGAGTTTGGGTTTAAATCAATACAATAGTGATCGCCACAACCATCACTTGTAAATGGTATCCAATTTATATTCCACCAGTCACTTCTAACTCCATCATCAGGCATTGAGACTTTATCTTGAAGTTTTGTTACTTGTAGTTTTTTCCAAGTATTAAACTCTTCAATAATACGATGAGTTGATAAAAACTCTTGTGAGTCAAAAAGCCAAGCTTTTTCGCCTTTTTGACCATTATGTATTTTTAGTACACTTATAAAATCTTCTGGTAATTCAACCCCAAGAGTAGATGTAAGTTCTTTTATTTCATCATCACTTGCAGGAGGATTCAAATCTAATAAACCATCACTATAATTGTGAGTAAGCCACTGTTTGAACTTGTCAAATTCTTTATTCATTTAAATCCTTTAAATATTATGGGTATTCTAATGAAATTTGACTTATATTTTTTATAACTTATCTATTCTTTCAATAATTTCCCCATCATTTGGAAATCTATGTTCTACATCTAACTTATCAAAAATAACAGTATCATCAATAATCACTTTGAAAATACCACCTGAGCCTTCATTTAATTTTATGTTTATATCTGAAAAATTACCTTTTAATTCCTCTTCTAACCTAGAAGCTTCTGGCAAATAGTTTCAAACTCCACAATAGAATATTTCTACATTCATTTGGAATCCTTTTTGTAATAATTAATTATTATACAATTTTGTATTAAAAGAAGCAAAACATATATGTGATTAAAAAACTTGAGCAGGCACTAAGCCCATCCAAGCTGTTGAAGACTTATGGAATCATTCCATATTTTTGTCATATGTTTTATACGTTTACCCTCAAATTCTATATGATAAACATAATCAGCACTAATACTATTACCAGTTGGTGGCACAGGACCTCCCTCACCAGTTTGAGTACCATGAAAAACTGCAAAAGCTAGTACTGATTTTTGTTCTTCATCAGCAGCAAAAAACTTCACTTCATGATTACCATCTGGAATAGGAGTAAATAAACCTTTCATCCATTCAGTATATTCTTCAAGAGTAGATATTTCCGCTAATACAATAGTTTGTGATGAGAATGTAGCATCAGGAAGACAGTATGAACTACATTCATCCCAGCCTTTTCCTTCTTCACATGCCTCAAAAAACTGTTTTGCTATTTTTTGAATTGTGTTCATTTTCTTTTCTCCTTTATTAATAAAGTTTACTTATTATTGACTAATCCCAAATATTAACATCTATTCCTTTTTCTCTAATATCATCTGCTCTTTTAGTAAGATATCGCTGGAACTCTTTTTCATCCTTGTAAGCATTGCTTACGGCATAATCCACAATACTTTGGAAATGAAAGTTTTTGAAATTTGATTCGATTCGGATAATCTCTTGCGCTTTTTCATCAAAAAAGATAACAGTAGGAATATGAGTGATATTCAGCTCACTAGTCCAATCTTTTATCTTTGTGATTAGTTTAGATGGTGTTACTATTGATTTTGGTGAATTTATATCTACTTGATATACATCCATCTTTTTTAGTAAGGCTCTTGTTCTTTCATCTTTTAGTAGTTTATTATGTAGGGTTTTACACTCATTACAATTTGTTGATTCAAAAAATATTGCCATTTTTTTAGAATCACTTTCTCTTACAAAACTTCTAGTCTTTGTAAATAAATCTGGTTCATCTATCAAAGTCATATTTTGTTTTTCATTCTTTTTAACTCTTATATACTCTTTGTAAGATAAACTATTTTCTTTTTTATCCTTGATATAATCTAAGGCTAAATTGAAATCTTTTATATTTATATAACCATTCAGCCTTAAGAGTTGTTTTCCCTCTTCATCAAAAAATATCAAAGTAGGAGTAAACTGAACTTTATATTTTATAGCAAACTCTTTTTCAGTATATTCTTCCCCATCAATATCTATAATTTCTCTATCTCCAAACATATTAAATTCAACTATGCCGAAGTTTTTCAAGATTTTATTTTTTGTAGTTTTATCACTTAGATTTTCTGTGATGAACTTATAACAATAGGGGCAATTATCTTGATGTATATAAAGTATAAGTCTTTTGTTATTAGATGCTAAGTCTTCAATATCTTCGCCCAAATCTAAAAAACTATTTAGAAACCATGAAGGCATATGGGTGTTTTTTGCGCCAAAGAATTCACCAACTTTTTTATCTTCTGCCTGTAAAGTATTGATGATTAAAAGAAAAGAACAAATGATTAGTATTAGGTTTTTTAATCTCATAATAAACTCCTTTTAGAAGCTTATTAATCCTAACATAATACCTTTAAAAATAAAATAATGTTTAAAGATTAACTTATATATCTTAAGTAATGATTTCCTTAATATATATAATATCAATATCATTAACCTTTATCAATTACATACTTTCCTTTTCCAGATTCTTTAGCTTTATACATTGCTAAATCTGCTTTTTTTCTAAGCTTATCAAGTGAACTTTGACCATTACCTATTGATATACCAATTGATACGCCAAGGTTTGCATTATTCTCTTTAATTTTTATTTGTTCATTTAAGATATCAATACATTTATTAGCAACTGTAGCGGCCACTTTTTGGGCATTTGTCAGATTATTTTTTATACTACCCACTACTATAACAAACTCATCACCACCAATTCTTGCTAGTGTATCACTTTCTCTTATACAAGTTTTAAATCTCTTCGTAACCTCTATTAATGCCATATCTCCAGCATCATGACCCAAGGAATCATTGATAAGTTTAAAGCCATCTAAATCAAGGTAAAGCAATGCAAAATAAGTACTATTACGGTCTGCCCTTAAAAATTCAAGGTTCAGTCTATCTTCTAACAAAAGACGATTGGGAAGTCCTGTTAGATTATCATGATGTGCTTGTTCTTTTAATACCTCTTGATTGGACTTTAGCATTATTATCAATTGATTAAAAGCTGCCATTAAATGTCCTACCTCATCCATCCTTTTTATAGGAAGCCTATCTAAAGGAATCTCATCAAGTAACATTCTCTCTGTTTGTTTAACTGCAAAAAATAGTTGTCTAAATATATCTATAAAGGCTATTATTATAATCAACAAGATAAAAGGAATTGAAATAAATGTAACACGAATTAACATATTCTCCCAATTATCTAACACTTTAAATGCTTCTTTAACAGGTATTCTACTTACTATAAACCAGTCTTTAATATTTGGAACAGTTTGAAATGCAATCATTTCATAAATTCCTTGAGCATTTTTTGTTATACCACTGCCATTAATACCTTTCATCGCTTCATCATGAAGTTTGTTTACCCCAATTTTTGCTGTTTTTTTTAGTATTAATATTTCTTTACTAGCTGCAATAAACATCTCTTCACTTCTAGAAATTAATAAGTAACCTCCTGTTTCTCCAATCTTCCCTTGATTTATCATATCTAAGAATTTAGGAGCCAATAAAGCACTTTCACCTACTATTATTGCCACGGTGTCCCCTGATTTGTTCTTAATAGCTATTGATATTGGAATAACAACTTCATCTGAAAGTATCCCTTTTGTGGGTTTACCAACAAATATATTTTTAGAAAATGCACCTTTAAAATAATCCTTATTAGAAAAATTAGATTTAGATAAATTTGTATTAAAGTCTGAATAACTAGGAACTATAAAACCTTTAGGTGAGATAAAATATATTCCATTAGAAAAGATAGGATAGATATCTTGCCGTTCTTGTATCCATGCTGATAACTCTTTAGGTTTGTTCAATAATTCAATTGGAATGGAAGAAGCTATTTTATTTAAAAACTCTTTTCTTTGAGTGATTTTATAACTTACATTTAATGCCATACTCGAAGCAAGAGCTATTTGTTGAGTTTGTACAATCTTTTCAAATTCACCTCTAAGCTGTACATTTACTACATAATATCTAATAGATGTCACTATCACTACTATTATAATTGCTAAAAATAAAAAGCGTGTCACCATACTAGAAAGCATTTTTGATAAAAATAAGTTCATTTTAAATCCTAAAAAAATTTAATATATATTTTAATTATATATTTAAAACCTTAAAAAAAACTCTAAAATTATATTATCTTTTGATTTTCATCGTTTCTAAGTTTAAAAATTAATAAAGCATTCCCAAATTAGACTTATTTATATCATTGGGAGAAATTATATTTGTTTTCTTAATAATTAAGTAAAGTATCCTAGAATTTTTAGGTATAAAAATTAAAGAAAAAGTGAGAATAATAAGACTTATAAGCTATAATTCCCCCATTAATTTTAAAGGCAAGACAATGGCATTACAAAAGTGGGAAATATTCCAAGAAGAAGCAACAGATTTTTTAAATAATTATTTTAATGCTAACTTTAAAATGGATGGTGGTTATCACGTAACAACATCTTATATAACAGTGAGAGAATCAATCAGAACTCTTACAAATATTGAAGCAAAGTTTGATTCAACAGACGCAGGACAGATTGTATTATCACCAGAGGGTAATAAATTTTATTTTTGTGAGCAAAGTAAAAATGATGAGAACAAATATACTAATGAAATTATAAAATATTTAAACTCTAATTATTCATTATTCAAAGGCTCAAATACTGCAAATATTCACGTTGATATTGATAAGAATATACTATTCAATTGGGTTAAAACAATCTATAATGAAAAAAATGTAGAATGGATTATATCTTCAAAAAAGTTCAATAAATTGACTTTAAAAGATTTACTTTTTATTCCAGTAGATGAGATAGAAAAGTATTTTGATATTAGCCTAGTATTTAGAAGAAAAAAATCTGGGAATACTCAAATACCAGGTAAAGATATAGCAGATTTTAAAGAGCAGTTAGACCTAATAAATAAAAACTATACAATAAAGAAAACAAATAATAAATATCTATTGACTATGAAATCAAGACTATCTGATTTTAACATTGGTAGTAAATATCTAGTGAGTATGACAAATGTGGATTGTCAGTACTATATAAAGAAAAAAGATATAAATACAAATCCTAATATTATGTTTCAACTAAACTTGAAAGATAATATAGAATTTAAAGGTGATAGATTCAAAAAAGATTATGATTTATAATACTTAATCTTAGTCATTAAGTACATCATCAAAATTAGGCAGTTCGATAACATCACCGGGATTCATATTATCAATATGAATATCACCAATACGAACTCTTACTAATCTCAGTGTTGGGAAACCTACAGAAGCTGTCATTTTTCTAATCTGACGTTTTTTCCCTTCACAAATAGTGATAGATATCCAACTAGTAGGACCATGTCTTGGGTCTCGTATATTACGACCTCTAGATGGAAGATTGGGTTCAGATTCAAGAGCAAATGCTTTGCAAGGAAGGGTTTGATATTTATTCCCACTTACAGTAATCTCTACACCATTTTGAAGTAGTGATACTGCCTCTTGTGTAATCTCTCCATCTACTTGAACATAATATTCTTTTTCGATACCCTTATCTCTTACTTTATGGCTCATCATACCATCAGTTGTAAGTAATAATAATCCTTCAGAATCATGGTCTAATCGCCCTATTGCCATTGTTTTATCTGGGAAATCAGATAGTTCACTTAATAGCTTTTTTTTCTTCATTTTCTCAGGTACAAACTGACTTAAAAAACCATGTGGTTTAAATATTTTGTAGTGATGGTGGTTTGGTAGTGCTTCTGTTTGCATTTTGTTCCTAATAATGATGTTTAACTTAAATCGAATTTTATCATAAAACTCTTCATTATTTCGTATACTTAGATTTCTCATATCATTATTATATTTAGCTATTATACTAGTACAAAATCTAAAACATTGGTAGATAATGATATTTCAAAATGAAAAACAATTATTACAAATAATAAAGTATACTCCAAGTATTTTTGTACTCACTATTTCTATCATAATTTTAACTATTCAGTTTGTAGAAAATAATAGAACTTTTGAAATTGAAAAAGA
This sequence comes from Poseidonibacter lekithochrous, assembly GCF_013283835.1. Classification (GTDB taxonomy): domain Bacteria; phylum Campylobacterota; class Campylobacteria; order Campylobacterales; family Arcobacteraceae; genus Poseidonibacter; species Poseidonibacter lekithochrous. Next base: position 1,396,551 of record NZ_CP054052.1, on the reverse strand, counting down.
AAAAATCAGAACTGAATTTAATATCCGAAATAAAAACAGAATAAAACAAGAAACAAATGAAATATACAATTTCATAAAAAAAGAACAACAATCTACAAAAAAAGAACTAAAAGAATCCCTAACAAGTGCAGTTGATAATGCCTATGCAATTGCAAATACCATATATCAAAATAACTTAGATAAAGACCCAGTTTTCATAAAAAAATTAATTGTTGATGCTCTTAGAAATATTAGATTTAACAAAAATAGAGGTTATTTTTTTATCTATGAAAATACTGGTGAAAATATTTTACTTCCACATAATCCAGAGCGTGAAGGTGAAAACTTTTGGAATCACCAAGATTCAAAAGGTGCTTATGTTATTCAAGATATGGTAAATCTTTTGAAGAATACTGAGGAGTCATTTTATCAATGGTATTGGTTTAACCCAACTAAACCTGATAAACAAAAAACAAAGATTGGTCTTGTTCGTAACTTCAAACCTTTTAACTGGTTTATAGGTACTGGTGAATATATAGAAGAATATGAAGTTGAGACAAAAGAAAAAATATTAGATTACATAGATAATATAAACTCAAACAGAAATGATTATATCTTTATCATAGATTTTGATTTAATTTACATAAGCCATATTAGAAAAGACTATATAGGAAAGAATGCAATTAAAATCAATGATACAGTAGAAACAAAAAAGGTAATCAATAATCTTCTAAAAATAGCAAAAAAAGGCGAAGGCTATTACACCTACATTCAAAATAAAAAACCAGGAAATGACCTACCAACTAAAAAAGTGAGTTATATAAAAGGATTAGATAGCTGGTCATGGATGATTGGCACAGGTTTTTATGAAGACGATATGAATACAGCAATTATTCAAAAAAGAAAAGAATTAGATAAAAAATTTGAACTCTATGTTTATAAGAGCTTAGAAGTTACTGGATTAATTACAATAGTACTATTAATACTATCAATTTATTTTTCTAGAATATTACAAAAAAAGTTTATAAGATACAAAAGTGAGATTAAAGCACATATTGATAAAAATACAAAACAACAAAATATAATGGCACAAAAAACTAAGATGGCAGCAATGGGAGAAATGATAGGAAACATCGCACATCAATGGAGACAACCATTATCTACAATTACAGCAACTGCAACGGGACTAAAAATTCAAAAAGAGATGAATGTCTTAAACGATGATTTTTTAATTGAGGGACTAAGTGGAATCAATAATACTGCACAATACCTATCAAAAACAATTGATGATTTTAGAAACTTTTTTAAGACAAATAAAAAAGAAACAGATTTTACTATAGAAGATGTTATAAATAAATCATTATCATTATGCCGTTCAGAACTATATAATCTAGATATTAAAATAATTAAAAATATTGGTGATATTACAATAACTAATTATGAAAATGAATTTATACAAGTACTTATCAACATAATAAGAAATGCAAAAGATGAACTAACAAAAAAAGATCAAAATAGTAAAAAACTAATTTTTATAGAAGTAAAAGAAGATAATAAATACGTAAAAATTATGATTAAAGATAATGCAGGAGGAATTCCTAAATCTCTGAAAAATCGTATCTTTGAACCATATTTTACAACAAAACATCAAAGTCAAGGTACAGGTGTTGGTCTTTATATGTGTAAAGAGATTATAGAGAAGAATATGGGTGGTTTTCTAGAAGTAGAGAATTGTGAATATAAATACATATACGAAAGTTATATTGGTGCATGTTTTGAAATAAGATTGCCTATTAATTAGCAACTATACTCTATGAATAATTGCTAGTTTAATTTTATAATGTCATTGTAGAATCTTTACTTATCATTTAAAACAGTTTCAATGACTTTAGAATACTCTTTCATAAACTGAATGAACTCTTTTTCAACATCGTTAGTTGGTGTTTTCTTCCCTTGTAAAACTTGGATAAATTGTTTTTGTTGTGGACTTATAGGTTCAATCATACCATTAACTAATAACATGATGTACCTTCCTGCATAGTTAATTAAATATTTTGTATGAGGACTATACTTATCATCTAACTTTACATTAAAACCACCATTCTCAAGTATTTTCATATGTGATTTTGGAAATTTACTTTGCACTCCAGCCATATTTTTTAATAAAAGATCAATCATATTTTTGTTTTCTAGTATATCATTATGACTACTATTAAATCCAAATTGATTTTGAGATTGCATTTGAGCCTCTGAATGTAACTGACTAGATAAAGGTACCACCCCATCATTGTTTGATTTAACTTTCAATATACTGGGATTTTTATAAGCATAAAAAAGTTGATGATTTACAAACTTTGGCAATTGCTTCTTATATAACTCTTTTATAAATTGATTATTTGGATTTAAATCTTTCCATGATGGAAGTACAATTAATCCATATTTCTCGCCTGATTCAGCAGCTGGATGACCTCCAAAGGGGCTAGCAATACTTACAAATAATTCAACTTTATTCTCATTAGTATTACCTTCATATTTATTAAATGATTTTCTAACTACTAATCCTCCCATACTATGCGCAACAACTACTAAAGGCATTTTTCCTAAAGAGATAACATCACCAGATAGAAATAAAGTATAAAATAAATCTGATAATTGATCTAAATCCCCACCTGATGGATAATAGAAAAACCATAATTTATAACGATCCTTGTCAATATGTTTTATAATTGGATTAAATTGTCTTGGACTTCCTCCAATTCCATGAACAAAGACTACTGGAATCTTATGTGAAACATCTTCTTGTGTTGCATAGAACATTGTTGGTACAGCTTTCATAAAAGATGCAGGGTCATACATTCCCATTATTGAAATTCTTTCATCAAATATTGGGTCTGTTAAACTACGAATTGTACCTGTTGGATAGTATAAAGATTGTTTGATTTTTACTTTTTTGGGTAGTGGAATAGTTTCAGCCCAAGTTATTAAGAAATTATTTGTTAATTCTATATTTTTATGTTTAACAATTCTTTCTGGAAATTTGTTTGTATTCAAAATCAATTCTTTTTTTCCAACTATTTCAGATTGTTGAAAAATTTGATCTTGGTTGATATCTGCATAGATTAATAAAGTATATGTACCCTCTGGAAGAGTTAAACCATAATATGTTTCTGTTCCTTCAATGAACATTGTATCAACACGCTCATTTTTTCTAAATTTACTAGAATAAGCGGCAATAGCCATAGGTCTATTTGAATATTTTTTTGTTTTATCGATTGTCTTCCCTAAAACAAAAAAAGTTTCTCGATCTATCATATGTTTCAAATTTACTTGGCTTGGATCTGATTTTTGTATCTTTGAATAGTTTGCTTGAATACTAGAGTATTTTATATAACTACATGATGTTAGAATAAGAATTAAGCAGCAGTTTAAAAAAATTACTTTTATCATTTATTTCCTATTTAATTTTCTAGATTTAAAAATATTATATTCATAGAACAAATCCCCGAAACTTTATTTTAAGTAAGTCAAAATCTCTTCACTAATATTAAGAGGTTTTGGCTTAATATCTTTCATTAAATTTTTAAAATTTAACACTACTTCATCTTTATTTTGCAAAGTTATTTTTTGTTTAGATTTGATTAAATAAACAGAAAAATCACTTAGAAATGAATTAATAAAAGACATCCATTCTGCTATTAGCTCTGTAAAAGTTAAAGATTTAATATTTACTTTTTTATCATCTTTATCAGCAATAATAGCTTTATATTCTTCTAATTTATAGTAAGTTCTTAAAAAGCTTGAAGCTCTGTTTTTAAGTTTATTTTTTAAATCTTTATTATTTGAAATATTTGCTAAAAGTAAAAAGTAACCCATGTGATATAGAGGAGTTAAAAATGAAACTTGAGTTTCTGTGTCGATAGAACACGAAGTTGATGACATATTAGTTATATTTTTAATAGAATTATCGCTGAAGTATAATTCTTTCATTTTGTCAAAAAAGGAAATTATATTAAGTGAATCTCCTTTGTGAACTATCTCTGGCATATATCTTGTAGTACAAGATATAAGTACAAACTTTTCTGCAGTTTCCTTCATTACACTCTCTTTAAATTCAGAAGATTTAAATAAAACACTAGTGTTAATTTCTAGATGATTTTTTTTTGAATAAATTGTTTCCATTTTAATAATTCCTTAGTATTTATATTTGCTAATATATTTTTTGATTTTGTATTGTCACGTAAAATTAGGGGACAGTATACCTAATTATTAATTTTTATTTATTTTACTTTCGATAATCTAGCCCAATCAAGGATTGAATTTTATCAGCTAAAGGCGTAGACTAAAATCTTTCTTGAAAAATTGTTTTTTGAGTTTTAATTATATTCTTGACACGATAAAATAAATATCATATAATATACTAAATAAAGTACTAAAAAAGGTTTTAAAATGAATGCTATTTTATCAAACTATTCAGCAAGTATAAGTGAACTAAAAAAATCACCCTCTTCTATAATAGAAGAAGCAGGAGATGAAGCAGTAGCAATACTAAACCATAACAAAGCTAGTGCCTACCTAGTACCAGCACAAACATACGAAAAGTTAATGGAAATAGTAGATGACTATATGCTTGCAAATAAAGTAAAAGAAAGAATTGAAGATACAGATGAACTTGTAGAAGTAAATCTAGATGACTTATAAACTACAATTTCATAAAAAAGCCCTAAAAGAATGGGATAAAATTGATTCCAAAATCAAAGAACAATTCAAAAAGAAACTAAAAGAAAGACTAGAAAATCCAAAAGTTCAAAAAGACAAACTATCAGGTTTTGAAGATGTATATAAAATCAAACTAAGAAATGCAGGATTTAGACTAGCATACCAAGTAAAAGATGAAGAAATATTTGTTATTGTTTTAGCTGTGGGAAAAAGAGAAAACGACAAGATTTATAAGCTTTTAGATAGTAGGTTTGATTAAGTTATAAACTTATCAGTCCCTACAAATACTGCTATATAAAAAAATACTTTTCTATTTTCTATTACTAAAAATGGGAATTCAACCCCTGTGGTGTAATTTTAAGGTGTTATTTCTTATTAGTATCAACTTATATTTAAATATAAGTTAAAGTTATCATATAACCATCAATAAAATAATATTATTTTACATATTAAGTTGATAAGTAATATAATATTATTAATTAAATTTAAAAGGAAATTAAATGCCAAACCTTAAAAATAGAGCAATATTCATTAGTCATGCTTGGGGATATAATGCTCACTATGATAGATTAGTTAATTGGTTTAATGAAGAACCAAACTTCTCATGGAGTAACTATAGTGTTCCTAGTAGTAAAGCCTTACCTGATAAAACATCCGCTGGTTTAAGTCGTGGAATGACGAGACAAATAAACCCAACAAATGTTGTAGTTATTTTAGGTGGAATGTATGCAACTCATAGTGCATGGATTGATTATGAAATAAGAGAAGCTCAAAGACTTGGTAAAACTATCATTGGTGTAAAACCTTGGGGTCAAGAAAGAGTGCCCAAAAGTGTTCGAGATGCATCAATATGTGAACCAGTAGGATGGAATAGAAGCAGTATTATTAATGCAATAAGAACACATTCATAATGGATTTAGAGTTAAACAGTAAGACACTTCCTGGATTACATAAACTTGCAAGTGATGCGTCAAGTAGTTCTCAAAAAAATTATTTTTTAAGCCTTGGAGCATATTTATTTCTAGTAATTATTGCAGTTAGTGTATCTTTTTATTTTCCTAAAGATGCTATGGGAGCGATCATATCTGCTAGTTTCTTTTTTATTACACTTGGTATTTTAATTGCATTAAAATATTTTAAACCTGATGATCAATGGTATAATGGCCGAGCTGTAGCAGAATCTGTTAAAACTAGGTCTTGGAGATGGTGTATGCGTGCCGAACCATATCTTGATAATGTTGATATTCAAATAGTTTCTAAAGAGTTTATGGGTGATTTAAAAAGTATCTTAGACCAAAATAAAAACTTATCTAAAACAATACATGATGATGAAACACCGAATGAACCTATTTCTGAAACTATGAAAAAAATTAGAAAGTTGAGTTTTGAAGATAGGTTAGAGATATACACAAAACAAAGAATTTTAGATCAATCCAAATGGTATAGTAAAAAAGCTAATTATAATAAAAAGAAAGCAAAGTTTTGGTTTATAGTATCAATTTTATTACATGTTCTTGCCATTGGATTTTTATTATTTAGAATTAAAGACCCTGAATTAAGTCTTCCTGTTGATGTAATTGCTACTATGGCAACTGCTGTATTTACATGGATACAAGCAAAAAAACATAATGAACTTGTTTCCTCTTATACTTTAACTGCTCATGAAATTACTATTATAAAAGGTGAATCTTCATATATAAAAGATGAAAAAGAGCTTTCTGATTTTGTATTAAATAGCGAAAATGCATTCTCAAGAGAACATACTCAATGGGTTGCTAGAAAACTTGATTAATATCATCTTGGAATAATATAAGAAATTGACTGAAATATTTAACAATAGAGAACTATCATCAATATTATTATTTACAATGGTAATACTTTATATTTTTTATAAAGCTGATGATAGACAGAGTCTATTTGATTCTATACATACATTAATTCAATCATTTTTCAAAAAAGAGATATTAGTAATAATACTATATCTTTTATTTTATATTTTTATTGAAATTATTATCTTAAGTAATTTCTTTTATTGGAATACTTCATATCTCAAAGATACCATACTATGGATAATTACCGCTTTTATATTAATAATTAAACATCAGGACTTAATAAACAAAGAGCATTTTGTTAAAACAATCTTAATGGATAATTTAAAGTTTTTTGTAGTTTATCAATTTATAGTTAATCTTTATACTTTTAATTTCATTTTTGAATTTATCATGACTACGATAGTCACTTTTTTAATATTAATTCAAATAGTTATGCAATATCAAGAGAAAGATAAAAATACTGAATCTGCAGAAAACTTTATAAGTTTTATATTAGCTTTTTTTGTAATATTAGTTACTTATTTAACAATAGATAGTATCCATGATAATTACCAAAATATTGTATTGATTGATTTAGTTAAAAAGTTCTTTTTACCATTTTTATTAACAGTATTTTATCTACCATTTTACTATATATTGATATTAATATTTAAATATGAAACTATCTTTGTTTTTATAGATAATTTTCAATCAAACTCAAAATTAAATGTATATACAAAACTAAAAATTATTACTATATGTTTCATGAACTATAATAAATTAAAAAAAGTAAACTTACAGATATATTTTCTTTCAAAATCTGAATCAAAAGAAGAAATAAAAACAATGATTAAAGAGATTGTAGATGATGACTTTCATTTTGAAAAGTAAGACAAGGAATAAGTATTTTATATTAGGGAAACTAAAAACACAGTAACTTTACAAAACACAATCTTTGTGTTATAATAAATTAAAAAGGCTTTGTTATGGTAGTAGAAAAATCAAGAACAAATGTTTATTTAGATACAAATTTAAAAGAGCAAGCAAAAGAAATATATAAACACTATGGATTAAGTCTTAGTGAAGCAGTTAATATGTTTTTAGCTCAATCTGTATTTAATAGAGGTTTACCTTTTGAAGTTAAAATTCCAAATGATATGACATTAGAAACTATGAAAGATATAGAAACTGGTGAAAACTATGAAGATATAAGATTAGAGGATTTAAATAAATAATGCTTCTAAAAAGACATAAATATTTTAGAAAAGATGAGATAAAAGTAAAACTTACTGATGAACAATATACTAAGAGAATTAAGTATTTATCATGCATACTACAAGGTAAGGAATTACCAAGTGAATCTAGAGATCATGCCTTACTTGGTGATTATAAAGGTATGAGAGAATTTCATCTAGGTGGGGATATGTTACTAATATATACTGTTATCGATGATGTTTTATATTTACAAAGACTTGGAACTCATAGTCAATTATTTAAATAAATCTAAATCCAACAAACCCCACACGTATCAATATTCACATGAATCTTATCCCCAGGAAGAAGAGTTTGCTTTTGCATCTCTTCTCTTGTTAGCCTAGAGCTGAAGCTCACTCCCCCTACTGAAAACTCTATTAGTAGATGATTTCCTGATGGTTGTTGTCTTATAGATTGTACTTCACCAATTAGTGTATTTTCGTTTTTCATATGTTCGCAGTTTTCTCTACAGATAATAATATCATCACTATTTATCATTACAACAGAATCACGTTTTTTTTCTTCACTATTGGGAATAACCAATCTTTGTCCATCCATGAATACTTTTACAAGATTTCCCTCACTATTTTTCTCCCAAGGTGCGAAAAGTAAGTTTACACTTCCACTCTCAACCAAGTTTCCTTGAAACAGTGCTACCCTTCTATCACAGATGTGATTTAGCCAGTTATGGTCGTGACTTGAGATAAAGATTGTAGTATTGTATTTTTGTTTTGCACAAAGAATTGCTTCTTTGATTAGTTGTGCTGAGTTTGTATCTACACCACTTGTTGGTTCATCTAAGATTAGAACCTTTGGTTTTAGTATTAGTCTTGCAGCAAGAGCTACTCTTTGAGCCTCACCACCAGATAACTGACTCCATTTCCTCTGAGAAAATGAACTATCAAGCCCCACTAAAGCCAAAGCTTCCAACACTTTTGCATCTAAATTATCAGTTTGTTTTCGAAGCTTCAAACCATAAGATACATTTTCATAAACTGTTCGTTTTAAAAGGTAAGGATTTTGAGGTACCATCACTACACTTTGTCTAGTCTCTAAATCCATTTTTTTATTGCACAAACCATTAAAAGAGATTTCTCCAAAGCTAGGTTTATCTACAAAAGAAAGTAATGAAAATAGTGTTGATTTACCACTACCATTTGGACCAAAGAAACCGATGATTTGATTTTCATCTAATCTAAGATTTTCAATATTTAATACTTTTCTTCCATCATAATGTTGTTCTATATTATTTAATTCATATAAACTATTCATCATTGTGTCCATTTCCTTTTCAGTTGTGATAATGCAATATTTACCATCAATGCAACAGCAAATAAAACCAATCCAAGAGCAATACCTGTAACAAACTCACCTTTACCTGTCTCTAAAGCAATTGCAGTTGTTACTGTTCTTGTATGGTATTTGATATTTCCACCAACCATCATTGAAATACCAATTTCAGTAATGATTCGCCCATAAGCAGTCATAGCAGCAGTCATAATCCCAAATCTAGCTTCAATCAAAGTTGCCACTAAAATCTGATGAGGATGAGCCCCTAAACCCTTCAAAGAAGTATATAACCTCTTATCAACAGCTTCTACTTGTGTAGCAGTTAGCGCAATAATAATAGGCAGACCTAATACAATCTGTCCTATGATTATTGCTTGTTGTGAGAATAATAAATCATATTGTCCAAATGGCCCAGCTTGTGATAACATAGTATATGCCACAAGTCCGATTACAACAGTAGGCAATGCCAATAAAGTATCAACTATAGTTCTAACAACCGCTTTACCAAAGAAGTTGTAGTACCCAAGAGCAAAACCCAAAGGAAGACCAATTATTAAGCTTATTAATAATGACCATGATGATACTGTTATTGTTGTACTAATAGCAGAGTAAACACTCTCGTTTCCTGATATTAGTAAGTCTATTGCTTCGTTGAAGCCATCTGTAAAAAGATTCATTCTCTACTCTAACCTTAAATTTTTTTGTTTATTACTTATCTGCATTAGGGATGAATAATGCTTGCCCTAATAATCTAAAATCAGCAATTGTTTTTTGAGTTTCAGATTTAGTTACCCATTGAGTAAATTGTTTTGCTAATTGTGGTTTTACGTTTGAACATTTTTCTTTATTAATAGAAACAACAGAGTATTGATTAAATAATGACTTATCACCCTCAACTACTACTTTCATCATGTTTTTATCACCTTTTTGTGACATATACTTGATCCAAGTACCTCTATCAGTCATTGTATATCCATTTTTTTCAGATGCCATGTTGATAGTTCTTAACATTCCTTGACCAGTTTGAACATACCAAGAAGAAGCAGATTTTGCATCAACTTTTGCATTTTTCCATAAAGATAATTCTTTTTTATTAGTACCAGAGTTATCCCCTCTTGAGAAAAACTTAGCTTGTTTTTCTTTGATTGCATTTAGTGCAGTACTTGGAGCCATTCCATTTACTGATGCTGGGTCTTTTTTTGGTCCTACGATTACAAAATCATTGTACATTACTTGCTTTCTATCTCCACCAAATCCAGTAGCGATAAATTTCTTTTCAGATGCTGGTGCATGAACAAATAAGATATCAACATCACAATTACCACCCATTTTTAAAGCTTTTCCAGTACCAGTTGCTACCCATTTAAGAGCCGTTCCAGTATCTTTTTCAAACTTTGGTGCTAAGTAATCTAATAATCCAGTATTATCTGTACTTGTTGTTGTCGCCATCATTAAAGAATCTTTTGCAGATAAACTTGCTGCTAATACCGCAGATAGTCCTAATGTTACTAATGTTTTTTTAATCATTTTTTGCTTCCTTGTTTTTTTAATTTAATTGAATATATTTGTTTTTGTTTCTACTAACTTACTATTAAATTTAATAGCATAAACTTCACTTGCAGCATCTATACTTGATGTTTCTTCTTTTGTTACAAGAATAGAATTACTTTCAAATAAAGCTGTAATCATTCCTGATCCATATTTATTGTTTCTAGTTACTTTAAACCCTCCATTAATTAAATTTCCAAGAACCACATTTACTCGTCCTTGTTTTGTTTTGAATTGCTCATGATTCATTGCAAACGTTACATCGTGATGAAAGTATGCACTCCCTTGAATCTTATGTAACACAGGAACTGCAAATAAATACATATTTACCATTGCTGTTAATGGATTACCTGGTAAACACATCACAACTGTATTTGACATTTTTCCCATCATAATAGGACGACCAGGTTTAATATTCACTCCATGAAATGCAGTTTCTAATCCATTATCAAGAAATGCTTGTCCAACAAAATCAGCATCTCCCATAGAAATTCCACCAGTAGTAATAATCACATCATAGTTTTTAAGATTTGAGATAAACTTCGTAGAAGCTTCTAAATTATCAGGAATCACCCCACTATATGTAGCCTCAAAACCATTTTCAGCAAGAAGAGAAACTAAAGCATAAGAGTTACAGTTATAAATCTCTTCATCACTTGATTGCTCCCATGGTTCTTTTAGTTCATTTCCAGTTGATACAACGGCAATAGAGATTTTTTTGAAAACCTCAATCATTGTAAGACCTTGAGAAGCAAGAAGTGTAATATGTGAAGCATTGATAACCTCACCTTTTTTAAACAATACATTTCCTTCTTTTTGCTCTTCCCCTTTAAGTCTTAGGTTTGCACCTACTTTAATATCACTTGGGATTTTTACAGTTTTATCTGTAACATCTAAACAATTCTCAATAGGAATAATCGTATCAGCATCACTTGGCACCTTTGCACCTGTCATAATTTTGTAACATTCATTATCCCAAAGAGATGCCTTTACCGCCTCACCTTTGTCACCTGCATAAATGATTTTATTTATGTTTAGTGTTTTACCAGCATCGCTAGCTTTAAAAGCAAATCCATCCATTGCAGAGTTATTAAAAGCAGGTAGATTTTTCACACAAATAATATCTTGTGACACTACTCTACCAAGAGATAATCCTAAAGGAACAATCTCTGTTAAAGTTGTAGCATCTGCTAAATCTAGACTTCTTTTTGATGCTTCTTCAAAATCTAAGTATGTTAATTTATTGCTCATTTAAAACCTTTATTTGTCTATATTTTTTAGCAAAAGTTTTTGCTATTTTTTCTATTGTTTTACTATCTAGTTTCTCACAAAATGTAAGTGATAAAGCATTTCTACTTGTAAGCTCGTCATAACCCATAGCCTGAATAATTCTTGATGGTTTAGAAAGTCCAAGTGAGCATCCTTCACCATTTGTAATATGAATTTCGTCAAGACCTAGTGTTCTTATCATCTCTCTTGCTTTAATATCTTTTAATGCAAAATGTAATGTGTAAGATAGAGTATCTTTGTAATCTACAAAGAAGTAGATGTTCTCAGAGAATACTTCTTCTAATTTAGATTTAAACTCTTCTTGTAAGTCATTCTCAAAGCTTTGGTTCTCTAAAGCTTTAAATACTGTATTAACAGCAATTGAATCAATAAAACCAAAACTTTTTTCTTCAAATAATTCTTTATTGAAAAGTAATACAGAAGATGTAGAAAAACCAGTTAATTTATAAGAATCAAAATAAACAGCATCACTATCTTGACAAAAATCAGCACTTGCATTTGAGATAATTACAGCTGAACTTAATGCTTTGATCTCTTCAAGATTTGTTTTTACAAATGTGTCCATTACATAAGATGAAATAAAAACAAAATCAGCACTAGCTTCTTTTATTTGCTCTTTATTTACCTGACCATTTTTTTCTAATTCAATCCATATTAATTCAAAACCTAAAGACTCATAAGTCTTCCCTGCTTCAAATAAAGCTTGTGTTTCACCAACTGAAATTGCAATTTTTCCTTTTTTACCAAGTTGTAATAATAGACCTAAAAATCCATCTTTACAAAAAGAAAAAGTACTTAAGTTCTCAAAAGAGTATTTTGATAAAAACTCTTTTTCAAGTCTTTCGAATACATCATTATTACTAAGTGTTTGCAGTGATAAATCATTAGATATTTCTAAATCTCCATCGTTTTTGTACTGTAAAGAATTCAGCTTAATCACTTGATTCTCCTTTTACATTTATAATTTCTTTGTTATCTTTCAAAAACAGCTCTTCAAATCTACTTTGTGCATACTTTTTTATATCATCTTGTAAGATTTCATAAGTTTGAATAATCTCTCGAGCTTTAGGAGTTAGTGAACTACCACTATCTTCCCCTCTACCTTTTTTAGTATGAACTAATTCATCTTCAATATGATTTTCAAGTATCTTAATATGAGACCAAGCTTTTTTATAATTCATTCCAACCCTTTGGGCTGCTTTTGAAATAGAACCTGTTTCATCTATTAGTTTTAAAACCTCAGTTTTTCCACCACCAAAAACTAAATTATCTTCTCCATCTTCGATCCAAATTTTTACTTTAACATCCATGGATATCCTTTTTATTTCTAAAAACTCCAAGTTGACAATGAGTAACTTCAATATCAGAATTTTTAACTGTCGAGCCAACTATTCTTAATGTTGATTTTTGAGCCTCATCCCACAATACTTTACAATCAAGTTTTTTATGCCCCATGTAGTTTTCTTGTAATCTGTTATAAACTTTTTCATTTGGGTTCTTAAACTTTAGTTTTCCAAAAACACCAAGTTCACAATTTGTAATTTTGATTCCTAAATCACTAGTAATACTTGCCATCTCTTTTGGGTTTTTCCCTATAAGTCTTGCAACTTTAAACGCCTTTAGACAAGATAGTTTCCCATCTTCGTCTAAATTTGTCATTAATAATTCTTTTTGCGCATTGTCTAATTTAGACATCAATTCTTCCTTGATGAGTATAAAGATTCATCTTTCTACCCCTTGCAAAACCAATCATTGTAATTCCATGTTTATGTGCAGTTTGTACACCTAAATATGTAGGTGCAGTTCTAGATACAATCACAGGAATTCTATGCATTACAGCTTTTGTAACCATTTCAGAACTTAATCTTCCAGATACAAATAAAACCGACTTAGTAGTATCTAAGCCTTGTAATTTACACTTTCCAATAGCTTTATCAATTGCATTGTGTCTTCCAATATCTTCAGCTGTTACTGTTGTTCCATCAAGTAAATAAATCATTGCTTTATGAACACAACCAGTTAAATTATAAAGTTCGCTTTCTCTATAAAATATTTTTACCTCTGAAGAGATTGTTTCTGGTTTGATTTTGAATGATGTTTGGTTGAATGGTATTTCTAAATTTCCATCAGCAGTACCAGTAACTCCCCCACCACATCCACTTGTTAGTGTTTTTTCTTTATATAAATTTTGTAGTGAATCTTCATTTATTGAGGCTTTTACATCAACTCTTAATCCATCTTCACTTACTTTTAACTCTTCAATATCATCAATACTTGTGATTACATTTTCGCTCATTAAAAAACCAACTGCATGAGCATCTTGGTCTTTTGGAATACACATCATTGATATTGTTTTTTCGCCATTTAAATATAAATTTAATCGTGACTCATCAATCGTCACATCTTCTACTTCAGTTGCTTCATTTTCTATAAGTTTGTCTATTACTACTGTTTTTAAATATTTGGCGTTTTCCATATCTTCTCTTCTCTTTTCTAATATGCTAATTTTGCATATTTAAATTCTTAAAAAAATTATGATTTTTTTAAGGTAACATCTTTTTTTATTTTCTTTTAGCACTGGAAATAAATTCCAGTTAAAGAAACAAATCCTAAAGAGAGCAACGAGTTACTCTTAGAAAAAACTAATATGCAAATTTTGCACATTAATAGATAAAAAAGAAAAGCTAAGCAACTTCTTTCGAAGTTACTTTTGCTTAACTTATTTTCTTAAATCTTCTTCTTCTAGAACATCTGGTCTTAATTGCTCTAGATACTCTACTGGTAATTTACCTGTGATAACTCCAGGAATGTATCCTTTAACAGATACAAAGTAAGAATAAACTGTTTCAAATGTAAAGAACGAAATAATCGCACTTCCCATAAAGTGAATAAACAGAATAAATCTTTTGAATTGAATCGTCTCTGCATGCGTTGAAGCATCAGGGAATAAGTACCAAATGATAAATCCACTTAATACTAATTTTCCACCAAATGCAACATACATATAGTAGTTGATTCTATCCATGTGTTGATATTTCCCTCTCAGGAAAATCTTATTCCAAAGTTTCATACTTGGTCTTACAAAAAACTTGTGATCTTTAAAAGCAATTAAAGTCATGATTAACCAAACTGGAATCCATCCAAGTCCAACCATTTCATGTGTTGCTCTCATTAATCTTGCAAGTTCACCACCACCAGTCCAATTTCCAAATGTAATTGAGAAACCAGTAATGAATAAATAAATCATAATTACTATATTAAGTAAAATTACTAATCTTTGAAAAACAGAGTAAACTTGTACTTTGTCATTCTCTCTAGTAATCTCAGCTTGTTTTCTACCCTTTGCTACAATGAACATTGTTAGGAATAAGAAAAACTCCACCGTAAATACTATTGGCAGTAAGTGTTGTCTTTCTTCAAATGCTCTAATAACTTCAGGTGCAATAGCATTATAATCTGGACCAAATAATGCAACTTCCATTTGTTCATATCTCGTTAGAGAATCAACAGGAACCACATTACCAGATATATTACCTTGCATCATTTGCATTAAAAAGTTATATACATAACTAATGTCAGCAATTGTTGCTAACCAAAAATACCAATAAGTAAGAAGCATAAATATAAAGCCTATTATAAAATAAGCTTTATACTCGCTAAGAAAACTCTTATTTTCCATACGCTTTATCCCATCCGTAAGGCATTGACTGTACTCCATGGCCAAAAGAAAGAACTCTTTCTCTATAAATATTAGAAACAGACTCAGAGTCTCCAACTAATAAGGCTTTCGTAGAACACATTGCAGCACAAACAGGAACTTTTCCTTCTGATATTCTGTTTTGACCGTATAACTCTCTCTCATGTTCAGAGTTAGTTTCTTCAGGTCCACCAGCACACATAGTACACTTATCCATCACACCTTTTGTTCCAAATGCACCGTCACTTGGGAACTGAGGAGCTCCAAATGGACAAGCATATAAACAATATGAACAACCAATACATTTATCTTTATCATGTAAAACGATTCCGTCTTGTCTGATATAGAAACAATCTACTGGACATACTTGCTCACAAGGTGCATCAGTACAATGCATACAAGCTACAGAAAGAGAAAACTCCATTCCTTGCTTACCTTCGTTTACTGTTATTACTTTTCTTCTACTAATTTCTACAGGTAACTCGTGAGCTTCGGCACAAGCAACAGAACAACCATCACAATGAATACATCTGTTTTCATCGCAGTAAAATTTCATTCTAGAATAATCTACATTATTATTACTCATGTTACTCCCCTACGCTCTTTCTATCCGACATAAACCACCTTTAGTTTCAGGAATCTGAGTAACAATGTCATAACCGTAGTTAGTAACAGTATTAGCACTTTCACCAATTGCATATGGTGCAGTTCCATCTGGGTATTTATGTAATAGACTTTCTCCTTCCATAACACCAGCAAAGTGGAATGGTAAGAATACTCTGTCTTCTGATACACTAAATGAATATTTAGCTTTCACTTTAATCTTTGTTCCTTGAGGTGAATGAATCCACATCATTGAACCATCTCTGATTCCATGTCTTCCTGCTAATTCAGGATTAATGTCACAGAACATTTCTGGAGTTAATTTTGCAAGATATTTAGATGCTCTATTTTCCATACCAGCACCATTCATGTTTACTAATCTTCCTGTAACTAAGTTAACAGGGAAGTCTTTCGCCCAATCTTGTGCAGTTTGCTCAGAGATATATCTTGTATCAACTCTATAATGGTTTTTCTTATCAGCAAAGTTTGGATATTTCTTCGTTAAATCCGCTCTAGGAGAGTGTAATGGCTCTCTATGTAAAGGAATCGGATCTGCGAATGTCCATACTTTTGCTCTTGCTTTTGCATTTCCATAAGGTGCCATACCTTGTTCCATACATTTTTCAGCAATAATATTTGAAGTATCAACTTTCCAGTTTTTACCTATTTTTTTCTTTTCTTCTTCAGTTAACTTGATCTTTAAAACTTCTTCGATGTTATCTCTAGTAATTTCAGGATAACCATCTTTGTTTACAGAACCTTTTGGAGCTGAACCTTTACCCGCAAGTAAATCTTCACCATCGTGCTCTAAACCAAATCTATTTCTGAATCCCATACCACCATCTTTAACAGATCTGTTAATGTTGTATAGTAAAGGCGAACCTGAATGTTTTTCTGTCCAACAAGGCCATGGTAAACCATAGTACTCACCAGTCATTTTTCCGTATCCTCTTCCAGATACTTCATCAAACATATGCCAGTTTTCTTGATGCGCTTTAAGTCTTTTCGCAGTCCAACCAGTTAAACCAATTGTTTTGATAATTCTTGCAATCTCATCAGTACAATCCTCAGGCCATTTGTACTCTTTCTTGTTTTCTCTAATTAACATACCAGCTGTTAATTCGTCATAGAATCCAAGTCTTTTTGCTAATTCAAACATAATGTCTTGGTCAGCTTTTGACTCATACATTGGTTTGATAATTTCAGATCTCCATTGAGCAGATCTATTTGTTGCTGTAACTGAACCTGAAGTTTCAAATTGAGTACCAGCTGGTAAAATATAAACATCATCTTGTTTATCAGTAATAATTGCACCTTCATTTACGAAAGGATCACAGAATACTGCAATATCAAGATTATCTAATGCTTCTTTTACTTTTTTAGTTTGTGCAGTAGAAGTAATACCATTACCCATTACGAATAATGCTTTTAATCTAGTTCCTGCATTATGAATTGCATCTTCACCTGGATTACCACCAAGAACTCCAGCCCACCATCTAGCAAGTGTGAATCCTTTTTTGTTCATCCAAGAAGGATCTTTAAATCTTCCTTTTAGCCATTCATAATCAACACCCCAAGACTTAGCGAAATATTTCCAAGAACCATCACTTAATCCATAGTAACCTGGTAATGTGTGTGATAAACAACACATATCAGTAGCACCTTGAACGTTATCATGACCTCTAAGAATATTACATCCACCACCAGCAACACCCATGTTTCCAAGAGCAAGTTGTAAGATTGGTGCCATTCTTGTGTTTGACGAACCATTTGTATGTTGAGTAAGACCCATAGCCCAGATTAAAGTACCTGGAGTATTTTGTGCATAATGCTTAGTAATTTGTACAATTAAATCCGCATCAACACCAGTCACATCTGCAACTCTTTCAATTGGCCAATTTTTAGCCTCTTTCATTACATCTTCCATTCCATAAACTCTATCTTTGATAAAGCCTTTGTCATGCCATCCGTTTTTGAAAATGATATTTAACATTCCATACATAAATGGAATATCAGTACCAGGTCTAATTTGTGCAAAATAATCTGCTTTTGCCGCAGTCTTAGTAAATCTAGGATCTACTACGATAATTTTTGTATTATTTCTTTCTTTTGCTTTTAAAAAATGTTGGAATCCTACTGGGTGATTAACCGCTGGATTCGCTCCAAATATAATGATTGCTTTTGAATTCTGGATATCTCCCAGAGAATTTGTCATAGCACCATAACCCCATGTGTTTGCCACCCCGGCAACTGTTGAGCTATGTCAAATTCTAGCTTGATGATCTATATTATTCGTTCCAAACATTGCAGCAAATTTTCTAAAATAATACGATTGCTCAGTATTAAATTTTGCTGATCCTAAAAACATTGTTGAATCTGGCCCATCTTCTTTTCTTAAAGATTCTAATTTAGATGCAATTCCATCTAAAGCTTCATCCCAAGAAATTCTTTGCCATTTTCCACCTCTTTTAACCATTGGGTGTTTAAGTCTTACTTCAGATCTAACCATATCAATCATGTCAGCACCTTTACAACAGTGCCCTCCAAGTGATACAGGGTGATCTTGAGCAACCTCTTGTCTTACCCAAACGCCATTTTGTACTTCAGCTATTACACCACAACCAACAGAACAAGCTGTACAGATAGATTTAACCATCTTAGAACCAGGGAATGGATTTTTAATCTCTTCCTCAGTAGCTTTTCTCGTCGCAGTAGTACTAGCAAAAGATGACGTAACTCCAAATGCAGTGGCAACTGCAGCCATTTTCATAAATGACCGTCTACCAACTTTAGCATTTAGAGTTTCATATGAATTTGCAGACATATGCTTCTCCTACTATTTTTTTACTATTTAGCGTTCTTGTAAAATTCTTCCCAAGCCGCAGTTTTTTTGTATAGAATCTCTTTTTTATTAGAGCTTCCTACAACAACACCATTATTCGAATCATCTTGAACAGATGAGTTACCAGTAGCAGCCAATACGCTAGTACCGCCAACAACAGCCGCACCAGCAGTCACAATTGCAGTTTTCTTAGCGAATTCTCTTCTGCTTTGTTGCATGACTGACCTCCTTATAGAAATTAAGCCCCAGAAGTACACTTTTAAAAACAAAAAGTTTTTAAAAGGCACTATTTAAGAGACTTTACAAAGGAAGGCTACGTACTTCCTTTGTAAAATCTCTTTAGCAAAAGGTAAACCTTTTACTAAATTTCATCCTCAACATCATAAGCCATATCTTTTGGCTCATCTTGATCTTGTTTATTTTTTGGTCCTAAAGCTTTCATAGCTTTATTTCTTGCACGTCTTTCCATCTCTTCATCAGAAATAGCATCACAAGATTCTACTTTTTTGATTCTCTCTTTAATTGCTGGTTTTGAAACTTCTAAGTATAATCTTTCAAAAGCAACAAATGAATGTAATACAACCATTAAGTCTTTATAAATTACTGCACTTTCATGCTCATAAGTGTCTTTTGCAAACTCATCAATAAAGTCATTTATAACTTGTGCAAAAATACAATGAACTGTATTTTCATACTCTTTTTCATCTTGAGCAACTAAATCAGTTAATTCAGCCATAAGTGAAAAAATAAAACCAACTGAATCTTCATATTCAAAATATGCTTTTTCATCTCTTCTGATTTTTGTTTTAGCAACAAATTGAATCATCTCAACTCTTTTTTTACCAGACTCAACACCCTCATCATAAAATGAAGCAGTTTGTCTAATTTTTTTAGTTGTTGGATTATGGAATAAATCATCAAACTCTTGTAATAAAACTACATTTGATATTGGGTCTAAAGCAGTAGAGATATTTTCTAATGCTTTTCCAGATGATGCATCAAGTGGGTTTTCTTTTAGCATTTTTACTAAAGATACTAATTCTAAGTAGTTTCCTAACTCTTTTGATGAAACAAAAAAGTTTGCAAAAAGGTTGTAATATAAAGCTCTTGCTTTGTTTACTGCTTGATTATCTTGCATTTGTCATTCCTTGATTTTTTTGGTCATAGTAGTTTTGCATCATGATTTTTGGTTTACAATCTGCACAACAGTAAAGAGATCTCTCTTTTACTGGATCTGCAGAGAAGATTGGTGCCATCATTTTTGCAATTTTTTCAACTGATTTTTTAGTTGCGAATTCAACTCCACATTCAACACATGGGAATAATTCATCTTGAGCTAAAACACTCTCTTTAAACCATGCTGGTTGAAGATTGATTACATCTTTTTCAATAGTAAGACAATCAGCTTCTGGACATGAAACTTCACAATATCCACATGATGTACATAAAGATGGGTTTAATCTTAGAGTATTATCACTAGCATCTGCTTGTAAGGCATCAACATTACATGCACCCACACAAACAAGACATAAAGTACATGTGTCTTCATTTACTTTTACTTGTCCGTAATGCACATGTTCACCAGTTTGAACTTGCCCTAAGTCTTCATCTCCTACAATTTTTTGTAATCTATGAGAGAAAACTTCTCTTTTTCTAAGATCGTCTTGATTGAAGTTGAAATATGTATCTTCAACAAAAGATACTGTTTTTAATGCTTCTTCTAATTCTTTTTCATCCATTGCAATAATAATTGCATCTTTTCCATATTTCTTTTGGTAAATATCATTTACAATTCTGATTGCATCACCAGAACCTTTTGAAATAAAATCAGAATAGAAAATAACTTGTGAACCAGATAATTGAAGTAAAGTTAAGAATGTAGATTCATCTAAGAATTTCTCACCCTCAATAGAGAAAGGAAGAACATTTTCTTTTAAGTCTGCACTTAAATCTTTCATATTCATTTTTTCTGGAATTACTAAAGGATGAGTGTTTTTATAAAACTTACTCATTTCATAAATAGAATTTCTATTTGATGGAGCATAATCCATAGCACCTGATGGACATACAGAGATACATCCACCACAACCATGACAATCAATTTGAGAGAAACCTAATGTTTTTGTTTTGTCATCTTTTGTAATAGCTACTGTTGGACAAACTTCTTCACATTTAGAACAGATTTCTTCTCTTCTTTCATGGTATTGACAAATAGAGCTATCATAAGTAGTGAATTTTTTGTATGAATATTCGTTGATATTTTCTTTTAATTGACTTACTACTTCTTCAATAGATGACTCTAAAGGATCAAAACAACCACTTTGTTTCATACCTTCTTTTTTAGCATCAAACCATACGATTTGAGAGACATTTAAATCAACATCCTTACCTTCATCATCTACAACTACATTTAAATTACCAATCATTCCTGAAATACTTTTTACCATTTCTTCTTTAATAAAGAATAGTTCAAAGTCTTCAGGGTTAATACAGGCTAAAAAATCATTGTATGAGTCTTGAGAGTTTGTAATAAGAAGTAATTGTTTTGATACTTCTTGAGAGTATGAAATATCTTGAGCTAAATCATACTTATTCGCAGCAATTTCGTATAGTTTATAAATATTTTCAATTTGTGTTGCTACTGGGTCTTTTGTATTTTTTAGATAAAAATCAATCTCATCTGCATTTACTTCTGCATTTACATCGCTAGTATTAGAGATTAGAAAGTCTTGTTCTTTAACATCTTCTATATTATTAGTAACTAGAATCTCCTCATTTAGGGGAAAGTCTAAACCATTTGGATTATAGTAAATAAATTCTTGCATAAACATGCCTTTAATTGGTCAAATATATTTTACCTAATTCTATATACTTATTTTTAAACTAAACTTAAATGTTAAAATATATTTTACCTTTTATTTTATGCATGTTACTTATTATCACTAATTTTTATGATAATTATTATTGATGTTATAAATTAAAGCTTTTTCTTGTCCAGATTTGTGTAAAATCTAGTATGATAAAAAGAATACCAATACTAATATTTATACTAATTATAATATCCGTTTATTTCAAAGATGAAATCTTTTCTAACAACCAAATTAAGATAGGTACGTCCCTGCCTAAGAGTGGTATCATTAAAAGTTGGGGTTCATCAGTAACTGCTGGTGCAAACTCATATTTTAATTATGTAAATGAAACTAATATGTTAAAAGATAAAAAAATTGATTTTTTGATTTATGATGATAAATATGAACCAGAATTAACTATTGATAATATTAATAAGTTAATATTTACTGACAAGGTTTATGCATTATTTGGATTAGTTGGAACACCAACAGTTAAAAATATATTACCAATTTTATATGATGAAGACATTCCTTTTTTTGCTGCATTTACAGGTGCTTCATTTTTGAGAAATAAAAAGAATGACAACTTTATTAACTTTAGAAGTTCATACAAACAAGAAGTTGAAAAACTTGTATCCTATCTACATGATAAAAAAGGTTTAAGTAAAATTGCCGTTTTTTATCAAAATGATGATTATGGAGAAGAAGGTTATGTATCTTTATTAGAATCATTAGAGAAAAGAAAACTTTCATTAAGTGCTGAGGGTTCATATAAAAGAAATACCTTATCAATTACTCACGCTTTTAATGAAATACAACATGCAAAACCAGAAGCTATTATAATGGTGGGAGCTTATAAAACAAACGCCTTATTTATCAAAAAAGCAAAACAGAGTGAATCAATGAAAGATACAATCTTTTGTAATATCTCATTTGGTGATGCAAATGCAATGATAAGTGAACTTGATAAGATGAAAACAGATTCAAACAACCTAATCTTCTCTCAAGTTGTTCCAAACTATTTGAATACTAAAATTCCAGTTATTCAAGAGTATCAAGCTTTAATGAAAAAATATTATCCAAATGAAAAACTTGGATTTATTTCACTAGAAGCATTTCTAGCTTCAAAAGTATTAGTAAATGCAATATCAAGAATAAAAGGTGATATGACAAGAGAAAAACTTCTTCATACTCTAAAAACAACTCCCCCAGAAATGTTGGATGGCTTATATATGAAGTTTGAGAATTCTCAACTTCTAAATAATACTTATCTTTTTGAATACAAAGATTTAAAATTTAAAGAGTTACAATGAAAGAAAAAATAAAAAGTGTCATTTCATATTTTGATAATTTAAGTTTTAAATATAAAACATCTTTCCTTGTATTTATTATCACAGGTGGAATGTTGTGTATTGTTGTATTATCTCAAATCTCAACATTTACAATCAAACAGGATTTTGATGTACTGTTTGATAAAAGAACAAAAAGTCTAATAAAACTTGAACATATAAAAGATACATATAATGTAAATATTCAAGATACATTAACAGATGTGCATAACAATGAAATCAATATGAATCAAGCTGTGGAAGTTTTATTATTAGCACAACAACTAATAAATAAAAACTGGAACTCTTATAAGAAAGAGATTTTATTTGATGAGTCTACTTTTTATATTAGTGCTTTTATAAAAAAGTTTTTGATTACTCAAGAGAATTATTTTGAAAATGATATTCTTAAAAAAAGTATCATTAATAATATTGATAAAAAACTTTATAAAATTAAAGAAGAACTAAACCATGTAATAAAACAGAAAAAACAAAATGATTTCTCTACTTTAAATCTAGAAATTAATGCAATTTCTATTTATATTACTAGTTTGATTAATTATGATTTATCACTAGCTATTAATGAAAAAAGAAATACCCAAAAAGTATTTAATACTATAATGATTTTTTCAATTATCTCTATTGTTTTAGTGTTTTTATTCTCAATTGTTTTATCTGTATTTATTATAAATAACTTTAGAAAACTACATAATTCATTAGAACAAAAGGTAGAAGAAAAAACAAAAGAGCTCACAGAGCTAAATGCTTATCTTGAAGTGAAAATTTCAAAAGAAGTATCAATGAATAGAAAAAAAGACATTATCATGTTTCAACAAGCAAGACTTGCAAGTCTTGGAGAGATGCTTAATAATATTGCCCATCAGTGGAGACAACCCTTGGGTTCTATTACTATGATTATTCAAAGTTTCCAGACAAAGATGTTACATGGAAAACTTACAGAAAAGTTTGTAGATGAGAAAGTACATGATGCCCTACTTCTTGCAAATAATATGTCTATGACTTTAGATGATTTTAAAAACTTCTTTAGCCCGGATAAATCAAAAAGTGAATTTAATATTAAAGAGTGTATTGATCACTCAGTTGAGTTATCAAAATACTTACTTGAAAAAGAAAATATTACTGTAAAACTAGAAATCAAAGATAATGTACCTTTAAATACCTATTATAATGAGTTATCTCATGTATTTTTAAATATTATTTCTAATTCAAAAGATGCTTTATGTAGTACTTCTAATAAAGATGATAGAATTATCAAAATAATTGTAAATAAATATAAAGATAAAGCTGTTGTTAACTTGATTGATAATGGTGGTGGAATACAAGAAGATATTGTTCCTAAGATATTTGAACCTTATTATACTACTAAGTATAAAAGTGCAGGTACTGGTATTGGTCTTTATATGTCTAAACAGATTGTAGAAAAACATATGAATGGTTCTATTTCTTATAAGAATATTGTACATAAGATTAAAGAAGATGATATAAACTATAATTGTTCACTATTTACAATAAAGATCCCAACTTCAAACAAAAAGGTTATTGATGCAAAATAAAGATTTGAATATCTTACAACAATTTAATATCTTATATTTAGAAGATGATGTAAATTTATTAAAACATACGCAAGATGTATTAGAAGATTTTGTAAATAATATTTATGCTGTTAAAACTTCTAAAGAAGCACTAGATATATTAATAAATAAAAAAGTTGATATTATCATTTCAGATATATTATTAGAAAATGAAAATGGTATTGACTTTCTAAAACATATTAAAGAGAAGAATATTAACCTTCCTACTATTCTTACAACTGCACATACTGATACAAAATATTTACTTGAAGCTATTAAACTAAAGGTTGAAAACTACATAGTAAAACCTATTAATATCAAAGAGTTATTGAATACACTTCATGATGTATTACTTCCAATAGTACAACAAAAAGAGATTCAAAGAAATATTAATGTAATCAAAACTATTTCAGCTATTACAGATAGTAAACAAGTAGATATTATCAAGTTTATAATCAATAACCTAAATAATGAAAACCAATTTACAGCTTCGTATAGTGATATTATGGAAGAAATTTCTATATCAAAACCAACACTTATCAAGTTATTTAAAGAACTTGCAGAAAAAAATATTCTTGTTAAAGTACAACATAAAACTTATAGGTTTAATGAAGCAGCTTTAGATAATTTATAATATGAATGACACATTAGAAAACACCTATGTAATTAGTGATATTCATGGGTGTTACTTCTCACTTCTTGACTTAATCAAAAAACTTCCCTCAGATGCTAAACTTATTTTTGTAGGTGATTTATGTGATAGAGGTTTATACTCAAAAGAAGTTATAGAGTACGTAAAATCAAACAATCATACTTGTATCTTAGGTAATCATGACTTTTATATGATTGAACATCTAAAAGAGTGTCTAAATGGCGCAAAAGTTAGATGGAATATAAAAGAGTATATGGGTGGAAGAGAAACTATAGCAAACTATAAAGGTGATAATTTAATCATTGAAGAGCATATCTCTTGGTTAAAAACTTTACCTCAATATATTCAAATAGAAAAATACTTTATTACACATGCTTTTTGTATGCCTTATTACAAAAGAAGAGATGATAAAGAAAAATCCCATGCAATGATGGTAAATAGAGTTAGTGATGAAGAAGAATGGCTATGGGATTGGGAAGAGAATTGGAAAGATTATGATTTATTAAATATCTATGGTCATGAAAATAGCGATGAAATAGTAAAATCGGAAAACTATTTATGTATTGATACAGGTTGTGTTTATGGGAATAAATTAACAGCTTTAAACTTAGGTAATTTAAAAGTTACACAAGTTGTTTTAAATAAAAAAGATATAACTATTTAAATGTTAGAAGAAGTGAATCATCTTCTTTTAAATCTCGAACAACTAAACCTTTTAGTTTTGTATTTAAACTAGAAGTTATAGTTTTTCTTCTACTCTCTTCAAAATCAAAATCACCATAAGACACTGGCATATTTATTGACGCAAATAATGTTCTAAACAAAGTATTTTCAACTCTTGATAAATACAACTCTTTTTCATTTAGATATAAAAGCCCTTTGCTTTTATTGTAATCATGATACTCATTAATTTTAATAAGTTTATCATCATTATTAAAGTGATACTTTTGAATGATTATATTAATTAAAACAATTAATTGATCTTCTCTAAAAGGTTTAAGTAAATACCCTATGAATTCTACTTCAGAAGCTCTTGTTGTAGTCTCCTCATCTTGGAAACCAGTAAGAAAGATTATTTGACTACCATGTTGATATTGAATTATTTTAGATGTTTCAATTCCATCTAAATCCCCGTCAATATTAATATCTGAAATAATTATATCAATTTTATTTTTCTCGGATAATGCTAAAGCATCTTTTGAATTTCTAGCAACCCCAACAATATTTACTTTTAATTTTTTTAAAACTTTTTCAATATGTAAAGACAAAATAGTTTCATCTTCAATAATTAAGATATTCGCAAGTGACATGAGGGATTCCATAAAGTTATTTTTATTAAATTATACCTAATATTATTATTAAATAAGTAAAATATACTTTACTTTTTAAGATTTTATTCTAATTTTATATTTAGAACTCTTTTTTGAAGTTAAAATAACCACTATTATAAGAAGTTTTTCCATCATAAGTATTATCATTTATATCAAAGTTTTGGCTTTTATATCCTATAGATAAATTAGATGTTGGTAAGATTAAATCCTTTATTCCAAAACCTAGATAATAATCATAATAAGACATCTCAGAGTTAAGACCAATACTAGCACCATATAAAACATTATACTTCTTCTTGAAGTTCTTTTTCATATCTATAGCTAATGCTGGGAATAAAAAGTCTCTAGTAACTTCAGAGCCATTAATATTAAACTTATTTGAATAATCATGGATATCAACACCAAGATTCATATCTTTGTATTTATATCTATAACCTGTAGTAAACCAATCTGTTTTGTAAGATGAACTTATGCTATCACCTGCACTAAAAGTTGTACCACCAAAAGTTAAATCTGAAGCTAAAGTACTTGAACCATCAGCCTCCATTCCTAAATATGAAGCTAAAATAGTATGTTCTCCATAATTTAAGAATACTTTAGGAATCAAAGTAGTACTTTTGCTTTTTAATGAGAAGTTTGTTCCACCTTGCCCATATACAAAATCATTATCCACATCTAATGCAGCTACTTTAGAATCCATTCCAAAAGTAATCTTTGATTTGTTTTCTCTTGTTAATACTGCTTTTTCTTCTTTTGTGCTTTTCTTTTTAGGTTTTTTATCTTCTTTTTTCTTCTCTTTTGTCTCTATTGCTTTTACTGGTTTTACAGTTTTAATAGTTTTTTTATCATCTTTTTTTGCTAATAAAACACTCTTCTTCTTTTGCTCAAGAAGTATTCTTTTCATTAGTTCTTGCTCTTCTTTTGTTCTAATGATTTCAATAACATTCTTTTTATCTTTATTTAAATCAAAACCATTTTTTACTAAAAAGTTATCCATCTTTTTAATATTTAAAGGTAAGGATTTTTTGAATGCATATGCTTCTTTTCTATTAGCAAAAGCACCATAAGATACTCTATATCTTTTATTGTGTTTAACTATATAGATATTTTCCTTATGATCTTTTAGATGTCTAGAAGCAAAAGCTTTAGCATTTTTAAGATTACTCATACTTGAGAATACATAAGTATAATTCTTAAATCTATTATCTATTTTTATTGGTGTGATAGCTTTTTTAATAGTTTTTTTAACTACTTTTTTTACTGGTTTACTTACAGGTTTTTTAATTAACTTTGGTTTTACAATTACCTTCTTAGCAACTTTTTTTGCTGGTGCTTTTACAACTTCTCTTTTTGTAATTGTTGGAATCTTTTTTGATTGAGCAGAAAAAACTGGTTTAACTTTTTTTACTTTTACAGGTGCTTTTTTATTTTTAACTAATACAGGCTTTTTAGATTTAACTACTACAGTTTTTTTTACTACTTTTTCTTTTACAACAGGTTTTTTAATTATAGGTTCTTTAAGAATATTAGTACTTTGTACTATTCTTGTTTCAAACTCTGGTTCATTACTTTGAACTGTTGCTTTTGGTTTTACTCTAATTACATAAGCAACTTTTGTATCATTACTTGGTAAATCAAAACTATTTTTTACAAGAAACTTATCTAATTTTTTAATATGCTTAGGAAGAGTTCTCTCAAAAGCTAAAGCTTCTTTTTTAGATGAAAAAGCTCCATAAGATACTCTATAATTGTTTTTGTGTTTTACAAAATATATATCTTCATTTGCTTTGCTCATAAAGTTTTTTACAAACTTTTTACCATTTGATATTTTGCTTGTATTAAAAAATACAAAAGAGTAATTATTCATAGAAGAAGAGATGCTTTTTGCTTTTACAACTTTCTTCTTGTACTCTACTTTTTTCTCTTTTTTTATTATTACAGGATTTTTACTCTTAATAACTTCAATAATTTTAGAAGACTCACTAGTTAAATCAAAAGTATTTTTTACTAAAAATTTATCAAGTTTTTTTATTTTAAAAGGAAGATTTCGTTTGAAATACTTAGCTTCAGATCTATTATCAAAAGCTCCATAAGAAACTCTATATCGATCTTTGTGTTTTATAATATAAATATCTTGAGTATTGTGTTGTAGGTGTGTATTAATAAATGATTTTGCATTATCTATATTTGACGTGCTAGTAAATACATAAGTGTAATTATTAGCTGCGTTTGCAGTCATTAATATAGAAGATAAAAATAATGTACTAGTAACTATTTTGATCAATTTATTATCCCTTTGCTTGGAACCTACCTAATTTATATGAATTATACAATTTTTTATTTTAATTCACACCCACATGTAGTGATAGAAGCATCGGTTTTTAGGTAATCTCTTACTTTTTTTGAGATTAAATCTATTGTAATATTTAATAAAGCAGTAAAAAACAACAAAATAACAACTTTATCAAGCCTAATATCAGCAATAGCTGAGTCAATATAGAACCCAAGTGTAGCAACACCTAACATACCTAAGATTGCTGATTCTCTCATAATTACTTCCCATCTGTAAAAAAGAAATGCTAAGAAAGAGTTATATAGTTTTGGTAATACTTCATAAGTATATAAATTAAGGTGTGTTGATTTATCTAAAACATAATCAATCTCATTTGATTGCTTACCAATAATAAAAGCAATAATAGCACCATTATGAAGCATAAGAGCAACAACTGCAGGAAGCATCGAAGCACCAAATATTGATAAAAATAAAAAAGCTAAAATATACTCAGGAGTTGATCTTAAAACTACTAAAAATATATGAGAGAAAAACCTTCCAAACTTACCCACAAATTTATATGAAATCAAAGGAAATAAAACTAATGCTAATACAGCAGTTGCAACAAGTGAAACTTGTGTTAAAACAATAGTGTTAAAAATACCTGGAACTATCTCATTAATGAAGATTTTATAAAACCAAGTTAACCCTTCTATAACTGTATAGTCATTTTTTATAGGACTAGGAACAATGTCTTCAAAAAGAAATCTAGATAGATTCTCACTAGAAAAAGAGTTTAAAGAGAGTGGCATTTGAATTAGTGAAACTACAAATAAAACCAAAATAGTAAACTTATTGAACCAAAATTTAATACTTGCAATTAGAATATAAAAAATGATAAGCATTAGCCATACTTCATTATATAAACCTTCATTAAAAGATGAAGATAAATAATAACCTAAAGTTGTAATACCAACAAATCCTAAAATTGCAGATGATTTCATGGCACATTCAAATCTGTATAATGTATATGAAATTATATGTGGCATTGCATTTGGTAATTTAGTATAAAAAAACAATGAAACTCTTGAAGCTTCTCTTGATACAGTTCTCTTATCAAAAGTGTCATATTCTTCTAATATTTCAGCATATACTTTTGCTAAAATTGCACTATATGGTAAAACTATCGCAAGGATTGCGGTAACTGTACTTAGACCAAATACTTGTAAAAATATTAAAGCCCAAAATATCTCATGAATTGCTCTAATATAAGCAAGTATTGTTCTAACAATAATATTACTAAAATAAAAGGATAATATAAAACCTAAAATAGCAGAAAAAACTATTGCCATTGTAGCAATATAAATAGTTTGAAGTGCCGCATCTATTAATAAATCAATAGATGAAAAGTTGATATCTTTTATTGAAGTTACAAATTTACTAAGTTCTAAAAATGGTTCATATGCAGAAATCTCTAAGTCAGCAAAAAACAAGGAGAAGATAAAAACAGCAATAAAAATTAAACTTACATTTAACTCTTTTGAACTGTTAAGTAGTAACATAATAAAGCCTACTCACATCATCTTTAGTAATGTCACAAGTTTGTTTATCAAGTAATATTTCTCCATTTTTAATACCAATAACTCTAGAGAAAGACTCTAGTGCTAAATCTACATTGTGCATTGCACAAATAATAGTATCAAAAGAATTATGCATAATATCAATAGACTTTTTACAAATATACTCATCTAATGCAGAAATTGGTTCATCTGCTAAAAGTATATTTTTACCTGAGTAGATTGATTTTGCAATTGAAACTCTTTGTTTTTGTCCACCTGATAAGTTAAAAGACTTTGTTAAAAGCTTATCATCTATTTCAAGCTCTTTTAAAATCTTTGTAACTTCATTTAACTCTTTTTTAAATGGTTTTATTAGATTTACTAAATTATAAATCGTTGAATTATTTTGAAGTTTAGAAGTATAGATATTGTGATATGAAGAAAGATTATTTACTAAACCTAAATCTTGAGGTAAATAAGATACCTCTTCGCTTTTTAATTCATATAATCTTTTAAGTAATGTAGATTTCCCACTACCACTTGACCCAAGAAGAGCAATTTTTTCGCCCTTCTTGATTGATAAGTTAATAGAATCTAAAACTTTATTGTTCTCGTATGAGATTGTTTCATTTTCTAAATTAAAAATCATTAGTCAATTAATCCAATTTTTTTAGCAGTTTCATAAACTTTGTCATAATCAGAGTTTTTTGCTTCAACAAACTTAGCTCTTGGGAAAGCATTTAAAATCTCTTTGTCTTCAAGTTTTAAGATAGCATTTTGTACTTTTTTAATAAATCCAGCACCATAGTTTTTATCAACGTCAGATCTAATTGTAAAGTTGTAATCATAGTAATCAGGAGTTCTGTAAATAACTTTTACTTTAGAAGTATCAATATTTCCAGCTTTTAATTCTCTATCCCATACTTTATAGTTAACAGCACCTAATTCATAAGCACCACTTTGAACTAAAGAGATTGTTTTAGAGTGATTTCCTGAAAAACCAACTTTTTTAAATACATCATTTGGAGAAGCATTAAAAGTTTCTCTAATATAATACTCAGGCATTAATCTACCAGAAGTAGAACCTTTTGAACCAAATGTAAAAGTTTTACCTTTTACTGCATCAGATAATTTTTCTGCTTTGTTAATTCCTGTACTTTTATGAGCAATAATATAAGAGTAGAAGTTTGGATCTTCAACACCTTGTGCAATTGCTTGTGAGTCTTTAACTAATTTTCTAGCTTTAACACCTGAAAATCCACCAAACCATGCTAATTGAACTTGGTTGTTTCTAAATGCTGCAACTGATGCAGAGTATGACTTAACTGGAACGAACTTAACGTCAACACCTAATTCTTTAGTAAGATAAACAGCTAACTTAGAGAATCTCTCTTTTAATTTAGTTTCATCTTGATCTGGAATTGCAGTAAATGTAAATGTTTGTGAAAACAGTACTTGTGAAAGTACAAATAGTGTGAAAAGAATTTTTTTCATAAAAAACCTCAAATTTTTTGAAGCAATAATGAAGAAATAAAGTTAATAATGTAGATAAATCATACTTTATGTCCAACCTAAACCTTAGGTCTATATGCTAATTTATAATGGAATATTAATATATCTTGTATAAAATACCTCTTAATAATAGTAAAAATTTTTTTACAATTATAAGGTATCTTTGAATTTATCTCTAATAATTAGGAATTCATCTAAGTTTTTAAAGAAGATATCTACTAAAATTGGATCAAAATGTTTATCTCTTTGCGCTTTAAAATAATCAAAGATTTCTTCATCTTCCCATGCTTTTTTATAAACTCTATCACTACCTAATGCATCAAATACATCAGCTAAAGCTGTAATTCGTCCATAAATATGAATTCCATCACCCTTTAACTCTTGAGGATAACCTGAACCATCAAACTTCTCTTGATGTTGGTGGGCAATAATTGCTGCTGCTTTTAAAATTGTCTTATTAGAAGTTTTTAACATCTCATAACCAATTTGAGCATGTGTCTTCATAATTTCAAACTCTTCAGGTGTAAACTTTCCTGGTTTATTTAATATATTATCAGGAATTGCCACTTTTCCAATATCATGCATTGGACTTGCAAGTTTTACAATTTCACACTCTTCACTAGATAATCCATAATATCTAGCTAAAAGCTTTGAATACTCTGCAACTCTTTTTACATGCATTCCTGTTTCTTTACTTCTAGCTTCAGCAATAGCACCTAATCTAAATACAACTTCTTTTTGTGTATCAATAATCTCTTCATTTAAAAGTTCTATTTCATTTTTTGCTTCTTGCATATCTTTTTGAGCAGTAATATCTTGTGAGATAACTGTATAATTTAAGAAGTTTCCATTTCCATCTAACTCTACTTCTCTTCTAACATAAGCCCAAAGTGTTTGTCCATTTTTAGTTTGAAACTTCACTTCCCCATGCCAAGGTTTATATTCTCTATATGCAAGTTTAATTTCTTCAAATTTATCTTTATCAAAAGTTGCATGGATTAATGAAGTAGTTGAATGTCCTAATAATTCATCTTCTTCATATCCAAAAGCTTTACAAAAAGCTCTACTAACATAAATTAGTTTTCCTATTTTGTTAACTTTACATGTAATTACATTCTTATCTAATGAATTAACTAACTTATTTAAATCATAGTTTAGTAATTCTATTTTTGATTTACTCTCTTCAAGCTCTGTAATATTTTCATAAGATCTAATAGAAGAAACAATAGTAGTTATTAGTTTTTTTGAAGTTAATTCTGTTTTTTCTTTATAATCGTTAATTGCATAATTCATTACAACTTCTGTTTCAGGAACTAATCCTGCTTGTCCAGTACGAAGAACAATCTGTATAAATTGATTTTTCAACTCTTCTCTAATTGTTTTTACTACTTGCAAACCTGTATCATCATTTTCCATAATTACATCAAGAAGAATAAGCACAATATCATCATTATTTTTTACTGCATTTATTGTATCTTCCCCATTATAGGTGCTGATAAATTCTAATTTTTTATTTTTATATACAAAGTTTTTTAATACTGTTTTAGTTAGAGAGTGAACATCATCTTCATCGTCAGCGATTAAGATCTTCCATGTCTCATGGCTCTCTTCAACTTCTTTATTAGCTTTGTAAAAATTTAATTTTCCCATAATTAATTCCTATTAGTCTTATTATACTTCAAAAGTTATAATAAACTCAACACCTTTTGTTTTATTTTCACAAGTTATTTTTCCATTTAGTTTTGTAGTAACAATATTATATATAATATTTAAGCCTAATCCACTACCACCATTTTCTCTATTTGTAGTAAAAAATGGGTTAAATACTTTGGATATATTTTCTTCTTTGATTCCTCTTCCATCGTCTTTATAAAGTATCTTAATATGATTATCTTCTTTAGTTACATAAATAGATAAAAGACCTTTTTCTCTTTTTTCATATCCATGAATAATTGAATTCATAATTAAATTTGTTAATACTTGAGAAATGGCTCCTGGAAAACTATTTATTTTAATATCATCATCACAAGAAATAAAAATATCCAGTTTTGTCTTTTTTGTTACACTGTGAATACTTGCTAATATCTCTTCAATATATGTACGTAATAAGAATTCTCTTTTTTCTTCACTAGTTTGATCAACTGCAACTTGTTTGAAACTTTTAACTAAATTTGCCGCTTTTTTCAAATTTGAGTTAATTAAAATAGCAAGTTCGTCTGATGTATTTAAAAAGTCTTCAAAACTTTCCTGAGTCATTTTATCATTTTTATACAATTTTTTTATTTTATTAGAAATTTCTAGGAAATGACTAGCTCCTGTTAAACCAATACCAATTGGAGTATTGATTTCATGTGCAACACCAGCTACTAAAGCACCAAGACTTGCCATCTTTTCTGATTCAATTAATTGCTCTTGTGTTTGCTGTAAGTTATCAATAGAAATTTCTAGTTCATTATTAGCATCTTCTAATTCATTGTTTCTATCTAAAATTTGTTTTTCAAGTATTTTTTTATCAGAAATATCTCTCCATACTACATGAAGCATAGTTTCATGATTTAATATAATTTTTGTAAGAAGTATAGATATCCAAACTTCTTCACCAGTTGATTTTAGATGAATCCATTCAAATCTATTTGAACCAATTTCTAAACACTCTTCGATTAGTTTTTTAGCTTTAAACTCTGATTTTTCGCCATCTGGTTGATATTCTGGTGATAATTCATGGGGCTCAAGATTTAAGAATTTCTCTTTATCTTTATACTCTAAAATATTTAAAGCAGCATTATTACAATCAATAAACTTTCCATCTTTTAATAAGCTCAGACCATCAGTTGCATCATAAAATAGTGTTTCGAAAGCCTCTTTTTGTTCTTCTAAATCTTTTGATTTTGCTATTAATTCATTTTTAGTATTTACTAGTGTTTCTATGGTATTTTCAATCTTTTTATTTTTTAATTCAATCTCTTTTTTTGCTTGTGATAATTTTCTTGTAAAAATTAAAACAATTAATAAAATTACAGAAAAGATAATAATTATTGTATAAATTACCGAATAATCAACAGCAGTTGAAACTTCTGTTTGAATCCACTTATATTTTATATCTTGTTTTTCTTTTGGTGAAATACTTGTAATAACTTTATTTAAAATACTTTGCAATTCTGGGTAATCTTCTTGAACTAAAAAATGATGTAAAAATTTCACATTAGTTAAACCAACTATTTTTAACTCTGGGAAGTTGTTTTTAATATTATAAATAGCTATTGCACTATGTCCAACAAAGGCGTCAGCTTCTTTTCTTGAAACTAAAGTTAAAGCTTCTTTTTCATCTTTTGTTTCAATAATATCTATATCTAAATTACTACTTTTTAATAATTTATAAGAACTATAACCTTTTGGAACAGCAACTGTTCTACCTTTTAGATCTTTTAATCCATCAATAAAGTTTTCATTCTTATTTGAAACAAT
Organism: Poseidonibacter lekithochrous; assembly: GCF_013283835.1. Classification (GTDB taxonomy): domain Bacteria; phylum Campylobacterota; class Campylobacteria; order Campylobacterales; family Arcobacteraceae; genus Poseidonibacter; species Poseidonibacter lekithochrous. The sequence continues at coordinate 1,360,961 of NZ_CP054052.1, read as the reverse complement.
TGCATATTTAAAAGAAGTTACAGGTTTAGTAACAAAAGCTTTCTCAAAACTAAATGCCTTATTTCCAATACCTGGTATTAAGTCAATTTCTTTGTTCTTAAACTTTTCTAATACATCTAACCAGTTTTTACTTTTGACATATTCAAACTTTAGGTTTGTTCTTTTTTCAACTAATTTCAGATAATCAGAAAATAAACCATCATGTTTATCATTTTCTGTTATAGATAAAGGTTGCCAATGGGAGCTTGAAAATTTAAGAACTCTCTTCTTTTCTAGAAAAGAAAGTTCATCAGTATCAAAATTAATTCTTTTATTTATATAACCAAATCTTTTATAAACACTTAATATATATTCATAAGCATTAAGATCGCTAAATATATCTATTTGAGGAATAAAAGAGTGATTGTCTTTATGTTTTTTTAAAAGCTTATTATTAAAATATACTTTTATATAACCTACTTTTTGAGGTAAGTCATTAGTTAGATAGTAACTATCTTGTTGAGTAAACTTAGTACTTTCAATTTCAAAATCTTCTGATATTAACATATCTTTATTATTAAAAACTTCGATTTTTTCAATATATGGTAAAGAAGTAAATATACTAAGAATTTTTTCTAAATCAATATGATTATCATCAAAAATAGATTTACTAACTAAAGAAGATATTAAAAAGTTTATTTTTAATTTTGATTCAATATAACCTTCAATATAGTTTTCAACTATCTCTTTATAATCACCATTTTCTTTAATTATTTTAAGATTTTGATTAAATAAATCTCTTAAATTCCGATTATGAAAAGCAACTTTATATTTATTTGGTTTTGATAAAAGATAATTAAAATTATATTCAGATAGTTTATCTTTTGATAATTTATTAAAATGCCATTTGAATATATTTTCATCTAAGATAATCAAATCTGCTTTCTTATTTAAAAACTCTTTTACTTGATAATCTTGAAAAACGTACTCTTTATAGTTTCTAGGTCTATTTTGTAGATTAAATAAAGTGAAGTACTCTTTTCCTAAATACTTATGAGCATTAGAAAATGCAATAACTTTTTTATTGTATAAATCACTTACTTTATTAATTTGGATATTATCCTTTTTTCTTGAAACAATAATATTTTTAAACTCTATAAAAGGCTTAGAATAGAATAGTCCATCTTTTTTATTCTCTTTAACATTAACTGCTAAATCTAAATCATTATTCTGCAATAAAACTGTATTCATCTTTGGTGTTAGGAATTTTCTTACTCTATTAATTTTGATTGAGTTTAAATCAAATATTTTTTTAAGTAAATCATATTCAATTCCTCTTATATATTTCTCACTTAAAACATAAGGAGCTTTTTCTGTCGTTAATGCAATATTTATCTCTTTTTTTACATTTACTTTATTTAACCATTTTGATATGATTTGATTTCGCTCTACTTCTGATACTGTGTCCAAAGATTTATTTAAAATACTTTTTAATAGATCTTTATCTTCTTTCATAAAAATATGTAAGCCCTTAGATTTAATACTATTTTGAGAAATAGGTTTTAAATTAGTGATTAGAAATTCTCTTAATTTACTCTCTACTGAGACTTGAATTTCAAATAAGGCATCAACTTCATTATTAAGAACAAATTGAATAGACTCCTCTAAATCTTTTGTTTCAATAATATTTATATTAGGAAACTTCTCTTTTATTAAAGTAATTGTTGCAAAATCTTTTTGAATTGCAATTTTCTTATTATTTAAATCACTTAAAGATTTAACACTTTTATTATCTGATCTCACATAAATATAGTTTTTTAGGGATAAGTATTGTTTTGAAAAATCACCATATTTATCTCTTTGTTTTGTATATAAAGTCGTAGGTAAAATATCAATATTACCTTTTTTAAATGAGTCCAACAACTCATCCCAAGTGCCTCTTATATACTCAAACTTTAAGCCTGAATTAGAAAAAGCCTTCATAACAATCTCTCCAGCAATTCCTTCCACCTTATTATTCTTCATTCCAATAATTGCAGTCCAATCTTCAACTCCTACTTTTAGAGTTTTAGAGTTATTAATAAAAGAAACTTCTTCTTTTGAAAAATTCTTCTTATTTTTTAACCATTTTTGTTTTAAAGAATAGAGTTCATCTGGGCTTATTTTATTTATTGCTTTAGAAAGAATAGAACTAAATATTTCATTCTTTTTTAATGTACCAATTGATAACTCACTATATTTACTGTAAATAGAATCAATAATTTTTAAATTGTATTTATTTAAATCAATAACTTTAGCATTCTCAAGTAATGCCACATCTACAATTCCTTCATTTATTCCTTTTAGAATTCCCTTTATACTGTTAATGTGCATAATATTGGCATTTGGTGCATCTTTTTTAATTATAAGATTAGTAATAGAATTCTCGAAGGTTGCAACTTTATGACTATTAAAATCTTTTAAACTTTTTATTGTTCTATTACTCTTTCTAGTAACAATAAAGTAAGGGCTATAATAATAAGAAGGTGTGAAATTAAAAATTTCTTCTCTATTCTTAGACCATGATAGCCCTGGGATTCCTGATGTTTCGCCTGTGATAACAGAATCATATGCTTTGGACCAAGTGTCTAAAACCTTTATTTTTATTTGACTATTTAAAATTTTATTAATTTTATTAATCAAATCAATATGGAATCCTTCCACAACACCTAAAGATGAAATAGAACTATATCTATCCCAATCTTTTACAACCGCTAAACTAAGATTTGAATTATTTTTTAACCATTCTCGCTCTTTAGCATTTAGAAAATCACTTTTTTGTTTTTTCTCAAAATATCTAAAAGAATCATCTACAATCCATTTTTTTTCAATATCAATTATCTCACTTAAAGAAACCTCTTTTGTGCTATTTTTTAGAACTTCTTTTAATTTAAGATTATCTTTTTTAATTGCCCAATAAAACCAATTTTGCAATTTAAAATCATCTAATTTTGATACTTTATTAAAGTTGTAATTATTTATTAGTTGAAACCATACTTCTAAAGAATCATTAATAAATAAATCTATCTCATGTAAATCTAAAGCTTTATATAATTTCTTGTGAGTTTCATATTTTTTTATTTTTGTATTTGGAAAGTTTTTTTTTAGATATGCTTCATATTTATTGTTTTTAAGTAATCCAATGTTTTTATTTTTAATATCATTAATACTTTTTATTTTATTTATAAACCTTGAATCAAAATATACAAAAGATTGAGAGGGGTATACAATATTAATAAAATCTAATTTTTGAGATAAGTTTATGTCTTTAAATAAACCAGAATGAATATCTACTTTTTCTTCATCTAAAGCAGTAATAGAGTCTTCTTTTGAGTAAGCAAGAAATTCTATTTCTTTATTGTTTTTTTTAGCCCATTGTTTCCAATAATCAACAAAGATACCATGAACAAAGCCTCCATCATCAATAAATGAGTATGGAAACATATCTTTTACAATAGCTATCTTTATTTTTTTCTCTTCTGCAAATAAAGTATTTAGCATAAACAAAAATATTATTAAGAAATTTATAATTCTCATAAAGTCACCTTTTGTTTGAAAACTATTGGTCCACGAATGTATCCCTAATATCTAAAAATTCATCTAGATGCTCAAAGAAAATATCTATTAATTTAGGATCAAAATGTTTAGCTCTTTGCTCTTTAAATAGTTTAAATATTTCTTCATCACTCCAAGCGCTCTTATATACTCGTTCACTTCCTAAAGCATCAAAAACATCTGCTAATGCTGTGATTCTACCATATATATGTATATCTTCACCTTTTAAATTCTGAGGATATCCGCTACCATCGTACTTTTCTTGATGCTGATGAGCAATTATAGCTGCTGCTTTTAAAATTGTTTTTGGAGATGATTTTAACATCTCATAACCAATCTGAGCATGAGTTTTCATAATTTCAAACTCTTCATCTGTAAATTTTCCTGGTTTATTCAAAATATTATCAGGAATTGCTACTTTTCCAATATCATGCATTGGACTTGCCATTTTTATAATATCAGCTTCTTCTTCACTCAAACCAGAGTATAAAGCTAAAAGTTTTGAGTACTCTGCAACTCTTTTTACATGCATTCCTGTTTCTTTACTTCTAGCTTCGGCAATAGCTCCTAGTCTGAAAACAACATCTTTTTGAGTATCAATTATCTCTTCATTTAAAGATTCTATTTCTTTATTTGCTAATTCCATTTCAATTTTAGCTTTTTCAATAGCTTTTTTTTCTGTAATATTTTGAGAAATTGCAGTGTAATATAAAAAGTTTCCTTCAACATCATATTCAGGTGAAATAATAGTTGATAACCAGTATAAACTACCATCTTTCCTTTTATCTTGAATTTCACCTTTCCAAACATTACCAGAACTAATTGTATTCCATAAGTCATCGTATACTTCTTGTGCAGTATTAGAACTTTTTAATAGAGAATGAGTATTTCCAATAAGTTCTTCTTTTGTGTAACCAGTAAGTTCACAAAATGCTTCTGTAACATAAACAATTTCACCTTCTTTATTAGTTCTTGCGGCAATTACAAATTCATCATAAATAGATAATAAACCACCTAATTCATGGTTTAGTTTTTTTATATTTTTCATGTTTTCAAAAGAACGAATAGATGTAGTAATTGTAGTTAGAAGTTTTTGAGATGTTAATTCAGTTTTTTCTTTATAATCATTAATTGCATAGTTCATAACTACATCATCTTCTAGTACTTGTCCAGATTGCCCTGTACGTAATATTATTTGGATAAAATCATTGCATAATTCTTCTCTTATTCGTTTTACTACTTCTAATCCTGCATGATCATTTTCCATAATAACATCTAATAGAACTAACACAATATCATCATTTTCTTTTAATATTTCTACAGTATCTTTTCCACTATAAGCGCTGATAAATTCTAATTGTTTGTTTTTATATTCAAAGTTCTTTAATACAGTTTTTGTAAGTAAATGAACATCTTCTTCATCGTCGGATATTAAGATTTTCCATTTTTCTGCATTATCATTTAAAATTTTATTTTTATTAGAGAATTTCATATTTCCCATAATTTATTCCTATTTTATATTTTAAAAGTAATTAAAAATTCTGTACCTACAGGTTCATTACTTTTACATTTTATCGTTCCGTTTAATTGTTTAGTTATTATATTATATATTATATTTAAACCTAAACCACTTCCACCATTTTCTCTATTTGTAGTGAAAAAAGGATCAAAAATCTTAAGTAGATTCTCACTTGGAATACCTTTACCATCATCTTTATAGCTAATAACTAAGTTTTCATCTATTACTTTTATATCTATAATTATTTTTCCTTGTTTTATCTCATCATAACCATGAATTATTGAATTCATTATCAAGTTTGTAATTATTTGAGATAAAAGACCAGGATAAGAATAGATCTTAATATTTGAATCACACTGAATATCTACTTCTAGTTCTGTTCTTTTTAAAACATTTCCAATACTTAATAAAAGCTCGTTTAGATACTTTTCTAAGGCAAAAGTTCTTTTTTCTTCACTAGTTTGGTCTACAGCAATTTGTTTAAAACTTTTTACTAATTCTGCTGCTTTTGATAAGTTTAGATTAATTAGTTTTGCTAAATCAACAGAACTATTTAGATAATCTTCAAAATCATCTTCTCCCATATTATCACTATCATATAACTTTTTTAGTTTATCAGTCATCTCTAGGAAATGGCTACTTCCTGTAATACCAATACCTACAGGAGTATTTATTTCGTGTGCTACTCCAGCAACTAATCCACCTAAACTTGCCATTTTTTCTGATTCAATTAATTGTGTTTGTGTCTTTTTTAAATTATCTAATGATACTTCATACTCTTCATTTGTATGTTGTAATTCTTCAATTGTTAACTCTAAATTGTTAGCCATTTGATTTAGGATATTTTTTAGTTCATTTAAAATTGGATTTGATATTTCACTTGTTAATCTTTGGTGTAAATTACCTTTTTCAAACTCTTTTATAATTACAATAGCTTCATTTAATACAGCTTTATCTTCATCAAGATTTTTCTTAGTTGTTTCTATATTCTTATTAACAATCTTTGACATAGATGCAAATTCATCATTAGTAGACTCATTAAGAACCTCGATTTTTTCACTTTTTTGGTTTAAATAATCAAAGAATGATAATAAACCAATTTTAAAGTTATGTAATGATTTTAAAATTCTTTTTTGCGTCAAATATGTAAAAATTGTAAAAATTAAAATTGAAGAAATCATAATAATTGATAAAAGAATTAGTTCAGATTTTGATTTATTTTTATAATTAAAAACATCTTTTTTTAGTTGTTTTATAAAAAATAAATTTTGTTCTTGATAAAAATTTATTTTTTTTGTAGTACTATCAAACCAATACATAGGTCTAATATCTATATTATCTCTACCATTCCAATTTATAAACTTTTCTATTAACTCATCAACATAAGCTAACTTACTGCTTTGTATTTTTTCCTTGAAGTATTGTCTATTTTCGAGGGATAAATAAAAATAAAAATTGTCTTTATAAATTTCTATTGAGGTTGCAACTTCTTTGAACCTAAATATAGATTCATCAGAAAAGTTCCAAACTAAAACAATAGAACCTATAGCTCTCTCAAGTCCTAATCTATCTTTTAATAGAAGTAAATTGTTAAAAGCAATTAAATCATTTGTAATTTCTGGATTATTTGATATTTTGGATAGATATAAAAGATTACTTAAAAATTCATCATTTATCTTCGTAAAAAAGTCTATTACTTCAAAAACATCAATTGATTCATTTATGATTAACATTCTTTTTAAATCAATATTATCTTTATACATTGATAATATTTTTTTTATTCTTTCTTTTATTTCATTATCGTAAGAATCAATGTTTTTATAAAAAACATGTTCAAATTCTTTGAATACTTTTGTTGTTTTTACTCTTTGATTAACAAGTCTTTCTCTAAAAACATCTGCACCAGAGATAATGAATGCAGCTGAAAGACCTCTTTCTTTTTGCATTTCATGTACTAAGTGAGAAATATCATCAGATAAATCAATCATTTCTTCAATACTTAGAGCACGTTTGTAATTGTCATAAGAATCTTCAACTATTTTGATTCCGAGAAAACAAATTATTATAATTGATAAGGATGCAATTGCTATTAATTTACTCTGGAGACTCATAAATAGTCCTTTTTTAATATATTTAATTATACTAACATAATAAAAATAAATACTTTTGTATGATTTTAATAAGATAATTATAGTAAAAAATATTTTACCTCTATTTAACCATACCTTAAATCATTTGCTTGTAGAATATTGTCTACTAATTTGCATTGACCTATGTATTAGGTTTACATAAGTGTAATAACTAACATTTTTATACTATAACTACCTAGATATGGTATAACTTAAAAATAATTACTACTTTAATAATCACAGATGCAAAATAAGGAATATAATGAATAACGAATATAAACTAACTAAATTCGTTAAAGCTGCTGGGTGAGCCGCAAAAATGGGTCCGGGGGACTTGAAACAAACAATTTGCAACTTAACTCCAACAGATAGCAGAATTTTAGTTGGCTTTGATACGGCCGAAGACGCTAGTGTTTATCAAATTAATGATGAACAAGCAATGGTACAAACTTTAGATTTTATTACTCCTGTTATTGATGATCCATATATTTATGGAAAAATTGCTGCTGCAAACTCATTATCTGATGTTTTTGCAATGGGTGCAGAAGTAAAAACAGCATTAAATATTGTAGGTTTTGACAAAAAGAACCTATCTTATGAAGCATTAGGAGAAATCCTAAATGGTGGAAATGAAAAAATCAAAGAGTGTGGAGGTTTACTTTTAGGTGGACATACTATTGAATCACCTGAAATGTATTATGGTTTATCTGTAACTGGAATGATTCATCCAAATGAAATAGTAAGAAACAATACTGCCCAAATAGGTCATGTTTTAGTTCTTACAAAACCAATTGGAATGGGGATTTTAACTACAGCTATAAAAAGAGATTTATTACCAATTGAATTAATGAAACATTGTGCAGATATTATGGAAGCACTAAACTATCTTCCATCTAAAATCATGAGAAAATATGATATTAGTTCTTGTACAGATATTACTGGATTTGGATTATTAGGTCATGCCTTAGAGTGTACAAATGAATTGACTTCAATGATGATTGAATGTCAAAGTGTTCCTATTATTGAGGAAGCTATATCATTATCTAATGATGATGTAATTCCTGGTGGAACAAAGAAAAATATTAAATATCTAGAAGATAAAGTATTATATATGAATAACTTATCCAACTATTGTAAATCATTATTATGTGATGCTCAGACATCAGGTGGTTTATTAATTGCTATGGATAAAAATGATGCTAAAGAGTATATAAAAGAGATAGAAGATTTAACTTTCGGATATGCTTCAGTTATTGGAGAAGTTATTCCAAAAGGAGCAAAAGATATTATAGTTCACTAACTATAATATTCTTTTTGTATTTAAGCTTTTAGCTTTTTGATACTGTTTCCATTATCGTTTAAAATAATTTCAAATTCACATTTAAAAAGTGGATTTGATTTTAGAAATGAAATACAATCATAAACTGTCTTTTGTGCATCATCACAATAAATGAAAAACTTCATAGTTCCCTCAAATATATCAACACCTAATAATTTCAACTCACCATTTTGTTCAAAGTTCACTAAATGATTCTGTTCAAAAGCTGTAAAAAAAGCTAAACAAGAAGGATCAGGAAACATAATGTCATCCGCTACATGGTATTTGTGTTTTACAACAAGTAGGTTTTTAAATTTTCCATCAAGATTATCTTCATTTATATCTGTTCTTAATCTCAACATTTGATTTATGTTTTTTGTTGGTACTAGTTGCCAAGAGTCTTCCATATATGTCCTTCTTTTTTTATTTTTTTAAAATACAATATTTTATATAAAAATATAGTAAAAACTTCTAAGAAATAAATACAAAAAGAAAATCATAAATAGATATAAAAAAGTGTACTAAAATAAAAATAGAAAATACAAAAGAAAAATAATACATGAAGTAATACCCTATTTTTAGTATTACAAAAATCAAACCTTCTTTTTGAAAAAACTCTTTATAATAAAGTAGCTGTCCAATCATGCCTAAACTAGCTATAAACCCGCCCAAAGACCCTATTGGCTTCACATAAACATCTTTTGTATAAATCTCACTCATTAAAGCATAAGTAATAAAAAGTATGAATCCCAAAGCAATAAGTTTCTCTCCATGAGAGTATAGGAATTCTTTTGTATTTGTAATTGACATAATTTGTTTATTCCTTATTAATATAAATTTTTATTTTATTTTAGAAAAAGTTTTTAAATATACATATTAAAATTATTAAAAAGTAAAAAAAACTTTACTATTATCTTAAGTAATAATGAATATTTAATTGGATAAAATCTCAGAACAATTTTGTAAGAAAGTATGATTCTTCGGGGGTTGTAGCCATTTTAGTTAATGGCGAGAAGGTGTAGGAATCGAACCTACCGCGGCGTTTACACAAAAACCGCCGATCAGGGTTGAAGCCTGCGGTGTCCACCAGGATCACATACCCCCCGTTTAAGAAGAGTGAAATCTTACACAAAATATTTTTAAAAGAATCTGAAAGGGTAAATATGAATTTACTGAAGAGCCTTCCAAAAGTGGACAAGTTTGTCAATGACAAAGCTTTTGAAGCATGCGCAAAGCCTTTAATTACGGCTATTGCAAAGGATGTTATAAATAATACTAGAACAAATATATTAAATAAAGAATGTGAAAATTTCACATACGATGAATTAATAGAACAAGTATTAAAACAATATAATCAAATAAATTCTCCATCATTACAAAAAGTAATCAACGCAACTGGAATTATTGTACATACAAACTTAGGACGATCTCTTATCAATCCTGAAAGTTTTGATAGGGTAAAAGAAGTTGCAACTTCATACAACAATCTTGAATACTCTCTTAAAGAGGGAAAAAGAGGAGAGAGATACTCTCATATAGTTGATACTCTTCAATCCTTAACTGGTTGTGAGGATGCTATTGTTGTAAACAATAATGCAAGTGCTGTATTTCTAATACTTAATACTTTTGCTAAAAACAAAGAAGTAGTAGTAAGTCGTGGTGAACTTGTAGAGATTGGTGGAAGTTTTAGAGTTCCAGAAGTAATGACTCAAAGTGGTGCAAACCTAAAAGAGATTGGAACAACTAATAAAACTCATTTAAGAGATTATGAAAACGCTATAAATGAAAATACATCTATGCTTATGAAAGTTCATAAATCAAACTACTCTATTGAAGGTTTTACTTCAGAGGTTTTATATGAAGATATTATCAAAGTAGCAAATGATAACAATGTAATTGACTACTACGATATGGGAAGCGGTCATATGATTGACTTACCATACAATCTTGATTTAGCAGAACCATCACTTTTAAAATATATGGAACATAAACCATCACTATTATCATTCTCAGGAGATAAACTTCTAGGAAGTGTACAAGCTGGAATAATTGTAGGGAAAAAAGAATTAATTGCTAAGATTAAAAAGAACCAATTATTAAGAATGCTAAGAGTTGATAAAATTACTCTAGCCTTACTAGAAGATAATCTAACTTCATACCTAAAAGGTGAAATAGAAGATATTCCAACATTAAAAATGTTATTTGAAAAAACAGAAGTTTTAGAAAAAAGAGCATTCTTATTAAAAGAAAATATCCAAGACCTTTGTAAATGTGAAGTGATACACACTCAATCACTAATTGGCGGAGGAACTACTCCAAATAAGAAAATACCAACAGTTGCATTAAGTTTAGAGTATAAAAACTATAAACCAAATAAGATTGAACAACTATTAAGAGCGAAGAATCTAATCGTTAGAATTGAGAGTGAAAAAGTACTAATAGACTTTAGAAGTATCAATGAATCAGAAATTAAAGAAATAGAAACAATTATAAGAGGAGTGTTTAACTAATGTCAAATATTATTATTGGAACAGCAGGTCATATTGACCACGGTAAAACAGCTCTTATTAAAGCTTTGAATGGATATGAAGGTGATAGTACAAATGAAGAGAAACAAAGAGGTATAACAATTGATTTATCTTTTTCTAATCTTTCAAAAGGTCAACAAAATATCGCTTTTATTGATGTACCAGGACATGAAAAACTTGTAAAAAATATGATTGCAGGAGCATTTGGATTTGATTATGTAATGCTTGTAATTAGTGCTGCCGAGGGTATTAAACCTCAGACTGTTGAGCATATTGAGATTATTAATCTTCTTGGGTTAAAAGATATTATTGTAACTATTACAAAAAAAGATTTAGTTACAGAAGAAGAGCTAAAAGAGCAAGAACAAAATATTCTTAACTTCTTAAGTGAATATGACTTTGATATCAAATTCTTACAAGCAGTTTCTGTTTATGATGAAAAATCAATTGAGAGATTAAAAGACAAATTATTTACTATTAAAAACTCTTCAAAACAAGAAGAAAACTTCTTTAGATACTACGTAGATAGAGTATTCTCACCAAAAGGTATTGGTACAGTTGTAACTGGAACAGTTCTAGGACATATGTGTGAGCTAAATGAAAAAGTATTTATTTGTGATGCACAAAAAGAGAGTAAAATCAAGAACATTCAAGTACATAATGAAAATGTAATTGAAGCAAATATCTCAAATAGAGCTGCTATTAATCTTCAAGGAATCAATGCTTCTAATATCAAAAAAGGTGATCTTATTACAAAAAAAGGTTACTTAAGAGGTTTTGATATGATTGATATCTCTTTTTGCGCTCTAAAAGAAAAAACTTTACAACATAACAAAAACTATACTATGTTCATAGGTTCTAAAAAAATTGAAGTAAAAGTACTACTTTTTGATTCAACTACTAGTTTAGAAAAAGGTTTTGCTACGATTAAAGCAGATGAAAACCTATATAGTGTATTTGGTGAAAAAATCATTTTAAGACAAGGTAACGCTACTATTGCTGGGGCAAAAGTATTAAACCCTATTGTTGATCCTATGAAAAAGAATCAAAAAAGAGTTTTATTAGAAGCCTTAGATAAAAACAATTTTGAAGAAGCATATCGTGAGTTATTAAACGCACACAAAAAAGGTCTAGGACTTATCTCTTCAACTCAAAGATTTGCATTATCTCATGAACAAGCTATTGAATTTGGTAGAAGTTTAGAAAATGTATTTATTGATGAGAAAGAATTAATTATCTATCCAATAGAAACAAAAGATTTAATCTTAGATTTTATTAGAGATATTTATACAAAAAATACTTATGCCCTACTTTCTAGTACATCATTAAAACTAAGACTAAAATGGGCAAGTGAAGGTTTCATTCAATCTGCACTTGATATTCTTGAAGAAGAAAACTTCTTAGTAAAAGAAAACAATTTATATAAAAATGCAAATATCAAAGAAGATTTTGCTAAAAATCTAGAAAATATTGTACTTCAAAGATTAGAAAAAGAAGATATAGCTCCCACGGCTCCTTATAATATTTATGATGATTTAGACTTAGATAGAAAACTTGGAGATAATATCTTGAAGTCATTAACATCTAAAAAACAAGTTATTAGACTACAACATAATCTATTTATTCATGGGGAAAGTCTAAATAAACTTATTGCTTCAATGAAAGAAATAATAAAACAAGATGGTTATATTGAAATTGCCAACTTTAAAGAACATTATGAATTAAGTAGAAAGTATATTGTTACATACTTAGATTACCTAGATAACTTCTCAAACATCAAAAAAGAGGGAAACAAGAGAGTTTTTGTATAGATTAAAAATATAATTATTATTATAAAACAATAAATCTTGTTATAAGCAAATAGTAAATATACTAGATAAACTAAGCTTATAGCAAGAGGAAATAATAATGAAATCTCTTTTACGTCTTTTGACTGCACTATTATTCTTTCTCTTATTTTCTCACGCTTATGCATCAGATCACAAACCAAAAGAACTATTCACTCAAGAAGAGTTAGAATATATTTATTCAAGTCCTGTAATTAAAATTGGTATGATTTCAAACTTTAAACCTTTTTCATTTATTGAAAATAAAAAACATCAAGGTTATACAAAAGATTTATTAGAAAAAATTTCTTATATATCTGGATTAAATTTTGATATTTATACAGAAAAATGGAACGTGATATTAAAAGATTTTAAAGAAAATAAAACTGATATGGTTTCAGAAATATCTCTTACTAATGAAAGAAAAAAATTTGCTTTATTTACTAATCCCTATTATGAAATTCCTACTTTTATTTTTGGATTAAAAAATGACAAAAACTACAAAACAATAGCAGACCTAAAAGGGAAAAATGTAGGTATTAGTTATTCTATTTATTACAAAGACCAACTAAAACAACAGGGTATTAATGTAATTGAATATGTTAGTAGTAATGAAAAAGCCAAAGCCTTAGCTTTAGGTAAAATTGACTATTTTCTAGCCTCTTATACAAGTGGTAAAAAAGCTGTAATAGCACAATCAATCACAAGTATTAAACCTCTTGATGAATTCACTGGCATAAAAAAAGAGGATTTACGTTTTGGAATTAAAAAGATTGATTTGATGTTATACAATATCATCAAAAAATCACTTAATAGTATAGCAATTCATGAAATTGACAAACTTACAAACAAGTGGATTTTAGAATTAAAAGAGCTGAATATTGACGTTGTGAATATATCTAATACAGAAAAAAACTATTTACAAAATAAAAAAGCTATTAATTTATGTATTGATCCTAGATGGATGCCTTTTGAAAAGATAAATGAAAAAGGCCAAATAGAAGGTATAACAAAATATATTCTAAAAGAATTCGCAGAAAAGATAAATACTCCAATACAATTAATTAAAACAAATTCTTGGTCACAATCTATAAAGGAATTCAAAAATAAAGAGTGTGATTTATTATCAATGGTTGTAAAAACAAAAGATAGAGAAAAAATCATGAACTTCACAGAATCATATATAAATACACCTTTAGTTCTATCAACAAAAAATAGTACTCCTTTTATTATAAATATAAGAGATCTAAAAAATAAAAAAGTTGGTATTGTAAAAAATTATAGTTATAGTGAGATTCTAAAAAATAAATATAAGAATCTTGATTTTGTAGAAATAGACAGTATTGATAAAGGTCTAGAAAAAGTAGAAAAGAGTGAGTTATTTGGAGTTATTGACGCACTTCCAGTAATTGCATACAAAATTCAAAAAGACTATCCTGCTGAATTAAAAATAGGTAGTAAATTTGATGAAAAACTTTATATACATATGGCAGTACAAAAAGATAATAGACTTCTTCAGAATATTCTAAATAAACTAATCAATAACCTAAGTGAAAGTAAAAAACAAGAATTACTAAACAAACATATTTCTGTTAAATATGAAGAAAAAGTTGATTATAAACTATTTTGGGAAACTTTCATTTTAGTTTTATTAGTTTTTTCTTTTTTAATTTATAGACAATATGTACAAAGAAAAAACAATCTGAAATTAACAGAATCATATAATAAAATGCAGACTATACTAGATGCAACAATGGAAGGTATTATTATCTCAAAAGATGGTGTTATTCAAGATGTAAATCAAGGAGCTTTAAGTCTTTTTGATTATCAAACAAAAAAACAACTACAAAATAAAGAACTTAGCGATTTAATCGATATGTCTTCTCAAACTATTCTTTTTGAAAAACTACAACTTTCTTTTACAGAACCTTATGAAGTACTACTTCTAAAATCTGACGACAAAACTTTTCCTGCTTTAGTTAGAGGAAAAAGTATAGATACAAAAGAAGGTAAATTAAGAGTTTCTACAATCATTGACCTAAGTGATATAAAAGAAAAAGAAGCACTTATTTTACAACAATCAAAAATATCAACAACTGGTGAAATGTTGGAAAATATCTCACATCAATGGAGACAACCATTAAGTCAAATCAGTACTATATCTACAGGAATAAAAGTACAAAAAGAGTTTGGATTCTTTGATGAGTCAACACTTATAACACAAATGAATAATATCAATAATTCGGCACAATACTTATCTCAAACTATTGAAGACTTTAAAAACTTCTTGAAACCAAATGTAGATGCAATAAAAGATGTAGACTTAGTAGATACATTAAATAAAGTGAATCAATTAGTAAGAGATTCATTTGAGTACAATAATATTAAAATAATCATTGAGACAAAACCATGTACAGTAACTCAGAATGAAAACTTGATTATTCAAGCTTTAATTAATATTCTGAATAATTCAAAAGATGCAATATTAGAAAACAATGACATACAACAAGAAGAGTCTTACGTATTTTTAACACTTTACAAAGATAAACATAATGCTTATATTGTAATAAAAGATAATGGTCAAGGAATCAAAGAAGATATTCTAAACAAAATATTTGAACCATACTTCACAACAAAACATGAATCAGTAGGAACTGGAATTGGTTTATATATGACTTATCAAATTATTCATAAACAACTAGAAGGTAGTATAAAGGCCAAAAACATTCAGTACTCATATAAAGATAAAACTCACAGCGGTGCACAGTTTGTAATAACAATCCCTCTAAATACTTAAATTATTTCTATTTTTTATTACTTATTTAGAAAGGATTGATACAATTTCAAAATGATTTTAACTAAAGAACAAGAAAATATTATAAATGCAAAAGAAGCATCTTTTAAAATAAATGCAGTTGCAGGTAGTGGAAAAACAACAACCCTTTTAGAATATGCAAAAAAGAATTCAAATCTAAATATTCTTTATTTAGCATATAACAAATCTCTACAGATTTCTCTACAAGAAAAACTGCATGAATACAATCTAAACAATATGCAAATAAGTACTATTCATGCTCTAGCATATAGTAAGATACAAGCTTATCAATATAATCTAGCACATGATTTAAAAGCACAAGTAATTGAAAGAATTTTATGTGACTTTGAAGAGAAAATCAATCAAAGAAAAGGGTATTACCCTATTCCTGAATATATTGCTCTAATAAAAGATTTGGTTAATTTTTATTGTAACTCTTCTTTGATTGCATTAGATAGTAAACTTCTTGATTCTTACAAAAAACAGTCTGATTTAAGTGCTAAGATATTGGAGCTTATAAATAAAGATAGTTCAAGAGTCCTAGCACATTTAAAACATATTTTATCAGCTATGAAAAACAAACAAATAGATGCAACACATGATTTTTATCTAAAGATGTTTTATCTAAATAAAAAAGTTAGTACAAACCTAGGATACGATTTAATCTTAGTAGATGAAGCACAAGATATTTCAGATGTAATGATTGGTATTGTAGAAGCTCAAAACTGTAGAAGAATATATGTTGGAGATTCCTTTCAGCAAATATACTCTTTTAGATATGCCCTAAATGCTTTAAATAAAATAGAACTACCTAGTTATGAACTAACACATAGTTTCAGGTTTTCAAATACATATGCAAAAACCTTAGAGCGAAACCTAAATACTTTATATAAAATAAATGATACCAAACCATTAAATATAAATGGTACAGAAAATGAGACAAAAATTGGAGAAGAAGCAATTGATTTTAACAAACAATTTACAGTTATTTCAAGATCTACATTTGGTTTAGTTCAAGAAATTGTTCATTATATTCAAGAAGATAAAAAGATATATTTTGAAGGTGGTTACGGTTCATACTCATTTATGAATCAAACAGTTTATTCTATTTTTTATCTAAAACAAAAAAAGAATGACAGAATTACTCTAGATGAGATCAAAGATTTTGAGTCAATCTATGAATTAGAACAATTTGCAAAAGATACAAAAAATCAAGATTATTTAAATGTCATCAAATTTATTAATGCTTATGGAGATAATATCTTTGACATAAACAAAAAAATCAAAGAAAAACTTACTACTAAAAAAGAAGATGCAGATATTTTATTTACAACAACTCATAAATCAAAAGGTTTAGAATATGACCAAGTTGTAATGACAAATGATTTTATTTCCAAAAAAGAGATTTCTAATCCAAAAAACAATCTTTCTCATCTAAGAATAAATGAAGAACTTAATATTTATTATGTTGCAGCAACAAGAGCAAAAAAAGCAATTGATCTTAGTTCTTTAAATTTAAACTATACATATAAAGAAGGAGATGAAGCAACATCTCATACAAAAAGTAAATATACAAAAAAAACTTCTCAGAAAAAAATGAAGAATATGCAAGAAGAATGGCTAAAAAAGAACAGAATAAAAAAAGTTAATGCATTTTAGTTAAAAATACTTGACTAGTAAGTAGTAATTAATTTAAAATATGTAAAAGTACGGCAAATATTTATATATAAAGGATTATTATGAAAAAGATAACTTTAGCTTTTATTACTATGCTATCTTTATTATTTGTAGCTTGTGACTCAAAAGATGCAACAAGTACAGAAAATACAAAAATCATTAAAGTAGGAACATCAGGTGGATATTATCCATTTACATACTTTGAAAATGATAAACTAC
Organism: Poseidonibacter lekithochrous; assembly: GCF_013283835.1. Classification (GTDB taxonomy): domain Bacteria; phylum Campylobacterota; class Campylobacteria; order Campylobacterales; family Arcobacteraceae; genus Poseidonibacter; species Poseidonibacter lekithochrous. Next base: position 1,343,357 of record NZ_CP054052.1, on the reverse strand, counting down.
AAGGTTTCGAAATTGACGTTTGGAATGCAATTGGAGAAAAACTTAATTCTGAAATAGAATTTAAAACTTCAAAATTCTCTGGTTTATTCGGAATGTTAGAAACATCTAAAATAGATACTATTTCAAATCAAATCACTATGACAGACAAAAGAATTGAAAAATATAATTTTGCTACGCCTTATGTATATGATGGTGCACAAATTATTGTACACAATGAAACAGCAGAAATTTCTTCTTTAGATGACTTAAAAGGTAAGAAATTAGGTGTTGGACTTGGTACTAATTATGCTGATATCGTAAGAGCTTATGATAAAAACAATGAAATTGAAATTATTACATATGAAGGAAATGGTTTCCAACAAGATGTAAAATTAAAAAGAATTGACGCATATATCGAAGATAGAACTTCTGCTGTTGAAGCTATCAAAAAAGGAAACTTACCACTTAAATTAGTTGGTGAGCCAATTAAAGTATTAGTTAATTCATTCCCATTCTTAAAAAATGAGAAAAGTTCTGAATTATTAAATGATGTAAATAAAGCAATTGATCAATTAAGAGCAGATGGTACATTAAAAAATATTTCTATGAAATGGTTTAATACAGACATTACAAAAAAATAATGAATACATTCGATATAGATTATACATTAGGGATATTCCCTATCTTATTAAAATATGTAGATATTACATTAAGCATGGCATTTATTTCTACTGCTATTGCACTAATTATCGCGGTTCTAATCGCGATAATTAAGACGTTCAATACAAAAGTACTATCACAAATTGCTGATGTATATATCTCATTTTTTAGAGGGACTCCATTATTAGTTCAATTATTCCTATTGTATTATGGTCTTCCTCAGATTTTCCCTTCTTTTTCTAGCTTAGATGCTTATACAGCATCTATATTAGGATTATCTCTTCACTTCTCTGCTTACATGGCAGAAGCAATAAGAGGAGCTATATCATCTATTGAAAAAGGACAGTTTGAAGCTGCTGAATCATTAGGTATGTCACAAACTCAAACATTTATCTATATAATCTTGCCTCAAGCAATAAGAGTTGCCATTCCTAGTTTAATGAATAACTTTATTGACTTATTAAAAAGTACATCATTAGCTTTTACTCTTGGAGTTCCAGAAATCATGGCAAAAGCACAACTAGAAGCATCTAGTTCTTTCAAATATTTTGAAAGTTTCTTAGCAGTTGCCTTAGTTTATTGGGCTTTAGTTGTAAGTTTTGGATATCTACAAAAACTACTAGAAAAGAAACTAAATAAGGCTTATTCTAAATAAGCTTTATTTTAAAGCCAATAAACTATAATACTCCTAATATAATTATTAGGCTTTTTATGAAAAAACTTCTTTTTTTTCTCTCACTTATTATCATAATTTCATTTCCTATATTATTCACCGAAGATAAAAAAATACAAAATAGTTTTTATCATTGGAAAAATACCTATGACTTAAAAAATACAAATGAAAAACTATATATAAAAGTACTTGATATTTCATTCTCTAAAAAACTAGAATATGTAAGTACAAAATTTAATAAAGAACCTAAAAACTCTTTTGTTCCAACAATTTATATTACAAATGAAACAATGAAAAAAGTTGATTATAAAGAGATAGAAAAACTTATTCTAAAACAAATAAAAAGACTAAATACATCTTTTGAAGAGATACAAATAGATTGTGATTGGTCACTGACTTCAAAATCTAATTATTTTAATTTATTACAAGCTTTAAAAAAAGATACAAACAAAACAATAAGTGCAACTATAAGATTACACCAAATCAAATACTTTAAAAAGACTGGCGTACCACCTGTGGATTACGGAGTATTGATGTATTATAATATGTCAGATATTACAGATTTCAACTCTAAAAACTCTATTTTAGATAATAGTATTGCAAAAAAGTATCATTATAATTTTGATGTATATAAACTAAAATTAAAACTAGCTCTTCCTTTATACTCCCAAGCTATTTGGTTTAGAGATAAAAAACCTTTAGATATTTTTGAAGGAGTAATAAAAGATGATTTCAAAAACCATTTTGATAAAATTTCAGAAAACATCTATAAAGTCAAAAAAAGTACTTATTTTAAAGGTAGATATATTTATAAAGATGATTTATTTAGATTTGAAGATTCTAAATATGAAGATTTACAAGAAGCCATAAAAGATTTTTATTCTTTAAATGTAGATAGTTTTAATGAAATCATTTATTATAGATATTCATATAAAAACAAATATAATTTAAGCCAATTACTAAAGGAAAGTCTATGATATTAAGAATAACTACTCTTATACTTTTTATACAAATCACCCTACTAGCTTGTGCATCAGGTTGGAGTTATCATGATAAACAATTTGTATTTCTAGAAGAGAGAACTCAAGCTTTTTCTAACTTCTCTGGAAATTTAAAAGATTCTCAAACTTACAATGAAATTTATATGGACTATGAAAAAAGAGCAAAAAAAGAAAATATTAGTGAATGGAGTAAACAATTAGACCAAACACTAAGTTCTAAAGAAGTTGAAGAAATTGTTTATAAAAGAAAAAATCTTGAAAAAGTTAAAAACAAAGAAATCTTAGATTATCTATCATTTGTAAAAAAACAAGAAAAACTAGTTACAAATAACTATTATTACAATAAAGAAAAAAACGAAAAGAAAATAGATGTAGACTTACTAATAAACGAAGCTAGTAAAAAAATTGATTCTGTAAAATCATCATATTTAAAGCTTAGATATTTCTATTTAACATTAAGACTAGCTCATTATAAAAATAAACAAGCCTTAGATATTTATGACAAATACAGTTACTTATTAAAAGAGCAAAAACAAACTATTGTAAAAGATTGGATACATGCTTTATATGCTGGTATTTTAGTAAAAGACAAACAAACAGCGCTTGGAGTATATGAATTCACTAAGTTACTAAATAAAGATAGAATTAATTGGCATTTATCTTTTTATAATTTTCATCATATAAACTCAAATGAATTATGGGATGAACTATACTCTATTAGTAAAAATAAAGATGAAAAAACTAAACTATATGCATTAAGAGCCTTAAACACTAATAGTAATATTATAGAAGAATTAGAGAATATAAGAGCCCTAGATAAAAATTCGAAATGGTATAATTTTATTTTATATAGACAGCTTTTATATACTCAACACTACTTTGATGAACATAAATTATATGAAAGAGATTTCCAAACAAAAAAATATATTACTTACTTAGAATCAGTAAAAAAAGAAGATATGTATTTAGTTCATTTATCTTTGGCTTATTTTTATTTATATGATAAACAAATACAAAAAGCAGAAGAACTTAGTAAAAGACTTACAAAAAAATACAACAACCATGAAACACAAACTTTAAGTTATGTTATTTATTTAAACACACTAAAAAAAGTAGACTATAACACAGAGAATGTTATATATAAAAAAATGTCTAAACTATTAGAAAACAAAGAACATAAAAGTCATTCTATTCATGACTATACTTTTGTAAAATTGACTAAACTTTATAAAAAACAAAATGATAAATTCAAAACCCTATTAAGTAAAAGCATAAACTATTTAGATAGTAACTCTTTTGATTTAGAAAGTATTGAAAAACTTCAAGTATTTTCTAATACAAAAAAACAATCAAAATTAGAAGAGTATTTTCAAAATAAATATTTAGAAGAAAAACATATCATAACAAATGATAAGCAGATAATTCTAAGTAAAAATCTAAAAAAAGCTTATACAAAAATACTTATTAACAATCTAAAATTTAAAGAAGCACTAGAAGTAAACTCCGCTTATTTGAGTGAAAAAATTAAATTTAATCCTTTTAATGTAAAAATCAAAGGTAATAATAGAAGTGGAAAACAATATACTTACACAGTAAAAGAATTTTTAGAAAAACTATTAGTAATAAAAAATGAACTAAAGAAAAATCCAAATAGTATTATGGATAACTACCTTTATGCAAATGCTTTATATAATTTAAGCTATTTTGGAAATTCTAATATCCTAAGTGTTGTATATAGAAGTGTTTATTCTTTTCCTCACAAGAATTTAGAACTAAAGAAGATTAATGATTCTATCAAATATTATAAAAAAGCTATTAATCACAGTACAAAAGCAGAATTTAAAGCAAAAATCACATATATGCTTGCAAAATCTGAACTTGTCCTATTTGATATAAATAATTCTAAAAAGATAAATTATTACAATAATCAAGAAAACTCTTACGAAGTTGATAGATTATGGAGATATATGAAAAGTAATATCTATAAAGATTACATCAAAAAAGGTTATGGGAAATATTTTGATAAACTAGAAGAAAACTATTCTAATACAAAGTATTACAAAGAGTTAATTAAAGAGTGTGCAAACCTAAAAACATATCAAAGAGAAAAAAACTAATGGTATAAGCAATCTATTTAAGAAGATTTGTTACTATTCCATTAGAATAAAACAAGGATTTTTATGCAATATTTTGGAACATTTGAAAGTAAATACGAAGAAGTATTTTTAACTTCAAGTTATATGTATTTTAACCATGATGATGAAGATGAAATCACAACAAAAGAGTTAAAAGCAAAATTAAAAACAAACAAAGATAGAAAAAAGAATATTATTGGAACTGTATACTTATATAATCCAGTAGTAACTCCAGTAGGTTACGATTCAAATAAATTTCTATTAGATCAAGACTTTGATCAATTTGGTGATATGGTAGAAATTAAAGCAGAAACATATATTACTACTTTTAAACAAGCAATGAACGAATCATGCAAGGGTAAAATCGTAGAAATTAGAAATATGTTTAACTTAGTAGAAGAACATATTGATGCATCTACACTTCTAATGAAATTTAATGATGATTTAGAAAGATACAATTCTGCGCAAAATACAGAGTTTGATAGAGACCTTATGTATTTAGATGCTGCAAATCTAATTCCTAATGGGAAATTTATTTATTTCGCATGGGGAGATAAAATTAGTCAAAAAGAGTTCCCATACATTAATGAGTATGCAAAAACTTTATATGACAATGTTGAACAACTTGGTAAAAAAATTGCCTTTGTATACAAAAGAGAAAAAACAAAAGCTGGAGCATTGGAATATTTACAATTCTCAAATCCAATGCAAAATATTAAATTGAAAAACACAATTTCTAATGCAATTAAAGAATCTTTTAAAGAATTTCCACCAGTACCAACTCATTACGAATAAAAAATAATATCTTATAGTACAAGTTTTATAACTTGTACTATAAAAAAACTACTTAATTTCTAAAAACTTTTCACTTTTTTTCAAAGTTTATTAAAATTCAACAATTTTTTTTCTCAAGTTTTTTACTTTTTTCCCTCTTTAAATCAATATATTAAACAACAAATCATGTATCTAATCAAAAAAAACTATTTTTATCTATAAAATTTTTAACATTTTTTAATGAAAAAACAAACTTCTTCTAGTCTTTTTATTGTTTTTAAAAAATAATTATAAGTTCCAAAAAATATAAGGAAACTTTAATAAAGTATCTATTATAATTTCACCCACATAAGCGATTGGGGTATCGCCAAGTGGTAAGGCAACGGCTTTTGGTGCCGTCATTCGAAGGTTCGAATCCTTCTACCCCATCCATTTGTTTATGTATTATTATCGGGAAGGTTGGAGAGTGGTCAAATCCTGCGGATTGTAAATCCGCCGCCTACGGCTTCGAAGGTTCGAGTCCTTCTCTTCCCACCACTTTAAAAAATTTTGGCGCGATAGCTCAGTCGGTAGAGCAATGGATTGAAAATCCATGTGTCGACAGTTCGATTCTGTCTCGAGCCACCATTTTTTTATATTAACACAATTACACTAGTGCGAGTGTGGCGGAATAGGTAGACGCGTTGGACTTAAAATCCAATTCCGGTTTCGGAGTGTGAGTTCGATTCTCACCATTCGCACCACTGTGTTATACTCAAAATTACAATCAATCAAAATTCATTTCAATGTTCAAACAAGAAGTTTAAAAAACATTATTTATATTATTTATTTAATAAAAAATTATAATATTTTATGGTATAAATTTATTCGAAAAAAATTATTAAAAAATAAATCTAATACTATTTAAATACTATTCCTCACTATAATACTATTTATATCTTATTAGCACACTAATAAATTCTAAAGGTTTTTTAAATAATGAGTAATATGAAAATTATCTCTATAGATGACAATGAAAATAATCTATTTTTAATAGAAGCATTCTGCCAAGAAATGCAAATAGATGTAAAAAGTTTTAATAACCCACTTGATGCTCTTTTATATGTATTAAGTAATCCAATTGATATGATTATCATTGACTACATGATGCCAGAATTAAACGGTCTTGATTTTATTAAAGAGTTTAGAAAAAGTAATACAACTATACCAATTATTATGATAACAGCAGCCAATGAAGAAAAAATTCATACTTTAGCCTTTGAAGCTGGAGCAAATGACTTTTTAACAAAACCTGTAAACTCTACTTTTTTTAAAGCAAGAGTTAATAACTTACTTACTTTATATAAAAACACCCTACTTCTTAAAGATGAAGCAAAACTACTAGAAGATGAAGTATCAAAAGCTACTGAGAAACTAAGAAACAGAGAATATGAAACACTTAATATCTTAGGTAAAACAGCAGAATTCAAAGATCCAGAAACTGCTTCTCATGTATCAAGAGTTGCTCACTATTCAAGAATGTTAGCTAGGGAATATGGATTAAGTCAAAAAGAACAAGATTTAATTTATCATGCCTCACCTTTTCATGATTTAGGAAAAGTTGGAATTGAAGATAAAATTCTTTTAAAACCTGCAAGACTTAATGAACTAGAATTCTCTAGAATGAAAAAACACGCTTACATGGGATATGAAATACTTAAAGACTCTAATAGTGAATATTTACAAGCAGGAGCAGTTATTGCATTAACACACCATGAAAAATTTAATGGTTGTGGTTACCCAAATTCATTAAAAGGTGAAGAGATACATATCTTTGGAAGAATAGTAGCCATTGTAGATGTATTTGATGCTTTGACTTCACATCGTCCATATAAAGAAGCTTGGTCTTTCCAAGATGCAGTAGATTTTCTAGTAAAAGAAAAAAGTGAACACTTTGATCCAAAAATTGTAGATTTATTTATAGAGAATATTAATGAAGTTCAAAATATCTATGACTCATTTCAAGAACAGTAAAAGGTAAATAATGAATATAAAAAAAGTACTTTCTCCTTTTCTTAATCCCTATACTGGTCCTATTTTTGTTATTACTCTTATTTTAATTTTTATTCTTGCTAATATTCTTCCTAATTATTCTGTTGAGAACAAAAATAAACAGATGACAGATAAAGCTGTTTCTATAATCAATAATCTAAAAAGCATAAGAAGTTACTACACTCAAAATGTAATAAAAGAAGTTAAAAAACATTCTTCTATTAAAATAAATTATGACCATAAAGATAAAATTAAAACTATTCCTTTACCTGCTACTTTAGTCCATGACCTAAGTGAAATCATGCCAGAAAAAGACATGAAAATAAAAATGTTTAGTAACTACCCTTTTCCTAATAGAAAAAATAGAGTATTAAATGAATTTGAAAAAGATTCTCTTGCTTGGCTTATTAATAATCCAAATGAAATCTATACCAAAACCATTGTAAATAATAATGAGAAAAGATTCACAGTAACGCTAGCTGATACTTTTTATGATCCATCTTGTGTAAAATGCCATAATACTAGAGCAGATACACCTAAGAATGATTGGAAAATTGGAGATGTAAGAGGTGTAATACAAATTAGTATGCCTTACCCTAAAGAGTTTATTTTATCAGGGGAACAGACAATATTAATTTTATCTATATTTGTTCTTTTAATACTAATATTAACAATTCACTACACAGTAGTTTCTTTTAAAAGACAAAAAGACAATAATAAAATACAACAAGACTTAGAGAAGAAAGTTGAAGAGAGAACACTATCTCTTGAAAGCTCTAATGTATTATTAAATCAATACAAAAAAGCAGTTGATGCAAGTGCTATTTTTTCTAAAACAAATAATAAAGGGATCATTACCTATGTAAATGATGAGTTTATTAGAACTTCTCAATACTCAGAGGAAGAGTTAGTAGGAAACAGCCATAGTATTATTAGACATCCAGATATGCCAGATTCAATATTTGAGGACTTATGGAAAACAATTAAAGATAAAAAAATCTGGAAAGGTCAAATAAAAAACAAAGCAAAAGATGGAAGTTCTTATTATGTTGCATCTACAATTGTTCCTATTTTAAATTATGATAATGAAATTGAAGAATTTTTAGCAATTAGACTAGATATTACAAAAGTAATTAGGGCTCAAAAAGAAGCACAAAAAGCTGATGAAGCAAAATCTACATTCTTAGCTAATATGAGTCACGAGATTAGAACCCCTCTTAATGCAATTATTGGTTTCTCTGATATCTTATGTAGATCAAAAGGTATGGATGCCAAAAGTATGAAACAATCGCAGATTATTCAAACTAGTGCAAACTCACTACTTAGTATTATAAATGATATTCTAGACGTATCAAAAATTGAAAGTGGTAATTTTGATATTGGTATTGAGGAAACTGATATTTATCTTGTATCAGAACATGTTGTTGAGCTATTCTCAAAAAGGGCCATTGAAAAAAATATTAGATTGATTTTTAATCTAGATTATAAAATTCCTATGTGTTTATTAACAGATGGTGTTCGAATTAGACAAGTGCTATCAAATCTAATTAGTAATGCTATTAAATTCACTCCAGAGCATGGAATAGTTGAAATTAATATATCTATGTTAGAAATACAAAACAACAAAGCCTCAATAAGATTTGAAATCAAAGATACAGGTATTGGTATTCCAAAAGAAAAAATAGACAAAGTATTCCAACCTTTTATTCAAGTTGACCATAAATCAAACAGAGAGTATCAAGGAACTGGTCTAGGATTAAGTATATGTACTCATATTATTGAGTTATTTAATTCTAAAATACATATTGAGAGTGAAATAGGAAAAGGTACTAACTTCTGGTTTGATATTGACTTTGAAATTTGTGATGACCATACACATACAAATAAAGATTATATAGAACAAGTAAACTTCCAAGTAAGTGATGTTCAAAGTGATTTATACCACTATATTAAAAGATATTTAAATATCTTTGGAACTATTAATATGAGTAGTGAAAATACTAATGATATTCTAATTCATAGTTGTATTCATAAGTCAAATGAAAAACTACAAATGTTAAGAGAACAACATAAAGATGAAGCAATCCTAATATTATTTGAATATGAAGAAGATATTGATAAGTTCACCTTCAAAGATAATGAACAAGCCTTAGCACTTCCTTTCTATGCTTCTAAAGTAAATGATGCATTACAAGAACTGCAAAAGAAAACAAAAAAGACTTGTGATATTAGAACAAATGACGAAGAATCATCTTATACTGGGAAAGTATTAATAGCAGAAGATAATATGGCTAACCAAGAGCTTATCTCATATATCCTTGATAGTATGAATGTAAATTATAAGATTGAATCAAATGGTCAAGAGGCTTTAAATGAGTACATTAAAAATAAATATGATTTAGTGTTAATGGATATTAATATGCCGGTTCTTGATGGAATTGGCGCTTTTAACTCAATTAGAGAATATGAAGAAAAAAACTATTTAAGCTCTACTCCTATTATTGCCTTAACAGCAAACGCTATTAAAGGAGATAAAGAGAAGTTCTTAAGTCTTGGAATGGATGGCTATTTAAGTAAACCAATTAACTCTAATGAACTAAAAATCATGTTTGATAAGTATTTAATTATAGATAATATAACTATTGAAAAAGAACAAATGGAAGAGAAAAAAACTATAACTGAAAACAATGATATAGATTTAGAAAAAATTGCTACAAGAATTGGTGTTTCCACAAATATTGCTAAGTTAATAGTAAATAAGTTTAAAAAAGAGATTCTTAGTGATTTAGCTGAACTAAAAACTTATGTTGAAGAAAAAGAGAATACAAAGATAAATGAAAAAGCCCATTATATTAAAAATTCTTGTTTAAATGTAGCACTTGATGATATATGTGATTTATTACAAAAACTAGAAAGCCAAGAGAATATTTTAGAGTATAAAACACTTTATGATGAATTAGAAACAAAAATTAATTTGATTGTGGGAGAATAAGAAGTGAAAAATCTAACAATTAAATTAAAACTGATTCTATTATTTGTATTAATTAAAATTTTACCATTATTACTAATAGCTTTTATTGCTTATGAAGGAGCTATAAAACTAGATGAATATGTACAAAATAGTACAAGATACTTATTTAATAAAAATAAAGAGATTATCTTAAATACAGCAAATGCCTCAATTGAAGATAGTATCAAAAACCTTGATAAAAAATCTCAATTATCACTGGAGCGTTTATCATATGAGTTAGCAAATAAAGTTGCAGACTTCTTATATGAAAGAGATAAGGATATTTTATTTTTATCAAATATTGATTTATCACAAAGAACTTTGGAGAGTTTTTACAAAACAAAACAAAGAGAAATAATTGTACATGAAAAGTATCAATACAATTATAAAACTAATGTTTGGGAAAGTACACAAAAACCACAAAAAACAATTAGAGAGAATAAGGTTGCATTATTAGAAGATAATAAAAAAGAGTTCAATTATACTGATCCCTTAGAATTAAGTAAAAAAAGTATTCCAATATACAAAGAGATAAACTATTTTGATTTATCAGGAAAAGAGATATACAAGATCTCACAAATAAACAAAAATCTGCTTGATTTATCAAATAAAAAAAATACTTATATTAATTCAGAATCATACTTCAAAAAACTTCATACACTTAAAAAAGGTGAGATTTTTGTATCAGATGTAATTGGAGAATATGTAGCATCAAAAGTTATAGGAACATTTAATAAAGCAAAAACCCAAAAGATGAAAATATCTTTTGATCCACAAAAACATGCTTATGCTGGAAAAGAAAATCCTCTTGGTAAAAAGTTTGAAGGAATTGTAAGATTTATTACACCTGTATATAAGAACAATCAAAAAGTAGGATTTATTTCATTGGCTTTAGACCATGAACATATCATGCAGTTTACAGATACAACAAATCCTACAAAAAGTGATGCAAAACAAAATATATCAGATGCAAGTGAAGGTAACTATGCTTTTATGTGGGATTATGAAGGTAAAAACATATCTCATGCAAGGGATTATTTTATTGTTGGCTATAACAAAGAAACAGGTAAAAGAGAAATGCCTTGGCTTAGTAAAGACCTAGCTTTAAAATATAAAGAATCAAATAAAGAAATAAATGAATTCCTAAAAGACTACCCTACTTTCCAAGAACAGAGTCTAAAGAAAAAACCAAATATACCTCAATTATTAAAAGATGGTAATGTTGGTCTTGATTGTAGATACTTAAACTTTGCTCCTCAATGTCAAGGATGGATGCAAGTTACTCAAAATGGTGGATATGGTTCTTTTATTATTTATTGGAGTAAGGTGTGGAAACTAACAACAGCCGCTGCTATTCCATATTATACAGGTAAGTATGCAAACTCAAAAAGAGGTTTTGGATTTGTAACAATTGGAGCAAATGTTGAAGAGTTCCATGCTGCTGCAAACTCTACAAAAAGAAACATCACAAAAATTCTAAGTACTCAAACAGAACAAATGAAAGAGATTGTTTTAGAAAATAGTTTTGAAATAGATAACTTTATTAAATCATTAATAAATGAGCTATCAATTGCCACATTAGTGATGTTATTTTTAGTAATTGCTATTGCTATTTGGATGTCAAACTATATAAGTGGAAAAATAGAGAATCTTCTAACTGCTACACAGAAATTTGCGAATAATGATTTTGACTACAAAATCAAAGTGACTTCAAATGATGAAATTGGAAATCTTGAAAAATCATTTAATAATATGGCATCAAAAATCAAGTCTTTGGTTCAAGAGCAAAATATATTAAATGAACAATTAGAAAAAAAGATAAATGAAAAAACAAAAGAACTAGTTGAAATAAATCACAATTTAGAAGAGCAAATTAGTGAAAGAACAGATTATTTAAAAGAAGCTATCAAAAAAGCACAAAAAGCAGATGAAGCAAAATCTACTTTCCTAGCAAATATGAGTCATGAAATTAGAACACCATTAAATGCAATTATTGGCTTCTCAGATATTTTATGTAAATCAAAAGAGTTAGGTCCTCAAAGTATTAAACAATCAAAAATCATTCAAACTAGTGCAAATTCACTTCTTGGTATTATTAATGATATTTTAGATATTTCAAAAATTGAGAGTGGAAACTTTGATATAAATATCGAGGAAACTGATATCTATTTTATTAGTGAACATGTTGTTGAACTATTCTCTAAAAAAGCATCTGAAAAAGAGATCAAATTAATATTTAATCTTGACCATAAAATACCTATGTATATCTTAACAGATGGGGTTAGAATTAGACAAGTATTATCAAACTTATTAAGTAATGCTATTAAATTTACTCCTCAAAAAGGTGAGATAAATCTAAATATAAAACTAAATGAATCAAGAAAAGATAGGATTTCTATTAGATTTGAAGTAAGTGATACAGGTATTGGTATTCCAAAAAATGAACTAGATAATGTCTTCGCACCATTTAAACAAGTAGATCATAAATCAAATAGACAATACGAAGGTACAGGATTAGGACTTAGTATTTGTTCTCATATTGTTGAGTCACTAGATTCAAGAATACATATTGAGAGTCAAATAGGTGAAGGGTCTAGATTCTGGTTTGATTTAACATTAGATAATTGTGAACAAGCTACTCATAATGCAAGAAACTATTTCCATCACTTAAATTTTAGAGTTTACAATAATGAATCAGATTTATTTATTTATGCAAAAAAATATCTTAATATCTTTGGTGAAATAAACTCTAAATCAACTGAGAATTTTGACATTCTTGTACACTCTTATGAGGATGAAAATATAGACAGTTTAAATAAATTAAGAGAAGTTAATCCTAATACTCCTAAATTAATTTTATTTGAATATGAAAAAGAGATACAAAAATTAAAACTAAAACAGAATGAACATGCTTTAGCTTTACCTTTCTATGCATCAAAAGTAAATGACTCTTTACAAGACTTATTAAGAAAAGTTAATCCAAGTAAAGAAGCACCAAAGAAAAAATATAAAGCAAAATTTGATGGTAAAATTTTAATTGCAGAAGACAATAGTGCAAATCAAGAATTAATCTCATATATATTAACAAGTATGGATATTGATTTTACAATCGTTTCAAATGGCTTAGAAGCTCTTAATAAAAGAAAAGACACTCACTTTGATATGATTCTAATGGATATTAATATGCCTGTTATGGATGGAGTAGAAGCCTTTAAAAACATACGAGAATATGAGGAAGAAAAACAATTAACAAAACTTCCAATTATTGCATTAACAGCTAATGCAATTAAAGGTGATGAAGAAAAATATCTATCACTTGGTATGAATGGATATTTAAGTAAACCAATTAATACTGATCGTTTAGTTGAAATACTAAAAGAGTTTTTTATTCAAAGAGATAATGTAGATATAGAAGATAAAAGTAGTGAACAAATATCTAAAGCAAGTAATTCAAATAACAGTAGTATTAATATTCAAGAGATATCAAATAAACTTGGGATTAGTGAGAATATAACAATTATGATAGTTGATAAATTCAAAAAAACAATATTAATGGATTTAGAAGAGTTCAAAGAAACTATAGATACAGATGATAAAATAAAAATTGAGCAAAAAGCACACTACATTAAAAACTCTTGTTTAAATATTGGATTAGATGATATTTGTAATATATTAGATGATTTTGAGAATAAAAATTTAGATAAAGAGACACAAATAAATAAATATAAAATACTGGAGAGTAAAATTAAAGAGATAATATAAGGGGATTAAATTAAATCCCCATCTATTGGTAAAATGATTTTAAACTCTGCACCTCTTAGGGGTTTATCTTGGTAGATAAAATCCTTATTCCTTACAAATAATTCACCTTCAAGATGTTTTACAATAATCTCTTCAGTCATATATAAACCAATTCCTGTACCTTGAGCTTTATGTTTCGTTGTAAAATATGGTTCAAAAATTCTATTTATAATATCATTTGGAATTCCACCTGCACTATCTTTTACACAAATATTAATCTTATCATCTTTTTTATATACATCAATGAATATAAATCTACTATGATCATCAACTTTTAGTAATTCATCTCTTGCATTATTTAGAATATTAATAAGTGCTTGAATCAATTCATTTTCATATGAAATGATTTCTACATTTTCAATATGTTTAACAATATTTATACTTTTTGTTTTAAACTGAGCTTGTATTAAGTCTAAAGCAGTTGAAAATGTATTCTTTAATAAGAAGTTACTTTTCACTTTATTAGGGCTAAAGAAGTTCCTAAAATCATCAATTGTTTTGGATAAGTATTGAGCTGAAGCATTAATTTTATTTGATGCTTCATAGAAAAAATCATCACTTAATGCATCTAACTGCTTTTGTAAAACCATACCACTTGATGCTGTTGTAATCGTTGATAGTGGTTGTCTCCATTGATGAGCAATATTACCAATCATTTCACCCATAGCAGCCATTTTTGATTGTTGGAAAAGCAAAGTTTGTTTATTATTAATTTCACTCTTATACTCATTTAGCTTATCTTCTAACAATTTTGAGATATACATAGAAATAAATAATAAAACTAAAGTCATTACAGCACTAAGTAAAAGAATATTTTGAATATAAGAAGTATACTTTTCATCAATAACATCTTTACTTTTTTGTACTTCTGTTAAAATATCATCTTCATAGAATCCAGTACCAATAATCCATTTCCACTTATTAAAACCCTTTACATAACTTATTTTCTTAGTAGCTAAGGATGTATCAGGTTTTGAATTTTGAACATAAGAATAAAACCCTGAACCTTCAATTGCAATATTTTTTAAATCATCAATTACTTTTGTAATCTTTTTTGTATCATTGTTAGCAATAGCACTTTTCCCTAGATACTCTTTTTTAATATGGCTTAAATATATAGAATCATAATCAATTACAAAAACATAACCATTTTTACCATATCTAATCAAATTAATATAATCTAAGGCTTTTCTTTGCATCATTTTTTCATATTCATCAATATATTCACCTGAACCAATTGCTAAGTTAAGCGGTTCAAAGTATTTGTAAAAAGATATTTTCTTGAAACTTTCTTTACCTTGATTTGGTTTATACCAATAATATTCATCAAATCTTTCAGTTTTATTTTTTATTGTTTCTACAATAGTTCTAACAAATTTATAACCTTTTGCATCCGCATAATTATAAAAATTTTTGTTTTCTATATTTTTATCAAGTGGATATAAAACCTTTACACCATCTACATTATCCATAAAGAAATAACCTCGACCATTGTTATATCGAATTGATTCTAATGCAGTTTTGATTTCTTGAAATATTTCTTTTTTAGTTTTTGTGTTTTTGTGTTTGTTGTAAATATTTGTAGCAATACTGTGAGCTTCATATACTCTATTTTTAATTGAGTTTTTTAATTCTTTTTCTGTTGATACTTGTAAATATTCAATATAGTTAGCAACTCTATCAACTTCATCTTTGATAATCTTCTTATGACTTTTTATATAGTCATTTTCTATTCTAGTTTTTTGTTCTAAAAAAGTATTCTTATTATCAAAATATAAAAATAATGTAATTAAAATTGAAATAATTATTGTAAATATAGGCGGAGTATATTTAATTATTTTTAAAATTTGTTTTTCTTTTGTATTTTCCATATGCTGTCTATCTTAGATGATTTTGTATTTTATACTACATGAATTACACTTGATATGTAATAAATATTCAAAAAAAGTTAACAAAAATATTATATTATTCGTTATATTCAAAAAAAAAGTAATTATTTGATATAATCAAAAACTTTTATTAAATACAATAAATTATAAGGAAATAAATTATGTCAAAAATTGGAATTTTAGTAGCAAGTGCTAATAACAATAGAAACCTAGGTAAAAAATTAGAAGAAATAGCAAATGAATTAAATTGTGAAGTAGAATTAATAAATCTTGTAGATTTAAATCTACCTTTATATAGTACAGTTGAAGAAGAAGCAAATGGTATTCCAGAAGTTGCTTTAGATTTAGCAAACCATATTTTAGATTTAAAAGCATTTATTATTGTTGCACCTGAATATAATGGTGTAATGCCTCCTGTATTAAACAATGCAATGGCATGGACTTCTAGAGCTACAAAAAGCTGGAGAGATGCATTTGAGCAAAAAGTCGTTGCTTTAGCTACTCACAGTGGTGGAGGTGGAGCAAAAGGTCTTCAAGCTATGAGAATTATGTTCCAACATTTAGGTGCAAATATTTTAGCTAGAGAGATTCTAACTACTTATGAAAAACCTTTAAATGAAGAAAGTGCAAAAAATATTATTGAGCAACTTTCAAAATTATCTAAAGTTTAGGAATATTCCTAAACTTTAGTTACCTCTTCCTAACAATTCAGAAGCTTCACTAATTACTAAAAATGATTCAGGATCATTACGTTTAGCTATTTCTTTTAAAACTTGTATTTTTGATATTTCAACAACAATTAATATCATTTTTTTCTCACCATCAGAAGATAGGTTTTCACCTTTTATAATAGTTCCTTCAGGACCTAATTTATCTTTTACTTCTTTTGCTAGTATTTCAACTTTATCTGTTACAAGGTGAACTACTTTTTTAGATGGACGACCAGTTAGAATAACATCTACAATTTTTGATGTTACATAAATACTTACAATACTCCATAGAGCTTTGTCAATGTCATCAAAAACATAAATTGAAAGAAGTATAACCGCAGCATCAATAAAAAGCATTGCTTCAGAAGCTTTATACTTAGTAGTTGAAGCAATAATAGTTGCGATAATTGAACTTCCACCAGCAGAGGATTTACCACGAATAATAAAACCTAAACCTAAACCAATAAAAACTCCTCCAAAAATAGAAGCAAGTAATGTTTCAGAAGTAGCTTGAGGTAAAGAGATATACTCTTTTAGAAAGTCAATTAACACTGAAATAAATATAATAGTAGCTACACTTTTTACAGCATACATTTTACCAAAGTATCTAATACCTAATAAAACTAAAGGTACATTAATCAAAAACATCCAAGTACCAATAGTAAGAGAACTTACATGATGAAATAACAGGGCTAAACCAGCTGTTCCTCCTGTAATTAAACTATTTGGTACTAAAAAAGATACAACACCAATAGCAGAGAAAACTGAACCTACTACTACAAATACAAAGTTAAGAAATGATGGGGATTTAAAGAGATCTCGCATTCTAACTATAATTCCTTATTATTAATTTTATCAATAAGAATTATAGCTAAAATTTATTTCTAAGAATTAAAAAATTTAAATAATTCCTTCATACATAATTACTTTATTTCTACCTTTTTCTTTTGCTTCATATAATGATACATCAGAGAATTTCATCATTTGTTCTAATGACTCTCCAAAATCAATACAAAGACCAATAGAAACTGTGTATTTTAGGTTTAAATTATCAAGTTTGATTACATTTTTTGCAAAGGCTTCTCTAATTTCTTCAAAAGTTTGAATTACTTCTTGTTCTGGTCTATTATGCATCATAATACAAAACTCTTCTCCACCAACTCTTGAAATTAATGAATCTTTATTTAGATATTTTGCAAGAATTTTACCAACTTCTTTAATAGCAATATCTCCAATATCATGTCCCCATGTATCATTGATATTTTTAAACTTATCAATATCTAACATTGCTAAAGCAAAATTCTCTTTTCTAGCTTTTGCTCTTTCATACATTTCTCTACCAGTTTCAAAGAAATATCTTCTATTAAACATTCCTGTCATATGATCTCTTGTAGCTTTATCTCTAATTGAGTCAAATAACTGAATAATTTCGATATTACTATTAATTCTTGAGAAGAATTCTGTTTTTGAGAAGTCTTTATATAAAAAGTCATTAGCGCCATATTTTAAGAATTTTGATACTAGTTCTTTATCTTCTGAACCAGATAATGCAATAACAGATACTTCATCTTTTTTATATTTTTTTCTTAGTTTTGAAGTAAACTCTAAACCATTCATATCAGGCATCATATAATCTACTAATACTACTTTTATATGAGATCTTTCATTTAAAGCTTTAAGTCCTTCTTCTCCACTATATCTAACTGAAGTTCGTAGGTTATATTGTTCACATAAAGCTTCCATTTTATGAGCAAATGTTTTTGAATCATCCACAATTAAAACTTCTACATTTTCATTTTCAACAATTCTATTTACAATAGATGTTGCATAATCAATAGCTTGACTACCATCTTTGATTACATAATCAACTACTGTTTCAGTTGAGAAAACTTTATTATTTGTATCCAAAGATGAACCAGTTAATAAAACTGATTTAATTTTAAACTTGCTAATAAATTCAACAATCTCACCATTTTTAGCATCAGGAAGACTATAATCTAATAACGCTACGTCAAACCTTCCTTTATGTTCTAATAAAATTTCTGCACACTCTTTGTATGACATTGCCGTATATACTTCATAATCACTTTTTTGTTCTAAACTGTCTTTTATACCATATAATATTGTTTTACTATCATCAACTACTAATATTTTTTTCATATTTCACCTTATAGATTAATAGGTGATTATATATTAATAAAATGTAAAAAACGTATAATTTTTTATAAAAAAATAACAAATCTTATTTAAATGAATATAAATAAATAAGATATTCCATTATTGTTACATTTTATTTATCTATAATAAATAAACTTATTTAATATTTAGGAAAAGAGAATGAAAAGAGTTTTAACATTTGGCACATTTGATATATTTCACTATGGACATCTAAAAATTCTTGAAAGAGCTGCAAAATACGCAGATGAATTAATAGTTGGAATTTCTTCTGATAAATTAAATTTTAATAAAAAAGGTAGAACACCTGTATATTCAGAAGATGAAAGAATGAAAATAATCTCTTCATTAAACTTCGTAGATGATGTTTTTTTAGAAGAATCATTAGAATTAAAAAAAGAATATTTACTTAAATATGACGCGGACATGCTAATTATGGGAGATGACTGGGCAGGTAAATTTGATGAATTTAACGAAATATGTAAAGTTCAATACTTACCAAGAACACCTGATGTTTCCACAACACAACTAATACAAAGAATAAAAGGTATATAAATGAAAGACATTAATTATATTTCAAAAGAAGCTAAAGTTGGTAAGAATACAATACTTAATGCCCCTGTTAGACTAGTAGGAACTGCAAATGTAAAACATTCATGTAATATTGGTAACTACACATTTATTAATAGCGGTACTACTTTATTTCCTGGTAGTAAAATGGGGAAATATTGTTCAATTGGTAAAAACTGTGAATTAGGTGCATTTGATCACCCAACAACTTGGTTAAGCTCATCAGCAATACAATACAATTTAAAACTTCACTTCCCTGATTATATTGAAGATTTTGATCAAAAGAAAATCACTAGACCAAAAGAGACTATTTTTGGTAATGATGTATGGGTTGGTTCTTTAGCAGTTGTAAAAAGAGGTCTAAGTATCGGAGATGGAGCTATTGTTGCTGGTGGATCTGTTGTAGTTAAAGATGTTCCCCCTTATGCTATTGTAGGTGGAGTTCCAGCAAAAGTATTAAAATATAGATTTGATGAAGAAACAATTGAAAAATTATTAGAATTACAATGGTGGGATATGCCAGTGGAAGATTTAAAAGATATTTCTTTTGATGATATTGATGCAGCAGTAGAAGAGCTTCAAACAAGAAAGCTTGAGTCAGCTTAAAATTTTGTACTTTAAAACCGCATGGGTTTTAAAGTACCTCATCACTTAGAATATTATCCTTTGATAACTCAATTGTAAATACAGCACCTACATCACTATTACTTACATTAATTTCCCCAGATAATTTTGTTTCAATAATTAA
The DNA here is from genome assembly GCF_013283835.1 of Poseidonibacter lekithochrous. Classification (GTDB taxonomy): domain Bacteria; phylum Campylobacterota; class Campylobacteria; order Campylobacterales; family Arcobacteraceae; genus Poseidonibacter; species Poseidonibacter lekithochrous. The sequence goes on along the minus strand of NZ_CP054052.1, from coordinate 1,323,201 downwards.
TTTAGAAATATAAAGTCCTAAGCCAGTACCCTCTTTTTTTGATTTTGTAGTAAAATAAATATCAAATACCTTATCAATAACACTTAGATTAATTCCTCCACCATTATCTTCAATATCAATATAAACCTTATCTTTTGTCTCTCGAAGAACTATTTTTATAAAGGGATTTTTAATATCTTCTTGAACTAATACATCTTGTGCATTAGCTAAGATATTTAGAATTACTTGGGAAAACTCACTTGGAAAACCAGTAGTATTAATAGTCTTTGATGGTTTATGAAAGTCTAAATTAATATGATGATATGTTAAAGAAGCATTAATTATATTCACAGCATTTTGAATATATTCAGATAAATCAAAAACTTCTTTTGTTCTATTTGGTTCAAAAAAGTTCCTAAAATCTTCAATGGTATTAGACATATATTTTAATAAATCATTTCCATGTAAAACTCTTTGATTTAAGTACTTTTCATCTAGTTCATTAAAAGCATAAGCAGACTCTAGATTCATAAAAATCCCACCTAATTGAGCTAGGGGTTGTCTCCATTGATGTGCAATATGACCTATCATTTCTCCCATGGTAGCGAGTTTTGCTTGTTGCATTAGCAAGTACTCACTATCCATTCGTCTCTCTATTTCATTATCAATTAGATTTTGAAGTTTTGTTTTTTCTTGTTCATAATTTGTTACATCTTTAAAAATTAATTTAATAAAATTAGTATTTACATTCTTTGAGATTGTTCCAGATATTTCGTAGATAGAACCTTTTATTTCAACTGATTTATTTTTTAGTTGTTTTTTTCTTAATAAAAAGCTTTTAATCTCTTCCCAATCTTCTAACTTGAATAGTCTTGTAACTTTTTGTTCAATTAAGTCATTTCCAAATAGTTTATGAGCTTGTTCATTCATCCAATAAATCACTTCTTCATTCTTAGAATAAAAGATTTCAATAATTGGTTCAGGCAAAAAGTCCATTATCTCTTGGGCATGTTTGATTTTATTCTGTAGAATTCTTGTATAGTTACCTTTGATATGTTTTAGAATATCTCTATTTGTAACAATTGCTACTATTTTTTCTTTATTATCTAAAACTACAACTCTTCTAATACTTTGTACTTTCATTAACTCAATAACATTTGTTACTAGAGTATCAACCTTTACGCTAATAATTGGAGAACTCATACATGTAGCTACTTTTTGAGATAACTCAACCTCATAATAAGTAAGTTTTAAAATATCTTTTTCAGTAATAATTCCCACATGAGTATTACCATCTAAAACTACAACTGAACCTATTTGATATTTTTGCATAATACTTACGGCTTTTTTAATAGTATCATCCATTTGAACTGTTTGTATTGAATGATCAGTTTTAATAATATCAGATACTTTTAAATCAATTTTATATACATCTTCTTCTAGATATTCAAATAAATCTTTTTGAAGAACTATACCTTTGTATAAACCTTCATTATCAACAAGTATTATTCTTCTAATACTATGTTGTATTAATAAATCAAAAGCATACTCAACTGGTCTATTCTCATTTGTTGATATTACTTTTCTTGTAGCTATTTCAATAGATCTTTTATTTAGATTCATATTAGCTTTTAAAGTATTAACAATATCACTTTCAGTAATAATAGCAACCGGCTTTAGATTTTCAATTAAAACAACACTACCATTTTTATTTTTATGCATAATAGCCATTGCTTCTTTGATAGAAGAGTTTGCATCAATACTAAACTCACCTTGATTAGCTATCTTTTTTAGGCTATTCATAGTTTTTCACTTTTATATAGTTTATAACCTACTCCACTTACATTTGAAAAAATCCCATGATGGGTTTTTTGTCTTATATTTCTAATCTGACTTCTAATAGAGTTTTCAGTCATTACCTCATCTTCCCAAACTTCATTCTGTAAAGATTCATAACTTATAATTTGTTCATTCTTTTTAATAAAAAACTCTAAGATTTGCATCTCTTTTTTTCGTAAACCAATCTCCTCAAGCTCTTGGAATAAAACTCTTTTTCTTCTATCATAAAAAAAGCTTTCACCCAAATCAATATTTCCAAAATTAGGGAACACTTCTTGAAACTCATTTATAGCTTTTTTGAAAGCTTCTACTAAATCTTTACTAGTTATTGGTTTTACTAAATACCTAGTAATAAACAACTCTACAGCTTCAATAGTAAACTCTTTATTTGTATATGCCGTAGAGATAATAACTCTTGTATTTTTATCATTCTCTCTAATTAATGAAATAAGTTCCATTCCACTCATCTTAGGAAGGTTGATATCTACTAAAAGAATCTGAGGTTTATGCTCTTTATACAAAGTATAACCCTCTTCTGCACTTGATGCTTCATATATATTTTTACAATATCTACTTAAAAATTCACAAATATATTTTCTAATATTTACATCATCTTCAATATAAACAATTGAAAGTTCTGACATATTTGTCATAAATTCCTTATGATCCATAACTTATCCTTTTAAATATATTTATTATTTCCAAAGTGGTTTTGATCCAATATTTGCCCGTGGTTCATCAATATAATAACCTTGTGCGTAGTTTATATCAATGTCTGAAATATCATCAAATACTTCTTTATTATGAACAAATTCAGCTATTGTCTTTGCTCCAATTTTCTTACTAAACTCAACTAATGTTTCAACAATCTTTTTAGAGTTTGTATCAAGGTTTATATTTTTGATTAGGGAAGCATCAATTTTTAGGTAATCAATATCTAATTTTAGAAGATATGAAAAATTCGAATATCCAGTTCCAAAATCATCAATAGCAAACTTAACCCCAAAGGCTCTTAGTTTTAAGATAAACTCATTTATCATTTCAAAGTTCTCAATTCCCTCATCTTCTAAAAGCTCAATAACTAACCTATTTGCAATTGAAGGATACTCTTGAAGTTTTGAAACTAAAAGATTTACAGTTGGTTCATGTTCTATATCTTCTACTGAAAAATTAATTGAAAATTCATAATCATTATCTTTAAACTTCTCAAAACTTTGATTGATCACAGTTGCTGTGATTTCATTATATAGTTTTGCTTGTTTAGAAATATCCAAGAAAAAATAAGGAGAAATTACTTTGTCATTTTTATCTATTAAACGAACTAAAGTTTCATATTTTTCTATTTCTTTAGTTTGCATATTAAAAATTGGTTGGAAAAATGTTTTTATTTTATTTGAACTTATAGCTTCTTCTAAAACTTCAAACCATTTTAGTTTTTCTTGTATCTCTTTTTCCCTATTGATACTATCATCATAAACAATAAGTTCTTTTTTTTGTTTAGATTTTTTCATAGCGATATCAGCAGTTTCTAAAATCTTATCTTGATAAAAAGATACTCCAACACTTAGGTATATTGCTAATCGTTGAGAATCATTGAAAAAGTATTGATTCTCTAAATCTTTTAGAATATTCTGAGTAATTTCTATAAACTCATCATTAGTATAGGTTTTATTATTAGCAGAGTATAAAACATACTCATCCGCTGTTAATTTAAAAATATCAATATCTAAATCTTTTGTAAACTCTAAAAACTTATTCGCAATAAAAATAAGATACTTATCCCCTAATTCATAACCAAAGAAATCGTTTATTTCATTAAAACCTTTGATATTAAATAGTGCTAATTGTTTATTCTCATCAATATCTAAATCTAAAAGTAGTTTATTTCTATTTTCTAATCCAGTTAATTTATCTTTTAAAAGTTTTCTTTTTCTCTCAATAATTTGTGTAAACTCTTTTATCTTTTTATTTGCTTCTTTTAGTGATGTTTGATCTGCAATACTTAATAATACGTAATTATCACTAATTGGGAAAATTGTAATTTGTTGTTGCATATATTTATAAATAGGATTTGTAATTTCATCTAATTCAATAGGAAATATATAACCATCTTTTGAAGTATAATATGTAGCAGAGTCAATACTAATAGCGGCTACTATTTGTCTTTTTAACTTCTTGATATTTATATTAGGAAAAAACTCTTCTAGATTTTGTCCTTTTATTTCATTTGGAGATATCTTAGTAAAAAAAGATATCCAACTATTCCAATACTGTACTTTTAAATCTGGATCTAAAATACATATTCCAAAATTAAAATATTCCAGAATTTGTGTATCGCTAAAAATTTCATCAAACTTCATAGTCTTTATACCTCAGAAAAGAACTCTTGGGCAGCTCTTTTTATAATCTCTATAGTTTTAGGTTTTAAAAGTACATACAAAGTACCTGTAATATCCTCTTTCTCAAAATCTAATACAGTTGAAACAACAATAATTGTTTTATAACTTGTTAGATTTGTATTACCAATAATCTCATTACTTCTTACACTTTTTATTGAAGGTTGTGCAAAAAACACCTCTTTATCAAGATTTTTAGCCATATCTTTTATTGTTGCTGAGTTAACAATGTTTAATAACTCTGACGATAAATCAATAATATCTTCAACTTCTTGGACTTCATCATCTTCATTTAGTACCACACTTAAATGTTTTATAGAGTTGTAATTAGAGATAAAAACTGCTTCTCCTTCGATTCCACCTCTGAACTGCTGAGAAAAAACCACATACTCTTCTGATTCATTAAAGTTCTTATTTATAAAATCTTTTAATTCTTTAATATTAAGCATTTTTATTTTTGGTATATGCATAGTTGCAAAAGTATCTAACATATTCGATATAAGCGCAGTTGATCCTCCAAAAGAGACATTTAATAACTCTTGTAAGAAATCTATTTCATCTTCATTAAAATCCATTATATTATCCATTTTGTTTTTCTCTATTTTTAAAAAAGTCAACTAAAACATGATTTAGTTTACTTGGATCAATTGGTTTTTTAATAACATCTCTTGCCCCATTTTCTCTAGCAAGAGATAAACCTTTATTTTGAATATCAGCAGTAATTACAATAATATACGAATCTTTATCATGAGAACTAATCTCTTTTGTTGCTTCATATCCATTTTTTATTGGCATTGTCAAATCCATAAAAATTAAATCAAATTTATTATTTTTATATTTATCAACTGCTTCTTGTCCATTTGAAGCAAATTCAATATCATTGATTTCTATCATATTTGCAGGTAATGATTTTTTAACTCCAAGTCTAGCGACCTTGGAATCATCAACAATCATAATCCTCATTTTTATATCCTTTAATACTAAACATAATTATTTAAATTTAAAATATTATATGATAATTAAATAAAATGTAAGAATAATGGAATGTTAAAATAAATTATTTATTGATTTATTCTATTTTTAAACAGTTTGAGTAGATTTTTTTATTGGTGAGGCAGTTTGATAATAAATTCAGCACCTTTATATAAGGCATCTTCATACATAAATTCTCTATTCTTTACGATAATATCGCCTTTCATGTGCTTCTTTATGATTTCATTACTCATAAACAGTCCGATTCCTGTTCCTTGAGATTTATGTTTTGTAGTAAAGTATGGTTCAAAAATTCTATTGAGAATATGAGGTGGAATTCCACCTGCATTGTCTTTTATTTTAATAAAAATGGAATTATCATTAGTATAGGCTTCTATAAATATTAATTTTCTTTTATTTTTTGATTCAATTAATTCATCTCCAGCATTATTTAGAATATTAATAATTACTTGAATTAACTCATTTTTAAAAGTATATACATCTAAGTCCATAATATTTTCAACAATAACAATATGTAAAGATGCAAATTTTGTTTTTACAAGATTAACAGTATATTCAACTACTTCTCTAATAGGAAAAGTACTCTTATTATAATTAGGTTTGAAAAAATCTCTAAAATCATCAATAGTTTTTGATAAGTATTGAGCACTTGTATTAATATCATTTAAACCATTACTTAAAGTAACTGAGTCTAGATTATCTGATTCATGATTAATTTGCATTCCCGTTGATAGTACTGAAATAACAGATAAAGGTTGTCTCCATTGATGAGCTATGTTTTCTAACATCTCTCCCATAGCAGCCATTTTAGATTGTCTATGCATAATATCTTCATACTCTACTAGTTCTTTTTTGATTTTTGATACTTCATCTTTTAGGGTTTTATTATAATTTGCAAGTTTGGTATTTACTTCTTCTCTTCTTTTTTCTAACTCTAGCCTATCACTAATGTCTCTTGAGAAAGCAAGAATATAATCTTTTCCTTGGAAGTTTTTCAAACTAAGAGATGTTTCTACAAAAACGCTACTTCCATCTTTACATATATATTGTCCTAAAGTAATAAGGTTTTTCGTTTGAGATATCTCTTTAAATACACCTGGAATTTGAGCATTATCACCAATGGCTTTTCTTATTTGAGAAATTCTCACTTGTTTAAACTCTTCTAGGGTATAACCTAAAACCAAACAAGCCTCTTGATTTGCAAACTCAATTTTTTGTGTTTCAAAATCCACTAAGATTATAATTTCATTTGATTCTTTAATAAATTCAAAATATAAGTTAAGTTTTTCATCTTGATTAACTTTGTCAGTTATATCAGTAACATAAGAGATTATATGCTCTTTATTATTGATAAGAACTACACGTGAGCTAATTTCAACAGGCATATAAGTACCATCTTTTTTTCTATGTGTAGATTGTATTTTTATAGGAGTTTCAGGGTCATATTCTTTGATTAGTTTTAGTTTTGATAAGAACTCTTTTTTTGTTGAGACAATACCATCTATATCCCAAACATTAAGCTTTAATACCTCTTTACGCATATAGCCTAAAACCGTACAGGCAGTGGCATTTGCAAATATTATTTTACCATTAGAATCAATTAAATAAATAGCCTCATTAGCTAGTTCTAAAGATGTTTTTAATAAGTAGTGTATATTATTTCTTCTTATTCTGTTCAAAGTAAAGACCTGATGTTATTTAGTTTTTTGCAAATATTATACTACTTTAAAAAAATAATTCAAGAGTAATTTAAACTTTATTTGATTATTTATTGCCATATTTTGTTATTACTTTGTAACCAATACGTGCTATAATGAAATATGAAAGAAAAAGTATATGTACTAGACACAAACATCATCTTACAAAATCTTCAGAATCTATTTAAAATCTCTGACAATAAAACCAACCATATTGTAATTCCTGAAACAGTTTTATTAGAATTAGAGGATAAAAAAAAGCTGACAAATGAACTAGGATTTTATTCAAGAGAATTTGCAAGATTATTAGCAAAGATGAAAATTAAGGAAGTTGACTATAAACTTGGTTTCAAAGTGGTAAAGTTTTCAAATGACGAAATTAATCTAGATATTATCTCAAAAGATACATATGACACACAAATAGAACAAATACATTTAAGTGAAAGTAATGATAAAAGAATCATTGAAGTAGCTTCAATTGCACAAGAGTATTATAAAGGTGCACAAACTATATTCTTATCATTAGATGTTTATGCAAGAATCTTCGCTTTATTTAAAAGTATCAAAACAGAAACTCTACATGATGATAAATCAACTGTACCAAAATTTGAGTTTGTTAAAAATATAGAGCTAGACTCTACTATATTTAATTCCTTAGATAATAAAGCAGTTGAAGAGATAGATCCTGAACACTCCCAAGAGAACTTCTCTTATATATTTGAAAGTTCTGATGGTAATAGCGAATATGCAATTACACATAATGGAAAACTTGATTTATTAAAAGAGAATGACTTCAAAGCTCTAAATGTAAAACCAGTAAATTTAAAACAAAAACTATTTACAAAAGCAATTTTATCTAATATGTACGACTTATTAGTTATTGATGCAAAAGCAGGAAGTGGGAAAACTCTTATGTCAATTGTTTGCGCAATGAGACTAATTGATTTAGGATATTATGACAAAATTGTTTATGTTAGAAACTCTATTGAGTCCCTAGATAAAGGTGCTGATGTTGGATACTTAGCAGGAAATGATGAGAAGTTTAGAATCTATAATATGGCATTACAAGATACTTTAGAGTTTATTGCAAAAAAACATCTTAAAAAGTCAGAAAATAGAGAGAACAGTGAATCAATAGAATCAAAAATCTCAGAACTTGAATCAAAGTATTGTATGGAAACATTATGGCCAGGAGAAGCTAGAGGTAGAACTCTATCTAGTGCTATTGTAATAATGGATGAATGGCAAAATAGCTCAGAGAATACAACACAATTAATTCTATCAAGACTAGATGAATCTTGTATGGCAGTTGTAATTGGTTCGAATCGGCAAATCGATAATTTATATTTAAATAAATATAATAATGGATTAACAACTCTGCTTAAACATACTAAGTTTGAACATCCTGAAGTTAAGATGTTTGCAATAGAACTAGAAAAAGCAGTTAGAGGTAAATTCGCTGAATTTACAGAAAGAATCTTTGAAAAAAGATCTAGATAAGGAATATAAAATACAAAATAGACTAATTAACGATACAATTTATAATCATATCGAATACACAAAACTTGAAGACAAGATTTTACAAACAAAAGTTGTAAATAGATTACAATTTATTACACAAAATGCTTTAGCATATTTTTCATATCCATCAATCACAACCAAGAGATTTATTCATTCTCTTGGTACTATGCATTTAGCTTCTTTTATGTTTAAAAACTCTTTACTAAATGCGGATAAAACAACTAAAAATGATTTTTTAAACTCATTAAAAGATGTAATTATTCAAATAATAAAAGAAGAAGACCTAAAATTAGATTTAGATGATATGGAATATTTTGATAATAAAGCTTTATATCAATTTACAGTTCCTACAAAATCAAAAGCCCATAGAGCAACATATAGTATTGTTTTACAAACTATTAGAATTGTTGGTTTATTACATGATGTAGGACATCTACCCTTCTCTCATCAAATTGAAAATGCTCTAAAAAAAGTCTATAACAAGATTAAAGAAAAAGAGTTAAATCAAGAAGTATTAGTACAAAAAGAGATTGAATTCAAAGATATATATGATGACATTACAAACAATGCATCAAAAGTATTACATGAAGCAATTGGTAAAAACTTATTATCATTATTATTCCAATACGAAGTAAGTAGTCTTCTTAAAAAGAATATTGACAAAGAGTATATAAAACTAATTGAAAAACTATCATTATATATTTTTGAAGACAAAGTTTATAATGGTTTTGATTTTAATGTTTTACATAAATTTATTGATAGTACAGTTGATGCTGATAGATTAGATTATGTAAATAGAGATATGTTAGCTAGTGGATATATTACTGGACCTAATGATCATATTAGAATTACAAAACAAGCTGTATTAGTAAAAAAGAATAATAATTTTTATCTTAGCTTTTTTGACATGTCTTTAATTGATATTGAACATATGTTAGAAATGAGATTTAATTTATATAAAAAAGTTATTTATAATCACGGTATTGCAAAAACTGATGCTCTACTTGAAAATGTTGTTCAATATTTATCTACAAAATATTTTAATGATGAAGAAACACAAAGTGATATTTTACATAATATTTCTATGCTTTGGAATTTCAAAGATAAAAACATAGAAAAAGAGTTAGATAATATCTCTATGTTAGATGAAAACTGGTTAATCTCATTATTTAAACATGAGTATTTTTTAATCAAAGATAGAGAAGATTTAGAAGCTCATGAAAAAAAATATTTATACTCTTTTGAAGAGGTACTATTTGGAAAAAGAAGATTCAGAAGTCCTTGGAAAAACTTAAATGAGTTTTATAAAGTACTTGGATTTTCTACAGTTGAAAGATACAAATTTAGAGAGAGTTTTGGATATATTACAGAACATAAATCTAAAATCCTACAAAAAGAATTAGACTCTTTTATTAAAAGATGGGAAAATAAAAAAGATGATTTATTTTTTACTTTTCAAGTTGTATCTTTTAAAATAGGAATACAAAAAGATTTCTGTTTATATGATGGAGAAGAATTAACTAATATTGATGAAGTATCTACTCTTAGAAAAAGACTTAAACAATCAATGTTAAACACTGTTCCTTTCTATATTTATTCAAATAAAAAAATATTGAATGATGTTATGAAAAAAGAACTAAAAGAGATAGTTTTAAAGATTTTTGACTAATTTTCACTTTTCTCTATAAAAAAATTATTTTTATAGAGAAACACCTTGCTTTATTTAAGTTTTATTGTTATATATTTATACACTTTAATAAAACAAGGCCACATAAAATATGGAAAATAATTTTACTTTTAACAATATTGATCATTATGATACTCTCTTTGAGAACTCTGTTGATCCAATTCTATTTGTTAAAGGATTCAAATATGTAGACTGTAATAAAGCTGCATTAAAAGCCTTGAATATATCATCAAAAGATGATTTAATAGATACTCACCCTGCATATATTTCACCTCAATTTCAACCAGATGGAAAAAGCTCAAAACAAAAAGCAAATGAAATGATGCAAAACTCTTATGACAATGGGGTAATTAGATTTGAATGGTTACATAAAAAAATTACTAATGAAACATTCTGGGTTGAGATTACTTTAAAACCAATGAAAATAAAAGATGAAGAATATTTATATATTTCATGGAGAGATATAGAAAAAAGAAAAGTCTTCGAAGCAAATATAGAAAAAAAGAACCATGAACTAACAGCTTCAAATAATTATATAAAAGATATTAATAACCACTTACAAGATCATGATAAAACAAGTGAAAACTTATTTGATAGTTTGACACTACTTGGACAATATAAAAATGCCTTAGATGAAAGTGCTATTGTTTCAAAAACAAACCTTGATGGAGAAATTACTTATGTAAATGATAATTTTTGCTCAATCTCTGGATATGAAGAAGATGAACTTATAGGAAAAATGCACAGCATTATACGACATCCTGAAGTACCAGATGAAGTGTTTAGAGATCTTTGGGAAACAGTAAGAAAAAAAGAGATATTTAGAGCAATTATTTGTAATAGAAGAAAAGATGGTACTTCTTATTATGTAAACACAACTATTATTCCAATTTTAGATAAAAACTCAGAAATTACAGAGTTTATTGGAATTAGACATGATGTAAGTTCATTGTATGAAAAAGATAAAATTATTTATAAACAATCAATTGATGAATTATGTAATTTATACAATAGATCAAAAATGATTACAGATCTTAAAAGTGTGGTATTTCCTAAACTTGCAATCATAGATATTGATAGATTCAAGGATTTAAATGATTCATATGGAATCGATGTTGGAGATAGAATATTAGAACAATTCGCAACAGAGTTACTAAAATTCAAAAGTACTAATCTAAATATGTATAGAATTTCAGGTGATATTTTTGCAATTTTAGCAAGAGGTGATTTCTCACTAAAAGAACTTACTTTAACATGTGAGAGAATTGTTGAACATATGGCAAAAGTAGACTTTACAGTAGATGATGATATTTTTAACTTATCTCTTACTATTGGAATTGCTACGGGAAAAAAGACTTTAATTACTAATACGGAAATGGCTTTATCTCATGCCAAAGAGAAAAACTTAGAAGTATGTGTATTTAATGATAGAATTGATATTCAAGAGAAGTTAAAAGAGAATATTAATTTTACAAAAGAGATTAAATATGCTCTAAAACACGACTCTATACTAATGTATGCACAAAAGATTTATAACAATAATACTAATGAATATAAATATGAAACATTAATGAGAATGAAACAAAAAGATGGAACTATTATTTCTCCATTTAAATTCTTAGAACATGCGAAAAAAGCTAAACTTTATCCAAATATGACAAGAATCATGATAGAAAAAGCATGTACATATTTTCAAGATAAAGACAAAATGTTCTCAATAAATCTTACTATTCAAGATATAACAAATAAAAAAACTGTAGATTTTTTAGTAAATAAATTAATAGAAACAAATACAGCAAAAAAAGCAATCTTAGAAATTGTAGAATCAGAAGGTATTGAAAACTTTGATGAAGTATCTTCATTTATTACAAAAATGAAAAGAATTGGCTGTAAAATAGCCATTGATGACTTTGGAACAGGATATTCAAACTTTGAATATATTATTAAATTAAATATTGATATTCTAAAAATTGATGGCTCACTAATTAGAGATATTGATACGAATGAAAATTTACACTTAACTGTTTCAACTATTGTAAGCTTCGCTCAAAAACTTGGAATTGAAATTGTTGCTGAGTTTGTTCACTCTGAGCAAATCCATGAAATGGTAAAAGAGTTAGGAATAACTCATTCTCAAGGATTCTTTTTACATAAACCAGAATATTTATCTTAGACTTTGAGATAGTATTAGATAAAATATATTATCAACACTAGGAGATATTTTGGACTTAACACATCTTAGAGGTAAATATACTACAAAAGGTTTAGAAGAAAAAGACCTAAACACTAATCCTTTTAAACAATTTGAAATATGGTTTAATGATGCATTAAATGAAAAGTTATGTGAACCAAATGCAATGAGTTTAGCAACAGTTGGTAAAGATATGATGCCAAGTATTAGAACAGTATTATTAAAAACTTTTGATGAAGATGGTTTTGTTTTTTTTACAAACTACAAAAGTAAAAAAGCCCAACAAATCGAAGAAAATCCAAAATCAGCCCTACTTTTTTCATGGTTAGAACTAGAAAGACAAATAAAAATTGAAGGTTCAATTGAAAAAATATCAAAAACTAAATCCCTAAAATATTTCTTGGCAAGACCAAAAGGAAGTCAATTAGGAGCTTGGGTTTCACATCAAAGTGAAGTAATCTCATCAAGAAGTTTATTAGAGCAAAAATTTGATGAAATGAAAAACAAATTTGCAAGTGGGGAAGTACCTTTTCCATCATTTTGGGGTGGCTATATTGTTAAACCTATAAGAGTCGAATTTTGGCAAGGTGGACAAGATAGATTACATGATAGATTTCTATATGAAAAAAACGAATCTGGCAAATGGGAAATATCTAGACTAGCACCATAAAAGCGAATTTCGAAATTTACAAAATTAATGCTTTTTAATAACAAAAACTAAACACTTTTTATATATAATAATTGATTATTACTAGGAAAAAAGGTTTGTATAATGTTTAATAATTTAAATTTTAGTAAAAAGTTATTATTTGGTGTATTATCTGTATTAATTGTCTTATCTACAATCTCTACATATCTAATCTCAAATAAAGCATTTAAAGATAGTAAAAAAATATCTAAAGACTATATGATGCAATTGGGTTATAAAAATGCATTAGAAATCAAAGGTGACATCGAGAAATCGGTTGTTCTAATTAAAACATTCAGTGCAACACTAGAAACTGCATTAAATGAAAATGTAATGTATGATAAACCTGTTCTTGTTGAACTTATGAGTTCAATATTAGAAAAAAATCCTTATATTGTTGGGGTTTGGACATATTTTGAACCAAACTCGTTTTATCCAAATATTTCAAGAATGGCTAATAGATATGCCCATGATGAAACAGGTAGATTCTCACCTTATGTAATGAAAAATAATGGTGAAATAAATCTTGTATGGCAATATCCAGTTCTTAAAAACAATAAATGGATTACAGAACCTGAGAGAACAAAAAAAGAATTTATTACTGAACCATATAAATTTGAAGTAGATGGGAAAAATGTATTAAATACTACAGTTTCAATTCCTATGTACAAGAAAGGTAAATTTGTAGGTGTTGTTGGAATCGATATTTCATTAGATAAAATCGTACAAAAAATCTCTAAATTAAAAATTCTTGACAGTGGTTATGGATATATTTTAACTTCTCAAGGAACATTAATTGCCCATCCAAATGCTAAAAACCATGGGAAAAAACTAGAACAAATCAATAAAACTCCTATTTCAAAAGATATTATTAAAAATATCAAAAACAAAAAAGATCTATTTTTTGAGAATAAATCAGAAATCAATAATAAGCCTTCATTTAACTACCTTGCATCATTTGAAATTAGTGATTCAGATATAAACTGGGGATTTGGATTATCAGTTCCTGATGAAGAGTATTTGGAAGATGCCTATGTTATTGAGAAGTTCTCAATCTTTGCAGGATTAATTACAACATTATTAATTGGTATTGTTGTATTTATTGGAACTAGAATATTAACAAACAAATTAAATACAATTGAGCGTGGATTAGATAATTTCTTCAAATTCTTAAACAAACAAACTGATGATATTAAAGAAATTGAAATCACTCAAGATGATGAGTTTGGAAAAATGGCTAAAAATATTAATGCTAATGTTAAAACAATTACAAAGAGTATTAATGAAGAAAATGAACTTATTAATGATGTAAAAGACGTTGTAAATAGCGTTGGAGAAGGTCATTTAAGTAGAAGAATTTCAAAAGACTCTAGTACAAAATCTCTAAATGAATTAAAAGAATTAATTAATGAAATGTTACAAAAACTAGAATGTTTTGTAGGAAATGATATTAATCAGTTAGCTAAAGTTCTTGAGAGTTATGCAAACTATGACTTTAGAGCAAGACTTGATGATAATGCAAATGGAGAGATTGGAAAAGAGATTATCTCTATGAATAAAATGATTACAGATATGCTTAGATCTAATCAAAAAGATGGATTAACACTAAAAAATAGTTCAGAACAATTAACAAGAGATGTTAATATTTTAAATCAAAATGCAATTAAACAAACAGAATCATTAGATGAAACAACTAATGCAATTAAAGATATTAGTCAAACAATTAGTAGTACAAACCAAAAAGCTAGTGAGATGTCAAATATTTCATCGTACACAAAAGAGTCTGCAAATAAAGGTAAAAACCTAGCTTCTAAAACTGCAACTTCTATGGATGATATTAATGACAAAGTAAGTGCAATTAATGAAGCAATTGCTATTATTGATCAAATTGCTTTCCAAACAAATATTCTTTCACTAAATGCAGCTGTTGAAGCAGCAACAGCAGGTGAAGCTGGAAAAGGATTTGCAGTAGTTGCAGCAGAAGTTCGAAACCTAGCAAATAGATCTGCGGATGCAGCTAAAGAGATTACAAACTTAGTTGAAAGTGCTACACTTAAAACAAAAGAAGGTAAAAAAATTAGTGATTCTATGATTGAAGGATTTAATGAACTTGAAGAGAAAATCAATGAAACAAATCAATTAATTGATGATGTTACAAATGCTGCAAAAGAACAAGACTCTAAAATGAGATTCATTGGAGATATTGTAGATAGATTAGATTCATATACTCAAGAAAACACTCAAATTGCACAAAAAACAAATCAAATAGCTATTGAAACAAATAAAATAGCATCTGAAGTTGTTCATAATGTAGAAAAAAACAATTTTGAAGGAAAAGAGCTTTAGGCTTTTTTCTTTTAATCTTACAAATTGACATATTTTTTTAAACTCTATTTTTAATCTGCTAAAATACCACTATTAAACAAACATCTAGGAACTAAACAAAATGATATTAGGAAATTGCCCTTATTGTGATGGAATTGTTACATCTAAAAAAATCACAGCACAAGGTAAAACTGTAAAACTTTATTCATGTCAAAATTCAAAAAAAGAGTATGATGAAAGTGAACAATACGTATTCACAGCAGACTCAACATGTAGATTTAGAGTTTATTCAAATGCATTTTTAAGATGGAATAAAAGAAGTTTTTCTGAATATGAAATGAAAAACTTATTAAAAGATGGACAAGCCACAATAAGACTTCATGGTAGAAAAGGTACAGGTGAGTACTTCAAATATGTGATAACGGATGAAGAGTACGGAGTATCTATATTATGGGATGAGGAAGTAGAAAAAGAAGAAACTGCCTAGTTTCTTCTTATAAATAGTGTCCAAAATGTTCTTTTTTTGTATCTAAATAGTCTTTATTATATTTATTTGTTTTTGTAACAGCTGGGATTCTTTCTTGTATTTCAACCCCTAAAGATTCAATATATTCTATTTTTTTCGGATTGTTTGTAATAAGTTTTAACTTACTTACATTTAGGTCTTCTAAAATAAATTTTACAACACTATAATCTCTTTCATCTTCTGCAAATCCAAGTTCTAAATTTGCTTCAACTGTATTTCTACCTTGATCTTGTAAAGCATAAGCATTGATTTTATTTAATAAACCAATATTTCTACCTTCTTGTCTGTGGTAAATTACTAAACCACCTTCATTTGTAATAAAATCCAAAGCTAGTTCTAATTGGTTTTGACAATCACATTTTAAACTACCTAAGGCATCACCTGTTAAACATTCACTGTGAACTCTAACATAAGGAGAACTCAAAGACTCAAAGTCTTCGCTCATAATTGCTAGGTGTTCTTGATCGTTTTGTTTATATGCTTTTATAAAAAACTTCCCATGTTTAGAAGGAAGTTTTGCAATATTTGATTTTAATATATCCATAAAATATTCCATTTGTATTATTGCAACTAAGTCGCAAATAGATTATATACTATAATTCTTAAATAAGAGTAAAAGAATCCTATTTATTTATTCTTCAATATCAAAAGTGATAATAAACTTAACACCCTTGTCATTAATATATTTAATCTGTCCTAATAATTGCCCTTTAGAAATAGAGGAAATCAATCTTAAACCTAGACTTTTTGTTTTATTAATATCCAGATTATCAGGTAAACCTTTTCCATTATCCCATATTTCTAGTAAGCACTTATTTTTTTCTTTTCTAAAAATAATACTAAATTCATTCTCTTTGTCTCCAAATGCATATTTAAAGGAATTAGTTATACATTCATTAATAATTAAGCCACAAGGTAAGGCATGTTCAATATCCATAAATACCTCATCAATATCAATATTTAATTTTAAATCATTAATATTGTAAGCATATGTAATATCTTCAACTAGTTCATTTATATACTTTTTAAAAGGTATCGAGTTTAAATCTTTTGATTCATATAGTTTTCTATGAAGAAGTTCCATAATATAAATTCGCTCTTCTACATCTGTTAATAACTCTTTTGTACTTTCATCACTTACTTTTCTTTTTTGTAGTTTTATTAAATTAATAGTAAAACTAAGATTATTTTTTACTCGATGATGAATCTCTTTTAACAAAGTATTTTTTTCATCTAAAGACTTTTTTAACTCACTAGTTCTATATTCAACTTTAGAATCTAGATTCTTAATATTGTTTTCCATAGAATCAAGCATTAAATCAAAAGTATGTCCAAGCTCTCCAATATGATCTTTCCCTTTTATATTAGATCGTAAATTAATATTTCCAAGTCGTACTTCTTTTGAGGTTTTTACAAGTACATCTAAACTCTTAGAGAATTTTCTAAATAACAAGAAACCTGTAATAATTGAGAAAATTAAAGCCAAAAGAGAGGCTGGTAAAATCTTCCAAAATACAGAATCAATATTATTGTCTAAATCTTCTTTATAGATAGTTGTAACAAAAATCAATCTTCTTTTTTCATGATTATTAATACTTCTAATCCAAGATATAGCTTTATATTTATAATTACCTATATCATTTTCTTTATCCATCATATGAATAATTGGTTTTCCTTCACTAGCTTCCAATATTTGTTTTGCACTTAAAAGACCAGTTTTTATGGCATCTACATCTGATAGTTTACTAATACAATATTTGTTGTTTTTAATATTATCTTCTCTATTGTATAAAGGCTCATTACTTGCATCTTCTACATTTAACCACATTAAAAAAGTTTTACCTTTATGTAAAGGATTAGTATAAGAGAAGCTTTTTTGAATATATTTTTTTATCTCACTCTCTTTACTATGTTCATGATTATAAAAAACATCAGTATTACAAGAGAGAAAAATTGAACTATTTTCATCAAACTTTTTAGAATACGTTATATGTTTTGTAAGAGTTGGACATAAATTCTCTTCTTCTTTTTTTGTAAAAACATGCCATTTATTAAAAGTGGCATTTCTAGATTTGAATTGAATATAACCATCATTTGATAATTCATTTATTTCATATTTTGGCTTTTTACTTTTATTATCTATTAAAGAGAGTTCACAGCCTAAGTTATTACCTTGCTCCTTTAAAAACAAAGCTTTATTCTTATCATCTAAAGTCTGTAATTTATCCTCAATTTTATGTATTTTATATTCTAAAGAGTCTTTTATTCTTGTGGCATTTGCTTTTCCATCACTAATAATATAATCTACTGATAGTTTTAATTGTTGAGTATTTAAAGCAATAGTTTGCTCTACTTGTTTTATTTTATAAGAGTATTGTTCTTTTTCCATTTTTGGAATAATTAGTAAAAAAAGAATAGTTAATAAACCACTTGCCAGAGCAAGAAGAGATAAGAGTAACTTAACAGAAATTGATAAATTTGAAAACTTAATACTCCTAGGCAAGTTTTAACCTATAACCAAATTCATAAATATTCTCAAATAGTTCTTCTTCCAATTTTGCTCTTAACCTATATACTAAGGTTCTTAATTTTCCAATATCAGAGTATTCATCTCTATAAATAAAACTAAGAATCCTATCAAAACTCACAGACTCTTCTGGTTTTTCACTTAGAATATCAAAAAATTTAACTTCATTCCCTGTTAGTTTTACATGTTTATTATTATGAAATAGTATTCTTTTTGCTTTATCATATTTGAAGTTCTCACTTAAATTAATTATTGATTCATCTATTAAACACTCTTTGTTTTTAAAAAAATAGTTATGTTTATGTAAAGCCATTTTTATAGCAATGTCCAAATCCTTATCACGACAAGGTTTAATCAAATATCCGTAAGGTTCACTCTCCATTGCATTTTTTACAGTTACATCATCACTATATGAAGTCAGAAATACTATAGGTATTTTATGTTTCTTCCATATTTGTTTTGCAGCTTCTATTCCAGAATCTTTGCCTTTTAAATTAATATCCATTATTACAATATCAGGTAAGTTATCATTAGCATGATTTACTGCTCTTTGTGCTGTTGTTTCTATTCCAGATACTTCATAACCTAAGTCTTCTAAAGAAGCTTCCATACCAATTGCCAATACTGTTTCATCTTCTACAATTAAGACTTCTATATCATTTTTTGCAAAATTCATTAATTTTGTCATT
This sequence comes from Poseidonibacter lekithochrous, assembly GCF_013283835.1. Lineage (GTDB taxonomy): Bacteria > Campylobacterota > Campylobacteria > Campylobacterales > Arcobacteraceae > Poseidonibacter > Poseidonibacter lekithochrous. The sequence goes on along the minus strand of NZ_CP054052.1, from coordinate 1,304,143 downwards.
AATAATTCCTCTGTGATTTGAGTGTGATTTATTGTAGTTATGATACTCAATATCATTTTAAAGATACTTGAAAGTTACAATCTAATACAATCCAAACTTGTATTTTTGATAACTTTTATCAAAAAAAAAGGAAAATAATGAGAAGAAGTATATTATTAAGTGCCGTTGCAGCTCTAAGCATTTCAACAATTAATGCACAAGCAGATCAATTAGCACAGGTTGATGTTTGGGAAACAGAAGTTGTAAGTTCATCAATTAATTTAGGAAAAGAGTCAATTGCAACAAAACAAGCAGATCACTTAAGTGATTTATTAAGAGATATTCCAGGAGTTGATGTAGGGGGAACTCACTCTATTAATAATAGAATTAATATTAGAGGTTTACAAGATGATGACCTAGATATTACAATTGATGGAGCTAAAGTACAAAATGCAAATATGTTCCACCATATTGGAAATATGTTAATCAATCCAGATATTTTAAAAAAAGCCAATATCCAAGTAGGTACTAACTCTGTAATTAATGGAAGTCTTGGTGGTTCTGTAGCCTTTGAAACAAAAGATGGAAGAGAAATGTTAGAAAAAGGTAAAGACTTTGGAGCAAGAATATCTTCATCTTATAACTCAAACAAAAGCCTTTCTGGTTCAATTACAGCCTATGGAAATGCAAGTGAAGACTTAAATTTCTTAGTTTATCATAACTACTTAGATAGAGGGAACTGGCAATATCCATCAGGAGAAGACACATATGGAATTAAGGGTAAAAACCAAAATACCTTATTAAAAGCTTCTTATGATATTAATGATAATCAGAGCATTTCATTATCTTATGACAAACTAAAAGATGAAGGTGATTATCTACCAAGACCAAACTTTAGCTCAACTGCAAATACAACAATCTCAGGAGGAGAAGTAACTTTCCCAACAGAATATACAAGAAATACAATTACTTTAAAACATAAACTTGATTTAGGGGAAAAGATTTTATTAGATACAACAGTGTATTCAAATACTAATGAATTAAAAAGACATGAAACATGGGTTGGAAGAAGTCCTAGACCTACATTTAGTGGAGAGTTAAAAGGTGAAGTAAAAACTCTTGGATTAAACTCTAAAGCACAATCTAATATAGATGTTGGAAATACTTTACATACACTAACTTATGGTGGTATTTATGATAAACAATCAAGTGATGTAACATGGGCAGGATCAGCATATGGGGAAAAAGAAGAAGCTAAATCATCAGCTTTATTTATTGAAGATGCAATTGATTTTGACAATGGTTTAGTTTTAACACCAGGAATTAGATTTAATCATTATGATTTTGATGGAGCTTATGGAAAAATTAAAGATAATAAATTCACTTATGGTTTAGCAGCTGAATATTTAATAAGTGATAATCTAACATTACTTGCAAGTGCAACAACACTTTACAAAGGTGTTGAAATGGTTGATGTATTAGATTCATCAAGAACAGTAAGTACAGAAGTTAAATCTTTAAAAGCTGAAACAGGGATAAATAAAGAAATAGGATTTAGATATATCAAAGATAATGTATTAGGTGCTGATAATATTGGATTATCTGTAAAATACTTTAGAACAAATATCAAAGATACTATTGTAACTAACTGGGCAAATGTATCTGGAACATGGTATGCAACAAAAGCTAATAATGGTGACTTAGATTTAGATGGGGTTGAAGCTAGTTTTAAATATGAACTAGGAGATTTTAGCTCATTATTAACATATGCTCACTCTAATTCAAATTTTACAGCAACAAACAAATCTACGAACTATGAACCAGGGGATAGCTTAAGTTTAAATCTAAATTATCAAGTTACACCTAATATAAATACATCATGGAACTCTATTTTTGTAAAAAAAGAGAAAGATATAGGAAGTATCAATGGAATTGAAAATAAACCAGGATATTCTGTACATAATATGGCAGTAAACTATACACCAGAAACTATCAAAAACTTATCTGTAATTGCAGGAGTTGATAATATCTTTAATAAAGAGTTTATTTCACATGCCTCATCAACAGGCTCAGGAAGAGGTGCATTCTTCGGGGATTATGAAGCTGGAAGAAATATGAAGTTAACACTATCTTACAAGTTCTAAAAGTTAAGAAATGTTAGAAAAAACTAAAAACTTTATGTATGAATCTAAGTCAAAAATTGGCTTAGTTCATGCAGCTTTAGCCTGTATAGGCGCAGTATTATTAAGCTATTTAACAACAATGTTATTATCTTCAATTATTATAGGGGATTTTGCACTAAAAATAATTCCTTCAATGATACTGACTCCTATACTAATGTCCTTTTATGGTATATGGATACTGTTTTCAAAAACTAGAATATTAGCTATTAAAAAGATTTGTTTTACTTTTGTTCTCCTAGTAGTTTCATTAATTTTTTCTATAAAGGTATTTTAATGAGACTAAATAATATAAATCTAAAATATCTAATGCGCGCACATACAATTCTAGGCTTATTTGCAATTTTTCTTTTTTATATTGCAACATATTTTGGAACAATAACAGTGTTCTTACCATATATAAATACTTGGGAAAATCCATCAAGGCATTTTGTCTCTTCATATGAAAAAACAGACCTTGACATTTTAGTACCTAAAATCATAAAAGAAAAAGATTTAAATAATAATATTGAAATTTCACTACCCTCTTTTAGAGATAAAGCTCTAGCTATAAATGACGATAAATCAAAAACAATATATATAAATCCAAATACAAATGAAATACTAAATACACAAAATGAAACAAATTTTATAAGTAATTTTTTTAATGAAATACATATAGGAAGAAATATTCCAAAAGTAGGAATAGTTCTTATGGGAATTGCTTCAATTCTAATGATATTTTTATCTTTAAGTGGAGTTATTCTTTGGTTAAGCAACAAAAAGAAAAGTACAAAAAAAGAGAAGTTCTATTTAAAATGGCATAAAAACCTAAGTTTGAGTTTACTTCCATTTATTCTAATATTTGCCTTAACTGGATCACTTTTAGGATTTATGCTAAGTTCAGCCTCTCCTATTGCATATAGCGCTTCAAATACACAAGAAACAAGTCTTAGACAGTTAGTTGGACCTATTTTATTTCCAAGAGATAAAAAAATTGAAGCTTCAAGAAAAACTGAGATGTTAAGTATAAATAAACTGCAAGAACTTGCACAAAAAAACTTTGTAAATTTAGAAATAAATAAAATCAAACTACAATCATGGAATGAAGAAAATGCAAAAATAAAATTCTCTGGATATCTAAAAGATAATAGATATATCTCTGGAAGAATAAATAGAATGTATATTGAATTAAGTGCAGTAAATGGAAAAGTTTTAGATAAAAAAGATTTAGCTAATGCAAATATCACAAATGGAATATTATCCACTTTTTATTTTTTACATTTTATTCCTGATGAAACATTAGTTCTTAGAATAATCTATTTTATTTTTGGAATTATCATGGCCGTATCCCTATCTTTTGGTTTTTTAATTTATAGTGAAAAAAAAGCTAAAAAAGCCAAAGCAGATGAGAAGTATTACAGTATTTTAAACAAACTAGCAATGGCTACAATGATTGGAGTTATTCCAGCATCTTGTTTATTAATGTTTTTATATTGGTATTTACCTTTTGATATGTTTGAGAGAATCACTTGGTTAAAGGGTTCATTTTATAGTTTTTGGGCAGCCACTTTGCTTTATGCAGTAATAAAAGACAATGTATTAAAAGTAATAAATCACCTTTTATTTATCTCTTCAATATTTCTGATTTTAACAGTAGTTTATCATGGAATAAGTACAGGTTATTACCCATGGCTTAGTTTCAAAGCAAATTTAAATGAAGTTTTTTTTGTAGATTTAACACTATTAGTTTTTGCACTGTTGTTTTTTGTTTTTACAAAAACTTCAAAGAAAATACCTTTCTTTTATAAATATGATGGAGATAGATATGAAAATCAATAAAGTAATATCTATTTTTTTACTTTTATTTACAACAACTCTTTTTGCACATAAAATAGCAGGAGTAGAATTAGAAGTAAAAAAAATAGAAAACGACAAAATCCATATAAATGCTTTTTTCAAAAAATCAAAAAGAGCTTTAGCTGGAAATAAAATAAAACTTATTTCTATGATTGATAATAGAGTTTTATTTGAAGATAAACTCTCAAAAAAAGGTCTTATTACAAATATACCAAATGAATCTTATTGGGTATATTTAATTGTAAGAGATAATGATGTAGTAAAAGATGGGCCAGCTCCTAATAAGGGCTTTAAAATTGAAGTAAAAAAAGAAGCTAAAGCTTTTTTATACACAAGTATAACTTCTTTTATTTTTATATTTATATCAATAATTTTGATGTTTAGAAATAAAAAACAAAAACTAGAAAAGAGTTATTAACTCTTTTCTAACCTTTTATTCCATCAGCTCTTTTAGCTAATAAATATGGAAAATATTTAATCATATAAAGTACAAATGCCAAAGCCCAAAGAATTGAAGAACTCACGTATGCTAGAATTGTATACTCTTCATAAAAAGGTATTAATACTCTAATAAGTGTAGAGGCTAATATAAATAAAATTCCTAATACTATATAAATATTTGATGTTAATTGTCTTCCAGTATGAACTGTTGAAATTACAACCATTATGACAAAAAATGCAATTCCAAAAGAACCAGTAGTTAAAAAATGTCTAAAATGATTTATAGCATATAAAGACTCATCTAAAATATCATAAGCAATAAAACCATAACCTAAACTCATTAAAATTGTTACCAATGATAAAAAAATCACAAAGGGCTCAAATAGTATTGATTCATATTTTAAAATATAGTCATTTAGTATAGAAATAATAGCACAAGCACAAGCAAAACCAATCCATGCTAAAGCAGAATTTCCTTCATAAAAAAACTCCCCTACTGTATATAATAAAACAGTAAAAATAGCTAGGTTATATCTAAAACTTCTTGCTAAAAATATATCATCAATATTTTTATCTTCCATAATTTCATTTAAAGCTTCCATATTAACTCGTCTTAACGCTAAAAGAATTAAAACCATAAACAATCCTAATGCCACTTTTAAAATAGCCAAAGAATCACTTTGAACTAATGACATCTGTGATAAGAAAAACCACACTTGCACAAAAAACAGAGCACATATAGTATAAGCAATTGAAGAGTGTTTTTGGAACTTATCTAAAACCACAGGTTTAAAAGCCCAAACTAAAATCCATAATAAAATAGATACATTCAAAATAAAAACTATATAAATACTAAGATAATCAATAAACCAGAAGCTAACTCTTCCACTTAACCATAAAGCTGTAATCATTTTTAGTTTGTTTCCAATAATAGGAACAGAACCTGGATACATTTCAGGTAATCCAGTAAGTAAAAAAGCCAATATTCCTGCAATTCCAATACCATATAAAAACTCATAAATATGCCAAGTTAAAATATCATCAGTAAAAAAAGGAATCATTCCAGAGTATACAAATCCCCATAAAATTGAAGAGATTACAATATAAGGAGCTAGAAGTAAAAAGATAATTCTAAAACCATAAGCTAGATATATTGGTACATTTTTATCATCTGGATAATACATATAATGTTTCATTGCATTTGCCATTATTTTAACTCCAATTCAAATGTTGAGATGATTGTATTATCTTGCAATAACTTTGCACATTCATTATAAACAAACTCGTCATTTCTTTGTTTGTGAGAAATATCATAATCAAAACTTTTTACTATTTGTCCAGGATCTGCTTTTAGTAATAAGACTTTATTGCTTAATCTAATAGCTTCCATTAAATCATGGGTAATAAATAGAATAGATAACTCTTTATTTTCTATTTTCTCAATTAATATATTTTGTAACTCTTTTTTTAAACCAATATCTAAAGCAGAAAAAGGCTCATCTAAAAATAAAAGCTCAGGTTCAACGACTAAAGCTCTTGCAAAAGAGACTCTTTGTCTCATTCCACCACTTAAATCTTTTGGAAACTTCTCAAAATCCTCAACTTCCAAACCAAATTGTAAAGCAATCTTTTTTGATTTTTCAAGTGCTGTTTTTTTCTTCTCACCTTTTGCAATTAAACCCAAAGAGATATTATCTAGTACATTTTTCCAAGGAAGAAGTCTTGGTTCTTGAAAAGCAAAGGAAGAACTTTTAAAAGAGTTTTTTATTTTGCCTTCTTCTAGTTTTAGAAGTTTTGCACATAAGTGTAAAAGAGTGGTTTTTCCACCACCACTAGGACCTACAATTGATAAAACCTCTCCTTTTTCTAAAGTAAAGTTAATATCATTTAAAATCTCAGTAAAACCAAAAGAGTGATTTACTTTTTGTACTTCTAATCTCGCCATGATTCAACCTCTCTTTTTATAGGTTCTAAAATTATATATTCAATAATCATCAAAGTACCAATCATAATAACAACTAATGCTAAAGCTGTAGGCGTATCTAACTGAGCTCTTGCAATTGATAAAGAGTAACCTATTCCAGAGTTTGAAGCTAAAAGCTCAGCCATTACAACAATCTTCCAAGACATACCAAGTCCTGAAATTAAAGCAGGAAAAACATAAGAGAAAATATGAGGAAAATATAGATTCAAAAACTTCTGATAAAAAGGTAAATTAAAAGAATCTACCATCTCTTTTAAATCCCCTTCAATTGTTCTAGTTCCTTGTAAGGCTCCTACAAAAATTATAGGAAAGGAAGCTACGACAACTGTAAATATTACTGTTTGGTCATTCATACCAAACCAAATCATTGCTAATACAATCCAAGCAATTGGAGGCATTCCAACTAATATAGTAACTATTGGTCTACTCATAATTGAAGCAGTTGCAAAAAAGCCTGCTAATAATCCAAGGGTAGTTCCTATTAGAAAAGATATTGAAAAGCCTATAGAAGCTCTATATATTGTAGTTTTAATCTCACTCCAAACCTCTAGGTCTTGAAGCATTAAAAACAAAGTTTGAAAAGTTTGTAGAGGTGATGGTAAAACTAAATTTCCATAAACTTGATTTCCTATATCCCAACAGGCAATAAAAAGTAAAATAGAAGCAATAGCTCCCCAACCTGAAAATAAATAGGCTGGGAAGTCTTTTAGTAATTTAATTATGAACTTCATTAAAAGCTAACTTTAACACCAGTGAAATAATATACTCCAACGTTTGAACCTAAAACAGTATCTAGTTCTTTATCAAAAATATTATCTACACCTGCATAAAGTTCAACATTTTTCTTAACTTCATATTTTCCAGAAATATCCACTAAATTATAAGCATCTGCTTTTGTAGTATTAGAAGAATCTGTATATTGTTTTCCAATATATCTAAGTATTAAATTAGTTGAAAACTTTGATGTAAAGTCATAATTTGCACTAAATGAAGCAGAAATATTTGGTGTAAATGAAAGCTCTTTTTGTGTACTTTCATCTTCAGATTTTAAATATGTAGCATTTAGAGCTACACCTAATTTATCATTTACTTCATGTGATAATGAAGCTTCGGCACCTTTAATATCAACTTTTTCTAAATTCTCAGAAGTATAATATTTAGCAGCACCAGTACCGTATGATACTAATTCAATTTTATCTTTTATCTTATTATTAAAGATTGTAATTTGTGATGACGTAGATTCACTTCTATTAGATAATGAAATCTCAAAAGTCTGAGACTGTTCTGGTTTTAAATCATAAGCAGTAGTTTTAGGACCAAAGATTACATCAGCACCAAATCTTTTCCCATCTTTAAAGCTTGGAGCAACAACAAATAATTCTGCAACATCAGGTGTTCTATATCCTTGCGCATAATTTGCTCTAATACTTGTATTTTCACTTAAGTTCTTCACAAGTCCTGCTTGAAAAGTAACTTTATTATCAAAACTAGAAATATTGTCATATCTAGCACCAATTGTTGCATTTAAAGTATCAGAGAAAGCAATCTCATCTTGAATAAATAAAGATTTATATTTTGCTGTTTTAGTAATAAATTCACTAGAAGAAGGAACAGGATTTATAGCACTTGAATCTCTAGTTTCTTTTCTATACTCAACTCCTGTTGTAATGAAGTTATTTTCATTTAGTCCATATTTAATATTTGATTCAAAAGTATCAAATGTAACATTTGCACTAAATTTAGTATTTGTAGGACCATTGAAATTAATTGCATTAGTATAGTTTCTTTTTTTATAATAAGATCTATAAACTTTTGCATCAATAGATAAATCATCATTAATAAAATAATTCATATCTGTAGATATATCTAATCTTCTATTTTCATCTCTAGAATCAATTGGTGTTTGTTTAACTAAAATAGGAGTACCAGCATTTACATATTTTGCATTACCTAAATAAATACCATTTCTTTTTTCAATAAAGTAATTTAAATCAAAACCTAAAGTAAAGTTATCAGAAAAATCATTTTCAAATCTTGTTCCAATTGTTTTTACTGTTGATTCATCTCTATACGTTACTCCAAAATCTCCAGCAACTCCATGTTGAGCATCTCCTGCAATTACTGCCCCAGAGTTTGGATTAGTTGCAATTTGAGAATATGATTTAGATTTTGTGAACGGTGTTGTATTATTGTAAGAGCCATAAACTCTATATTTAAAAGTATTTACTTTTCCACTTGTAGTAAAGTTGATATTTTTATTTTTAGCATCCCCATTAGAATTTGCACCATATTTCATATCAAGTGTTGAAATATTCTTATCAATCTTTTTTGTAATGATATTAATAACTCCACCAATTGCATCTGAACCATAAAGAGTTGACATTGAACCTTTTACAATTTCAATTCTCTCAATCATAGATGCTGATATTCTTGTCATTTCATAAGGGCTTTCTGTCTCCCCTGATAATCTCTTCCCATCAATTAAAATCAGTGTTCCATTAGCACCAACTCCTCGTAAAGAAATTGCAGCTTTTGAAGCAGAACTTGGATGAGGAAACCTTGCAAATTGAGCATTAATAGAAGGTATTTTTTTTAAAATCTTATCTAATGTACTAGCACCAGTTTTTTGAATATCTTTTTGAGTAATAACAACAACAGATGCACTTACTCCATCAATTGATTTTTCTGTTTTTGTAGCAGTTGAAACAGTAATTTCACCTAGGTTTTGAGCATTCGCAGTATTTAATATAGAAAAACATACTATTGTTGAAAGCAATATATTCTTTTTCATTTTTTTCCTTATTTATAAAATTGTTGTATTCTAGTATTAATATAAATTTATCTCATTGATTAATATCAATAATGAGAATAAATATCATTAATACTTGTAATAAAAATTAGAATCTGGAGATTTTCCACCAATTAATTTAGGATTACTCTGTTTTAAAATATCAAAGAAAAACTCTAAATCTTTTTGAGAGTCAGTAGATTTAACAGAATCAATATTCACATATTTTATAGAATCAGCAAGACCTTTTTCTTCTAACATAGGTAAGGCTTTAACAATAATTTCAGATGACTTCTCTGGGTTATTTTTATACCAAGCTAATGCTTTTTTATACTCAAGCATAAATCTATCAATAATCTCTTTTTTTCCCTCAGTTTTTCCTAGGTAAGCAATTCCTGCTTGTGGTATTTTTGATTCTATTTTAAATACTTCACCCCACTCTTTTTGTAAATCAGCACTTCTATACAATTCAGGTGCAACAACTTTTAAAGGGAAAGATTTTGTTTTTCTTAAAGCAATAGAAGTAGCAGGTTCTGCAAGTAAAGCATGGTCAACTCGTCTCATTATTAGCATTTGCATTGCATCTATTGGACTAGCTACATATTTTAATTTAAAATCTTTTTTATAATCAAAACCTTGGGCTTTTACAATCTCTTTAAATACAATATCAGGCATATCAAATTTAAATGGCATTACAATTTCTTTGTCTTTAAAATCAGAAAGTTTTTTAAGGCTTTTATCTCGTGTTAACATTCCTAATATTCCCCAAACCGAGACATTTAGAAGTTTTATATCAACACCTTTATTATATAAATTTGCAGCAACATTAGTAGGAACTGCAATAAAATCTACATCAGAATTTAATGCTAGTGCTCGTAATTCATCTGGATTTCTCCAAACTTTAAATTCTATTTCTTTACCTAAGTCTTTTAGTACATCATTGTTTTGCATTAAAATCATTGGATGAGATACTGTTGCAAAAGGTCCTGCAACAACGATCTTGTCAGTCTTTTTAGCCCATAGATTTGTAGTTAGTAAAACTGCGAAACTTAAAAGTATTTTTCTTAACATGGTATTCCTTTATTATTTTGATAATCATTATTAAAATAATACAATAAGGAAACTTAATATTATTATTGTTATTAATATAATTTAAATTTATAATATTATGTTTTGGAAAATATATAAAAGGGAGTTGTGTTTTATAGGTATTTTAAAAGTTAGGCAAAAGAGAAGATAAACTTCTCTTTTAAAAATAAATTAGTCGTTTCTAGCTGTAGTTTCTAATAAGTGGTATCCAAACTGAGTTTGAACTGGACCATGTACTACATTTAAGTCTTCATTGAATACTACTGCATCAAATTCAGGAACCATTTGTCCTTGGAAGAATGTACCTAAATCTCCACCTTGAGCTCCTGATGGACATTTTGAAAATTCTTTTGCAATATCTTCAAATTTTTCACCGTTTTCAATTCTTTGTTTTAATTCATTACATTGTGTTTCTGTTTCTACTAATAAATGTCTAGCTGATGCTGATTTCATATTATAATTCCTTTTTTTAATCTAAAGGCGAATTTTAGCATAAGTTTAAATTTTTAGCAATTAGTCAAAAAACTCGATAGAATTTTTACCTTGTTTTTTAGCCACATACATTGCTGTATCAGCTTGTTTGATAATATCTTTTGCACCAATAGAAGCATCACTAAATAAAGTCACCCCAATACTTGGAGTTGATATATTTTTATGCCCATCTATTTCCATAATACTATTTAGTGAAAATTTAATTTTCTCTGATAATCTTTGCATATTAAATTTAGCTTCTTCTTTTGAAGCTCCAATACAATCAGCAAGTACAATAAACTCATCCCCACCAATTCTAGCAATTGTATCTTCTTCTCTTACAGTTTCTCTTATTTTTTTAGCAACCATAATTAAAAGGCTATCTCCAACATCATGACCTAAAGTATCATTGATTTTTTTAAAGTTATCAAGATCAATAAATACTAAACCACCTAAAATATTATGTCTAGTAACTTTAGTAATTGCATGTTCAATTCGATCTAATAATAAAAGCCTATTTGGTAAACCTGTTAAGTTATCATGTGTTGCTTGGTACTCTAATACTTTTTGTTTATCAATATCTTCACTAATATCTATATATTGACCTAAGAAGTGTGTTATATCTCCATTATCATCTTTAATAGCAGTAATTGTTGAACGTAAAGGAATTTTTTCCTTATTCTTCTTAGTATTATAAATAACTCCACTCCAAGAGCCTTCATTTAATAAATCAGACCATAACTTATCGTAGAACTCTTTATTTTGATGTTTTGATTTAAACATATTAGGATTTCTATCAATTACGTCTTGTTTCGTATAACCCATTACATTACAAAATGCTGTATTTGCATTAATTATTGAAGCTTCACTATTTGTAATAATCATTGGTTCATTTGATTCAAAAGCATAAGAAGCTAGTCTTAATTCTGCTTCTTGTTTTAATCTATTTTTTTCATAATCCATTTTTTCTAAAGCATGGGTCATATCATTTATCATTTTTTCAAATAGTATTTCTATTTCTTCATCAAAGAAGTTTTTTACATTTGAATATAAAACTAGTACTGAAACAATATTATTAAACTTCATAATAGGAAAAGCAGCAGCAGATTTAATATCAAATAAACTTGCAACATCTGAAAGAACAGAAATATTATCTACTTCAAAATCAGGAATAATTACATTCCTTTTTTCATTTAAAACTTTAGTGATAAGATTGTCATTTTTATTATTCTCATCTATAAGTTTAGTAGTAAGCAGTTCTTTTAATTCCCCTTGTTGGGCAATTAATTTCATATTATGTTCTTTAGTCTTTTTATAAATAAAACCAAAAGTCATACTATTATTTTCTGATATTAATTTACATATTTTATTAAACAATAACTTTTCATTATCAATCTTTAATAAAAATTTATTTGTTTTATTTAGAAGTTTATATACATCTTGTTGTTTTTTAATTTTAGTAAAACTTCTTTGTTCATTAAAAATAATACTTCTTAATACAAATAAAAGAGAAATCAAAGTGATAAAAGAAACTAATAAAAAAGTAAGACTTAGAATTTGTGCTAAATAAGCGTCATTCTCCAAATCCCTTGCTAACTTTAATACTTTTACAGTTACATAATCATATACATTTTCTAAAGAATCAATTTTTTGACTTGATAAATCCCACCAAACATTGATATCGGGATAATCCCTACTTCTGTATGATTCTAATTTTTTTCTTATTTCTTGAATATCATTTTCTGTAGTTAATTTTAACTCTTGATTATATTTATTAACTTCATCAAGTTCTGCTTTTAATAAAAACTGCTTTTTATTAATAAGTTGCTTAGTATATGATTTTATTAACTCTTTATGAATTTCAGGGTTATTGATTTTTGAAGTAATTAAAATAGAAGATAAACCTCTCTCAATTGCAATATATTCATTTTGTAATAATAAATTTAATAAATATGAAAATTTATTATTGAACTCAGCAGCAAAATGAATTGGTCTTAAAGAATAAATACTATCTAATAATAATTCATTTAAATAACTATATTTTTTAAAACTTTCAAAAGAGTTATTTTTTTTATTATTCACTTCATTTCGTATTAATTCTAGAGAATAAAAATTTGATTGTACTTTTTTTATATTTACTACAATTTCTGTTTGATTTTTAAAATGTATAGATTTTTTTAAATAATTAGCATACATTTCATTTGTTTTAATTCTTTGTTTGTCTAACTTTTCTTTGAATTTTTCTGCGCCTGAATATATAGCTGAATAACCTCTCTCTTTCTCGAGAGAATCAACTAATTTTTGAGTAGCATTAATATATTGTATATTTTTTTGAATATTTGAAACTTCAGCTAATGTATCAATTTTTTCATAAACTAAAACACTACTAAAATACAACATTCCAATAGCGGGTAAAGTAAATACTAAAATGATTTTAAGGAAAAGTGTGTTTTTTAATAAAAAAAATTTTAATAAATTATTTATCATAAATTAGCCCCTATTTAGTTATTTGTATTATATTGGCTGTCATCTTAAAATAAAATTTATATAGAAAGTAAACTAAATAATATATTTGACACGTAACATTTTGTTTATTATAGTAGATTATTAAGAATTATGATAGTTATTATTTTATAATATTAGAAGAAACTAGAAAGAAGCCTTTCTAGTTAAATTTCTATTTTTCAAATATTCTGAAATATTTACCTTTGATTTTATTATTGCTTAATCCATCAAAAGCTTTTTTTATGTATTCTTTTTTTACTGCTACGTAAGAACAAAAATCCATTGAATTGATTTTACCAATACTATCTTTTGGTAAACCACATCCAGCAGTTAAAGCTCCAAGAATATCTCCAGCTCTTAGTTTTTGTTTTTTCCCACCATTAATAAATAGTGTTCTATAATCACTGTCAATTTTGAATGTTAAATCATCTTCAATATTAGTGATATTATCAAACTTAATATCATCAAAGAAATCTTTAATTTCATCAACTTTATCATCTTCATATTCAGTATATAATGAAACTGCTAATCCACCTTTTCCAGCTCTTGCCGTTCTACCGATTCTATGAGTATGTACTTTTTCATCTCTAGCTAAATCATAATTAATTACTAAATCAATATCATCAATATGTAAACCTCTTGAGGCTACATCTGTTGCTATTAATATAGGATATGACTTATGAGAGAATAAAGTAATAATTTCATCTCTATCTCTTTGATCTAAATCAGAGTGTAATGTAAGAACATCTAATCCTAAAGCATCTAATTCATCTGCTACTTCATCACATTTGATTTTAGTATTACAGAAGATTAAAATAGATTTTGCTTTATTTGATGAAATTAGAGGTGAAATTAAAGATACTTTAGTACTTTCTTGTACTTCATAGAATCTTTGTTCAATACTAACTTTTTCTGTTACTACTGCTTCTACCATTGTTGGGTTATTTAAAACACCTTTAGATAGTTTTTCAATTCCTTCTTCATAAGTTGCAGAGAATAACATAGATTGTCTGTTTTGAGGAAGTGATTCAATAATAGTGCTGATATCTTCAAAGAATCCCATATCTAACATTTTATCTGCTTCATCTAATACTAAAGTGTTTAGATTCTCAAAATTAATATTTTCTTCTTTAATATGTTTTAATACTCTTCCTGGAGTTCCAACAATAATATGTGCTCCATGGAATAAAGAAGATACTTGAGGATTATATGGAACTCCACCTGTTAATGTAAGAACCTTTACATTATGGATATGTCTTGATAATCTTCTAATTTCTACTGCAATTTGGTTTGCAAGTTCTCTTGTAGGTGCAAGAACTAAAGATTGTATTCTAAAGTTTTTTACATCTAATTTATTCACTAAAGGAATTCCAAAAGATACTGTTTTCCCAGAACCTGTTTTTGCTTGAGCAATAACATCTTTATTCTCTAGAAGTAAAGGTAAAGAAAGTTCTTGTATTTGAGTCATACTTTTAAAACCTAAAGATTCTAGGTTTGATAAGAAACTCTTATTTAAATTTAATTTTGTAAAGTTCAAAGTTTTAAAGCCTTTTTATTTTTTGAATTATATCATAATTCTAAAATTGTTTACTTTTGTAGTGTTATATAAAGTTATTTTTTATATTGATCAGAGTCATAGCTACGTTAAGGTAATTATATTATAATCCCTTCCATATTAGTAGAAAGAAGAGAGAGGAACGTTTATGCTTACACGATTATCAATCAAACAGAAATTGATTTTAATTATGTCAATACCCCTAATTGTTGTTATTTTATTAGCAGCAAAATTAACATATGACTCATATACATATAATGATTCATTAAAAAATTTAGAAAAAGTAGTAGTCTTATCAACAAAGATTGGTGCTTTATTACATGAAACACAAAAAGAAAGAGGAATGACAGCAGGTTTTCTTGGAAGTAAAGGTAAGAAGTTTACTCAAAAACTACCAACTCAAAGAGAAAATACAAATGATAGAATAAATGATTTAAAAGCATTTTTAAATGATTTTGATACAAAAATTTATGGAAAAGAATTTGTTTCTAGCCTAAATTTAGGACTTGGTAATATTGAACAATTTAATGATATTAGAAATCAAGTTTCATCACAAAGTATTGCTACAGGAAAAGCAATTAATTTTTATACTAAAACAAATGCTATTTTATTAAATCTTATAAGTTCTATTACAAAACTATCTAATAGTGCAAAAGTATCACAAGATATTGTTTCTTACATGAACTTCTTATTATCAAAAGAGAGAGCTGGAATTGAAAGAGCAGTTGCAACTAACACTTTTGCTAGAGATAATTTTGCTCCGGGAATGAAATCAAAACTATATACTTTAATTGCAGAACAAAATGCATATCTTGATGCCTTTATTAAAGTAACAAAACAAGAATCAAAAGATTTCTATTTTGATACAGTACAAGGTTCAGCAATAGATGAAGTTGAGAAAATGAGAAAAATTGCACTTTATTCAAATAAAGATAGCAACTTTAATGTTGAAGCTCCATATTGGTTTGATCAAATTACTCAAAAAATCAATAAACTTAAAATCGTAGAAAACTACCTTGCAGATAAACTTACAAAAACTATTATTAGTGAAGAAGATGTTGCAAGACAAGAGATGATTATTTTTGGAATATTAAGTCTTATTGGTATTGCACTTACTTTAATCTTAGCTAGAACTATTGCTTTTGCTATTTTATTAGATGTTGATTTAGTAAAAAAAGGTCTTACTGATTTCTTTGCCTTTATTAATTATGAAAAAGATGATATTCATTTAGAGATTGTTGAATCAAAAGATGAACTAGGAATGATGTCAAAACTTATTAATGAAAATATTAATAAAACAAAAGCAAATATTCAAGCAGATAGAGATTTAATTGCTAATACAATTGAAGTTGCTAATAAAATCAATAAAGGTTCATTAGACTCTAGAATTTCGGCTGATTCAAATAATCCAGCTTTACAATCATTAAAACAAATTATTAATGAGATGTTAGAAACATTAAATCTTAATATTGAAAATGTAATGAATGTTTTAAGTTCATACTCAAAACTAGATTTTAGACCAACAGTTCAAGACAATAACTTAGAAGGTATTATTAAAGCCTTAGAAGAAGATGTAAATAGCCTTGGTAAAGTAATCACTGAAACTTTAGTTGAAAATAAAAAAAGTGGAATGATATTAAGTCAAAATGCAAATACATTATCTAATAACATGGATATGATTTCAAATGCAGCTAATGATCAAGCAGGAAGACTTGAAGAAACAGCAGCAGCATTAGAAGAAATTACTGCTAACATTACAAATAATACTCAAACAACACTAGAAATGGCTTTATATGGTAATAAAGTAAAAGATTCTGTTAAAAATGGACAAGTATTAGCAGAGAATACAACAAAAGCAATGGAAGAGATTAATGAACAAACATCTTCTATTAATGAAGCAATTACAGTAATTGACCAAATTGCCTTCCAAACAAATATTTTATCACTTAATGCTGCAGTTGAAGCTGCAACTGCTGGGGAAGCAGGAAAAGGTTTTGCCGTAGTTGCTCAGGAAGTTAGAAACTTAGCAAACAGATCAGCAGAAGCTGCCAAAGAGATTAAAAGCTTAGTTGAATCAGCTCAAGATAAAACTCTTGATGGTAAAAAAGCAGCTACAAATATGATTGATGGTTATGAAGCATTAAATATAAATATCAATAAAACAATTGAATTAATTGATAATGTAACAACTGCTAGTAAAGAGCAATCATCAGGAATTACACAAATTAATGATGCTGTTAATAACCTAGATAAAATCACTCAGCAAAATGCAACAAGTGCAAGTGAAGCAGATAGTATTGCAAATAGAACATTAGAAATTTCTAATATGATTATTGAACATGCAGATGCTAAAGAATTCGAAGGTAAAGATAGTATTGCCATTAGAGAAAAAACAACTGATTTAGCTTACTCAGGAGTTGAAAAAAGATCAGCTGAGAGACAAATAAAAACAATTAGAACAAATCATAGTCAAAGTACTCATTCAAATACTACAAGTGAGTCAAATGATTCTTGGGAATCATTCTAAAAGAGAATAAACAAAGAGTTAAACTCTTTGTTTATAAATTATATTTTCTTAAAGTAATAAGAAACAGTTAATAAAATAACTGCAATTATTCCAAGTCCAATATATTTAAAATCATCAGCTGCACTTAAAATATATTCACCAGCTGTATAAGAAGCATATCCTACAACTAATCCCCATAACATAGTAGCTATTACATTAAAGATTGTAAATTTAACTGCTGAGTACTTTGTAAGTCCCATAGCTAAAGGTATTAAGGTTTTAATTCCATAAATATACTTTTGAATAAATACAACTAAAGAACCATATTTTCTCATCATAATATGAGCTAAAGCTATTTTTCGTCCATACTTACTCATCATATCTTTTGCATAAGATTTGTTTTTTCTTGCTAAGAAGAATAAAAATTGATCTCCTAAAAAGTTTGCAGTACCTGCAACTAAAATTGAGATATATAAATTTAAATCTCCAGCATAAGATAAAACTCCTGCAAATACTAGTCCTACAAAGCCTCCACCAAAAGAGTAAGCAAATAGTGCTATATATCCCCAGTCCCTTATTAAATCTTCCATTCTATTCCTCTATATTAAAAAACTCTAAAGCTTCAATAACATCATCGTCATCTAACTCTACTAGTTTTTCTGAAATATTTTCTTTTGCTTTAGTAATAATGAACTCTTTTACTTGTTCTCTTACCTTCACAATATCATTTATTATTGCAAACCCACTAAATTGAATTTCATTGTCATAAAATAAAAGTGTTCCATCACAATTATTTTCAATAAAATCACTTAATTCTCTATATTTAATTTCTAAAGGTGTTGCTTGCCAACCATACTCTTCAAGCTCTTTATCTTCGAAAATCTCTACCCCATCACTTTGGTGATCAAAATATAACATTTCATTTTTATTTAAATCAATAATATTTTGCCAATTGTTTAAAGGTTTGATTTTACATGTTGTTCCTAACATGACAGGCTTATATGCTGTGAAAATTTCATTAGCTAATGCTTTTGCTTCAGTAATATGCGAAAACTTATCGAATTCAAGGTTTTCGTAGATTATTGCTTTATTAGTAGTATCTTCTTTATTATCATAGATATTACCATCAATATCTATATATATTGTTTTTTTAACATTATTAGAATTTAATAGTTGTACAATATCAATATCTAATAAAATATCTTTAATATTTATTTTTCTCATATGTTTTTTTCCTATATAAATAACTGTGCGATTTTAACTAAAAACCCATTAAATAAAAAACTTTTATTTAAAATACGAAATAATTCGTAAATTTATTTAAAATCTACAATATTTTTTACAATTCTTAAAGTTTAATTATATATAATTGATTAGCGATAGGTAATAAAAAAGAAGGTCAAAGTTGTCAATTCAAGGTCAAATATACAAGTTTTTTAATAAAAATAATGTAAAAACTCTTTTTCTAATTGATATTCTATATATGAAAGATATTAATGCAATTTACTCTTTCAAGAATGGAGATTATATAATCTCACAATTAAGAGATCTTCTAAAAAAAACAATCACAAGATTAATCAATAAACAACTTAAACGAAAAGTGTTAATTGAACTTACAAATTTACATGCAGATGTGTTTTCTCTGAAACTTTATGATGATTTAACACAAGATGAAATAAATGCTATAAGAAAACTAATATTTAAAAAAATCATTAACTATGACTTTAAATTAAAAAAAGCAAATACAACAATTAATATTGATATTACTATTGGATGTTCAAAATCTAAAGATAATATGCTTAGGGTTTATACAGAAAAAGCTTTACATAATGCAAAACTAAATGGTATTCATTTTATGTATTATGATGCAAATTTATATAAAAATGAATCTGTTAATGAAACAATTATTGATATTCTAACTTATAATATAAATGAAAAAATGGTAGAACCTTTTTTCCAAGCTATTATGGATAATAAAACAGACAAAATCATTAAGTATGAAGCTTTAATGAGACTATTTGATAGAGAAGGAAATATTCTCTCTCCTTATACATTTATATTCAAAGCAAAAAAAGCAAGACTTTATCACAAACTTATGGAAATAATGATTGATAAAATCATTGATTACATCACTATACATAAAAAACATATCAGTATTAATCTAGACTATACAGATATTTTAAACCCAAAAATAAAACATTCACTTATTTCTAAAATAAATCAAAATAATATTGGTAAATATTTAACTATTGAGATTTTAGAAAGCGAAAAAATATCAAATTACGCAATTGTAAATGAGTTTATTAGTTCAGTGAAAAAATATAATGTAAAAATAGCTATTGATGACTTTGGTACTGGTTTTTCTAATTATGAATATATTCTTAATTTAAATGTTGATTATATAAAAATTGATGGATCACTAATCAAAAAAATTGATGAAGATATTTATCTTAACTTGATTAAAAGTATTGTTTTATTTTCAAAAGAACAAAAAATCAAAATAGTTGCAGAGTTTGTAAGTGAGTTAAAAATACTTCGATATGTTAAGTCCATAGGTATTGATTATTCACAAGGATACTATATTGGGAAACCCGAACCAATCGAGAATATAATTGGAGCAAAAAATGAAAAAAGAACTTAAAAAGATAACCAATTTAACAATTAATGATTTGCTAAATAAAGATGTTATTATGCCTTCAATTTATTTTGAAAAGTTTAATAAAAATGCTAGAACCTTAGAGATCAACTTAAGTGATACTTCTTTTAATAAAGAATTAAATCAGATAATTATCGAAGATTTTAATTCAATTGAAGACTATATGGGAAATATTATTTCAAGTACAGAATCAATTGGAAAGGCAGCAAAAGATACAAAAACTGCCCTATTAAATAAAGATATTGATACCTTAAGTGCAATATATAATCAAATGCAAAATTTGGAGAAAGAGCTTAAAAGTCTAAATAAAAAACTATTTGTAGATGAATTAACAAATGTTCAAAATAGAAAATGGATTTATAATAAATTTCTAAATGACGATGCTACATTTAAAGAGAATGGAATATCTATACTAATTGATGTAAATGATTACTCTTATATTCAAAGTGAATATGGGGATTTATTAGCAGATAACTTACTGATTTTTATATCTAATTTTTTAAAGAAGAATTTAACAGAAGATGATTGTAAATTTAAAATTGCAAGATTCTTTGATAATCAGTTTATTATATTTGTATCTGATAAAAGTGAAAAAGAGTGTAAAACTTTGGTTAATAATATTAAACAACTATTATCAAATACAACTCTTAAGAGTAACTCAGGTTTAGTTATAAAAGCAAACTATGAGTACTACTTAACAGCGTATATGAAAAATCAAGACTCTAAAGATATTTTAGAGTCTCTATTTGCTCAATTAAAAGAAGAATAAAACTCTCTTACTTTTTCTTGAGCTTCTTTTATTTCAATTGGTTTAAACGTAATTTTACAGCTAGGTTTTGCTTGTGCTAGTTTAAAACAATCAATACTTAGAACTGAACCAATTTTAGGATATCCACCAATTGTTTGTCTATCTTTTAGTAAAATAATTGGCTGTCCATCACTTGGTATTTGAATTGCTCCAAAAGATATACCTTCTGAAATAATTCCATTTATATCACAAGAGATTGCTTCACCTTTTAGTTTACAACCCATTCTATTAAACTCATTACTTATAATATAAGATGAAGAGAAAAACTTCTCTATTTGCTCTTTAGGGAAAAACTCATCTTGATATGATAATACAACTCTTAATTCTAATTCATTTTCATATTTTGGAATAAAAGTATCTTTTAATCTTGTGTTATGACTTTGAACAAAAGTATCACAAGGCAGTATTTGAGATTTTTTTAATCTATCCCCATCTATTCCACCTAGATTCTCTTTTATAGTTGTTGAGTTACTTCCAAACTCTTTATTTATATCAAAGCCACCTTTAACCCCTAGATAAACCCTAGAGCCTTCAAGAATCTTACCAATCTTGATACTATCCCCTACTTTTATATTATGGCTTTGCCAAGTGTTTTTTGATACACCATTTATAAAAAACTCACAAGAAGAACCTGTAATTGCAATTACTGTATTTACATTAGATTTAAACTCTACATTTGAAAAAGATATTTCAATAATATTTGTATCTAATTTATTTCCAAGTATTTTATTTGCAACTAAATAAGAGTATTCATCCATAACACCAGAATTTGTAACCCCTATATGTGTGTATGAGAATCTACCTTGATCTTGCAAAGTTGCAAATAAAGGAGAATTAATTATTTCTAAACTCATAAAATTCCCCCTTGTGATAGAAACTCTTCTTTAGAGATTG
The DNA here is from genome assembly GCF_013283835.1 of Poseidonibacter lekithochrous. Taxonomy (GTDB): domain Bacteria; phylum Campylobacterota; class Campylobacteria; order Campylobacterales; family Arcobacteraceae; genus Poseidonibacter; species Poseidonibacter lekithochrous. The sequence continues at coordinate 1,282,448 of NZ_CP054052.1, read as the reverse complement.
AATTAAATTTAACTTTGTTCCCTACACTTAAAGGCGATAAGCTATCAAGATTTTTATCAAATAACTCTAGGGCTGTTCTACCTATAATATTCCAACCCCCAGGACTTGCTTGCGGGTATACAGCAGTTTGAGTATCAGCAATTGATACTGAACCTTTTGGTATTTGTTTTCGTGGACTACTTAGTCTTGGCATTGCAATTCTTTGGTCAACACTTGCTAAATATGCAAATCCAGGTAAAAAACCTATTGCATAAACATCATATAATTTATTGCTATGTATATCTATGATTTCTTGAATACTTAAGTCTGTTTTTGTGCTCATATCTTCTAAATCAAGACCTACTTCAACTCCATAATAAACATCAATATTTACTACCTTTTCATCATTTGATTCATTTGATTTTGTAGTTATTGAATTTTTTAGTAGTTCTACAACTTTTTCATAATCATATTTGAAAATGTCATAAGTTATAAAAATTGAAGAGTAAGAAGGGATTATTTCAATAATTCCTTCACAATTTAGTTTTTGTAGACTTAAATATGCATTTTTGACTTTTGAAGATATATCAGCAGAAATCTCATTTCCAAAATATATAATCAAAGAATCAACAGAAGCTAATTTAAAATCCATTAATACATAGCTTTTCTAAGTATCTTAATAAACTCTAAGGCTTTTTCGTTGTCACCATGAACACATATAGTATCAACTGCCATTACAAGTTTTTGACCACCAATAGTAACGATATAACCTTTTTCAGTTAAAGTGGCTAATCTTTGTGCCACTTCAAGCTCATCATGGATTACAGCGTTTGGTCTTGATCTTGCTACTAAAGTACCATCATCATTATAATTTCTATCTGCAAATACTTCAAAAATTACATTTACACCATATAATAAAGCAGTATGTTTATAAGCTTCATTTTTAGGGCTTGAAAGAATCATTACTTTTATATTTTTATCAAAAGAAGCAATAGCACTTACAATTGCTTTAAAAATATTTTCATCTCTCATCATATCATTATATAAAGCCCCATGAGGTTTCACATAAGAAATTGCAGTTCCGTGAGCTCTACAAAATGCATTTAACGCACCTAATTGATATAAAACTATTGACTTGATTTCTTCAAGAGAACAAGTCATTGATCTTCTACCAAAACCTACTAAGTCTTGATAACCTGGATGTGCACCAATTGTTACATTATTTTCTTTTGCTAGGGCAACAGATTTATTCATTGTAACAGCATCACTAGCATGGAAGCCACAGGCAAGATTGGCCATATCAATATATGGCATAACTTGTTCATCAAGTCCCATTTTCCAGATACCAAAACTCTCACCCATATCACAGTTTAATCTAATAGCCATTTCATTACCTTGCATAAAATATTCCTTTATTTTACCATATATTAAACTAGATTATTAAATTTCATCTTTGATTCCTGATTTTCTAAATCTAAGTATTGTTAGAAAACCTAACATACCTAAAACAAAAACTTCATTTACATCAACATTAAAAGCCGTAAATAAAACTATAAAACTAGCAATTATCGCAAGTCTTCTATATAAAAAAGAAGCCAAATAAATAATTACACAAGCAAATAAAAATCCTAACTCAATCATATCTTTCTACCTATTTTGATTTAAAGAATAATAACAACTTGGAGTAGGAAAAAAGTGAGTTTTTATAGTTTTAAACAAAAAAAGAGTAGATTTCTCTACTCTTTTACAATTACTTAATCATTTGATTAGGTAAATAAAATACAATTTCTGGGAAGAATGTAATAAGTGCAACTGTAACTACCATTAAAATAAAGAATGGTAATGTTGCTTTTAAAATGGTTTCAATCTTTTCATCACTTATACTTTGTATTACAAAGAGGGAGAATCCAACAGGTGGAGTAATCTGTGCCATTTCTACCATAAATACTAAGAATACACCAAACCATAATGGATCAAAACCAGCAAGTACCACTATTGGTAATACAATTGGTAAAGTCATTACAACAATTGAAATAGCTTCAAGAATCATTCCTAAAATAATATACATAATACCAATTAGTAAAATTAACATTAATGGAGATAATCCAAGTCCTGTAATATATTCACTCATAGCTCTTGCAATTCCTAAGAATCCAATAACTTGTGATAAGAAAACAGCACCAGCGATGATAAACCCAATCATTACAGATGTTTTAACTGTATTTAAAATAGCATTTTGAATTACTTCTAAATCAATAGCTTTAAAATAAAATGCTAAAAGTAATGAGCCTAAAACACCTAAAGCAGCTGCTTCAGTTGGAGTCGCATATCCTCCATAAATTGAACCAAGTACCAATGTAATAAGAGTAAAAATAGGAGCTAAATCTTTTAATGAATGCCATTTATCAGCCCATGTAAATGTTTCTTCAACATCAGGTAATACAGATGGATCAGTTTTTGCTTTATACATAATATAAAATGAGTATAAAGAAGCCATTAAAAGTCCAGGTAAAATACCTGCTACGAATAACTTACCAATTGAAACATCAGACATTACACCGTAAATAATCATAATTAATGATGGTGGAATTAAAAATCCTAAAGTTCCAGAACCAGCTAATGATCCCATTGCTAACTCTTTTGAATAACCTCTTTTTTTAAGTTCATCTAATGTGATTTTTCCAACTGTTGCAGTTGTAGCAGCACTTGAACCTGAAACTGCTGCAAATAGTGAACAAGCAGCTACATTTACATGAAGTAGTCCTCCTGGAATATGTGCAAGCCACGGTTTTAAACCATTTAACAACTTAGTTGAAATAGATGATTTATATAAAATCTCACCCATTAAAATAAACATAGGTAAAGCTGCTAGTGACCATGAGTTCATCGCATCATATAAAGAACCTGCTAATAAATCTCCAATTTTGTCATACACTGAAAGAACTGGTGGCAAATTATGATCAAATAAAAGCATTCCAATAATACCTGTTAAAATTAATGAAACCCCAATCCATAAAGAAGAAAGAAGAAACACAAACATGATTGCTATTAAAATCATTGATAAAATTAGTGGATCAGCTATCATTTGAGAATCCTTTGAAAATAAATGCAACTACAACTAACATAAAAATTGTTATACCTATTGGCATTGCAAGTTGTGTTAAATATAGAGGTGTTTCTGAAACATTTTCTGATAACATCTCTAATTCATATGAATCATATGTAAATAAAATTGTTCTATATAATGCGAAAGCCAATACACCTAATGTGATAATTGCTGCAAGAATATCGATTTTTTTATTTGCTCTTTTTGATAACCTTGAAGTAACTATGTTAATTCTGATGTGAGCATCTTGAGAGAATGCATAACCTAATGCTAAAAAGATAGAAGCTAAATATAAATATCCACTGTACTCATCAGCAATCATTGTAGAAATATCAAAAAACGATCTTAAAAAGATTTCCGTTAATATTAATAAAACTAGCCCAACTAGCGTGAATCCCGCTAAGTAAGCTGAGCCTTTGCTCAACTTATCTATTAAATTTAAGAAATTCATCTTAATTACTTTCTATACTCTTTGAAAATCCCTTGGATTTGTGAGTTAGCACCATCTAAATATTTAGTTAATAATTCTAATGCAATACCATCTAACTCTTTTTTAAGCTCTGGACTTGCTTCATTAATTTTAATTCCATTTTTAGCTAATGTTTCTAAGGCAGTTTTTTCTTCTACTTTTACAGCTTCCCATTGTTTTTTCTCAATTAAAGCTGCTGCTCTTGTAAGTGCATCTTTTTGATCTTTACTTAAAGCATTCCAGTAATCTAAGTTAATAGTAACAGCTTGTAATGGATATGCGTAATTGATTTTTGTATAGTTATCTAATACTTCCCAAAACTTACCATCTTTTCCAGATGAAGAAGAAGTTACAACAGAATCAACCATTCCAGTTCTTAATGAAGAGTAAACCTCACCCCATGGTAATGCTACAGCTGAACCACCGGCCATATTTACAAATGCAGCTGAGTTTTTGTCATAAGTTCTAGTTTTAACACCTTTAAAGTCAGAAATTGAAGTTAATTCTTTTTTAGAGTAAAAACCAGATGCTGGCCATGTTACAGAATAAAGGAATTTTTGATTCCATTTTTTAGCAGTTTTTTCATAAGCTGGTTTAGATAATTGATATAGTTTGAAAGCGTCATCGTAAGAGCTTGCAATAAATGGTAATGCAGAAACACCAAATACTTTACCTCCACCTGATGTGAAAGGAATAAACATATCAGTCATTGCAACAGTTCCATCTTTTACAGCTTTTAAAGGATTACCTTTAATAAGTGCAGACCCTGGATGAACAGTAATATTAACTGAACCTTTTGTATAGTCTTTTACAAGTTTTGAGAACTCTACAGCACCTTTAGTATGAAAGTTATTTGCTCCATACTTCGCATTTAAATCCATTTTTACATTTCCAGCTAGTGCAACACCCGCTAATGAAAGTACTATTAAACTTTTTTTAATCATTTGAAACTCCTTAGTTAATTGATATAAGAAGTTTAAAATATACAAGTGAGTTTATAGTGAGTTTTTTAAAAAGTAATTAATTTGTAACCTTCTTGGGGTATATTTATAATCAAATCGACTGGAACTCTTTGGCGAAACTCCTTAATAAATGTCTTTAGGGCACTCATACTCATTGACCTATCTCGCCAAAGATTCTCTTCGATTAAATCGTAGCTAACAACACAATTTTTATTTTTATACAAAAGTAAAATGAAGTCTTTATCCCTCTTCCTCAAAGGGATAATTTCTTCTTTGTATATAAGTTCTCTTGCTTGCATATCAAAATGTAATTCTTCATTAAACTCAATTTTATTGATTAATTTATTTCCAAAAGACTTCACAATTCCATTTAAAAGTAATTCAGAATTTACAGGTTTTAAAATATATTGATTGATATTTAGATTAATTAATTCAAGTAAGTACTCTTCTGTACTGTAAGCTGTAATCATAATTACAATAGTATCAAGATCAGTTTTTCGAATATCTTCTATCATTGATATACCATTTTTATTTGGCATTTCAATATCACTAATTATTAGGCTTGGTTTATACTCTTTATATAAATCATAACCATCATCTCCATTTGATGCTTCATAAACTTCACTGAAGTAATACTTTAGTGTATTAACTAATCTTTTTCTAATTCCATCTTCATCTTCTACACAAAGAACTGTATAGTTTTGAAGTTGACTAAGTAGATTTTCCATATAAACCCTTTTTTTTATAATACTATTTTATAAAAACAGGGATTAGAATTTATTAAGCTAGTTTGAGAAACTTAACAAATTTTTCTAAGTAAAATAAACAAAGTTCATTACCCATTTTTTCATACATAAGCATAATTGCATCGTATGTACTCATTCTGTCTTTATATGTACGTCTAGTTGTAAGTGCGTTAAATATATCACAAATACTAACTATTTTTGCAAAATCATCTATTTCATGTTCTTGCAAACCTTTTGGATACCCAGAACCATCACATTTTTCATGGTGTTGTTCAACAATTCTAAGAAGTCTAATATCTGGTTCACCTTTTATTTGTAACATCTGAGCAGAATACACAGGATGTCTTTGTACAATAGCAATCTCTTCTTGTGTTAATCTACCTTTTTTACAAATAATACTTCTATCAATATATTTCTTACCAATATCATGGAGCATTCCCGCTTTTCCTAGAAGTTTTACATCATCTTTATTAAGACCTAGATATAAACCAAATCCCATACAATAAGTTGACACATCAATACAATGAGTATAAGTATAATAATCATAAGATGTTATCTTAAGCATAGTATCAAGTGCTGTATCATCTCTTAGAATAAAATCTATACTATTAGATAATAAGTTATCAACCTTTTGTAATTTTTTAAAATCCAATTCATTCTCAAAAAGATCATTTACTGTCTCTTTTGCAATATCATTTATTAAACTAGCTTTTATATTTAAAGGAATACTTTCATCCTCTATAATACTAGAGATATGTTCTTGAATATCGTCTTGGTATTTTACTTTATCTTTAACATCAATAAACACTTGTTCGATATTTTCATCTCTAATAAAGAGGTCTTTTCTTTCATCATAGACATTATTTTTATCTAATAAAATTCTAAAAATCTTTTCATCCACTTTTCTATAAATAGGATAATCATATTTTTTATTTATATTTAAAACTGCCCTTGGAACTGAGAAAACACTTGCCTTATTAGATTTTTCCATTTTATCACCATATTTAGTTATTTTGTTATTACATCTGTTCAAATCAGAGTACTTTAATAAGGTATCAAAAAAGTGTCATTTTAGTGACTATTCATTTTTTTTCATTTTCCCCATTGGTAAAATAATTAAAAATTGTGCTCCTTCTTCTGTATTCTCAACCATAAGTTCACCACCCATGTTTTTTTCAATAATCATCTTAGCCATATATAAACCAAGACCAGTACCAGTAGCTGCACTTTTTGTTGTGAAATATGGTTCAAAAATTAGATCTATATGTTCTTCTTCTATTCCTCCTGCATTATCTAAAACTTTTATAATTGCATTATTATCTTGCTTATCCAGTTCTAAATATATAGTTGGATTTACAATTTCTCTTTGAATTAATACATCTTTTGCATTAGACATAAGATTTAAAATCACCTGAGAGAATTCTCTTTCATATCCATAAATTAAACAATTCTCTTTTATATTTTGTTTTAATTCTATATTGAAATTTTTAATAGAAGCATCCACTAAAGTAAGAGCCTCATTACAAGCATCTTGTATATAAAAATCAATCTTTTGTTTATCAGGTTTGAAGAAGTTTCTGAAATCTTCTATTGTATTTGACATAAACTGTATTTGTTTATTTGAATCTTTTACAGACTCTTCAATTAAGGAAGAACTTACATTATTAAACTTATTTGCAGTTTCTAATTCCATTAGAATTCCAGATACTTCACTTAATGGTTGCCTCCATTGATGAGCAATCATAGAAAGCATTGCACCCATACGAGCTAGTCTTGATTGATGTAACATAGCTTTATCTTTTTTCTTAATATCGCTAATTGCCTTCTCAACTTTTAACTCTAAGTTTTGATTTAAATCTTCTAGTAATAACTCTTTTTTCTGTACATTATCTTGATAATCTTTAAATACCTGAATGATTTTTCTTGAGATAAAAAAAGTCAATAAACCAATAAATAAAATCACTAAAATTGAAATAGTTACAACAAGACGTATATATTTATTTATTCTTTTCTCTAATAGTTTTTTATTCTGGAAAATAGATTTTTGAATATCATCTATATATAAACCAGAACCAATTACCCAGTTATATTTCTCATATAATCTAAAAAATCCCAACTTTTTTGAAGGGTGTATCTCTTTTGGTTTTGCCCAGAAGTATTCAATAAAAACACCATTTGGTTTTTTGATTGTTTCATCAATAAATTGTTTTGTAATAAGAGTACCAATGGCATCTTTTAAATTAATATCATAAGTATCTATGCTTTTTTGTCTAAAGGGATGTGCTCTTAAATAATAAGATGTATCGTGAACCCAAATATATCCATATTTTTCATATCTTATAGATTCAATATATTTTAAAAGTTCAAATTTCAACTCTTCTTCATTTAAGTTTTTATTTCTTTGAACCGTATGTTCTAAATAGTTAATAATATAGTTTACTTCTTTTTCTAATAGATTCTTTTGTTTTTGAATATATTCATTCTCAATACGTAAACTTTCTTCCTCAAAATAATTATTTTGATTTTGTATAAAAAAGTATATTGTAAAAAATGCAATCATAAAAACTGTTATTATAGGTGTTAAAATAATCAGTTTTGGAATATTCTTTTCACTAAACAAAATGACTCCTTAGCTTTATATATTTATATTATAACAATTTGGTGAGTAATTAGTGAGTTTTTAGTTTTTTAAAAAAAATAATTAATATTTCTAAACATAGGTTCTATAAGAAAAGTGGGCATATAATAGAAATAACAAGGAATAAGGAGGAAATCATGAAAAAAGAAGAACCAATTTACAAAAGAAGAATTGCGGATGATTTTAATGATGGAAAAGAACTTTTACAAAACCTTGAAAACAATATTACAATGTTTGGTAGTGCAAGAACTGCTCAATCAGATCAACATGCAATCCTAGCTCAAAAATTAGCCTACAACCTAGCTCAAAAAGGTATTAATATCATAAGTGGCGGTGGTAAAGGAATAATGGAAGCAGCAAATAGAGGTGCATACAAATCAAATAATGCAGAATCAATTGGATTAAGTATTAAACTTCCTTTTGAGGATTCATCAAACCCGTATACAACAAGAAACTTGATGTTTAATTACTTTTTTTCAAGAAAATATATGTTGGTTAAATACTCAAGAGCATGTGTAGTTTTCCCTGGTGGTTTCGGAACTCTAGATGAAATGTTTGAAGTTTTAACTCTTACACAAACAGGAAAAATGGCAGGTGGATTTAAAGTATATTTAGTTGGTGTTGAGTATTGGAAATACTTAGTAAAATTTATTGAAAAATCTTTATATCCAACAGGAATGATAAATAAAGAAGACATAGATCTTATTACATTAACAGATGATATTTCATTAATTGAAAAAGATATATCAGCCTTATTAAACAAAGATTTCATTGAAGAAGAAATAGATAAACTAATAAAATAACTTAGTTTATCTAAGCTCTCATAAACAAACAATCCCTTTAAAATATATTTTTAATAATCTAAAGTTAAGTAAAAAAGTTTTAAAATCTTATTTTTAGACTACTAGTCTAATACTTTTAATAAGGATTTTTATGGCAGATACTTTAGAAGATGCATCATTTTTTTTAATGCAAGCAACACTAGGTGCAAATTATGACACCATTTCAAATGTAGCAAGTACAGGAATTGAAACATGGCTTGATAATCAATTAAACTCAAGCTTTGATAATACAGATAGTTTTGAAAATAGAGTAAATCAAATTTGGCAAGATTTTAGAACTCAAGCAATTACAGCCTCAGGAGATAATGGAAGTGGCAATATTATTGGAGTTGGAAATGCAACACTACCGTATAACTTTTATTTTAGAATGGCATGGTGGCATAGAACTTTAGCAAAAGCAAACAGTAATATGAATGTAAATAATCCTATAACAAATGCAAAAGAAATTGATAGTAATGACTTAGTAAGACACAGAATTGCTCAGGCTTTAAGTGAAATCATTGTTATTTCCGATAAATCAAACTTAGAATTAGATGCCCTAGGAATGGCGAATTTTTATGATATTTTTTATGAAAATGCTTTTGGGAATTACAGTGATATACTAAAAGAAGTATCATTACACCCTTGTATGGGAGTTTATTTAACTCACTTAAATAATAAAAAAGAGAATGGAAATCAACATCCTGATGAAAATTATGCAAGAGAATTAATGCAACTTTTTACTATTGGACTAAATGAATTAAATAGTGATGCTAGTGAAAAAAAAGATGCCAATGGAAAAAACATCCCTACTTATAACAATGATGATATCAAACAATTAGCGAAAGTTTTTACAGGCATTAAAGCCTCTTCATATGAGTATGAATGGCCAGCTCAAATATCAGGTTTTACAAATAACTCTGCAATAGATTTAAGTGACTCCTCTCCTAAAATACATAAAACTATTCCTTATATTAATATAAGAAATCAAATGATTGAAGAGAGTTCACTACATGATATTACTACTAAGAGTTTATTAAATACAAAAGTTAATATCTCAAGTGGAGGTACATTAATCTCTGATGTAAATAAAGCAATTGATGATTTAGTAGCACATGCAAATACTGCACCTTTTATAGCAAAAAAACTAATACAACAACTTACAAACTCTAATCCTAGTGCTAGTTATATTCAAGCAGTTGCTAGTAAGTTTGGTACTAGTGGGGATTTAAAAGCTGTTATTAAAGAGATATTTTTAAATAGTGAAGCTAAAACAAGTGCAAAAAAACTAAAATCTCCACTATTAAGAATCACTCAATTATTAAGAGCTTTTAATACTTCTAATACTTCTAAAAAATTATGGTTTAGAGGAGATTTAGTAGATAATAAATTAAACCAGCATGTTTTATCTTCTCCTACGGTTTTTAATTTTTATTTACCAAACTATGCCCCACATGGAAGTATTGAAAATGCAAATGAAGTGGCACCAGAATTTCAGTTACATAATTCTGCTACATCAATAGCATACGTAAATAGTATGTATGAGTTACTTTTTAGTGATTCAAATAATAAACTAAATATTACAGTACCTACACAAATTCATGCAAGTGAGTTTTTTAGAACTTCTGATACAACTTTAGCAAATGACAAACTTGCTTTTGATTTTACAAGTGAAAAAGCCTTAGCTACAGCTTCGGATATAGAAACCCTAATAAAAAGAATCTCCTTAGTTTTAACTGGAAAAGAAAACATTAGCATATTAAATGAAATCAAAAATACAATTGATAATGAAATTGGATATAGCAATAAAAACTGGGTAGTTCAAACAGTAGTATTTATGATTGCTATTTCACCTGAATTTACAGTATTGAAAAAAAGATAAAGGCATAAAATGAGTAAAAAATTAACAAGACGAGAGTTTATAAAAAACTCCACTGCAATGGCTATTAGTGCTTCTATGTTTTTACATGGTTGTGGAGAAGCAGGATCTTTGAGTATAAATACAAGTTCAAATAACAATTTACCAAGTAATCCAAACAATAATAATGTAAATGCTAATAAATCTTTAGTTTATGTAATGCTTGCAGGAGGAAATGATAGTTTTAATATGTTAGTTCCTACAAATACAAACTCTTATAATGAATATCAAAGTTCAAGATCAAACCTAGCAATAACAAAAAATACTCTTTTACCTTTAAATGATTTTACTGATTCAAATGGTAAAACTTTTGCTGTACATCCAAGTATGGCAAAGGTGCAAAATCTATTTAACAGTAAAAAACTATCATTTATTTCAAATATTGCACCCCTAGTAAAACCTACAAATAAGACTTCATTTAACAATAATAGTGTGGAATTACCTCTGGGATTAATGTCACACTCTGACCAAATAAAACATTGGCAAACATCAAGAGCAAATGAAAGAACAAATATTGGGGTATTAGGAAAGTTTGCTGATAAATTCCAAGCTAATAAAGCAAATAATCAAATCTCTATGAATATCTCTTTATCAGGTACAAATATTTCACAAAATGGTAATTCTTCTAAAGAATATTCAGTGACAAAAGATGGAAGTATAGGTTTATTAGTAAAAAAGTCATCAAATGATCCCGCTATCACACAGCTAAATAATGCCCTACTTAGCAGTTTTAATACTGTTTTAAATAAGTCATATTCAGACTCTTTTGAAAATACTTATATGGAAACAACTAGGTATGCTCAAACACATCATGAGAAATTTAAAGCAGAAGTTAATAAAGTAAATATTGCTCATACGTATGTAAATTATGACAATAGAAGTGATATTAAATTTACAAGTACAGATAAATCTATTCCTGAACAATTTAAAATGATTGCTAAATCAATAAAAGCTTCAAGTGATTTAAACTTACCTAAGCAGACATTTTTTATTGAGTATTATGGCTGGGATCATCATGATGAACTTTTAAATAATCACAAAAGAATGTTAGAAGTATTAAGTAATGCCTTAGGAGATTTTCAAGCCTCACTAGAAGAGTTAGGAGTTGATGATAAAACACTAACTGTTGTTGCTTCTGATTTTGCTAGAACTCTTACCTCTAATGGAAACGGAACTGACCATGGATGGGGAGGAAATACAATTATTATGGGAAAAGATATCAAAGGTGGAGAAGTTTTTGGTCAATACCCTAGTTTGGCTTTAAATAGTAGTGTTGATATAGGTGGGGGAGTTATAATTCCTAGTTTATCTACAGATGAAATGTTTGCAGAACTTGCACTTTGGTTTGGATATGAAAAAAATGAATTAGATACTCTATTACCTAATTTGAAAAACTTTTATTCCTCATCTAGTACAAATAATCCTATTGGCTTTTTATCCTAAATAATATTTTATAGACCATTAGTCTATAATAAAGTGTATTTTAAGTTTAGTGCTATTATAATTCTCTTTATAGACCATCAGTCTAAAAGGAATTAAATGGCACCAAAGATCGTAAATAAAGATAAAAAGAGATTAGAGATACTTCATAAGGCTTATGATTTTTTAATCAAAGAAGGTATTAAAAAGTTTTCAATTGATTCTTTGTTAAAAGATTTAAATATGAGTAAAGGTAACTTTTATCACTATTTTGAGTCTAAAGATCAGTTAATACATAAAATGATGGAAGAGTTTACAAAATCATATATTCTTTATTGTGATGAGAAAATAAAGAACTCTGAAACATTAAAAAACAAACTTGAAGTTTTATTTGAAATGTATTTAAAAGATTCAAAAACTAATAAAGATTTTCTAAAACTATATAATGAATTTCTAATCACTTATTCTTCTAATAATCAAAGAAAGATATGTCAGATAAACAATGATTATATTACATATCTTTCTTTGAGTATTAAAACTGCTATTAAAGAAGAGATAGAAAAAGGATTTATAAAAGAAGAAGCTATATATTTTGTATCTACTTTAAGTGCAACAGTTGATGGAATGATGATGTATTCTTTTATATTAGAAAATTACAATCTAAATAAAGAAGTTCAAGACTACCTAGATAACTTTATATTAATGATAAAAAAGGACTAAGCAAAATGATAAAAATACTAATTTTTCTTATTCTATATACATATTCAAATGCTTTAGAATTCAACTTCAAACAAACAGCATTAGATGAATTTGAAATAAAAGGTTTCAGTAAAGCCATTGTATATAAAACAAAAGAAGATAGAGATAATCAAATAGCAAAATTATGGGAAAAACTATTCTCATCAAATAATTTTTCAGTAAAAAAAAGTAAAGATAAAAAATTATATGTGGTTTATACTAATTATAAAAAGAACTCTTTTGATTGTTTTATAGGAATAAAATCTGATTTAAAAATTAAAAACTTCGAAAGTAAACTTATCAAAGATTCAAAATATCAAAGAGGTATTTTAAAATATGAACAGAATTTGAATATGAGTGATATATGGGATGAAATTCAAAAAGAAAAAGTAAATAGAAATTTTAAAACAGATATTGAAGAGTACAGATTATTTGACTTAAGTAAAAGCAAATATGATGTAACAATTTATTTATCATCAAAATAAGGACAAAAAATGAAAGTTTCAAAAGTTCAACTTATTAAAGCATCAGCACCAAGTGATTTCAAAGATTATAAAGCAAAAAGAGGAAGTCCCTCTCAAAACATATTTTCAGCGGCAGCTGAGTTAAAAGGCAGAGTTGAATTAGAACTTATTGATGAAACAGCCAACCATCTAGTAAACTATAAAAGTGATGCCCAAATTATTGGAATATTTTTTTCAACTCCCGATGCGATAAGAGCATATGAAATAGCATCAAAATTTAAAGATATGGGGAAACTAGTATTCTTAGCTGGCTTACATGCTAGTTTTATGAGTGAAGAAGCACTTAAATATGGTCATAGTGTAATCCAAGGTGAATGTGAAGGGATAATTCATGATTTATTAGATGATTATGAAAGAGGTGATATATTAAAAGATATCTATAAAAGAGATTCTATTCTTGATTTAAAAGAATTAAAACCCTACCCAACTGATTTAATAGCAAAAGAGGATTATGATGATTTTTGGACAGTTACAGTAAGTAGAGGATGTCCTTATAAATGCCACTTCTGTGTTGTAAATCCATTTTTTGGGAAAATAAGATATAGACCAATTGAACAAATAGTAGAAGAAATAGCAAATAGTAAGGCTTCTTTTATTGAGTTACACTCGGATAATCTAACAGCTGATAAAAACTATGCAAAAGAGTTATTCCAAGCAATAACTCCTTTAAATATCAAATGGGCAGTTGCAAGTGATATTTCAATAGCCCAAGATGATGAACTTTTAAGACTTGCTTCAAAAAGTGGTCTTATGTATTTATTAGTTGGACTAGAAACTCCATCTCAAGAAGCACTAAAGGGTACGGGAAAAGGTTTTGTAAAAGTAAATGAAATAAAAGATAGAATCAAAAAACTACATGACCATGGAATTATAGTTGATTCAGCAATGATGTTTGGTTTTGATGAACATGATAAATCAATCTTTGATAGAAGTTTAGAGTTTGCAATAGATGTAAAAATTGATGTTTGTGACCCAGTAGTTCAAATACCTTTTCCTGGAACAAAACTTTTTAAAGATTTAGAGAGTCAAAATAGAATTCTAACTTATGACTGGTCACGTTATAATGGTTCTGATGTTGTATATGAACCAAAAAATTTAAGTGTTGAAGAGTTACTTCAAGGTCAATATGATTTCTATAAACAATTTAATTCTTTTTCAAACTATAGTAAAAGAAAATTTAGACAAATAAAACAACTTGGAATAAATGCATTTTATGCATAGGAGAAAAAATGAAAAAAATACTATTAGATAAACTCAAATCAAAACTAGCCTTATTATTTATTTTGATTTGTGTAATAAGTGGAAAATATTGGTTATTTGGATTTTTATTTTTAGTTTGGACAATATTAGATATTAGAAATAGACAAACTTACCTATTAGAAATAATTCAAAAAGATGAAAACCCAATTTTATATTGGATTATTGTAATAACTTGGTTTACTTTTGCAATATTGAGTTTTTTCACGGTTTCAAGTTAAGGATATAAGATGCAAGAAATAAAACAAATACTAGATAAAACTGCTTATTATGATGAAGCATGTTTTGAAAATGAAAAAGAAAAAATCTTTGAGACACAATGGCAATTTGTATGTATGGAAGAAGAGCTAAGTGAACCTAAATCTTATATATTAAAAGATATTGGAAATACACCTATTATTGTAGTTAATGATAAAAATGAGATTAATGCTTTTGTAAATATATGTTCTCACAGAGGAATGACAATTTTACGAGGTGATGAAAAAATTGAGTCTTCTATAATATGTCCTTATCATAACTGGAACTTCTCACTAAAAGGTGAATTAAAAGGTCTTCCTCAAAGTAAAGAGTTTGCCCATAAAGAAAAAAAATGTCTAGGATTAAAAAAAGTACAATGTGAAGTTTGGAACGGCTTAGTATTTGTAAACCTTGATTTAAAAGCTCAAAGTATTAGTGATATTCTAAATCCTATTAAAGACAGAATTTTACCTTATGATAATATCTCTGAGTTAAAATCAAATGATGGATATAAATATATTATAAATGCAAACTGGAAAATATTCGTAGAAAATTACATGGATGTTTATCATTTATTTCATATTCATAAAGAGAGTCTAAAAGAGTATGACCATAAAAATTCACACAATGAGTTTGTAAATAATCAATGGTTATTCTATCAGCCACTAAGCCAAAAAGGAAAAAGTTCTAGTTCTTGGTGGAGTGGATATATGGGTGATATAAAATCTTTCAATGGTCAAAAAGGTGCTTATGTAAGTATGTTATTTCCAAACTTTGGAATAACAGCTACAGAGAACTTATGTATGTTTATTCATATAAAACCTCTAAGTGCTACTCAAACTGAAATTGAAGTATTTATTAAATCAAACTATGGTTCAAAAAAGTTTAAAAATGAATTAGTTTATGACTATAGAGATGGAAAAAAATCAAAGAGTGAGTTATTGAAAAAACCTGATGTAATGAATGAGGATATATATGTTTGTGAGATGATTCAAAAAAATATTAAATCACCTCACTTTAAAGTAAATGCCTTAGCACAAGACTTAGAAAAACCTCTTTTTGAGTATCAATCTATTATAGAAAAGCTTCTTAATCCAAAGAGATAGCTTCTTCATACATGGCAGAGGCTGTTTTTTCAGTCTCTACAATAATATGAGATAGGTTTAATCTTGATAAATCATTCTTCTCTTCATATTTATTTACTTTTACAACTGTCTTTTTACCCTCTGCCATTTCATCTACAACCTCACATATATGGATTAGTTTCTCACTATTTCCAATACATACAATTACAGAAGAAGCATCATGAATATTCAAAGACTTTAAAATATCTTTTTTAGCTGCATTTCCATAAATCACTGGAAGTCCTAGTTTTTGCGCATCTATTACTGTTTTTATATCATTTTCAATGGCTATAAAAGTACCACCATCTTCTTTGATAAGATTAGCAATGTTTTTACCAAGTCTTCCAAAACCAATTAAAATAATATGATTTGATAATTCAGAATTACTAACAACAGAACTATTACTTACTTTGCTTTCTCCTCCATTTAACTTATCAACAATAGTAGATAGATTTTTTAGTACAAAAGGTGTAATAATCATAGAAATTACAACTGTTACAATTAAAATCTGTCCAATAGTTGGGTCTATTAAATCTCGTGCAAATGATAACTCAAATATAACTAAGGCAAATTCACCTAATTGAAACAGTGAAACAGCTGTTTTAAGTGATGTTCTATTATTACTTGTTAATCTCATAATTGCATAAATAATACTAATTTTTATAACAATAATAATTGGTAATAAAACTACAATAGAAGTAATATTTTCATAAATAATTTTAAAATCTAATTGCATACCAACTGTAATGAAAAACACACCTAATAAAAGATCTCTAAAAGGAATTAGATCTGCTTCAACTTGATGTTTATATCTTGTCTCTGCAATCATCATACCTGCAATAAATGCTCCTAATGAATAAGAAAACCCAAAAACATGAGCTATATATGAAGTTCCAATTACTAAAAGTAAAATCGAACTAATGAATATTTCATTTGATTTTGCTTTTGCTACATTTAATAAAAATGGCTCTAATAAATACTTTCCTGCAATAAATAGACCAAGTAATAAAATAGTTGCATCTATAAATGTTTGTGTAAGCAGTGAAGAAATAGATTGATTTACACTTGAAAAAATCGTAATCATTAATAAAATAGGAATTACAGCAATATCTTGAAATAGTAAAACCCCTAAAACTCTTCTTCCATAAGGTTTATTAATATCTCCATTTTCATTTAGAACTTTTAAGACAATTGCAGTTGATGATAAAGCAAAAGCAAGTCCTATAATAATTGAAGATTTTAAATCTAGTGAGAAAAAATAGTTTCCAATAAAAGAGAATAAAACAGCTGTTAAAATAACTTGGGAACCACCATATAAAAATACTTCCTTTTTCATTTTTATCAAATGATTTACAGAGAATTCCAAACCAATTGTGAACATCAGGAATACAACACCAAATTCTGCTATTTCTTTTAAATCTTCATTATGAACTGCTTCATGTAAATTAAATCCATAAGCAATTATTGTACCTGTTGCTATATATCCAATGATTGTTGGTATTCCTACTTTTTTCAAAAATAGATTTAAGATTGTTGAAATAAGAATTGTAAATATAATAATTTCTAACATGTTATTTTCCTTTTATTTCTTTCTTCTTGTTTTTGAAACACGATCTTTATTAAACTTGTATTTTGTTTTTTTAAGTATTTCTATTAAATCTGTTGAAACCCTATGAATATCGACAATATTTTTTTTATCTTCATTTTTATCTAAAGCTGCAACTTCATATTTTTCTATTAAAGATAGAAAATCGAAATCTTTTAAAAATGGATATAAAGTCACAGATTTTTCTTCTTCAATTACCCAATGACTCAAAGTACAAAGTACTAAGAACTCAGGCATAAACACCCTCTCTTTAGGAATATGAAACTCTATTCTTTTTGCCATTGCATCATAATAAGTAATCAAAGGTTCTTCATATTTTGCAAGTTTTTTCAAAGGAGCATATCGTTTTGCAGTTTGTACTAGATTCAATAAGTACTCTACATTTACAACAACATCTTCTAGTTTTTCTTTTAGATCCCATAAACTTTTATAAATCTTTTTTGTATCTTCAATACTTCCTATTTTCATAAGTTCTACATTTTCATTTTTTGCAAAGAACCGCTCTAGAGCAGTTCTTGCAAATACTAATAATGCTTCTGTTTTTACATCTCTTATTAGTTTTGGTTTTATTCTGTTTTTACAGTTTGTGTTTAAAACAATATCTTCAGCCATTTTGAATCCTTGTCTTATTATTTGCTTTTAAAATCAATAAAACACCAATAATACCAGCAATAAAAGAAGCAAAGAAAATACCAATTTTAACAGCTGAAATAACACTAGCATCAACAAAGGCTAATTGAGTAATAAAAATGGACATTGTAAATCCAATACCACCCAAGAAACCAACTGCCATAATCTCACCCCATGAAATATCATCAGGTTTTGTTACGATTTTTAATTTTGTAGCTAAATATGTAAAACCAAAAATACCTATTGGTTTACCTACTAATAGACCTAATACAACACCTAATACAATCATCATATTTTGAGATACTGCTGAGAAATCTAAAACAACTCCTGCATTTGCAAAAGCAAAAATTGGCATAATTAAAAATGCAGACAGACCATGTAATTGATGTTCTAATTTTAAAAGTGGGTTTTGAACCTTGTCGTATTTATAGGCAATACTCTCTAATACATCAATTTGATGGTGATTTAAAATAGGTATATTATCTATGTTTTTTTCAAAGTCATTTACTAGTTCTTTAGTACCATTAATAAATTCTTTTTCATTTACCTTAGATTTAATAGGAATAGCAAAAGCCAATAAAACCCCTGCAATTGTCGCATGAATTCCAATAGAGTGAATATAAATCCATAATGCAATACCTAAAATCAAATATGGAATTAATGAAGTTACTCTTCTATAGTTTAACAACCAAATTAAGGCATATATAATACCAGCATGAAGAAAGTACTCAAAATGTATTTGGCTTGTATATACAGTAGCAACTACCATTACAGCACCTAAATCATCAACAACAGCAAGAGCTACTAAAAATAGTTTTAAAGCTGGATTTACTCTTTTTCCTAAAAGCATTAAAATACCTAAAGCAAAAGCAATATCCGTGGCCATTGGAATACCAAATCCTTTTGGGTCATCCAAGTTAAAAAATACATAGAACAGTGCAGGAATTAACATTCCTCCAATTGCAGCGATAATTGGGAAAGATGCTTTTTGAACAGAAGACAATTCTCCTATTAAAAGTTCTCTTTTAATCTCTAATCCAACCATCAAAAAGAATATTGCCATTAATCCATCGTTTATCCATTGAGTTAAGGTCATAGAAATTTGATGTTCACCTAATGTTACACCTAAACTTTTATTCCATAATTCAAAATAACTATCACTAAACGCTGAATTAGCAATAATAACTGCTAATAAAGTTGCTATGAATAATAATACACCACTAAACGATTCATCTTTTATAAATCGTTGAAAAACTTGTAACTGTTGAGTCATTAAATAACCTTTATATATTGTTACATTAACTATATATAAAAACTGTCAATACTCCTAGGTAGGATTTATTGACAATTACTTGACACTTTTTTATTATTTGAAGTTTATAGAGAAGATATTATGGGGTTCTTTGTAGTTATATTGAAAATTAAAGTCGTGCATTTGTAAGATTTTATTGACAATATTCAATCCTAAACCGTGACCTTGCTGTTGATTTGCTTCCCTTGTAAAAGGTTGAATATAATAATTTAAATCATTAAATAATTTATTTGCGTTGTTTTTTATATACAAAGTTTTATTTTCTGTATGAATTTCAATTGGGTATATATTTGAGTATTTCATAGCATTATCAATTAGATTTTTTATTACAATAGTAAGATAATAAAAATCTGCTTCAATTTGAAAATCATCCTCTAATTCTATAGATATTTTTGATTCATCATCAATTGATAATTTTGATAAAGCTTCTAAAATCACTGTTGAAATAAGGAATTTTGATTTATCTAAAGTAGCGTGATTTAGTCTTTCTCTCTCTAAAAGTTTACTTGTTAGAGTTTCAATATCATAAAAAACTTCATTAATATTATCTAGACTTTTTTCATCTTTTTTTACTCTAATTTTTTCTAATAAAAACTTTCCTTTTGTTATTGGAGTTTTTAGTTCATGACTAATATTTCGAAGAAGTTCTTCTCTTGATTTAATAAAAGATTCTTGTTGTTCTAGATATTTATTAAGGTTATTTGTAATTTCACTAAGTTCATTACCCTCTTCTATATTGATTTTAATAGTTTTCTCATTATTACTAAGTAGTTGTAAAACCCCTTTATTTAGAGTTTTTAACATGATTTTTATTTCTCTAATTAATTTAGATGAGATTATAAAAGATAGTGAGAATGATATAAAAAGAAGAATTATAAGTTCAAGTTTTATCTTACTTAAAAAGGCTTCTTTTTGTTTTTCTGTTTGATTTAGTTTTGCTTGTAATAACTCAATTTCTTCGATTATTAGGGTCTGAGTACTACTACTTATAGAATCAAACCTATCACTAAAATCAAAAAAGTTATCTTTTGTTGATTTTGAAATAGTAAGATTATATAAATCTACTTTTATTAAATTTTCTGCTTTTTTTAGATTATTAAAAATTGTAAGTAATTTATCTTTTTCTATACCAGTTTCTGCATGTTTTAATACATCTGTTTTTAACTGCCAAAGTTTTTTGAAAAGTTCATTTGCTTTATCTTTTCTATCTTTTACAATTTCTGTTTTTCTTCTATCCACAATAATATCAAGAACAACCCAAGCAAAAGCAGTATTAAGTTCTTTTATTTTCTCTACTTTTCTAATTTGTTCATATCTTTGATTTTGTAAAAGATGAATATCATTTACATTAATTATTGCATAAAAGAAAATTCCAATTATAAATATGATAATTGATAAAATTAATAAGAAGGAGATATATAATCTTTTTTTAATTGTCATTTATAAACTTATACCCTATCCCCCAAACTGATTTAATATGTTTAGAATCTTTTGAATCATCATCAATTTTGAATCTAATATTACTAATATGCATATCAATAGTTCTATTTTTTGTATCATTTTTTAATGAAGTTTGATTTAATATTACTTCCCTTGAGATAATCTTATTTGCATTATTTAGCAACAACATAAATATTTCATTCTCTATTTTAGTAAACTCAATTTCATTATTATCTAAAAAAACTTGATTTGTATCTTTTTGTACTTTAAAAGAACCAATTATATAAGAACTCTCAGTAACATATCTTTTTAAGATTGCATCAATTCTTAATACTAACTCTCTTGGTTCATAAGGTTTTGCAAGATAATCATCTGCTCCTAATTCAAAACCAAATATTTTATTTCCTAAGTCATCTCTAGCTGTTGAGATAATTATGGGTATATCTTTTATCTCTTTTAGTTTTTTTAGTAAATCAAAACCATCCATTTCTGGAAGTCCTAAATCTAAAATGACTAGTGAGTAATCATTAGCATTTTTAGAAAACTCTTCTAAAGCACTTCGTGGACTTGAAAAAATTGTACAAAAGTACTTGTACTCTTTTAGATACTCATCTATTAAATTTTGTAAACTAATATCATCTTCTATTAATAGTATTTTCTTCGAATCCATAAACTGCCTTGCTATTTACTTTATTTTCAATAATTTTATCTTTTTTAAAATTGATTCGAACTTACAGTATAATTTGGGTTAATTAGTCTTCTAAAAACTTATTGATAGATTTACCTTCTTTTCCTCCAATAATATTTTCATTAATCATTTTTGAAATATTCTTAAATTTATTAATATCTACTTCATCTTTGTCTTTTTTTACTTCCTCAATTATATTTTTAACTAAAGATAGAACTTTCTTTGGATTTTCATTCTTCTTTAAATCAGCTTTTACTTCATCAACTGTTACTTTTCCATCTTTATTTGTATCCAAACTTTTAATTTTCTTTATTGCATCTTCTAAATCCTTAGGACTTACTTTGTGCTTATTTAATTCATCTAGAACTTTATTTGTTTTTCCACCAATAAGTTGTTTTATTCCTTTTAATTTTGCTTGTTCAACAGAAACAACAATAGTCTCACGAGGGTCTTTTATTTCAGTTTTTTCCTCTTTCTTTGGGATCTCATCTTTTTTAGTAGTTAATACTTTCTTCTTTAAATCAATTATTGCATTAGCATCTTTATTTACTGAGTTTGTAATTTTCATATTAAATCTCCTAATTAATTTTTAGACCATCAGTCTAATTATAAATCAATTATAAATAAATAATGCTAAATAAAACTTATAGAAATTTAATGAGCTCTTATAAATTTTGAAATTCTTTATCAATCACACCTTTCTCACACTTTTTTCTTTTATATTTACAGTAACAATTAAATCAAGGATTATTTATGAAAAAAGTATTATTATCATCATTATTAGCTTGTTCATTATTCGCAGCTGAACAAAATTATATAGAACTAGGTTTTGGATCAATGGATTCAAAAGACAACTTTTCAACTGACTCAAAAGAGAGTATCTCATCATTAGGAAATGCTCAATCTGAAAAAGAATCAATTCCTTATTTTGAATTTCTTTATGCTTATGAATTAAATGAAAATATGAAAATCTATACAGCTTCACAATTTGGAGAGTTTAGAATTGGTTCAGAAGTAGAATCAAACTATGGATTATTTGACTTTGGTGTTAAAGCTGATTTAATGGGTGAAGCATGGAAGAATCCATATCAAACAGGAAGTGCTAGAGAAAAAACTGATACTCAAGAATTTGGAGTATATTTAGGTTATGGTTTATCATTTAATGCGCAACATGAATCTATGATAAAATACGAATTTTCAAACAAAGAGTATGACAAAGACGATTTAACAGGTGATTTAAAAAGAGATGGGAAAAGACATGTTTTATCTTTTGAAAACATGTACCACTCTTCATTATTTGGAAAACAAACTTCTTATATTGGAAACTTAGCACTAGAAAATTTTGATGCAGATGGAGAAGCTAACTCATATAATAAATATGGAGTTGAGTTTGGAACATCAACTGCTTTCAATGATGATTTAAGACTTACTTTATTAGCTAACTTTGGAAAACAAGATTATGAAAAACATAATACTGCTGTAAACCAAAAAGTAAATGTGAAAATTTATGGAGCAAAAGCAGTTCTTAAATGGAGCAAACCATTTGATTATAAAAATACTTATGTTAGTTTAAAGTCTGGCTATGAAAAAGAAGAAGCAAATACAGACTTCTATGACAAAGAAAATACATTTGGTATCTTAAGTTTTGGTTACCTTTTCTAGAAGCACCCGCTTCTAGAATCATTTAGTTTTTACTCTTTAAATTTCTTATTACTTAAATCTAAAACTATCTCTTTTGCTATTGAATCTGTTTTCATAGCAATATCTTTTGTTTCATTTGCAATTACTGCATTTTTTTGTGTTTGTGTATCAAGTAAAGCTATTGCACTATTAATTTGCGTAATTCCTTGTTCTTGCTCTCTCGAAGCTATTGCAATACTTTGAATAGTTTCTGTAGTTTTTTCAATATTATGTAATAACTCATCATAACCTTCAATCATTTTATTACTAATGGATTTTCCATAACTAGCTTTTGAAGTTGCAAGTTCTACTATACTTTTAATCTCTTTAGCAGCCTCGGCAGACCTATTGGCAAGGTTTCTTACCTCTTGTGCAACAACAGCAAAACCTTTTCCAGCTTCACCAGCCGTTGCCGCTTCTACAGCTGCATTAAGTGATAAAATATTTGTTTGGAATGCAATTTGATCAATAACACTAATTGCTTCATTTATTGTATTTACTTGTTCTGTAATTTCACTCATAGCATTACTTGTATTTTTTGCTAACTCTTGCCCTTCTTTTGCAGAAGTATCAACTTCATTTGCATAATTACTCATCTCAATTACATTATTTGAATTATTCGTAACTGTTGATGTAATTTCTTCTAAAACGGCAGATGTTTCTTCTAAAGAAGCTGCTGCTTCATTTGAACTAATATTTAACATATCAACATTTTTAATTAATGTGTCAGATGAACTCTCTAATGTTTTTCCTACATTAAAAGATTGTGATAATAACTCAGAGATTACATCTCCTAATTCATTAATAGCAATAGCAACATTTGCCGATGTATCAGGGAATCTTACAGTAAAGTCATGATTTTTATAGCTTGATAAAACATTTAATAAAGTAGGAATATTTCCAGCAATTGTATGATTTAAATCACACTGCATTTTTGTTAGAATATCTTTTAATTCTAATAAAGCTTTTGTTTGTGTTTCTTTATTTATTTGAGCTACTAAATTTCCACTTCCAATCTCTTTTGCAAAATTAGCAATATCTTTTACAAACTCATCATCTTGAATAATTGACTTTTCAATATTTTGAATATTAGAATTAATCGTTTGAGCCATTTGACCAAATTCATCTTTTGAATTTAAATCAATAATAGAAGATTTATTTGTCTTTTTATTTAAAAAGTCAAAGAAATCTTGTAATCCAAATTGTACTTTTCCAACTGATTTTATTAATTGGTTTGAAATTAAATAAGCAATTAACGTTCCAATTATTAGTGAAACTATTAGAATTAAAATCATAATATTAGAGAAACTACTAGCTACCTCTCTTGCTTCTGGTGTTGCAATTTGGTTTTTATTTTCTTGATAATCAATAAATTCATTTACCACTTTTAACCAATAAGTGAAATTTCCACTGGCTTTTTCAAGTAATAAATCTTTTGCTTCAGAATCTTTAGCATCCATTTTCAATTCAATTATTTTAGAAACCAAAGGTAGTGTTTCTTTTTCAATATTTTTTATTTTTGCTAATATTTCTTTTTCTTTAGCATCAACATTTAAACCATCAGAAAAAATCATATCCAGAGGTTTTGCGGACATTATATAAAACTTTTCTAATTTTTTTATATCTTCTACAGATTTCTTAAATAATGCATCATCTTTATTTGTAGCTAATACTAAATCTCTAATAGCAATAGCTCTATCATGAACACTACCTCTAAAATTAATCGCATATCTTTGTTTAACTGAGTTTACTTCAACTATTACATTTAATGTATCATTAATAAAATTTACTTTATAAACACCAATAGATGTAATAAAAATAATAATTATAATCATTAAAGTAAAACCAGAATATAATTTCTTTGAAATCGTCATATTTTCAAACATTTCTTCTCCTATAACTTAATTAATAATTTCTAAATTCTACATGCTTTTTCTTAATAGTTAATGAATTTTAGCTACAA
The DNA here is from genome assembly GCF_013283835.1 of Poseidonibacter lekithochrous. Taxonomy (GTDB): domain Bacteria; phylum Campylobacterota; class Campylobacteria; order Campylobacterales; family Arcobacteraceae; genus Poseidonibacter; species Poseidonibacter lekithochrous. The sequence goes on along the minus strand of NZ_CP054052.1, from coordinate 1,257,191 downwards.
AAAAAACAAATCAAATAATTCTACTAAGCCCGTATAATAGTAACTCTTGATGTAACACTAAGTAAATAATGAAATACATTTTATTAATATTTACAGATTATTAATTTTGGTAAACCCCTCTTTTTTCACATTATTTTATACTAAACTATGATAAAATATCTTTCCAAGTAAGATATTTTACTACATTAAAATTGGAAAATTATGTTAGATACAAAACCTTATATACTATTTTTTAAATATGTTATTCCCTCAATATTAGGACTATTAGCAATATCTTCTGCAAGTATCATTGATGGATATTTTGTAGGAAATTATGTAGGAGCAATTGGACTTGCTTCAATAAATATTTCATACCCTATTACTACTGTTCTTTTTGGATTAGCTTTAATGTTTGCAGTTGGAAGCTCAGTTATGGTTGGAAAACTAATGGGTGAGAACAATTCAAAAGATGCTTCCAATGTTTTTACAAAATCCATTATTTCTGTTTCACTTATTAGTATTGTTGTATGTTTAATTTTGTACTTAAGTTTAGGAAATATTTTAGATATTTTAAATGTTCAAGATGAACTAAGAGAAAAGACTTTTCTTTATCTTCCAATACTTTTAGTTTTTTTACCATTTTTAATGAGTGCTATTGTTTTGGATTATTTTGTAAGAGTAGATGAAAATCCAAACCTTTCTTTTGCAGCATTATTTTTAAGTTCATTAATAAATGTAGGACTTGATTACTTATTTATCGTAAAGTATGATTGGGGAATAAGTGGAGCAGCTTATGCTACTGGTATTTCTCAAGCAGCTATTATTTTGATTTTACTTCCTCATTTCTTTTCAAAAAAAGCAACATTAAAACTAGTAAAACCAACAGGTTCATGGCTAAATATAATACAAGCTGTTAAAAATGGGGTATCTGAGTTTGTAAATGAATCAAGTGCTGGAATTACTGTACTTATTTTCAACTATATTATGCTTCAAAACTTTGGTGCAACTGGTGTTGCTTCGTATACAATTATTGGCTATTTCATTATGATAAGTGTTATGGTTAGTTTTGCAATCGCAGATGCACTACAGCCAATAATCTCCAAGAATTACGGAGCTTTACACTTCCAGAGAATCAAAAGTTTTCTAAAATTAGGCTTTCTTACAATCATAATTATTGAAGCCCTTATAACACTAACGGTATTAATAGTTCCAGAAGCATTAATAAATATATTTTTAGAAAGCTCTGAGCTTGAAACAAAAAGAATTACAATAGAGTTTATATCTTATGCCTGGCCTGCATTTATATTTCTGGGCTTAAATATTTTGATTACATCATATTTAACATCTATACAAAAACCACTATATTCTGTAGTTATTGCATTATTAAGAAGTTTGATATTACCAGTTATATTTATAATCACACTTCCAAATATCTTTGGAAATGTAGGTATTTTTATGGCTTTAGCAATTTCAGAGTTTCTTACATTTATAGTGGCTTCTTATATATTTATAAATAATAGACCAACTTTGATAGAAAAAAGGAGTTAGCTTTTAATTAATAAAGCAGCTCTAATCCAATAAATACTTCTACTCTTAATTTATTTAGAAGTAAACTTTTAGAAATCCCCATAATTTCCACATATTTTTTTAGTACATTTCAAGAACTAAATAAAGGGGATAAAATGAAAAAATTTCTTTCTATAATATTTTTGGCGGTAACACTTGTATTTACAGGTTGTATGAATAATAATGATGTTTCATATGATTATGAAGATTATAAAAAAATTAAACAAGTAATGGTTGGCACAATACTTAATGCTAGAGCTGTTAATATTAAAGATGATGGTAAAGGCAGCATAATTGGAGCAATAGGTGGAGGAGTTTTAGGATCAACAATAGGAAAAGGTAATGGCTCAACACTAGCAACTCTAGGAGGTGTTGCATTGGGAGGATTTATTGGTAATTCTATAAATAAAACTAAAGCACAAGAGCTTACTGTAAGACTTGAAAATGGTGAGACTATTGTTGTTTTATCAAAAGAAACAGCCTTTATAAATGGGGATAGAATACGAATAGTTAAAGTAGGAGATGAAGTTTCTAGTGTCTATAAACTTTAAATAATAAACAAGTAAAGATAAACTTTACTTGTTTATTTATTTGGTATCTTTATACTAAATAATGCACCCTCTTCTATATTTGAAACATCTAATTTCCCAGCAATATTTTTTTCAATAATCATTTTTGACATATAAAGTCCAATTCCTAAACCTTTATCTTTGGTTGTAAAATATGGTTCAAAAACTTTCTGTAATATTTCATTTTTTATTCCACCTGCATTATCTGAAATTTCAATAAATATGTTTTTCTTTTCTTTATAAAGATGAATATTAATTATAGGATTACTTGTATCTTTTCTAATAAACTCATCTTTAGCATTATTTAAAATATTAAAAATTACTTGTAATAACTCACCTCTTAAACTCTTAATTTCTATATCTTTTTCATATGTAAATTTTACTTCTATTTCATATGAATTTAAACTCGCACTTAAAAGATTGATCACCTCATCAATTGCTATTTTTAAACTAAAAAGCTCTTTTTCCTTAGATACTTTGAAAAAGTCTCTAAAATCATCAATAGTATGAGACATAAACTCTAACTGATTTTTTGCTTCAATTGATTTCTTATCAAAATACTCACTTGTTAATTTATCTCTTTCAAATGCTGTTTTTAGATTCATCATAATATATGATAGATGAGTTAGTGGTTGTCGCCATTGATGAGCAATATTACCAATCATTTCTCCCATGGAAGCTAGTTTACTTTGGTGTGTCAAAAACTCTTGTTGTTGTAGTTTTTCTTCTTCTAAAATTTTCATTTTATAAGATAATGCAAATGCTAATATCAACGACTCTAAAGGAGCTATTACATGAATAATATAATTTGGTTTAATAAAAAGTTCTTGCGTAGTAAAATAGAATTGGAACTCAATAAAAAGAAAAGAGAAAACCATTATACTCCATGAGATTAAATAGAATAATGCAGGTTTATATCCTTGATTATATACCACATAACCAGCAATAAGATAAACAATTAAAAGAGTAGAAAGAGGCATCATATCTGCCATAAAATAGAAATTAAAAATCCAACCAGATAACATATCTAGGGTATATAAAAATATTGAATATGTAAGGATTTTATCAATTATAGGAGTATTTACTTTTGTATTTAAAAATGATTTTGTAAATAAATTTGAAAATAAATAGAAAGAAAAGAAAATTATATCCATATAAAATCTATCATTTTCAATTTCTCTATACGATAAGAAAAGCAAAATACCAAGCATTGAGAGTTGTGTTAAAGCATAATAAATATAAGTTTTTTCTCTATTAAAAATAAAAAAAGCTATATAATATAAAAAAGCAGCGAATACAATTCCATATGCAACTCCAAAAAACTTGCTTAATAATATTTGTTTAAAGGCATAATCGTTTGATTCAGAAACAAAAATATTAAAGTTTACATAATCATCAATATTGTTAAGTTTAATATAAATTGTCTCCGTAAAACTATCTAAAGACTGATCTAAAACTTTATTTTTATAAATATCAAGATACTTTATATCTTTTTCAACAGAGATATTATTAAACTCGGTATCTAATTCAACTGAATATAGTTCATCATCAAGTTTAGATTTATCAAAGGTAACTCTTAAAAAGAATATATTTGAGGAAGCTCTAATAAAAGGAAGTTTAGTTCGTTTAAATTTTTTTGATTCTTTTATATCTTCTACACTCAAACTTCTATCTGTACTTTCAAATACTTCAACTTTTTTGATTATTGAGGCATCTAAAAAAGATATAAATAAAAATACATATATAAATACTCTAAACATTTTTTTCTAAAACCTGTACTTGATAACCTATTCCTGAAACATTTTTAATTGTTTGTTTACTTATTTTTTTTCTAAGCTCTTTAACAATAGATCGAATAGCATCTTCACTCATATTCCCATTCCAAACATAATTACTTAATTCAGAATACTTTACAGCTCTTTTACTGTTCTTTAGTAATAACTCTAAAAACATCAACTCTTTTTTTGTAAGCATAATTTGTATTTCATTTTTAAATAGTGTTTTATTTAACATATCAAAGCTAATATCATTTTCAAAAAAGAATATACTTTTATCTTCAAATACATCTAAAACACATGATTTTAAAATAGGAAGTAGTTTATCTTCTGTTATTGGTTTTGTAAGATATTTTACTAAGCCTAAATCTATAGCTTCTAATAAATAAGATGTTTCTAAAAATGCAGTTGCAACAATAATTCTAGTAGTTTTATCTTTTTGTCTTATTTGTCGAACCATTTCTAAACCATTTAGTTTTGGCATTTTAATATCTGTGATTATAATATCAGGTTTGAATTTTTCATATACTTCTATACCTTCTAATCCATCTTTAGCTTCATATACATTATCACAATAGAATTCTAGATATTCAACAGCATTAGATCTTATTAAATCTTCATCATCAATATAAAGTATTTTAATGTTTTTTAGTTTTTCCATATTTCATCTTTTTTATTTTATAAATTTATTATATTTAAAAAAACTGGGGAAATAATGAGTTTTTCCCAGTTTTTCCACATTTAATTTTTTTATGATTAGAGAAGCAAAAACAAAAGGAAAAATAATGAGTTTTAAAATCAATAAAAAGAAAGGGAATGATGGAAAAGCTAATTAAATTTTTTCTTACTAAAACAAGATTAAACTACACTGCGTTTATCTTTCTTATTTTATTAGGAATAGTCTCTTATCAAACAATACCAAAAGATGTATTCCCATCAATTAAAATTGATAAGATTGCTGTTAGTGGTTCATACAGTGGAGCTAGTATTGATAACCTAAATAAAATGGCTGTTACAAAACTAGAAAAAGACATGAAATCTCTAAATGGAGTTAAAAAAGTAGAGTCTTTTATTAAAAATGCTGAGTTTAGTGTAATACTTACTTTAGAGAAAGGTTTAGATACATATAGTTTACTAAATAAAGTAAAAGATATTATTTCCAATAACAAAGGTAATTTACCCTCAGATATGGATGAGCCAAGAGCTTCTATTGTAGATTTCTCTTTTCCTTTAATAAGTGTTACTATTGCTTCAAATAATAAAACACAAGATGAATTAATATCTCTTGCAGATAAATTAAAAATCTCATTATCTTCTATTGAAAATATCTCCAAAGTTGATTTATATGAAAGTACAACTAGAGTTTATGAAATTATTCTAGATAATCAAAAAATTGATCTTTATGGGTTAAATAAAAATACATTACAAAACCAAATACAAAATATTTCTTATATCTTCCCACTTGGGAAAATTGAAGATAAAAAAGGACATCTTTATTTATCTGCTAAAAATGGAGCAAAAAGTGCAGATGAGCTTTTAAATACCATGATTAAAATAGATGATAAATCTATATACTTATCAGATATTGCAAAAGTTAAAAGAAAATATCAACAAACTGATGTTTTATCATTTTTAAATGGCTCAAAAAACATTGAATTAGGTTTATCAAAAAATGAAAAAGCAAATGCTATTGAGTTAGTAAAACAAGTAAAAGAAAAAGTAAAAAAGTTTAATACTCAATACAAAGATGTAGAAGTAGGCACATTTTATGATACTTCTATTCTAATTAAAAAAAGACTTAATACTGTTATCTCAGGGATAATGTTTGGGCTTTTACTTGTGGCTATTGCCATATATATTTTGATTAATAAACGTGTTGCTTTTATAGTTGTACTTGGTATTCCAACTGCTATTTTAATGGGTGTAGTTTTTCTATCTTTTACTTCTTATACTATTAATATGATTACATTAATTGGGGCTTTATTAGTCTTAGGTATTTTAGTTGATGATGCGATAATTATCGCTGAGAATATACAAAGACATATAGCAAAAGGTGAAGATAAACTTCAAAGTGCAATAAATGGAACAAAAGAAGTAATTACACCAGTACTAGCCTCTTCTCTTACAACGGTATTTGCTTTTATCCCTATGATGATGCTAACAGGTGAGCTTGGAGAGTTTCTAAAAATGATTCCAGTTGCGGTTGTTGTTTTAATTCTTGCATCACTAGTTGAAAGTTTTATATTCTTACCTATTCATGGATTACATACATTAAACAAAGATGATAAAGAACTTGATTGGAGTAAGGCGAATAATATTTATAGAAAATGTCTAGAAGGCATTTTAAAATACAAAAAAACATTTGTTATTGGTTTTACTATTAGTATTACAGCTCTTACAATATTTTTAATCTCAAGTATGAGATATCAAATGTTCCCTGACTTTGATGGGGATAGATTCTTTATTAGAGGAAAGTTTGATATGAATCACTCTGTTTTAGAAGTAAAAAACAAAACATTAGAAATTCAGGCAAAACTACTAGAAATAAAAGAAGACTTAGGATTAAAATCTATTGCTTATACAGTGGGTCTTAGAACAGATAATCAAGAAAACATTGAAATAAAACCTTCTGTTTTTCAGTTTAATATTGAAGTAAAAGAGAGAGTTCCTCAAAACTTTGTAGATGAGTTTATTACTCCTATTTTCTCTTTTAATACTGATGAAGAAAATCGTACTAGAAAAAAGAGTTTAGATGAAATCGTACTTTATTTAAATGATTTATTTAAAGATTATAAACCAGAGGGTTTAAGCGAATTTGCTATTAAAAAAGAAGGTGCAGGAATTACCTCAAATGATATAGAAATTCTTATATCTACAAAAGATACAAAACTATTAAATGCATCTATAAATGAATTAAAACAAGAACTAAAAAATATTGATGGAATTATTTTTGTAGATGATACAGCAAAAAAAGGTATTAAAGAGCTAAAAATAGAGATCAATGAATATGGACAATCCTTAGGATTTAATGAGACAAATGTATCAAATATATTATCAAGTTCATATCTAAAATCTACTCAATCTAAGGGTTTAGATGATGAAGGTGTTATTGAATTTATTTCTTATGACATAAATAAAAACAGTTTTGAAGAGTTTGAAAACTTTGAAGTTCAAGTACCAAATACAAGTAAACAAATAGCTTTAAATGAAATAGCAAACTTTATTTATATTGAAAACTTTGATTCTATTTACAAACAAAATGGAATTAATATCAAATCAGTTGTAGCAAATGTTAATAATAAAATCATAACAGCAACAGAAACAATAGAATTACTTGCTAATAAATTACAAGAATTAGAAGAGAAAGGTGTTAGTATTATTTTAGAAGGGGAAGCTGAACAAAATAAACAAATGGCAAAAGAGTTAACTTTCGCATTCTTTATTGCTATTTTCTTAATCTTTTTAACCCTACTTACTATGTTTGATTCTTTTAAATATACAGTTCTTGTATTGTCTTTGATTCCCTTATCTGTAACAGGGGCTATTTTCGGTCACTTAATATTAGGAATGAATCTAACATTAACTTCTATTGTTGGAATATTAGGACTTGCTGGAGTTGTTATTAATGATGCAATTGTAATGCTTGATTTTATTAAAAAAACAGAATCTGTAGATGAGTTAATCAAAAGAGCGACATTAAGATTAAGACCAATTGTAATTACTTCAATTACTACATTCCTAGGTTTATCAACACTTATATTCTTTGCAACTGGACAATCTAAGATATTACAACCTCTAGCTACATCATTAGGTTTTGGTCTTCTTTGGGGAACAGTATTAACACTACTATTTTTACCAGCATTATTTGCAATGTTAAACAAAAAAATTAAAGGATAATTTATGAAAAAAATATTAACTTTTGCCCTACTTTCTTTTACTACACTTTTTGCAAAAGAGTATATGGCACAAATAAAAACTTATGAAATGTATGAAATCAAATCGCAAACATCTGGGATTATAAATATTGTAAATAAAAACTTAGAATCAAAATATATAAAAAACAAAGAGTTATTAATAAAAATTGATTCAAAAGATGAAGAGATTGATCTTCAAAAAAATAGAAACTCTTATGAAATACAAAAAGAGATAGTTAAAATAAAAGAGCAAAACTATAAGGCAAAAAAAAGAATATCTCAGCTTAGCCTTTATGATAAAAACAATGAAAAACTATCATTTTTAGAAGCAAAAAAAGAGTTAAGTAATCTGGGACAAACTGTTAAAAAACTTGAAAATGAGATTTCTAAAAAAACTTTTGTTATAAAAAATAGATACATAGATAAAATCTTTGTAGACAAGGGTGAATATGTAAATATAGGAGATAAACTATTTAATTCTTATGATATTACAAAACTAAAAATCAGCCTGTTCTTATCACAAGAAGAGATAAAAAATATAGATTCAAAAGCATTATATATTGAAAATAAAAAGAGTTATTTCAAAGTAGATAAAATCCATAAAATCAAAGATGAAAACAAAATATCTAGATATAAAGTAGAGTTTATCAAAGATAATACAAAAGAAGAAAACTACTTCTTTGATAAAGTAGTGAAAGTAGAATTAAAATGAAAAACTCAATTTTAATTTTGTGTTTAGCCCTTGGGCTAAATGCTCAAAGCATCAAAGACAATAAACTACAAGAAATAGAAGAAACAAAAAACAAAAGTACTTTAGAGAGTAGTTTATTAAAAGACTCATGGATTAATCCTATTAATATTAGTGCAGATAGTACAAAAAGTAAGTCAGGTAATAGCAAAAGTACTTCAAATAAAATATATTTAGATATAAATCAAGATATTTTTAGAAGTGGTGGAATTCTATATACTATTCAAAAAGCAAAACTTCAAAAAGATTTGGCTCATCAAAACTATGATTTAAATCTAAATAGTTTGAATATTGATATTTATAAATTAGTATTACAACTAAATAAAATTGATTACCAGATAGAAAAGCAAGACTATCTTATAAAAAATAAAAGCCTAGAGATAGATAAAAAACAAGCCCAATATATAAATGGAGTTATTAGTATTGAAGACTTAGATAGTGCTATTATTGAGAAAAATGACCTAGAAAATCAAATAGAAGATTTAAAAACATCAAAAGATGATTTCGAGAAACAACTAAAAAATCTTAGTACTACTTCATATAAAAAAATCTTAGTTAATAAAATAGAAGTTATAAATCTAAAAAGTTTTTTAGATAATAATAAAACACTAATAATTGAAAACCTAAATAGTGAAATATCACAAAAAGATCTTAGTATTACAAATACAAATTATCTTCCAAAGGTTTCATTATTCTCACAAATAGGTTATGAAGATAACAATGCAAATGATATAAACGATGATTATTACAACTATGGAGTAAGAGTATCTATTCCTCTTGATTTTAATATGAATAAAAACAAACAAATTTCAAAGATTAATTACAAATTATCAAAAATAAAAGGTAATATCAAAAAAGATGATGAAATTAATAAGTATGAAGCTACATTAAAATCATTAAAAAGAATTGATAATAAAATCAAGAACAGCCAAAAAAGTATTAAAAATTATGAGAATATATATAAACTAACACAAGGTTTATATGAAGGTTTGTTAAAAACAAAACAAGATTTACTAACTATTGAAAATAGATTAAAATCAAGCAAACTAGATATTAATATTCTAAAGATAGATAAACAAATATCAATTTATGAACTACATAGAAATATTAGTATAGTTATGCAATAATCATTTAAATTATTAAACATATACAGGAAGTATTTTTATGAATGAAATATATATTCAATACTACAAAACAAATTTAACAGAATTTATAATAGGTTCATATGATAATAAAATATGTTTACTTGATTATAGATATAGAAAAAAAAGAGAAAGTGTAGATAATAGAATACAAAGTAATCTAAAAGCTATATATGTTGAACAAAGCAATAATATAATTGAAGAATGTAAAAAACAAATTGATGAATATTTTAATATGGAAAGAAATGAATTTGATATTCCTTTACTTTTAGTAGGTTCAGAATTTCAAAAAACTGTTTGGGAAGCATTACTAAAAATTCCATTTGGTAAAACAACTTCATATTTACAATTATCAAAAGATATAGGAAATGAAAAAGCAGTTAGAGCAGTAGCCAATGCAAATGGTGCAAATGCCATATCTATTATTGTTCCATGTCATAGAGTTATTGGTACAAATGGAAAACTAACAGGTTATGCAGGTGGATTGGATCTAAAAAAGAGACTAATAGAAATAGAGAATAATCTTTTTACTCAAAACATGTAGAAGAATTATTCTTCTATATGTTTTTAAAATCTACTTTCTTTCTTTTTTAGTTTAGATGCCTTTTTATACCATTTTTTTGCAGTTTCTAAATCTTTCTTAAATTTATAAAAATCTCCAATATGTTGTGCACTTTTACTTGTTCTAGCTACTTTATATGATTTTTTAAAATACTTAACTGCTTCCTCTAAATCCTTTTCTACCCCTAGACCTCTTTCATATAATAACCCTATTTCAAAAGATGCATCCACTTTATAATAATTACTAAAACTATCTTCTAATGTTTTTTTGAAATATTTTATAGTATTAATATAATCATGTTTTTCCAAATATATTGTTCCAAGAGTATAAGAAGAAAAAGGTATTTCATCAGATTCTTTAAGGTACTGTATCCCTTTATTTATATCTTTTTTTATCTCGTATCCATCTTGAGAAAAACCATCTATATAAATTTTACCTAGCCAACTTATTGCATCAAGATGACCTTTATTTGCAGCTATTTTTATATACTCAATGGCTTTTTTAAAATCTTTTTCTTCATAATAAATCTCTGCTAGTTTAGTATATGCACTCAGATATCCTAATTCTCCAGCTTTATTAAAATAGTACTCAGCTTTATTAATATCTTTTTCTATATATTCACCTTCAAAATGTAAGTTTGCTATTTTATATACTTGAACAGCATCTTTTTGTTTTATAAGTTTTTTTATATAGAAGTCAGCTTTTTGTTTATATTCAGCAGTTTTTTTATTCTTATCACACTTATTACAAAGATAAATATTAATAAGTTTTCTTATTGCATTTGCATCATTTAAAGCTATAAGTTTTTCATAATATATTATAGATTTATTTATATTTTTAAGATTTTCTGCTTTTTTATTAAAATAGCTTGGCTCCTGATAAAATTTAGCCAAAATTCTAAATGCAGATATTTCACCTTTATCCCCTAAAGTTTCATATATATCTATTGCTTCTTTTATTTTTTTAATATCTGGTTTATATAAATTACTTTTTGCCAATGCCAATGCAGTTTTTGAATCTCCTAATAAATAGGCTTTTTGTATATATGATTGTAGAAGGTTTTTATCTTTTGTATTATGTCTAGAGTATAACTCTCTTAATGTGTATATATTCTCTTGTTTTATTTCAAACTCTTCTAACTCTTTTAATAAAATTACATACTCTTTTTTTAATAAACGATTCTTTTGAAGCTTTTTTCTCAACAGTGAAATAAGATACGGGTTTTCACTCTTTTGTATAAAATCTTGCCACTCTTGCACAAGTTGTATTTCTTGAGTATCATAATATCTATGATTTCTTTTTGTTAATGTAGCTAGGTCTACTATTGCATTTACATTATTCTTGAAAGCTAACTCTTTTAAAAGTTTAACTCCCTCATCTTTATTTATATTTGTATATAAAAAGTTTGAAAAAGCTCTTTTTGCTTCATTTAGATTTAAAAGCTCTTTTTTTAATATTAAATAGTCATTTATATATTTTTTATCTTTTAGATATATTTCTAAAAGTTCTTCTGTGGCTTTACTACTATCAAGTAGAATAGCTTTTTTTAAAATATAAATTCTAGGTTCTAAGTTTTTCCTATCTATTTTTTTATATAATTTGTTCAGAAGCAAATGTGACTCTAAATCTTCTTTATTAAGTAAAATAGCTTTTTTATATAACTCCATTGCATTTTGTCTTTTTCTATGTGTTAAAAAATAAGCTGTTTTTTTAATTAATTTATAATTATTTGATTCTAATATATTTTGTATAGCACGTTCATACTCTGCTTTTTTGTCTTTTTTATGATAAACATTTATAATTTTTAAATAGTTAGAAAAAATAGTAGGTTTGAATCCAAGCTCTTTCATCTCTAGTTCTATTTTTTTTGCCATAATATGTTTATTATTTAGAATATAAGTATTGTAAAGTATATTTATCTGATTTTTGTCTTTTGATAATAATATTTTTTCATGTAGCTTTGTTAGCTCTTCTTTTGAGTAATATCTAGAAATATAATAGTTTAAAAGTTCACTTAGACCTTTGTCACGCTCAAGCTCACTAGCCCTTTTCAGAAGTTTTATATGTTTTTGTTCTCCATTAATAAATAAATCTTTATATTTTTTATGTATTTTTATAAAAGCTAAAATATCTTCAAAATTTTCACTTTGAATTACTATCTCATACCATTTTTCATAAAATTCTAATCCTTCCCTTGTTTGTGGGAATAGATATACTTTATTTAATTCTAATATGGCTTTTATATCACCTGTGTTTGCTTTTATAATTAATTCTTTTTTATAGTTTTTTCCCCAATATGGTAGATTTAAAGTGTCTGCATAAGCAGTAAAAAACAGTGTTGTAAATACTAAGATATAAATGAGTTTTTTCATTGTAGTTTTGTTTCCTATTTAGATAAATGAGAGATTATATAAATAATCAAATATGATTTTTAAATATCAAAAATAATATTAAAAAACAATGGCTAAAAAGTGTTCTTTATAATTATAGAGTAATTTGATTATATTTATTTTATTAAAAATGTAGATATTAAAAGGAAAGAGTTCAAAACAGTTAGTTTAAACTATACTGTTTTGAAATAAAAGATAAGTAGTTTTTCAACTCATCATGGAAATTATAATCTTCAAGCATAAAGTGATGAGTTAACATACCATCAGCAGTTGCGACTAGAGGTTTTACCATATGTAAAACATCTGGGTTTAATTTATTATTAGCAATTTCTTCTTTCATAATATACTCTAAACTTGAAAACATATAGTGGTATGTTTCTTGCATATAAGTATATAAATATATGTTCTTTTTATTTGAAAACATATAATACATTTGATTTACTAAAGACAAATAAGCAAGAGTATCTTTATGTGTTGATAGGTATATTGCAAATATTTCTAATAATTTATCTTCAAAAGTTTCAATCTCTTTCACTACTTTTATTTTATTAGAAATATTTCCATAAGCAACTTTTAGTGCTTCACAAAATAGTTCATCTTTATTTTTAAAATAGTGATAAAAATTCCCCTTACTCATTGTAATGTTTTCTAATAGATTATTAACACTAAAGTTATCAACCCCAGTATCTAATAACATTTCATAAGCTTGTATAGAAATTTCTAATTTTCTTTTTTCTTTTTTACTTAACATATTGAATTTTATAATAATGTAAGTATATTAATACTGATACATATGATATTTTGTATTTTCTTTTGCTTTTCTCTCTTCAATCTTCTTATAAGTATCAATTGCTTTTTGTTTTAATTCAGATGATACTTCTTTTCCATTATATTCAGAAATCAAAGTGTCTAACACATAAGTATAAACAATACTATTAAGTCTTAATGAGTCTTCATTTCTCATTAATTTATCTAAGTCAATAGCATAAACTGCCTCTTGAAAAGTAAAAAATAGTCTTTGTTTTATATCATCTAGTCTATATGTATAACCTAATATTGTTAAGAAGTTTTCTTCAAACTCTTCTTTAAAATTCTCTTCATCTAGTTGTTTAGCATATTTAGAAAACTCATCTGCACAAGTGTTGGCTACATCATTGGCTTCTAAAACTTTGTTTTTAAAACTATATATATAATCTGAAATTTCATTAATCATTAAAAAAATTATCCTTTTCACAATTTCTCTATTATATAATGTTAATATAAAACAAAAATTTATTAGGAAATATCATGAAAAAAACAACAATAATTGCAACACTACTTTTAACTTCAAGTTTATCATTTGCTTTTGATTTAAACTCACTTACAAAAGGTGTAATTGATAATGTTACAAAATCAACAAGCGAATCTACAACAACGACTAAAACTACTAATCTTAGTGAATCTACAGTAAATAGTGGCCTAAAAGAAGCTCTTAAAAAAGGTGTATCATATGCTGTATCAACATTAGGCGCTCAAAATGGATATTTAAACAACTCATTAGTAAAAATTCCATTACCAGAAAATTTAGCAAAAGCTGAAACTCTTATTAGAAAAGCTGGTGGGGATAAGATGGCTGATGACTTAATCAACTCAATGAATACAGCAGCAACAAAAGCAGCTCCAAAAACAGCAGAAATTTTCGTACAAGCAATTGATAAAATGTCTATTGAAGATGCAAAAAAAATCCTTGGTGGAACTGAAAATGCAGCAACTGATTATTTTAAAGCAAATACAACTGAGTCTTTAAAGAAGTTAATTACTCCACTTATTCAAGAAACAATGAAACAAAATCAAGTAGCAACATATTATGATACAGCTAATAGTTTTTATAAAACAAATCTAAAAGATACAGTACAAAATAGTTCAGTTATGGGATTAGCTAAAAACTTTGGTGTTGATTCATATATTCCAGGAAGTTCAGATGAGAATATAGATGAGTTTGTTACAAACAAAGCAATTGATGGATTATTCAAAATGATTGCACAAAAAGAAGCAGAAATTAGAACAAGTCCTGTAGCACAAACTACATCATTATTACAAAAAGTATTTGGTAACTAAACCTTTGGGTTTAGTTATTTGTGCTTAAAGAAAAGTAGTTATTAAAAGCATTGTTTTTTACTAAACTAACATCTAAATCTAAACTATTTTCTTCATTCTTATCAAAAGTATAAGTATAACTTGAATCAAAGTTTTTAATTAAATTTGTATAAAGTTCAGATTTTATATCTAAGATAAATATATCTTTTGAAATCTCATAAATATAAATAAAATTCAGAATAAAGTGTCCATCTATTTTATAAGTAATAAACTCATAATTTCCAAACTCTTTTTTTTCTAATACTTCCATTGTTTTTATTTTTAATTGTTCTTTTAATAAAGTAGTAAATAAACCATCAGCAGCACCATTCCATTCTACATCATTATCAACTCTAATATATTCTAAATAAATATCATCATTTTTAAGAGTATATGCATCTAGTACATAAGAATCATGTCTTGTTTTTGTTTCATAGTTTTCAATAGGATAAGTATAAAATGTCTCTAAATCGATTTTAAATTTTAGTTCATTATTTTCAAAAGTAAAGATTGGACGTGAAAGTTTGATAAAGCTCTTAACTAAGCCTTTTATTGCCTTTTTTATGAATCCCATTATTATAACCTTATGTAATATTAAGAAATGTACCTTAACATATTAATACGTTAAATACAAGTGTTTTTTTGGGATTTTAGTAAAAAAAAGTAAATTAAATGTTTAGTGAGAATAAAGACTCACTAAAAAGTGAATCTTTATAATAAATTAAAAACTTTCCCATTCATCATCAGATGAATTATCTACTATTTTTTGTGCTGGTTTAGCTGTAGATACAGGTCTTGAAACAGGTGCAGAATATGCAGGTGTTTTAGGTCTTGAATAACTTGGAGTTGAAACTTGTGGAGTAGGAGTTTCTACTCTTTGATTTTGAGCTGATGAAGTAGTATTTTTTATCTCAGAAGAGATATCAATATTGTTTTTACCTTCAAACTCTTTTTCATCTGCATTTGCAACTATATCTTTTGCTAAAGATGAAGTATCTAAAGCAATATTTTTAGTTTCATTTGCAACGGCAGCATTTTTCTGCGTTTGTTGATCAAGAGAGTTAATTGCATCATTAATCTGTACAATTCCAACTTCTTGTTCTTTTGAAGCATTTGCTACATCAGAGATTAACTCAATTGTTTTATCAATATTTGTATTTAAACTTGAGTATCCTGAAATCATTTTGTCTGCAATTGTTTTACCTTCATTGGCTTTTACATTTGCATTTTCAACTAAGTCTTTAATCTCTTTAGCAGCTTCTGCTGATCTTGATGCAAGATTTCTAACTTCTGCTGCAACTACAGCAAAGCCTTTACCAGCTTCTCCTGCTGTTGCTGCTTCAACTGCTGCATTAAGTGATAGAATATTTGTTTGGAATGCAATTTGGTCAATTACTGTAATTGCATCATTAATAGCAGTTACTTGAGTATTAATCTCATCCATAGCACTTGTAGTTTTTGTTGCTAGAACTTCACCTTGACTTGCTGAATCTGTAACTTGTGTAGCAAAATTAGACATTTGTGCAATTTTTTCTGTAGTTGAACTAACATTACCAGTAATCTCTTCTAATGCTGCTGCTGTTTCTTCTAGTGAAGCTGCTGCCTCATTTGAAGCTTGATTTAAAGTATCAACATTTCTTAGTAATACATCTGAAGAATTATCTACAATTAATCCAGTTTTTTTATTTTGAACTAACATATCCGTAGTTGAAGAACCAAGTGAATTAACACCATTTGCAAGTCTTTCTAAATGCTCCTTAATTCCATTTGTATCTACTTTTGACATATAGTTGTAATTTGAGAATTGCTCTAAAACTTCTAAAATATTATCTATATTTTTTTCTAGATTTGTTGCCATATTATTAAGAACATCTCTTAATTCATTTAAAGCTGGGTTGTTGACATTTGTTGTAATTCTTTGTCTAAAGTCACCTTTTTCAAATTGTCCTAAAACATTAATTGATTCATCAATAATAGCTCTATCTTCTTCAATTCCTTTTTTAGCTTTTACAATATTTTCATTTACAACTTTTGCCATTAGACCAATTTCATCAAAAGAATCAGCTTCTAATTCTTTTACATCTGAAGCATCTCTATTTACATAATCAAAGAAACCAACTAAACCATGTTGGAATTTATTTAATCTTTTTACAACAACATTATTTATTGTAATAATTGCTCCAATTACTACAAATGCTAATAAGGCTAATGAAATGATAATAATGATATTTCTAATTGCATTTGGTGTAACTAATACCTCAGCTTCATCAATTTCAGAAATAATTGCCCAATTTAAATCTTGCCCAATTTTAATTGCAGAGTAAGCAGATAAAACAGGATTACCATTATAATCTATAATAATTTCAGTATTATTTGTACCTGATAAAGCATTTCTACTAGCAAGAGTATCTACATTTGCACCACTTGAAAAAGAAGCTTGTAAAGAGTGACCTTGTGGGTCTAAGAAACTATCACTTCTCATAAGTTTGTCTTGCCCTACTAGGTAATCCTCTTGAGAAGCTCCATAACCTTTTCTAAATTGCATAATATTATTGATAGATCTATCACTAATTTGGAAAACTAAAGCATAATTTTTATCTTTAATTTTTGTAGCTAAGAACATTGCAGGAGCATCATTACTTGGAGCATAAGGTTTCATATCAACAAATACTGGTCTTCCTAAATCTATTGCTTGACTAAAAGCTTCACCTAATCCACTATTACTTAGATTTCCAGTTTTTAGATTTGCACCATAATCTGACTCTTTTGCCGCTGAATAAATTACTTGACCTGAGTTTCCATCAATTAGGAAAATATCATAATAACCATAATCTTTCATATAGTTTTGAAAGTAATCTTCATGCATATTTGTTGCTCTTTTAAATAAAGCATTGTTTACAGGATAAGCCCCTGATTTATTTGTATCAATATTTTCTGATACCATCTCTAAATCTTCTATTAATTCTTTAATATCTGCACTTCTTGAAAGAACATTAATATCTCCAATTCTTTCATTAAAGAAGTTTGTAATCTGATTTAATTTAGAATCCCTAGCAGCAGTTAACATCGCATAGTTTTGCGACACTAAGCTATCCTTTGCTTTGCTTACTGAAAATGTTGCTAAAACAATCGTAAGTAAACTTAAAGAAACAACAAGCAAAGTAATTACTTTAGCTTTAATTGTCATATTTTTAAACATTTCTCCATCCTATGTATATTTTTTATACATTATATGTGATTTATTATTTATTTAATATAAAAATGACAATTAGAAAAAATATAATATGTAAAGTAAAGCTTGAGTACCGGTATATGGTATAATTTAAAATTAGACAAAAGAGGAAAAATGACAACAAATTATTATTTTAGCAAAGAAAAAATTATTTTTAACCTATCAATGTATGAGACAATGTATCAAATTGCACTTGGAAAAATTGTACATTTAAGTAATATACAAAATATCTCTTACGAAGTAGATTTTCAACTAGCACTGGGTTCTATCTACGAATTATTAAAAGATTTAGAGACAGAAGCAAATTTAGATGAGATTTTTGAAGATGAATTAAAAAAACAAATTGCTATGGATGCTTTACAATTTTTTGTAAATGAAAATCAAAATCTTATTATGGAAAAAAACTTTGCAATTGAGCCTTTGATAAATGAAATTAATGATGGAGTTTTTTATAATGAAGCAATGATAGAAGTATATGAAGAAAATATCAAACTAATTACTCCTAAATATGAAGAATTCATTACAGATGAATTATCTAATGCAATTTTAAAATCACTTGAAGAGTTAGAAAACAATAATTAAACTTATACAAATTATTAGATAAGCCTAAAAGCTTATCTAATATTAGTTTTGATATTATTCGATTAATATAATGAAAGGAAAATACTCACAAGTGACAAAAGAACTTTTAAACTTAATTAAAAAATGTCTTAATCAAGAAAACACTCAACAAGAAAGCTAAGCCTCCCTACTCTAATCAAAAAACTTTTATACATTTTATTTTTATAGGATAATTTCATGTCAAAAATATTTACTACTGAAGTAAAGAACTATTTATATGTAATATTTGGTGTACTATTAATTGCAATTTCTGTTGTAATATTCTTTGTACCTAATAATTTTACAACTGGTGGAACGCCTGGTGCTGCTCTACTATTACATAAACTTACTGGTTTCTCTATTGGTTCTATGGTTATAGCGATTAATATTCCTTTGTTAATTTGGGGATATAAATACCTAGGGAAAAGATTTGCAATTAGAACTATCTTTGCAATTATTTTAATTTCATTGTTTATTGATCTATTTTCAAAATATTTATATTTTCCAGATTTAATAAGTAATATTCTATTAGCTTCAATTTTTGGAGGACTAGTAATTGGTCTAGGAGTTGGATTAATCATCAAAGGAAATGCAAGTGCTGGAGGTTCAACTGTAGTTGCAAGAATTGTATCTGCTAATTCTCATATTAAACCTGCACAAGTAATTTTAATTATTGATGTAATTATTGTAGTTAGTTCAATTTATGTCTTTAAAGACTTAGAAAAAGCTCTATGGAGTATTATGAGTATTTATGTTACTGCTAAGGCTATTGATGTTGTTTTAACAGGAACTCTTACAACAAAAGTAATACATATTGCTACAAATAAACCAGAGCTTCTAAGCAAAAGAATCACTCAAAGATTAGGAAATGATGGAACAATTCTAAAAGGAACTGCACTTCATCCAAATCAAGATAAGACATTAATTTTTATTGTTTTAGATGTTAAAAGATTAGGAACCCTAAGACAAATAATACAAGAGACTGATAATGAAGCATTTATGATTGTAATGGAAGCTTCAGAGATGTTAGGAAGAGGACACTAAGAAGTGAAAAGAAGAGTTTAACTCTTCTTTCTCTTTTATGAATTTAACTCACTTGCAATATCTATATTATCTTTACCCTCAAATACTTTTTCATTTGCATTATCAACTATTCCTTTTGCCAAAGAAGATGCTCGAAGAGCAATATCTTTTGTTTCATTAGATACAGAAGCATTTTTTTGTGTTTGTTGATCTAAAGAAGTTACAACATCATTGATTTGTATGATTCCTACTTCTTGTTCACTCGAAGCACTAGCTACATCTGAAATAAGCTCAATTGTTTTATCAATATTAGTATTTAAACTTGTATATCCTTTTATCATTTCATCCGCAATACTCTTACCTTCATTTGCTTTTAGATTAGCATTTTCAACTAACTGTTTAATATCTTTTGCAGCATCTGCTGACCTTGATGCTAGGTTTCGCACTTCTTGTGCAACTACTGCAAAACCTTTTCCAGCTTCCCCTGCGGTTGCTGCTTCTACTGCTGCATTTAGTGATAGGATATTTGTTTGGAATGCAATTTGATCAATTACTGTAATTGCTTCATTTATTGAACCTACTTGTGTATTAATCTCATCCATAGCTTTAGTAGTCTTAGAAGCTAATATCTCACCTTGACTAGCTGAGTCTGTAACTTGTGTAGCAAAGTTTGACATTTGTGATACTTTTTGAGTTGTTGAGCTTACATTTGCTGTAATCTCTTCTAGAACAGCTGATGTTTCTTCTAAAGACGTAGCTGTTGCATTTGAAGCTTCATTTAAAATATCAACATTTGTTAATAGACTCTTTGAAGATTGTTCAATAATCAAACCATTTTTCTTATTATCAACTAACATTTCTGTAGTTGCTAATCCTAAAGAGTTTACGCCATTTGCCAGTTTTTCTAAATGCTCTTTAATTCCTGAAGTATTAACTTTATTTGTATAATCATAGTTTGAAAATTCATCTAAAACAACTAAAATATTATCAATATTCTTCTCTAAATTTTCACCCATTCTATTAAGAACATCTCTTAGTTCATTTAGAGCTGGATTATTTACTTTTGTTGTAATTCTTTGATGTAAATCCCCTTGTTCGAACTCACCTAAAACTTTGATTGTTTCATCAATAATAGCTCGATCTTCTTCAATACCTTTTTTTGCTTTTATAATATTGTTATTAACAACATTTGACATAAGACCTATTTCATCTAAACTACTTGTTTCAAGCTCTTTTACATCACTTGCTTCTTTATTTACGTATTTGAAGAAACCTTCTAAACCATCTTGAAACTTCAATAATCTTTTTACTAAAACATTATTGATAATAACAACTGCACCAATTACCACACAAACTAATAAAGATAGAGATATTATAATTATGATGTTTCTAATTGAATTGGGAGTTTGTAGTACTTCTTCTTCACTAATTTCAGATAAAATTGCCCATTTTAAATCTTCACCTATTTTAATTGTTGAGTAAGCTGAAAGAACTGAGTTACCATTATAATCAAGTAACATTTCTGTATTTTCTTTTCCATTAAGAGCATTTAGAGTAGCAACTGTTTGTATTTTCTTATTGTTTTTAAAAGATGCTAATATTGAGTATTCTTTAGGAGATAAGAAACTATCACTTCTCATATATTTATCAGACCCTACTAAATAATCCTCTTGTGTATCCCCATAACCTTTTCTAAATTGCATAATCTTATTGATTGGTTTGTCACTAATTTGAAATACTAAAACATAAGAAAAATCAATTATTTTTGTAGCCAAAAACATTCTTGGTTTACCAGAATTTGCAATGTATGGTTTCATATCCACAAATACAGGTCTATCAAATTCAAGAGCTTTTTTTACAACATTGGCTAAACCACTATTATTTAATGAACCAGTTTTTAGATTCTTCCCATAATCATCTCTTTTTGCACCGGAATAAATTACATGACCTGTTTTTTCGTTTATTAAATACATATCATCATAATTATAATCTTTCATATAATTCTGAAGATACTCTTCATGCATTTTTGTAGACCTTTGCACAAAAATATTATTAATAGGATAATCCCCTTTAATATCAAACTTTATATTTTCTGCTGCTAGTTCTAAATCTTCAATTAATTCAATAATATTTGCACTTCTTGATAGTACATTTATATCTGCAATTTTTTTATTGAAAAAATCTGTAATTTGAATTATTTTTGAATCTCTCGCTGACGTTAGCATCGCATAGTTTTGAGATACTAAACTATCTTTTGCTTTTGATACTGAAAATGTTGCAATAACAATAGTTAATATACTTAATGAAACTACCATTAAAGTAATAATCTTAGTTTTTATTGTCAAATTCTTAAACATCTACTTCCCTTTTTTTAATTATTTTTAAAATATATGAAAAGTATATCCTAAATATATTTAATATATATTCTAAAAATATTGAAATTAAGGATTTATTTTAACACTAAAAAAGATATGTATAAGAAGGTTTTTTTATAGTAATAATCTAAGTTATATAAAGGAGTATTAAAGATAAGAAAGAAGAGTAAACCTCTTCTCTATTGTGTGTATATTCTTTTCATTTCAATAATTGAGACAACTATATTTGCGATTTGTTTATTTTCGTTATGAGCAAATCGTATGATAATATCATCACATGCTTCAAGAAATTCTTCTTTTCTGTTTAGAGAATGAAGTAATAATACTTTATATTTCATAGCAAAAGCTACATATAAAAGAGTATTATTTTCGTAATTTTCAAATTTTTGAATAATTTCGTCATAAACTTCTAGTGCTTCTTCTGGCAGTTCTAGAGCTTCTATTCTTTTTGCTTTATTTAATAAAGCTTTTGCAACAACTTCTAGAATTCCTTCATCTTCACTATCTTCAAATCGCTCAATTACTGAGTTATAGACCTCAATAGAAGCTTCATTTTTATCAAAACTTGTAAGAACTTCACCAATATTACAAGAAGCTAATGCTACTTGAAGTAGTATCTTTTGACTAGTACTATTCTCAAATAGTCTTATTATTTCAGAATAAATATCTAAAGAATATTCAGGACCATACATTTCTGATACAGCAACACCTTTATTTACATAAGACTTAGCTACTTGCTCTTGAATTACTAGGTTATCACTATTAGAGAATTTTTCTATTATCAAGTCATAAACTTCTACTTCTTCTTTATATTGTTCTAAATGAACAAATAATAAAGCTTTATTAAATAATGATCTTGCAACAGTAGATAAGATTATCTGATTTTCACTACTTTCAAATCGTCTAACAATTTCATCATAAATAAAAATAGCTTCTTCATTACGATCTAATTCTTCTAGGGTAAAAGCCTCATCCAATAAAGTACTGGCAATATCTTCCATAGTACCTTCATCTTCATTATCTTCAAATCTACCTACTAACTCATCTTGAACTTCTACTTTTTCTTCTAAACGATTAAGTTCCCCTAATCTGATATCTTTATTGATATATGCATTTTTAACATATTCAAGAACTTTAGGGTTTTGTACATATTTGAATTTATTGATTAAGATATTATAAACTTCTATTTCTTCTTCTATTTTATTTTCTTGTGCAAAGGAATTTGCTTGTTTAAATAAAGCAGTGGAAACATCTATAAGTTTGGAATCATTGTCTTTAGCTTTTTTCAGTAGTGATGGTAGAATTTCTAAACATTCATTTAATTTTTGGTCTTCAATTTTGGATACAAATTCTACGTATAAATCATCATAAGATTTCTGTTTTCTTGTGGATTCTTGCGAGTACATATTGTGCTCCTCAAATAAATAATTTTTTATATAATAAATATTTTATTATTTATTTTCTATGAGGTACATTAATTCTATATTCTAAATAGTAAAATTAAAGATTACTTTCTATCAAAGTTCAATAAGAAATCATTAATAAGTTTTTTTATCTTTATTTTGTCTTTGTCTAATATAATAAAATGGGCATTCATTGAAGACTCTGAAATATCTCCAGAGAGTACTTTGTCAGCAGTATTTGTAAAGAAGTTTATTCCAGAACCATTTATTCCACCAATAGATAATTTTAGTGAAGTTTTATCTAGTTTGTTTAAATATCTAGAACCTCTTGAAAAGCCAATATAGACTTTTGCTTTTGAGATATTGAGATTTCTATTATTTGTATTTGAGTCAACTATTTTACAAGTATGAGGAATTAATAAATCTAATATTGATTTGTTAATTTCCTCATGTTGTTTAGGTGTTCCTGAGTTTGGATTACCTTTTATGTAAACGATATCATAATCATACATTTTGCTCTTTTATAAGAATTTAAGAGCACTATAGCGCAATAAACTTAACTACGTGCAAAGTTTACTAAAGATTCACCTTCAAGTCTATAACCTACCCATTCATCTTGTGAAACTGCACCAATACTTTCATAGAAGTCTCTTGATGGAGTATTCCAATCAAGACAAGACCATTCGAATCTTCCACAATCTTCACCAAGAGCTTTATTTGCAAGATGTTTAAGCATAGCTTTTCCAGCACCTAATCCTCTTTTTGATTCACTCACGTATAAATCTTCTAAATACACTCCGTATTTACCAAGCCAAGTTGAGTAATTATAAAAATAAATTGCATGACCAATAGCAACACCATCTTCTTCACAAATAAGTGCTTTTACAGATGACTTCTCACCGAAGATTTTCTCGCACGTTTCTTCTACTGAAGTCACTACTGCATCTGGTTCTTTTTCATAAACTGCTAACTCAATTATAAAATCATAAATTGCTTGTGAATCTGATGCAATTGCATCTCTTATTGTTATTGACATTTTTATCCTTTTTCTTAGTATTTATAAACTAATATCTCTTAAATATTTATGAATTACTGGTAAATAGTCTTTTCTACATACAAGATGAGTATCTAGATAGTTTTCTATTTCTGTTTGTTTTACGTAGTCTGTATATCCAAACTTTTCAATAATCTTTGGACTTAATAAACTAACCCCATATCCTGCTTTTACACAACCTAGAATTAACTCATAGTTTTCTAAAGCTACTGTTTTATAAGACTCTTCCCTATTCTCTTTGATATAATTTTCTAAAAAAATACAGTTTGCACAAGTCTTTTTGAAAACAAATACTGTGTTTCCTGTCTGCTTTTTCAAAGGTTCTACTAATACCATCTTTTCATCAAAAACATTCAGTATTTCTAAATCTTTATTATGGGGATTTCCATTTATAAAAGCAATATCAAGTTTATAATCCAATAACTGCTCGGTTAAGTTCAAAGTACTATCTACTGAAAACTCTAATTTCATCTCTTCAAAGTCTTCATTTAACTGCTCAATTATTGGCATTAAGTTACTAGTAGTAAAAGTCTGTGTTGATCCTATTTTTAATACATCTTGATAATTAATATTTCTCATTTGAACAGTAGCTTCTTCTATTTTCTTTAGAATATCTATAGCATAAGGATAGAGTTTCTCACCCTCATTACTTAAGACTACTCCTCTATTTGTACGATGAAATAGAGAGTATCCTAGATTTTTTTCCAGCTGTTTTATTCGTAGTGTTACATTAGATTGAGTGAACTCCAACTCTTTTGCAGCAGAAGAAATACTCTTTGTTTTTGCAACAGTAATAAAAACCTTCAATAAATTTGTATCCAAAATATATCCTTAATTAAAATGAAATAGTATCTACGACTAAAACACACGCTATTATAAAAAGTAAAACTTTTAATATCTTTATATAGAACTTAGCATCAATGATTTTCTTTATTTTTAATCCAAAAAATAATCCAATCCCAACTACAATAAAACTAAGAGCCGATAACTCAACAGCACTTTGAGTAAAGGCTCCAAAATAAACAAATACAGCAATCTGTCCAATCTTAGTAAATAAAAAACAAAGATTTGATAACTGAATTGTATCTTTTTTAGAGTACTTCAACTCTAAAGTATAAATAATTGTAAGAGGTGCTACAACATTTGTAAGCCCAGATACAATACCACCAATAATACCTAAACCATAAGTAGAAGCTTTTGGGTTAGCAGAGATAAAACTAGCTTCTATTTTCACCATAGATTGTAAAAGATAAATAAAGATAATAAAAGCTAAAAGAAGTTTGAAATACTCAGAATTAAAATAAATAAGTATAACAGTACCAATACAAGAACCCACTACCATAAGAGCGATGATAAACCAAAACTTTTTTAAAGCCTCAAAAAATCTACCTTCACTTAAAATACTAACAAGATTTACAAGCATTGTAGGAACAAGAATATAAGTAATAGCAGTCTGAATATCTGTGAACATAGCAATAGCAGGAGTTGCCATCATACCAAATCCAAAACCAATACTTCCATGAATCAATGAAGAAGCAAAAACAATAAGCGCGAAAATAAGAAGAAAATCTGTTTCCATATGAGAACCTTTAATATTACATATAACTATGTGTAATACCTAAAGGCATTACTAAAGATTATAGCTGAAATTATTAAATTGGTGATAAAAATAGTTATTAAAATCTTTTGATTTAAAGAATGAAGCGAAAAAGCAACATTATCGCACTATATTTGGTGCGATAATATTGCTTTTTCGCACTTTTTTAATTATAATATATAAAAAAGGATATATCATGAATAAAAGATGGATATGGGAATTTGAGGAATACCCTAACTTTACATACGATTCTAATATTCTAAATCCTTTAATAAAAGAGGTTTCTTTCTTACAAGGTTCATTATCAACTCTTACTTCTTTTACATCAAAAGAGAAACTAGAAGAAAAACTAACTCAATCTTTGGCAGATGAAGTTATAAACAGTTCAGCAATAGAAGGAGAGTTCTTAAACAGAGAAAGTGTTAGAAAATCTATTGCTAAAAAACTAGGTCTTGATAACTTTGCCCAAACAGACTATGCAACGGATGGAATTGTTAATATTCTAATTGATGCATGTACAAATCACAGTAAAAACTTGGATATAGAAAGAATCTATAAATGGCATGCATCTATTTTTCCAACAGGACGAAATAATCTAGGTGAAAAAATCAATGTTGGAGAATTAAGAGGCGACTATGAAATGATTATAGGAGGAGGTGGAGTAAAAGATATTGTATATTATCAAGCACCCCCTTTTGATACTTTATTTGATGAGTTAATAGAATTCTTTCATTGGTTTAATAATACTGAAGACTCACTAATAAAAGCAGCAATAGTTCAACTATGGTTTTTAATTATTCATCCTTTAGATGATGGAAATGGAAGAATTGCAAGAACAATATCAGAATATGTTCTATCAAGAGTTGAAAAGTCTTATTACTCAAAGATTTATTCTCTTTCAAAAAATATCTATGAGCATAAAAAAGATTATTATAAAATCCTTGAAGAAACAACAGGCTTTAGAAAAAAAGAGATCCCTTTAGATATTACAAAATGGATAGAATACTTCTTATCAACACTTATATCTTCACTAAAAGATGCAGAAAAAAGTCTTTATTATATTATTGAAAAGACAAAGTTTTGGGATACTTTTAGAAATTATGATATCAATGCAAGACAAACTAAAGTACTAAATAAAATTTTAGATATTGGGTCAGAAAATTTTGAAGGTGGTTTAACTAAAAAGAAATATATTACTATAACAAAAGCATCTTCAACAACAGCAACTAGAGATTTAAAAGAATTAGTTCAATGGAAATGTATTCTTCAGAGAGAAGGAACTACAGGTCGAAATACAAGTTATTCTATAAATTTAAAATAGGTTATATTTTATTTAGACATAATTTTTACAAAAAACTAATTTTATTAATTATGCTAATTTTAGAATCAACCTCTTTAAAATCTTTTGAATATGTTCATTTTCAAAAAAAGTATCTATATTATTAATAATAAAATAGCGAAAAGAATAAAATTCATTTTCTTTTGTACATTCTTCTAAAAAGTTTTCTATATCAGGTTTAAATCTAGTGATATCTTTATGTTTTAGAAATAGTAAATAATGCTTTTGAATACGGCTTTTAAAATTAGTAATAATCAAAAGTCTTTTTTCAAGTAACTCTTTTCTATTTAAATTACAAGCATAATTAATTGTATGTGAAACTCTAGTATCTTCGGAATTAATTTTTCCTTCTGCATCAAAAATTAACTTATCTAAGACATATTCTTTTTCAGGATTTATTATTAATGGTTTCTCAATTAAATTATAATTATCACTAAGATTATGTATATTTAAAAAGTTTTCATTAGTATATGAAACTTGTGAATTTGCAATCTCAAATTTTTTTCCTTTCGTACTATTACAACTCCCACAACTAAGCAATAAATTATCCCAAGAATATGCCAACCAAAAATATGTATCTTTAGGTCTATAATGTTCTATATGTTTTGGACTATCTAAAAGTTTTTGTTCACAATAAGCACACTTCAAATGATATATTTCATTAAGTTTTTTTTGAACAGAACCTACTTTATATAAATTCTTATCATCTGTATATTTACTTGCAGTAATATTATTATCAAAAGCTTCTTTTCTATTATCGCTTTTTAATATACTAGGAATATCATCAAAATCTTTTTCTATTTTAATCATAAGTTATCTAATTCTTCGTCAATTAGTTTTAATATTTCATCTTCTTCTATATTTATATCTTCTTTGATTTTTAAAGATACTCTTTCATGAATTTTATCATATACATAATCATCACTACTTATTCTTTTATCATAATCTCTTGAAGTAATTGTTTCTAAATCAAATAAAGGAGAAGATACTAAGGAATTATTTGTATACCCTTCATTGGCAATTTGATTTGATATTTTAACCTCACCCTCGTCTTTATATATTTTATAAAAAACTGCTTCTTTTGATGCGCCTAAAATAACAGTAGGACTATGAGTTGTCATAATAAATTGAATATTAGGGAAAACATCTCTTAATTTTTTTACTAAATCATATTTCCATTTTGGATGAAGATGAAGTTCTATTTCATCAATTAAAACTATTCCTTTAAAATCATTTATATTTTTAACATAAGGTTGATTTTCAGATAATCTGGCTAATAAATCAGTTAATATTGTAATAACACCTTTATATCCTGCTGATAATTGAATAAAATCAACAACAGAACCTTTTTCTGTAAAGACAACTTTATCAGGGAAAATATCAATTTTAATATCACTATTTAATAATTCTTGTAAAAGTTTTTTTGCTGCTTCAACTGAAATAATATTTTTCTTTCCAGATTTTTCACTATGATCTAAATAAATCAACCAATCTATAGGATTTTTTAAGTCTAATGAAGCATTGAATAGTGTTAGGTAACCAGTTTCATCTTCTTTCATTTGACAATTATTATTTCTATTTGCACCATACGCAAAAAGATTTTTATATTCTTGATTTTTAGAATCATAAATATTATCATTTGTATCTTCAAGCCTTAAAACATAATCTTTTTGAGATTTTACTGTATCAAAAACATCACCCTCCGAAATGCCTTTCAATCCCAATGTTAAAGCTTGTAAAAATAAAGATTTTCCATCACCATTTTCTCCAACTAAATATATTTCTTTTTTATCTTCTAGATTTTCTAATCTTAGATTTTTTATACTAAAGAAGTCATTTATTTCAATACTTTTTAAATTAGTAATTTCTTCTTTTTCAATATCTTTTTGTTTTTCTTTTTTTAAATCTTCTTGTAGTACATTTAGGAGTAAATCTATATCTTCTATTTTTTTAAGAAAAATTGGTTTTATATTATTTTTATTATGAGCTAAAAAATTATTTACATTCTCTTCTAATGTAATAAAAATTGAAGAACGAGTAAAGTTAAACTGTAAAACTTCATAGTAATTTTTTGAAAAAAATATGAAGTTTTTATCATGACTAACATATTCATCATCATTATTAAATTCATAAGATTCTGGCAATAAAACCGAATCTTTTATATACTTTTGAAGTTCATCTACAATACTTAATTTAATTTCATTTCCAGGAAACGAAAATTCATGGGTTATCTTAATAAGTTTTATAAAATCAAACTTTAAAAACTTCTTATAATTTAATTCATTTTTTGATATAAACTCTTCAAGTTCAACATCAGAAAGTTGTTTTCTGAAAAGTTCAATCTTTTTATCAGTTGATAATTCATCATAATTTTCAGGAACATCCCAAAGTTCATTTTCATAATCTTTATTAAAAATATCATCTTTAAATATATATCTCAAAATAGCTGGAGAAAAAAAGCTGTATGCGTTCTTTTTTGCAATATTTAATAATAATTTATATGATTTACATTGTTTTGGATTAGAAGGGTCAAAAATATATTTTTCAATATCATTTTTATCAATAGACATTAGTTACCTTTTATATCTTTACAGATTAGTAATAGATTTTAGCGAAATTTAAATTAGATAATATTAATTTTAGAAGTTTAATAGAGTTAGTTGTATGAAAAATCAAGGCGCAGATAGTTTTTGTTGATTGAGTTTACGGAAGTTAAGTAATTGAAAGAAAAACTATTTGCAACGCCGAAGATGCGTGCAAATAGTTTTTTATTTTTATAGAGCTTTTGCTGTGATTCTAGATAATCTTTGTGCAAACGCTACTGCATCAGTAATTTCCATACCTTCAGATAGTTTTGCTTGGTCTAGTAATACCCATGAAACATCAGAAACTAATGAATCATTATTTAAACCGTTTAATTTTGTTACAATTTCGTGGTCAGGGTTGATTTCTAAGATTGGAGCAGAATCTGGCATTTCTTGTCCCATTGATCTCATCATTTGAGCCATTTGTTGCATTTGAGCATCACCAGCGTCTTTAACAACACAAGATGGAGACTCTGATAATCTGTTTGTAACTCTAACGTCAGAAACTGATTCACCTAAGATATCTTTGATTTTAGTAGTAATATCTTGGAATTTTTCTTCTACTTCTTTTTTCTCTTCTTCTGATTGCTCTACTTTTGGAGCTTCAGCAGATGTAATATCTTTGAATTCCCACTCTTGGTAAGTACCATACATTGGAGTGATAATTTCATCAATTTCTTTATCATCTAAGATAAGAACTTCAATATCATTCTTTTTGTATGCTTCTAATAATGGAGAATTTTTTAATACATTTTCGTTTTCACCGATGATGTAGTAAATTGCTTTTTGTTCAGTATCAGCAGCTTCTTTATATGCTTTTAATGAAGTCATTTTTCCACTCTCAGCTTTTGAAGATTTGAATCTGATTAATTCTAAGATTGCTTCTTTATTTGTGAAGTCTTGGTAAGCACCCTCTTTTAAAGGTCTGTTATATTGCTCAATAAATTCAGCATACTTTTCTTCATCTTTAGAAAGTTTTTTGATTTCATTTAATACTTTTTTAACAGAAGCTTGTTTGATGTTAGCCATTACTCTATTTTCTTGTAAAATTTCTCTTGAAACGTTTAATGGTAAATCTTCTGAATCAATAATACCTCTTACGAATCTTAAGTAAGTTGGTAATAATTCTTTTTCAGAATCAGTAATAAATACTCTTTTTACGTATAACTTAACACCTGGTTGGAAGTCAGCTCTATACATATCCATTGGAGCAGTTTTAGGGATGTAGAATAATGTTGTATATTCATTTACACCTTCAGCTTTAGTGTGAATTACAGCCATTGGGTCTTGTGAATCGTGAGAGATTGATTTATAGAAATCATTGTACTCATCAGCTTTTAATTTAGACTTTGGTTGCATCCATAAAGCAGTTGCTTCATTGATTTTTTCGTTTCTATCTTCGATAGTTTTCTTAGCTTCTTTACCAGCTTTTGTATCTTCTTCGCTTAATTCTTCAGTAACTTCTTCTTTGTAAGATAAGAAAATTGGGTATGCAATATGGTTAGAGTATTTTCCAACAATTGTTTTAATTCTTTCTTTACTTGCAAATTCTTCTGCTTCTTCATCTTTTAATTTGATGTAAATAACAGTTCCAGATGATTCTTTTGTACAAGCAGATAAATCAAACTCACCAGTACCATCAGAAGACCATTTGTATGCTACTTCTTCTCCAGCTTTTTTAGAGATAACATCTACGTGAGAAGCTACCATAAATACAGAATAGAAACCAACACCGAATTGTCCGATTAAGTTAGAATCTTTTTTAGCATCACCAGTCATTGCTTCAACGAATGATTTAGTTCCTGATTTTGCGATTGTACCAATAGAAGCGATTAAATCAGCTTCGTTCATACCAATACCATTATCAATAATAGTTAATGACTTATCAGCTTCGTCAAATGTAATATCAACTTGACCTGCCCAAGATTCTGGTAAAGCAGTTTTGATTGCTTCATCTGTTAATTTTAAGTAGTTTAATTTATCAATTGCATCACTTGCATTTGATACTAATTCTCTTATAAAAATCTCTTTGTTTGAGTATAAAGAGTGAGTCATTAATTGTAGAAGTTGTCCTACTTCTGTTTGAAATTGATGTTTAGCCATAAAAATTCCTTATGATATTTTTTAATTTTATAGTGAAATTTTATCACAACTTTATAAAAGGAAGCTAAAGTATTTATAAAAACTAGCACTTTTAGCACTCAAGTGCTAAAAAATGGAATAAACACAAAATAAACACAAAAATAATATACTTTATTCTTAAGAAAAAGGAATCAAAATGAAAGAAAAAATATTAAACAAAAAAGGTTTTTATTTTATAACTACAGGAATTATTGCAATATTAGTAGGATTACTTGGCGGAGTTATGGATATTGTTCAACCTCAAGGGGTTATTGATACAGCAGATGCTTTGGGTTATCCACTATACTTCTTCGCATTACTTGGTGTATTTAAAATACTTGGAGCTATTGCACTATTTTTACCAAAACAGTATGACAGAATAAGAGATGTAGCCTATGCGGGATTTGCTTTTGATTTTGTTTTTGCTTCATTTTCACACTACAGTGTAAATGATGGGATTGTAAAAATTATTATTCCTTTAGTGCTTTTAGTAGTATTATCTATATCATTTTATTTGAAAGATAGATTAAAAAAGATAGACTAACATTAATATATTACAAGGATTATATTTTGGATAAAAACAAATTTTTAAATGATTTAGCAGAAGTTTATGAGTTTTTAAACTCTCAAAAAACAAATGTTAATAAACTAATTTCTCATTTAGAAAATAACGAACTAGATAAACTTGAAATCATCAATGAATTCGCTCAAACTTTAGGTTTAGAGATGAGCGAAGACTTAAGATTAGCATTAGTTGTAAGACTAGTAAACTTAAGAGATGATTCACTAGTACAAGTTCTAAAGAAAAAAGAAAAAAACGAATCAGAAATAATCGAGTTACAAGAAAAAGCTTATTGCTTCGTAAAAGACTACTGGCAAGCAAAACACAAAACATTAGTAGATTATATTAAACACAATAATTTATTAACACCATTCTATCAAGCAATTTTTGAAGGTGTATATAATGTAGGTGAAAAGATGTCTTTATGGCAAAGTGATTGGACAGCACATATTATTAATGGTATTAATAAAGAGTTATTAGCCAAGTTTGATGGTGATGATACAAAAGTATATAAATACTTAGAAGATAATCATTTATACGACTTAGGTCATAACGATATGATAGCTGATAGATCATACTCTGCACTTGTAAAACACAAAGAAGAATACAAATCACAATCATATATCAAAGCTTTCAAAGATCAAACAACTGCGGTTATTGATGAATTAGAAGAGTTTGAAGAAAAACTAATCGAATTAGAAGATGATGTTTATGGTGAAAAATGGAATTATATTTTATATATCCAAACACTAATCAAAGCCTTTGGTGAAGATAGAGAACATAAACTTGTAGCAAAATGGGCAGATGTAGATAGAGCTTGGATGAAAATAAAATCACCAGTTCAAATCGGACATCCATTAGAATATTATGAAGATCACTTTAGAAAAGCTGTTGCTTTAGAGTGGGATATTAGACTTACTAATCCAGAGTTTTCTCAAAACGACCATAGAGTAAACAAAATCAAATCAGCATTTGCAAAAATCTTTGATAATTGTGAACAAGGTGAAGCAAATAAATCTGTATATAACTTCTCACTAAAATCACTTGATAAAGTACAGTTATATATTGGACGACCTGCAATATTCTTTGGAGCTGAATTCAATGGATTATTCTCAGCACAAGTTGTACCAAATGATGAAATTGTATCAAAAGAAGAAGGTAAAAAGATTTTTGCATTCTCAGATGAAATTCTTCAAACTTCAAGAGCTAAACCATTCTTGAAATTATCACAAGAAGTATTCGGACAGGAGTTCCTTACAAAAGATAGAGAGTTCTTATTCAATGAAACAAGAGCTTGGCATCAAGTATATGATATTTCTACAATCGGTCATGAATTTGGACA
Source organism: Poseidonibacter lekithochrous (assembly GCF_013283835.1). Taxonomy (GTDB): domain Bacteria; phylum Campylobacterota; class Campylobacteria; order Campylobacterales; family Arcobacteraceae; genus Poseidonibacter; species Poseidonibacter lekithochrous. The sequence continues at coordinate 1,223,198 of NZ_CP054052.1, read as the reverse complement.
TATTTTATGGTGTGATGATGAAACAGAATCAGTAATGAACAAAAGTGGAAACTTCAAAAATATCGAAGAATTCAAAGCAACTACTGGTGGATTAATCTCGTATATCTTAGATACACAAGATGATGAAGCGCAGCTAGAAGAACAAGTATTTATTGATGTTGCAAAAAGAGCAGTAGGATTAATGGGATGGATGGAAGTAGATGAAGTTCAACCATACTATTGTGAAGGTCTTATTCATTTAGATGGATTATTTGATTCAAAAGTATTAGACTTTGTAGATGAAAAACTAATCATTGATATAAGTACAGAAAAAATCAAAGTATTAAAAGATTGGTATGTTCAAACATATACATCTTTAGCAACGCACTACTTAGATAAAAAAGATGCAACTGAGTTTTTAAATCAATATGCTGTAAAAGAAGAGAAATACTTCATGCCAGTAAACGCTAAAATCAACTCTTTCGTAAAACACTACTTCAAAAGATACCAAGAGATTGGTCAAGAATTAGATACACAAGATAAAAAAGCTAACTACATAAACTAAAAGATAAGAGGAGTTTTCCTCTTATTTCAATACATAACTCCCAATCATTACCACTAATCGACATATTATTAATACTAAAACTTATTATTTAATGCTAAACTATTAAATATAATCAAAAGGATATGTCATGAAAGTATTATTAACTGGATCAACTGGATATATTGGAAGACGATTAAAACAAAAACTATTAGCAAATGAAGATATTCAACTTCGATTATATGTTCGAAATAAAAAAGCCTTATCAGCAAATATCGAACAAGAAGCAGAAGTTTTTGAAGGCGATACTTTTGACAAAGACAAACTTCGAACTGCACTTCATGGAGTAGATATAGCATATTATCTTATACACTCACTAAACTCAAAAGATTATAAAAACCTTGATAGACTCTCTGCTCAAAACTTTATTGATGTAGCTAAAGAGTGTGGAGTTAAAAGAGTTATTTATTTAGGTGGGCTTGGAGTAAAAGATGAAAATACTAGCAAACACTTATTAAGTAGAATTGAAACAGGTGAAGTTCTAAGCTCTGAAAAACAAGTACAAACTATTTGGGTAAGAGCAGGAGTTATTATAGGTTCTGGAAGTACTAGCTTTGAGATTATTAGAAACCTAACCGAGAAACTACCAGTAATGACAACACCAAAATGGGTATATACAAAAGCACAACCAGTTGCAGTTGATGATGTATTAAAATATTTAGAACAATCCTTATATCTAAAAGAAGAAAAAAATCTTATTGTTGATATTGGAAGTGAACAATTAACATATAGAGAAATGATGATAAAAACAGGAGAAGCATTAGGATTAAAAAGATTTTTAATTCCATTACCTTTTTTATCAATAGCCCTATCATCATACTGGTTGAATATATTTACGCCAGTACCTTTCACTGTTGCAAAAGCACTTATTGAAGGTCTTAAATCAGAAGTGATAATTCAAAATGACCATGCTTCAAAATACTTCCCTCAAATTAAACCAATTGATTTTATAGAATCAGTAAAAAAAGCAGTAGAAGAAATAGAATCAAATCAAGTAATAAGTAGATGGACAGATAACTCTGGGAAAATATGGGATAGAGACCATGCAAAAGAGATTTCAGATGCTATTTTTGTGGATAGAAAAGAAATAGATATTACAAATATAAATAAAGAAAAAATCTACAATAGTTTTATGAGTATTGGAGGTGAAAATGGGTGGTTTGATTATGATTTCCTTTGGGAAATTAGAGGAGCCATAGATAAACTAATAGGTGGTGTTGGACTAAAAAGAGGAAGAAGAAGTCAAGAAGAACTACGAGTTGGAGAAAGTCTTGATTTTTGGAAGGTTGCAGATATTCAAGAAAATGAAAGACTACTACTTTTTGCACAAATGAAAGTTCCAGGACATGCTTGGTTAGAATTTAAAATAGAAAATAATAAGCTTATACAATCTGCTTATTTTTATCCAAAAGGTGTTTTAGGTAGATTATACTGGTATTCTATGATACCACTACATTTTTTTGTATTTAGAAATATGATTGAAAGTATTGTTAAGAAAGTTACCGAAAAATAAATCAATATGTAAATACATATTGATTTAAATAGTTTCGATATCTGTTACTTCTGAACCAGAAAGTTTTTCAAGTTTTTGCTCAACAATATCTAAGAATTCTGTCTTATTTTTTTCATCCATATTATTTGATAACATTTCATTAATATATTTAATACCATTAGCATTAATCTTTTTTACACTCGCTAAATAGTGTACAAATGATATTATCTTTACATCATTAATAGAGTAAAGTTTTTTTGTCTCTTTTTTAGGTGGTAATAACTTCTTTTCTTCATACATTTTAAGAGTTCTTACTTTTGCAGTTAATAACTCTGCAATACTACTTAAGGGTAGTACATCTTTATCATTATTTAATAAAGCCAATTATAATTCCTTCAAATAAATTAAACAAAGTATTATATATAAAAATAGTATTATATATCATAAAATATCAAGGGTCTCAATGTTTAAATCTATATTTATGATTATTTTAATCATAACAGTATCAAATTCAAAAAATAAAGATATCTATATTAAGTCACATAAACAAGGTAATAAGATTATTGCTTATGTATATAATAACTCTTTACACCATATAACAATAAAATATGATGCAAGTATAAAAAACTTAATTTCATTATGTCCTTTACCCACTATAAAAAGTTTTAAACCAAAATCTAAATCTAAAATATGTGAATTTATAATAAGTAAAAATAAATTCTCTTACAACAGCAAGTATAAATGGGTTTTAGGAACAAAAAATGCAGTACATGATGATAGTTATTTGTATAGACTTCCCTATGAACTAAATACAAAACAAAGAGTCAGCCAAGGATTTGATGGTTATTTTAGTCATAAAAACAATTCATTATATGCAGTTGATTTTGATATGAAAGAAGGAGTAAAAGTATATGCAAGTAGAGAAGGATTAGTTGTAAGTACAAAAAGCGATTCCCAAGAAGGTGGCAATAATAAAAAGTTTCTAGGGAAAGCAAATAAAATTATAATAAAACACCCTGATAATACTTATGCTGTATACAATCATCTAAAATATAATAGTTTATATGTAAAAACTGGCGATTATGTAAAAAGAGGTGAGTTATTAGCCCAATCAGGCTCAACAGGATATAACAATGGAGCTCATTTACATTTTATAGTATATAAGACAATTAACCATGAAAGCAGAGAATCAATCCCTATAAAATTCAAAACAAAAAAAGGTATTTTGATTAATCCAATTGAAGGTAAATCATATATATCTACAAAATAAAACACCTAAACAATGTACTTTTTTTACATCTCATATGTAAATTATAATCTCTAAATATACTACTACCTTGTAACTTTTAGAATCTAATATACAGTTAACCCACAACTAACAAATTTTATTACTTTTTTATCATATTATTTGTATTTTTTTAATTTTTCTTATGATATAAAGACACATACTTTATGTAGTTTTTTTACATTTTATATGTAAATAATATACAAATCAAAAGAAAATAAAGAGCATTAAATATGAGTAAAATTAAACAGATAGATGTAAATTGGGAAGTAGTTGATTGGTGGATGGAATTAAAAAACAATGTTAATTCAGTAGATAAGCTAAAAAACTACATTAATTTAAATGAAGAAGATGAAGCTAAACTAAAAGAAGTTGTAGACAAACATCCTATGAATATTCCAAGATACTATCTTAGTTTAATTGATGAGAATAATCCTAATGATCCAATTAAAAAACTTGCATTTCCAAGTGAAGAAGAATTGACTATTTCGGGTTCTATGGGTGAGACTACAAAAGACCCTTACGGTGATGACAAGCATAATAAAGGAAATGGAATACTTCATAAATATCCATATTCTGCTCTTATTGTAGCAACTGATTACTGTTCTATGTATTGTAGACACTGTTTCAGAAAGGCAATTGTTGGTTTACCAAATGATAAAACAGTTGATAACTTCAAAAAAGCACTTGAATATATAAAAGAGCACAAAGAGATTACAAATGTAATTATCTCTGGAGGTGATCCAATGCTTATTGATACTCCAAAATTAAAGAAAATGTTAGAAGGGCTAAAAGAGATTGACCACGTTAATTTTGTAAGAATTGGTACTAGAACACCTGTTGTTTACCCAATGAGATTTTTTGATGATAGTTTAATGGAATATTTAAAAGAATTTAATAAAGTAAAAACACTTTATATCCCAACTCATTTCAATCATGTAAATGAAATAACACCAACAGCAAAAAAAGCAATCCTAAGAATTAGAGAAGCGGGAATTGCAGTAAACAATCAAGCAGTTTTATTAAAAGGAGTAAATGATTCAGTTGAAGACATTGAAAACCTTATGAATGGGCTTACATCTATTGGAGTAAACCCGTATTACTTATACCAATGTATGCCAGTTAGTCGAGTAAGAAACCACTTCCAAGTACCATTAAAAGATGCAATAGATATGGTAGATGAAGCAAAAACAAAACTTGATGGTTATGCAAAAAGATTTAAGTTTATTATGGGTCATGATATTGGAAAAATTGAAATTATTGGAAGAATTGAAGATAAATTAGTATTAAAACATATTCATTCAAGACCAGAAAAACCAGAAGAAGCTAGTAGTATGAAGATTATGAAACTAACTCCTAATGCTGGATGGTTAGATGATATGGAAGAGATTTCTTTATAAAAAAATATAAAACTATTTACTTATAATAATTTTTTGAATATCATTAGCCAATTAAAACAAAAGGACAATTATGAAGTATTTATTATTACTATTTTTAACATTTTCAGCAGTATTTGCGAATATTCAAGAAAAAGAGTTAGTTAAAAAAATTGATAATTTGGAGAAACCTCTATACACCCCTTTTGTTGAAAACTATATTTTAAATGAACTAAAACTTCTAAGAGATGAAAATAGAAATTTAAAAATTCAAATACACGAGTCATTAGCTAAAAAAGAAGTGGAGATTTCAAATAATGTAATCAACTATGCTACCTCAACTATTAATAATATGTTTTATATCATTGCAACAGCCAGTTCAATTCTAGTAATAATTGGTTGGACTTCAATAAAAGATGTAAATGAAAAAATCAAACATATGATTGATGAAAAAACTTCTAAGACTATTAATGAGTATGAAGGAAGAATGGCACAATTTGAAAAATCTCTTGCACAAAGAGCAAAACAAGTAAAAGAGAATGCCCAAGAGATAGAACTTATGAATACTATTCACTCTTTATGGCTTAGAGCTTCGCAGGATTCAACTCCCTCTGGTAAAATTGAAGCTTATGATGAGATTCTAGAATTAAGACCTGATGATGTTGAAGCAATTGCATATAAAGCTGATGCTGTTTTAGATTTAGGAGAAGCTAACTGGTCTTTAAATCTTACAAATCAAGCTTTATTAATTGATGATAACTACTCAAATGCCTATTACCAAAGAGCAAAAGCCTTTGCTGTATTAAATCAAGAAGAGAATGCAATTCATGATTTAGAAAAAGCAATTGAATTAAATGAAGATTATAGTTCAGAGATTGAAAATGATGAAGAGTTTAATGAAATAGCAAAACTTGAAAGAGTTCAAAGTTTAATCAGCCAAAAGGCTCAAGTATAATAAAACAAGGATGACTCCTTGTTTTATAAAATTTATTTAGCTGCTTGAGCTAATGTAATCCAAGAATCTACTTTTTTAGCATTTCCTTTTAACCACATTTGAACATGTCTTTTAATATCAGCATCTTTTTTCTGACCATTTCTCATAAGCATGTTTTGTCCTGATACATCATTTACATGTAATTTAACAAGATCAAATACTTTTGCAATATCTTTATGCTTAGTTAAAACACTTTTATTTGCAACAATCTTTTGTGAATTAATAGGGAAACCATAATTAGCTCCATTTGATAATTCAGTATCTATACCTTTTGGATGAGCAGAGTTAGTAACTTGTAAAAATACAATATCTTTTCCAGGTACTAGTTTTCCAGAAACCCAATAAGGAGTCCACGTCCAAAATAGTACTGGTTTACCAGTTTTATATCTTGCCATTGTGTCTGAAATCATTGCAGAGTAAGTACCTTGATTATGAGAAACTGTATCTTTTAATTTAAATTCATCAATTTGGTAATCAATAGTATTTGCAACTTCCCATCCAACACTAGCACCAGTTAAATCAGCTTTACCATTACCACTTGCATCAAAAAGTTTTGCAATTTTTGGATCTTTTAAATCGCTAATATATTTAATATTATACTTATCAGCAGTTTTTTTATCAACTACATATCCAGTTGCACAATTAGAAATATACTCAGAGAAAATAGCAAGCTTATCAGCTCCACCAACTCCTTTGATCATATTCGTTTGAATTGGATCCCAGTGTGCCGCCATAAAATATACATCATCACTTTGCGCATTATCTGAAATAGTTTGAAATGTAATTGCATACTCTAAATCATTTGAGATCTTTACAGTGTGTCCCATTTTTTTTAAAATCTCAACTACTACTTGTAATTGGAAATTCTCTTCGTCAAGTGCTGTTTTTAAAGCTGTAACTTTTGCACCAAATAAATTTGAAGCTAATACTAGTGAAGCTATTAGTCCCACAAACCCTTTTTTCTTTAACATTCCTACTCCTACCTTTAAATATATTAATAATAGTTATTATATTATAATTACATATAATTACAGATAATAAGGAAACTAATGCCAAAAACTTTTGAATATCAAGAACAACTTAAACCCTTACCTATGACAAACTTAAATGATGCAAGGGAGAATTTCTTACAATGGATTGAACCTCTTATTTCAAATAATGAACTAAATAATACAAAAGATACTTTAGAAAAATTTCTAAAAAATGAAGGTCCTATACTTCATAAAAGACTTGAAAAATACTCAAAAGAAAATGATGAAAATTGGTTAGCTCCATTATGGAGAGATATGTATCTACAAATAAGAGAACCAGTAGCCATTGATGTAAACTATTTTGTAAAAATTATTACAAGTCATCTAAAAGCAGAGTATAAAAGTACAAATATCGCAGGTGTTATTATAAATAAACTTATGGATACTTATGAAAGTATTTGTAATGAAACTTTTGAGCCTGAAACGATTCGAGGTACTCCTATTTGTATGGCAGCCTATAAAGAGATGTTTAAAGCAACAAAAATCCCAAAAAATACTTGCGATGAATATATAGTAAAAGATAAAACTCTAAGTAGTCATATTGTTGTAATGTATAAAAATCATATGTTTAAATTAAATTTAACAGATGAAAAAGGGAAAAGATACCCATATAATACAATTGTAAATACTTTAGATGAATTAATGAATAACAAAGACCTTGAACTTAATAATACAAGTATGGGACTTATTACAACAGCAAACAGAGATGAAGCAGCTATTATATTAGAAGAAATCATCAGTGAAGAAACTAATAATAAAAACTTTGATGTACTGCAAGATGCTTTATTTATGGTATGTATTGACGAAGATTCTAAAACATTAAATGATTTTGCTATGAGTCTTATTGGTTCAAATGAAAACAATAGATACTTTGATAAAAACTTACAATTAATATTTAATAAAAATGGTGATTTTGGTTTTAATCTAGAACATACAGGAGCAGATGCAGGTCCTTGGATTAATATTATAAATATCATTAATGCTGAGCTTAATAATATTGATAAATATATAGAAGATAATTCAACACAAGCTGTAGAAGTTGAACAATTATCTTGGGATTTAAATGAATCAATAAAATCTCAATTAAATAAAATAAAAGAAGAACATACAAATAAACTTGAAGATATTCATCAAGAGATTATATATTTCAAAGATTTTGGTAGTAAAACAATTAAAAGCTGGAAAATCAGTCCGGATGCATTTTTGCACTTAGCGCTTCAATTAGCACAATATAGAACTTTTAATAAACTACGAAGCACTTATGAAGCAACAGCAACAAGAGCATACTTAAAAGGACGTACAGAGTGTTCTAGACCTATTACTATGGATGTTTTAAAATTTGTTGAAAACTTTGATAATAAAAATAGTAATACAGATGAACTTAAAGTACTAATGGCTAATGCAGGACTTGCACATACAAAAAGAATTAAAGACTGCCTTGGTTCAAATGGTATTGAAAGATATTTCTTTGCTTTAAAAAATATGTATATTCAATTTAGTGATGAATTAAACTTAAAACAAATGCCTGAGTTTTTTAATGATGAAGGATATAATCAATTAACATATAGTTTTCTTTCAACTAGTAGAATTGAATCAAAACATTTTGATCTTGGAGGTTTTGGTCCAGTAGTTCCAGACGGTTATGGTTTTTGGTATAACTTACTTGAAAATCAAATTGATATGAATTTAATCACAAGAAAAAGTATAAATGGTGATTATGTAGAATCATTTAGAAATGCACTTGAACAATCATTAAGAGATTTAGCACAATTAGCTTCAAAATAAGGGTTTAAAACCCTTATTTTAATACTCTTTATTTAGCAGCTTTTGCTTCTTTAATCCAAGCATCAACTTTAGTTGAGTTAGTTTTTAACCATGACTGAACATGTCTTTGAATATCTTTTTCTTTATTTTGACCATTTGCCATAAGCATATTTTGACCACTTACGTCATTTACACTTAATTTAACAATATCAAATAATTTTGCGATATCTTTATTTTTTGTATTAATACTTGCGTTTGCAACAATTCTTTGGTGATTAATATTAAATCCATAATCAGCACCATTTGGAAGTTTTGTTGAAGCAGTATTTGGATTAGCAGAGTGAGTTACTTGTAAAAATACTACATCTTTACCTGGAACTAACTTCCCACTTACCCAATATGGAGTCCATGTATAATATAAAATTGGTTTACCAGTTTTGTATTGTGCAATTGTATCAGCAATAAGTGCTGAGTATGAACCTTGTCTATGGTCGATATTATCTCTTAAACCATAAGCATCTAATTGATGTTCAATAACTTTCTCACATCCCCAACCAGCAGAACAACCAGTTAAGTCAGCTTTTCCATTTCCATCAACATCAAATAATTTTGCTATTTCTGGTTTATTTAAATCATTGATATATTTAATATTATATTTATCAGCTGTTTTTTTATCAATAATATAACCTTGTGCACAATTAGAAATAAAGTTAGAGAACCTAGCTAATTTTTCTTCTCCTCCTGCACCTTTAATCATTTCGTTTTGTAATGGATCCCAGTGTGCTGCCATAAAATAAACGTCATTACTTTTAGCATTATTTGCAATTGTTTTAAAAGCAATATTGTATTCAACATCATTAGTTACTTCAACCTCATGACCCATTTTCTTTAAGATTTCTGCAACAATATACATTTGGAAACCCTCTTCTGCAATTGCTGTTTTTAATGCAGTAACTTTAGCACCAAATAAACTTGAAGCTAAAACCATTGAAGCTAAACCACTAACTAACCATTTTTTATTTATCATTTTCTCTCCTTTTTAAATTGTAAATAAACCCTATTGGGCCTTTTTCATACCATTTTCTTTTATCGTTTTTATCTTTATTACCCATCTCTTGAGTTAATCTATCTAAGATTACTGCAAGTAAAACAATACCTAAACCACCAACAGCAGCTAAACCAATATCAAGTCTACCAATACCTCTAAGTACCATTTGACCTAATCCACCAACAGCAATCATAGAAGCAATTACTACCATTGATAGAGCAAGCATTAATGTTTGGTTGACACCTGCCATAATAGTTGGCATGGCTACAGGAATTTGAACTTTCCATAACATTTGAGATGAAGATGCACCAAATGATCTTGAAGCTTCTATTAAATCAGCAGGTACTTGTCTAATTCCAAGATTTGTAAGTCTAATTAATGGAGGAAGTGCAAAGATAATAGTTACAATAACTCCTGGAACATTACCAATACCAAATAACATTACAATTGGAATTAAATACACAAAAGCTGGTGTTGTTTGCATTGCATCTAGAATTGGTCGTAATACTTTATCAACCGTATCACTTTTAGCAGACCAAATACCAAGAGGTAAGCCTATAACTATTGAGAATAATACTGCTGTTATTACTAAAGACAGCGTTATCATTGACTCTTCCCAGGCTCCAATAAATCCAATTATGAAAAATGAAATTAAAGTTCCAAGAGCAAGTTTTTTACTAGAAACTTGTAATGCTAATAAAACAAAAAAGATAATTACAACATATGGATTTAAGAATAATAAAAAACTTTCAATCGCTTTTAGTACTACATCAATAGGTGCTTTAGCTACTAAAAATACTTCTCTAAAATTCTCAACTAACCAATCAATTCCATCATTTGTCCAAGTGTCAAAAGGAATAAGTACATGTTCAAAGGGATTTAATATATTAAATTCTTTTACTTCTTCTACTGGTACTTCAGCCGCAGCTTGTGTCCAATCTACTGAAGACTCTTTATTTTCTTGTGCAGTTGAGGCGTTTCCCCATGGATCATTACTCATGCTCTACTCCCTCATCAAATACTTTTAATAATCTACTTTTCGAAATTGTTCCTTTATATTTACCTTTTTCATCAACAACTGCTATTGGTAAAGTATATTCAGCAATTGTACCAATGAATTCACTAATTGCTAGGTTCTCATTAATTGCTTCATTACAATAAATTGCATCATGTATAGTTCCACCAAGTTTTTGTTGTTCTTTTAATTTTTCTAAAGTCAGTATTCCAAGGAATTTACCATTCTTCTCTAAGAAATAAGCATAGTCTTCATCAAAATCAGCAATATATTGTAATGCAGTTTTAATTCCAGTACCTTCTTTATTTATAATAGTAGAATGTATTTTTTTCGCAATATGTGAAGCAGATAACACTGAAGTTACATCAACACCTTTAAAGAAAGATTTTACATAATCATTTGCTGGTTCATTAATAATCTCTTCAGGAGTTCCTATTTGAACTACTTCTCCACCTTCCATAATTGCGATTCTATCACCAATTCTAATGGCTTCATCTAAATCATGTGAAATAAATACAATTGTTCTTTTCTCTTTTTCTTGTAAGATTAATAATTCATCTTGCATTTCTGTTCTAATTAAAGGATCAAGTGCTGAGAAAGCTTCATCCATAAGCATAATGTCTGGATCATTTGCTAATGCACGAGCAAGTCCAACTCTTTGTTGCATTCCACCACTTAATTCATCAGGATAAGATTGACTATGATGCTCTAAACCTACTTGCTCAAGTGCTTTTTGTGCAGCTTCATATCTTTTTGCTTTATCTATTCCACTTAACTCTAATCCAAAAGATACATTATCAATAATATTCATATGAGGCATAAGTGCAAAAGATTGAAACACCATTGATATTTTTTTTCTTCTAATATCAATAAGTTCTTTGTCACTTAAATTAGTAACATCAATATCATCAATAAATATTTGACCCGAAGTTGGCTCAATTAATCTATTAAGAAGCCTTACTAAAGTTGACTTCCCTGAACCAGATAATCCCATAATTACAAATATTTCACCCTCATTGATTTCAAAACTTGCATCTTGAACACCAATTGTCATACCAGTTTTTGTAAATATTTTTTCTTTACTTTTTCCATTAGCCAACATTTTAAGAGCTTTTTGGGGTTCTTTCCCAAATACTTTAAAAACATTTTTGACTACTAATTTCTTTTTATTAATGTTACTACTCCCCTTACAACAAATATGTAATTTTATTACCACAATAATAAATATTTTTTTACATATTCTATGTATTTTATTCTCACATTTTATGTAAGAATATAACTAAGTTATTTATAAAAGAAGCTTCAATGGGCGTATTTTGTTAAGTAAAAATTGTTATTTTTTTCATTTTTATTCTTATTTACACACATTCTTTTCATAATACTAAACCAATAATTAAGTATATTTTCACTACCCTAGAAGGTAAATAATACATAACTTTTTGAAAGAAATGCGTATAATAAGGAAATTTATGAAAGAAACTACAAAGTATAAAGTAGGTCAAGACAACCTACAAAAGTTTGGTCTTGATGTACATAATCCAGTATTTGCAATTAGTGCAATACTGATATTAGTATTTGTAATAGGAACACTAGCTTCTCCAAAAGAAGCAAAAGAAGTATTAGATACAGCAAAATGGTGGGCTATCAATAATTTTGATTGGCTATTTATGTTATCGGGTAACTTCTTCGTAATATTCTGTTTAATTCTAATTGTATTACCAGTTGGAAAAATTAGACTTGGTGGAGATGAAGCAAAACCAGAATTTACAAACTTTGCATGGTTCTCTATGCTATTTGCCGCTGGAATGGGTATTGGATTAATGTATTGGTCTGTTGCTGAACCAGTTGCATACTATACAGGATGGTGGCATACACCATTAAATGTAATAGCAAAAACACCAGAAGCAAAAGATTTAGCAATGGGTGCTACTATGTACCACTGGGGATTACATCCGTGGGCAATATATGCGGTTGTTGGATTATCATTAGCATTCTTCTCTTATAGTAAGAAATTACCACTTACAATGAGATCTGCTTTTTACCCAATTTTAAAAGAAAAAGTTTGGGGTTGGCCTGGACATATTATTGATTTATTAGCAGTATTTGCAACAATCTTTGGATTAGCAACTTCTTTAGGACTTGGAGCACAACAAGTATCTTCAGGATTAAAATTCTTATTTGATATTGACAATGGTGTTAATACTCAGATTTGGATTATTGCAGCAATTACTGTATTTGCATTAATTTCTGTAGTAAGAGGTTTAGAAGGTGGAGTAAAAGTTTTAAGTAAATTTAATATTTTATTAGCGTTATTTTTAGTCTTATTTATTATTGTTGTAGGTCCTACACTTAATATCATTACAGGTGTTGGTACAACATTAGGTAACTATGCTTCAAATATTTTTGAACTAAGTAATTTTATTGGTAGAGAAGACAGTGATTGGTTCCATGGTTGGACTGTATTTTACTGGGCATGGTGGATTGCATGGTCTCCTTTTGTTGGTATGTTTATTGCACGTGTATCAAAAGGTAGAACAGTAAGAGAGTTTATTATTGCTGTATTATTAATTCCTACAGTTGTAACATCTATTTGGATGAGTACTTTTGGATTAACTGCACTTGATCAAGTTATTGGTGAAGTTGGTGCACTAGCTGGTGGTATTTCTGATAAATCATTAGCAATGTTCCAAATGTTAGAAAACTTACCATTTGCAACAATTACTTCAAGTATTGCTATTTTCTTAGTAATTGTATTCTTTGTTACTTCATCGGATTCAGGTTCACTTGTAATCGATAGTATCACAGCAGGTGGAAAAGTAGATGCACCAGTTAAACAAAGAGCATTCTGGGCAATTTTAGAAGGTCTTGTAGCTATTGCATTATTATATGTTGGTGGAAGTCAAGCACTAGATGCACTTCAAGCAGGTTCTATTACAACAGCATTACCATTTACAGTAATTCTATTAGGAATGTGTTACTCTTTATATATTGGATTAAAAGCTGAATTAAAAGTAACTAATAAAAATAAGTAGTTTAAAAACTACTTATTTTATACTAGGACTTATTTTATCCCAACCTTGGGGTAATGTTTTTATTAATTCAAACTTATCTTTTCCATTAGCTCTTCTATTATATTCCATAGGCGTTACAAGAATTAAACCACCTTTTATGATACTTGTAAAAGTATTAGATTCAATCTTAGAGTCACTAAACAGTGATAACTCCATCTCAAAACCACTAATATCATAGAATCTTGAGTTTTGTCTAACTAGTTTTGTATACTTGTCATAAATCAAACAATCAATTAAAACCCTAGAACCATCAGAAGCTAGCCCTACTTTGTGAACCTTACCTATTTGTACATTTTTATAATAAATTGGAGAATCTAAGTTAGCTTTTAAAGCATGGAAAGACTCAACTGTATAGATATTTCCAAATTGAGTTTTTTCTAGAGAAGGCATTGTTGTATACCCTTTAAACTTATTTGCAAAACTCTTTGAATTTGACTTCACAACTCCAATATTTACAGCCATTACAGTAGCACCTGCATTTGCTATTTCTTGGAATGAAATTCTAGGTTTTTTTAAGTAAAAAACTGTACCTTTTTTTGCAAAATCTTCATAGTCTTTATATATCTGTGCTTTTAGTATTACCTTGTGATTTTTATCTAAATCTATATTTGTAACCTTACCAATTTTCACACCTTTATATGTAAGTTGAGAGAACTGTTCATGTACACCTTCAACATCATCAAATGCAATAGTTATACTATTTGATGAGTCTTTCATTTCATCTTCATTTGGGAATATTTTATACTTTTTATAAGTCATATTTGACTTACTTTCTAAATGAATTGAACCCTCTAATAAAGAAGTATAATTATCCATTTCAAAAGATATTCCGTTTAAGCTAGCTTTTACATCAAGTTTTGATTTCTTATAAAATCTACTTGTAGGTGTTAAATATTTTTTAAATTGGCTATAAATAAGTAGTTTTGCTCTAGATTCATTTTCACCAAATTTTATTGATTTAACAAAACCTATTTCTTGATTTTTATAAATAATAGCCATATCTTTTTGCACATTAAAATCATTTTTGAAATATGCTTTTACTATAGAGCCTTTATTGTAAATTCTTTTTAATCTTTGTACTTCTTGGAAAGTGTCATATAGTTTGAAATAACTCTTTGCAAGTTTTGATTTTCTTTTTTCAGTAAGTATTCCAATCCCACCATTTAAAAGAGGTTCATAACCATCGTAATTTATACTTAAATCTAAGTTTTTCATATCAATAAGTTTTGAACTCATATCATAAAATAGAGTATGATCATTAATTAATTTTTCATACTTTTTCTCTATTGATATTTTTACTTTTACTTTTTGAAGATTTTTGCTTAGATCATAAGATAGAACTTTTCCAATTGCTATATTTTTATAATAAATTCTTGATTTTTTTGATAATGAATTTAAACTATTTGTATATAAATCTAAAGTTTTATTATATATTTCATTTTTGATTTCTTTATATTCTTGAGCAATAAACATATTTTTGAAATCACCCTCTTTATAGTGTAAAGAGATATAATTACCTTTTATTATATTGGCAAGATTTTTAGCTCCAGAAAAATTCAACTCTGGTTTTTGAATAAAAAACTTACTATTTTCACTAAGTAAATATCTATATTCATTATAAACAAAAGCTTTAGTAGAAACATCTTCTTCATTTAAAGTAAGACTTGTAATCTTACCAATTGTTATACCTTTATATATAATTGGGGTATCTTTATCAATATTATTTGCTGATGAGAACTTAATATGAAAATACTCTTTTTTCTTTAAATCATCTTTACTTGCATATAAAGTATAAACTTCATCTTTTTTAATTTTTTCTTCATTTTTATTTGGTGTTGTTACAGTGATACCACCAACAAGTGCCGAGTATAATGAACTTACTTCTACTTTTAAACCACTTGGACCATAACTAACTTTTAGAGCATCATTCATTGTAAATTTTGAACTATTATTAATTAAGTAATTAAATTTATCATAGATATAAGCATTTAAAAATACTTTTTCAAATTTAAACTCTTTTGATACAATCTCCCCTACTTGATATTGATTATAAAAAATTGGTGTTCCAACTTCTACATTATCTTTATCATTAGCAAGTAGCGAAACATAATAACCATCATTTGTTAATTCATCATCAGGTTGAGAATCAAGTCCTATAAAAAGATATTTATCTTTTGCATTCTCAATCTCTTTTTTTGTTTTGATTGTTGGGGAAATTTCAATTTTATTTCCAGAAATAAGTGTACTTAAACCAGATATTTTAGTAAGAGATACAGTAGGTTTTCTAATCCAAAATCGTGAACTCTCACTAGCAACATATTTTGCAGCTTCACTTTTTACAAGAATATTTACTTTTACATTTTTCAAGTCTTCATGAATATCAATTTTCGTAACTTTTCCAAGTTGTAAACCTTTATATTCAAGTGGAGTTACACCCTCTTTTAGACCTTCTGCACTTTTGAATACAATTTGAATATTAGTACCTTTTTTCATATAGGACTCATATGCAATCCAACCCAAAATACAGGCTATAATAATAGGTAGTAACCAAATAAAAGAAGCAGCTTTTTTTGGTTTTACTCTTGGTTTATATACCACATCTTCTTGTTCATTATTCTCTTGACTCATCCCAAATAATCCTTGTATCAAATCTATGTGCAGCAATTATAGTTAGTATCACTACTAAAGCAAAAGATGTAGCCGCAATTCCACCTTTTATATTAAATACTTCATCCATTTGAATAACTGAAGCTAAAATGGCAACAACATAAATATCAATCATTGACCATTTACCAATTGCTTCAACAAATTTAAAAATAGCTATTTTTGTTTTATTACTCATTTTTGTATTTATTTTCAAAGATACAAAAATCAATAATAATCCTATTAATTTAATCAAAGGTATTATTACACTAGCTGTAAAAATAACAAAAGCAATAAAGTAACTCTCATACTCTAAAAAACCAATAACTCCTTCAATAATTGTACTTTCATGATTTACTCCAAATGTTGTTATTTCCATCATAGGATAAAGCATTGCTGGAAAATATAAAAAAATTGCAGAAAGAGTTAGCGCAAGTGATACCTGCAAAGAGTTATTAATTCTTTTTGATACTCCATGATTACATCGAGTACAAATGAATTCATCATAATTCTCTTTTTTATAAACTTTATGACAATTTTTACATGAAATTAAAACCATCTAATCTCCAAATACATTTTTACCCTCAAACTTAACATTTGACATGTAAAAACAAAATATATATATCAACATAATATAAAATCCAATATCAAACTTTGTAGAAGAAACCATTCCTATTAATTTAATATATGTAACAATAATACTTATAATAAATACTTCAACAAATCCCCAATGTTTGAAGAAATGAAAAGCATCATGAAGAAAAGTATCTGAAAAGATTTTAACTTTTGTATGAATTTGAATAAAGGACAAAATTATAATTATTGAGTTCAATAAAGGTGCAATAATTATAGTAAATAAAACAACTAAAGACACAAGAAAAAAATCTTGTTCTAATAATATTTTAACACTTCCTAAAAGAGTTGCATTTAATATTTTTCCATTTACATTTAAAGAAATCAAAGGATAAATATTCAATAGTAAAAAAAGCAAGATTGCTGATATTGAATAGTATAAAGAATCAAAACTATGCTCTTTATCCAATTGTATTTTACTATTACATCGTGGACATTTAAGTGTACTTTTTTTGCTCACTTTTTCTTTTTTAATAAAAAGACCACAAGAATAACATTCCATAATTTCATCTGTTTTTATATTCATAAATCTTCCATTGTAAATATATATTATTTTACCATATTAATCTTTTTTTTAATTATAAATATTTTTAAGATTATATTTTAGAGGATAATTGTATTATTGCTTTGCAAGTAACTTGCATGATAAATATAAATAATTTTAAGTTTTAAAGGTTAATAAATGGAATATACAATAACAACAGCACAACTTGGAACAAGACCACCAGTTCAAATTCCTAGTCCAAAGGTATTAGAATTTTTAGGTGAAGATGGAATGAGAAAACTTATTTCAGACCATTATGACATACTAAGAGAAAGTAATATTAAAGGTTTATTTCCACCTAGCGATGAAGGTTTTGCATTAGCAAAAAAACACTCAGCTGATTTCTTTATTCAAATCTGTGGGGGACCTAGACATTTTGATCAAAATAGAGGAAAACCTATGATGGCAGCAAGACATGCACCATTTGCTATTACTCAAGAAGCTAGAAGAGTTTGGTTAGAGTCATATATTATGATATTAAAACCACTTGATATGCCGGAAGAATTAAAAGAATCTTTTTGGAATTACTTAGATGTATTTTCAATCTGGATGATGAATACAGAAGAGTAAGGTTAACTTACTCTTTAATATAAATACCAATACCTTTTTCTGAAAGAATTGGTAATTTATCTAATTTAGTTTTTAATCTATGCACTAATTGTCTTCGTGCTACGTCTGAACCTTTTTGTTCTTTCCATATTGCACCATTAATTGATTCATAAGATAGAACTTTTTCTGTAGTATTTAATAATAAAGATAATAACAAACTCTCATTTCTAGTAAGAGCAATCTCTTCTTCATCAACATAAATCTTTTTATTCTCATAATCATATTTATAAAAAGAAGCAATATCTTTTAAATTTCTTTTTTCTAAGATTTTATATTTTGAAATAGCAATTTTAATTAAAGTATCTAATTCATCAATTCTTATAGGTTTTACTAAATATCCTACTAGATTTGTTACAGTAGATGCTCTTTTTATTTTTTCTTCATCATTATATGCTGTTGTAAAAATGATTGGTAAATTATAAGTATTTTGAAGAGTTTTTGAAACATCAATACCATCAGTTAAACCTCTAATTTCTATATCAGAAACCACAATATCAATACTCTTATCAAAAGCAATTTCTAAAGCTTCTTCTCCTGTTGTTGCAATACCAACAAGCTCATAACCAAAATTTTCAATAACAGATTTAAGATTTTGCGCAATCATCTTTTCATCTTCAATTAATAATATTTTTATTTTACTCACAATGTAGCCTTTCTTTCCCTTTTATTATGGGATAATATCTTTATGTAGTATAAATATAGTTTTGTTTTTTTAATTGTACTATATTATTATTTATTTTTATTTAATTTATAAACTTTTTGACCTAATTTATTTTTCTTTTGAAATTAAATTTAGCAATAAATAAAGAATCTCGTAAATATGGTATTTTTGATACTGTATTTTACTTATGTAGAGAAGAGTTTAGAAAGTAAATATTTTTTTACTTCTAATAAAAAATAACTTATTAATATATTTATTTTAATTTAAAACACATATATTTACTTGTATCAACACTTCTAAAAAATTATTTTTTAGAAGTGTTAATCCCAGGCTTATCAGTAGTTCCAACATAGTCATTAGGTAAAGAAGTAGTTTTAAGGTAAGCAAAAACTGCACCAAAAACTAAGCATACAATTATTACAATTCTCACTGTATTTCTTTTTTCCTTAGACTCTTTACCATTATAATCTTCAATTTTATCCATACTAAGTTCATTATCTAAATCATCTTTTTTCATAATTAGTCCTTTCTTTTTATAAGTATAACTAATTATATTTTAACAATCAAATTATTATTATAATTAAAACTTATATAAGTGAAACCATTAACTGATTTACAGTAATTGCTATCTCTTTAATATCTTTTACATCTTTTACCATAAATGAATCAAGTTGTTCTCGAACTTTATAGAATGTCTCTTTTTCATTTGTAATAAAGTTTGCAAAAGCAACATCTGGTTCTTCATTTATTCTTTGGAAATCTAAAATTTTCTTTGTGTAATGAACAACAATAAATTCAATAAATTGTAAAACTTGATTCCTTAATGTCATATCACTAGGATTTGTTATTTTTACTTTATTTAATGCTAATACAATCTCTAAGATATTAAACTCATGAATTAATGAATAGAATAATACTATTACATCTTTAAATGAGTGATGAGTATCTTCTTTGATTATAATTGCAGCAATTGCAAATCTTAAATAATCAATTACAGAGAAGAACTGATTAAAGCTCTCATCATTTGGAATTAAAGATTCTACCTTTTGATTATGTACTTCTGATAATAATTGGAATAACTCTTCTTGATGATCCAAGATATGAGCTGAATCTAATTGATTTTTCTTCAGATATTTAACCATCCATCTTGTACTTGCATATAATGTATATTCTAATTTATTAACAAGTTTGTATTGTTTTTCAATTGGCATTACATAATCTTGGTCATAAATTTTCTGTCTAATAGTTCTTGCACCAAATAACTGTTTTACAATTAAATATGATTTAATTTTTAATAAAAATCTCTCTAATCCTAATCTCTCGAAGTCAGAAATAAAAGTAACACCTTGATGATTAATAATCATATCAGCCATAACAGTAGATATAATTTCTTTCTTCAAGGGATGACTAGAAATCTCAAACTCATAAGCCCCAACAAATGATTTAGGGAAATACCTTGTTAGGTATTGTTGAGAAAATTGATCATCAATTAATGTAGATTCAAATAAAATCTTTTTAACAAAAATCTTACAATAAGAAAGTAATGAACCTAATACTGGTCTTACAATTGAACCATGAATATCAATAATCTCATTCATATTTTCATTCTTAGGAATATAGAAATCTCTTCTATTAAATGCTTCAATATTATTCTCTAATACTTCTATAGACTTAATATAATCATTTGGATATCTTCTTGAGAATTGTTCATCAATAGAGATTACATAAGCTTGATCATAGTTACTTTGTAAAACCATATCAACAACTTGCTCAGTTAAAGAGTCTAATGTCTCTTTTACTTGTTTCTCACTTAATATACCTTGGGCTTTAATACTATTTAATAAGATTTTTAAGTTTACTTCATGATCCGAAGTATTAACCCCAGCAGCATTATCAATACCATCTAAATGGATTCTTCCGCCATTTAAAGCATATTCAATTCTAGCTCTTTGAGTAAACCCTAGATTTCCACCTTCACAAATAATTCTTGCTTTGATTTCATTAGCATCAACTCTTACAGCTTCATTTTGTTTATCACCTAAATCAAGGTTGTTCTCGTCACTTGCTTTAACATAGGTACCAACACCACCATTAAATAACATATCTACATCTAAAGTAAGAAGTCTTCTACAAAGCTCTTCCCCTGATATAATCTTTTTGGTAGTACCTAAAAGTTTTTTGATTTCAGCAGATAATTCAATCTCTTTATCATTTCTTTTAAATACTCCTCCACCTTTTGATATTACTTTTTTATCGTAATTTGTCCAACCACCACTTTTTGATTCGAATAGTTTTTTTCTTTCAATATATGATTTTTTAATATCAGGTGTTGGGTCAATAAAAATATCTTTGTGAGAAATAGCAGCAACAAGTTTGAATTTTTCTGATTCAATTAAACCATTACCAAAAACATCTCCACTCATAGAACCAATTCCTACAACAGATACTTCATCTTTGTAAATATCAACTCCATCTTCAATAAAGAATCTTTTTGAAGACATAATAGCACCACGTGCTGTGATACCTAAATCTTTATGACCATAACCATTACTTCCACCACTAGCAAAGGCATCACCTAACCAGTAATTTCTACTAATAGCAATATTATTAGCAATATCACTCATAGCAGCAGTTCCTTTATCAGCAGCAACTACAAAATATGGATCTTCTCCATCATAAGCAACAATATTTTCATTTCTCTCAATATTCCCATCTTTCATATTATCAACTAAGTCTAAATTAGCATTAATAAACTCAGAATAAATATAAGTAAATAATTCTTTAGTAACTTCTGAGTTTTCTTTATTAATTACAAATCCACCCTTTGAACCATCAGGAATAATAATAGAGTTTTTACCCTCTTGAGTAATCATAAGAGATTTTACTTCTTGTCTATAGTCATCATGTCTATCTGACCATCGAAGACCACCTCTTGATACCTTTGACATTCTTAAATGAACCCCATAAAAATCAGGGTGGTAAATGAAGTTTTCTAAATTTGGTTGTAAACCTTTTAGGTCTTTCCCAAATGTTTTTGTATCAATTTTAAATGAAATTGTCTCTTTATTTAAAAAGTAGTTCGTTCTTAATAATGATTTTAAAAATAGTAAAGTTAAATTCAAAATTCTATCATCAATAATTTGAGGAATGATTTTAATTTTTGCTTTGATATTTTTTTCTATTTCATCAAGTTCAGATTTTCTATTTTTTATTTCTGGTTGAAACTTTGTAATAAAGTATTTAACAAACAGACAAGCTAAACTATCATGTGTAGTTAAAGTATTTAAAATCGTTGCAGAGTTAATAGTAAGAACTGCTTGATCTATATACTCAATAAATGCTCGTAAAAGCATAATCTTTCTAAGTGTTAAGTTTTGTGTATATACTAAAGAAAAGGCTTTTGAATGTTTTACACTTGCATCTTTTAAAGTGTTCGTAATAATATATTCTAAATTGCTTTTAGCCTCTTCTAACCTATTTTCATCATGTACATTTAAATTAAATCTTGAAATATAAATCTCTTCTTTATTATTTGAAACATTATATGTAACTTCGTCAATAATCTCAAAACCAATATTATGTAATAGAGGCGTGATATGAGATAAAAAAAGTTTTTCATTTGAAAAAATTTTAACGTATTTTGATTTTTTTGTATTTAATATTTGAGTAACAATATTCTCTTTTAGAACTTGATCAAAAAGTTCATCACTAACTGCTAAATCATCAGGAGTTAAAAGTTGAGAGCATATTGCCTGAATGTCCGATGTAGCCATAGTATACTTCCTTTAATATAAATAGTCTTTATAAAATAGTACTCTTTATAAGTTAAGACAATATTAAATAAGTATACTTTTGTATTTTATAAAATTATTTGTTATTGGGCTGTAACCTTATAGTAACAAGCATTTAATAATTTGATTAAATCCTTTGGTTTAACTTCTATATCTAAACCCCTTTTTCCGCCACTTACAAAAATAGTTTCAAAGTCATTTGCACTTTTATCAAGAACTGTTCTTAATCTTTTTTTCTGCCCTAAGGGAGAAATACCCCCAAGTAAATAACCAGTTACTTTTTGAGCTTCGTCTTTATTTGCCATTATTGCTTTTTTTGATTTTAAAGCACTTGCAATTTCTTTTAGACTTAGTTGATTTGATACAGGAATTATCGCAACTGCTAACTCTTTGGGACTAAGTTCAACTAATAAAGTTTTAAATACTTGTTTCTCATTTAGATTTAATTTTTCTGCTGCTTCTAATCCAAAGTTTGTATTCTCTGGATCATGGTCATATTTGTGAACTTTGTAGTCACACTTATTCTTTTTTAATAAATTAATTGCTGGTGTCATTTAGATAAAAACTCCCTTTTTCTTTTTCTATTCCATTTATAATGATACTAATATAATGCTCACCTGAGTAATGTTTTCTAGTAGTCATATTTTTAAAGCTTTGTTTTTTCCTAAAACTTTTTTCTTTTTCATTTATATTATTTTGACTAATCATAAATACTTTTTTGGAGTGGCTTCCATTGGCTTTTTTATAATGTATTCCATACTCAACTCTTAGATTACCTAAGTTATCTTCACTATTTAAAGTAAAATCAAAAATAAAATCATCTCCAAAACTTAGACTATCATGATATTGTAAATTTGTAATATTTACATGAGAAGAGTCACCAAAACCAAATAAAGGAAGTATTTGTTTATCTCCTTTTTTAAGTAAAGTCCTACTTGCATGTTTACATATCCAATCTAAGTCTTTTGTTTGTCCTAGATTATTTTTCACAAAATCAATTACAATTTGGGCATTGTCTTTAGATATATCATTTAGATTATTAGCTACTGATTTTTGTACATATTTACTTTTATCAAATTTTAGAACTTCAATTATTTCTAATACTTTTGATGGATCATTTTTAAAAATAGGTAAGGCAATTGCCCAAGGTAATCTAGGTCTACATCCTTCTGTAGCTAATCTTCTAATATGTTCATTTTCACTTAGTGCCCAAGTATGCATTTGAGACATTGTTTTATCTTCATATTTTAAAATAAATTGTCTAATAGCAAACTCAGAACTTGAATCAATTGTAAAAGACTCTAAAGCTTTTATAGAATTATCATAATCATCTAATCCAAAAACCTCAACGAAGTCTTGAAAAATCATTGATTGTAAACCCATTGAGTCTTTGTATGATAAATCTATTTTTACTTTATTTAGAATTTCAAGTTGCTCAGCGTAAGGAAGAGGAAGAAAATCATTAAAAACAACTGCAATCAATCGCATTCGCTCTTTTAATTCTAAGTTTTTCCAATTGTCATTGATAATAGTTTTTTGAAAGTTTTTTGCTTCAAAAGAAGGATAATACTCTTTTGTTTTTAGAGCAATAAATTCTATAAAATCTTTGGAGAATAGTTCTTTTAGTTGTTCAGCCATTATATATCCTATTTTTTTTAGTATTTTACAACAAAAAAATAAGATACATAAATTATATTACAAATTGAAAGGAAGATTGTGAATTTTTATTTATTCAAATCCTCAAAACATCTTACATAAAACTTATCTTCCATAAGCTTTCTATTAAATGCTCCAGACTTATAGTCTACAACAAATGCTTCTTTACTCATTGCATGACTAAATGTTTTTGTAGTCCAGTAGTTATCAGAAACATAGTTTTTAAACTCTTTAGATAGTGTTGGATTATATACTTTTGTATTAACAATTGAAAATGCAGCAAGGAAACTTGGCATTTCCCACTTAGTTTTTCCATCTAGTTCTAAATTTTGACAATAAGCTTTTGCTTCTTCAAAACTTCTTCTTTGTGTTTTTGCTTCTTTTGAATCTTGCCATAAAAAGTTTGTTTTTGTATCTTTTATAACATTATCACTAACTCTTATTAAGTCAGCATTAGCGAAGTTAAAAAGTGATGCAAGAACAAGTACATTTAATAATTTCATGGGAGCCCTTATTTAATTATTTAAGGTTATTGTATCAAATTATTATATTGTAGATATTGATTGGAATCAAATAACTTATAATTATTATAAATTATTTTAATGAAGTAAAATCAAATAATCCCAAGAGTGGGATTATTTATAAAATTTATGCGAATGCAGGTTCTAAGAAAGGAATAATTTGTTTTTTTCTAGATAGACAACCATCTAACCAAACTTTACCATCTTCTAATTGAACATCAAATGCATTTTCGAAGATTGAGTTATCAGCAGATGCTACGATTACTTCAGATCCTTCTTTCATAATGTCTGTTAATAATAAACAAGCAGTATGTAAGTTATGCTCTACTCTTAAATCTTCTAAGTCAGATTCTAAGTCGTCTTTGATTGAATCAAAAATAGCTAAATCAACAACTTCTAATTGTCCAATTCCTACTTGATTTCCATGCATATCAAATGGTTTATAATCTCTTAAAATTAAGTCTCTAGCAGATACACCTTCAACTTGTGATTTTACTTTGAACATTTCCATACCTAAAGCACCAAAATCTTCAACACCACAAATCTCAGCTAATTCTCTAACAACTTTGATATCAATATCAGTACATGTAGGAGATTTGAAAATAACTGTATCAGAAAGAATTGCACACATCATGATTCCAGCAATATCTGCAGGAATTTCTACACCATGGTAATCATACATCTCTTTAACAATTGTATTAGTACAACCAACAGGTCTAATCCAACACTCTAAAGGAGCAGAAGTAGTAATGTCACCTAATTTATGGTGATCAACAATACCAACAACTGTAGATTCATCAATATCAGCAGGTGCTTGACCTTTGTCTGAATAATCAGTAATGAATAACTCTTCTCCAGCAAATTGAGTTTTAAGAAGAGGTGCTTCAAATCCAAATTTTTCTAAAATAAATTTAGTTTCTGGGTTTGGTTCACCTTGTCTAGCTGGAATTGCTTCTCTTCCAATTTTGTTTAATAAATAAGCTAATGAAATTGCTGAACAGATTGAATCTGAATCAGGCGTAGTATGTCCACATGTATAAATTGCCATATAAAATATCCTAATTTAATTTTTTGCCATTTTATCTAAATATTGGTTATTTTACTTTTAAGTAAGAACATTACTTGTATTTAACTCTATTTATTTAAGTGGTAATTTAATAGTAAATAAGGCACCTCTAAAACTATTACCTTTATATTCGTATTCACTATTCTCAACTTCTAATGAACCTTCCATATGTCTAGATACAATCTCTTCAGACATATAAAGCCCTAAACCTGTTCCTTGGCTTTTATGTTTTGTAGTAAAATATGGTTCAAAAATTCTCTCAATTATATTTTCTTTTATACCACCTGCATTATCTTTTATTTCAATAACTGCATCTTCTTCTGTTTTATATATTTTGATAAAAATATACTTTTCTTCTTCTATTTTAGATAACGCATCTTTGGCATTATTGATAATATTTAATAAAACTTGTAATAACTCTCGCTCAAAACTATCTATTTCAATATTATCAATTTCTTCTATTATTTCAATTTCTTTATTTTGAATTTGAGAAGATAAAAGCTTAAATGTTTTATATATACAATCACCTAATTTAAAAAATGATTTTTCTTTATTTGGTTTAAAGAAATCTCTAAAGTCTTCGATTGTTTCAGATAAATGATTAGCAGAGTGACCAATACTATCAATTGAATCATTCAACATTTCATCACTTAAAATATCTAACTCTTTTTGAAACTTTATACCACTTGCTGCTGTTGTAATCAAAGATAATGGCTGTCTCCATTGATGAGCAATATTTTCCATCATCTCACCCATAGCTGCAAGTTTTGATTTTTGAGCTAGTAGTTCATATTGTTTTTGATTCTCTTTTATATGATGTTTTATATCATCTTTGTAACTTTTGAATTTTTTCTCAATAATAATAGAAATAAAATATGTAATAAGTAACAATACCGAAGTAATAAAAAGTGCAAAAATAAATACTTTTTGTAAATTTTGTGAATATTGTTCTTCCAAAATAACTTCTTGCTCTTTAATTAAAACATCAACATCTTCTTTATAAAAACCAGTAGTAATAATCCAATCCCAGTTTTCAACATATTTAGTAAAACTAATTTTTGTTACAGGAATATTAGTATTTGGTTTAGAATAGTTTAAAGTAATAAACCCTCCACCATTCTTACTAAGTTCTCTTGTTTTATTCATAATGTCAGTTTTATTCCACTTATTTAATTTATTTATGACATTTTTACCAATAAGTTCTTTTTTTGCATGATTTAAATAAGTATTATTTTTATCTATTACAACTAAATAACCATTTTCACCAAATTTAAATTTACTAATTTGTGATAAAACTTTTTTTTGGATATCTTTTTCAAAATCATCTAAATACTCGCCTGAACCTATAAACCAATCTAATTCATATATATTTTTAACAAATCCAATTTTTCTATAGTCTGTCATATCCTCTGGTGACTTACGCCAATACCACTCTTGATATGATTCATCTTTATTTTTTAGAAGTTCTAAACTCTCTCTTAATACAAAAGTTCCTTTACTATCTTGATAATCAATTAAATTTTTACCCTCAAGTGCTGGTAAAAGGGAGTGTATTTGAGTTATAGCATTTTTATCATAAACAAAAAAGTAACCTCTTCCACTATTAAATCTAATATCTTTAATTGTTGTTTTAATCAGAACCCTAAGTTCTTCTTTGTTCATAGTGTTTTTGTATTGATTATAAATATTTTGGATATTTTTATGAGATTCATGAATACGTTTAATTAAGGATTGTCTCAAAGCATTCTCTGTATCAACTTGCTCTGAAATTATGTATTTATAAATATTTTCCACTTGATTTTTGACTATTTCTTTTTTATCAGAAATAAACTTCTCTTCAGTATTTTTTTTCATTTTTTCAAAACTTGATTTATTCTCGTAATATAAAAATGTAGTAATACATATTGATAAAAATAATATAAATATAGGTAAAGTATAACGAATTACTAAAAGTAACTGTTTTTCATTTTTTAGATTCATTTCTTATATCTTTTTTTGATCTAGTGCTTCCTACAAGTATTATAACTAAATATACTACTCTAAATAATTAATAGATTTAAAACATTATTTATCCATTAATAATACTATGTAATGGATAATATAACAATTATATTCAATTTTATAATAAAATTAATAGAAAAATAACTTTTTATTTCCTATAATGAAATTGATATTTTAAATCAAAATACCATTCATCTGTATATAATACTAACTTTATATAGTTTTTAGTGCTTAAATTACAGATAAAAATAAAAATATATGGATTTTAAATGAATGACAATGAATTAATCTTTGCAAGTGAAGAACCTGAATATGAAATCATTAGTGATACAACTTGGTCAGTTCTAATTATTGATGATGATCATGAAGTCCATGCTGTAACAAAACTAGCTTTACATGATTTCCAATTTGATAATAAAAAGTTAAATCTTGTCTCTGCATATAATTCAAATGAAGCAAAAGAAATTTTATCTCAAAACAATGATTTTTCATTTGTATTACTAGACATTGTAATGGAATCAAATGATGCAGGAATTAAAGTAATCGAGCATATTAGAAATGAATTAGATAATAAATTAATACGTATTATTATAAGAACTGGACAGCCAGGTTATGCTCCAGAAGAAGAGATAATAAATTTATATGATATAAATGACTACAAAGAAAAAACAGAATTAACAACTACAAAACTTTATACAACAGCAAGAACTGCACTTGCACAATATAAACAGTTAAGTGAATTACAAAAAAAGACTGATGAATTATATCACCACCTAATTACTGACCCTATAACAAATCTTTATTCAAGAGAAAAACTATATCAAGACTTAGAAAAATTAGATAATGTAGGTTTACTTCTAATAGATATTGATTCTTTTAGCACAATAAACAATGCTTATGGATATACAATAGGAGATTCAATTCTTAAAAAAGTTGCAAAAATATTAAATGAAAGTAACTTAGATACAAAACTAATGTATAGAATAGAATCTGATAATTTTGTATTGTTATATCAAAATAAATCAGATGATTTTTTATTAAAAACTGCTTTAAAAATCAAAAATGTTTTAGTAAATAAAGAGTTTAATATTGACGATTTAACTCTATTAATCAATATTAGTATAGGAATAGCTAATAATCCTCATAACAACTTACTACAAAAAGCTGAAATTGCTGTTTTTGCATCAAGACAGAAACAAGATAATAAAATTGAATTTTATTCAGAAGAGTTAAATACAATCAAAGTAATTAACAATAATTTACTTTGGTCAAAAAGATTAACAAAAGCTATTAACTCAGATAATATCATCACATATTTTCAACCTATAGTTGAATGTAAAACTCAGAAAATAGTGAAATATGAAACTTTAGTTAGATTAGTTTATGAAGATGAAGTATATTCTCCTTTTCACTTTTTAGGAGCGGCTAGGAACGCAGGGCTTTTAACACAAATTACAAAAATAGTATTTGAACAAGCTTGTAAGAAATTTGAAAACAATGATCTTGATTTTTCAGTAAATATTACAGACCATGATTTAATGAATACAGATTTTGCAAATATGCTAATGTCTTATTGCGAAAAATATAATATACAAACAAATAGAATCTCTTTAGAAATATTAGAAGAAGAGAGTATTAGCAAAAATATCCAAGCACTTAAAAATCTTACAAAACTAAGAGAGTTAGGATTCTTATTAAGTATTGATGATTTTGGTGTTGAATACTCTAACTTCTCTCAATTAAAATATTTAGATATTGATAGTGTTAAAATTGATGGAAGTTTTATTAAAGATATAGATACAAATAAATATTCAAAATATGTAGCTCAATCAATATTATCTTATACAAGTAAGATTAATGTAAAAACTGTTGCAGAGTTTGTTCACTCAAAAGAAGTATTTGAAGAAATAAAAGAACTTGGTATAGATTATGCACAAGGTTATTATTTTGGAAAACCTGAAAGTGAATTAAAATAGTCTCATGTTTAGTTTTTTAAAAAAATCACTAATCATTGCTTTATTATTAAGCACAACCATATTGGGCTCCAATCCAATTAAAATATCACTAATTGAGAGAATAACTCAGTTTATACAGTGGCCTTCATTAAATGAAGAGTTTATAATTGGTATTTATAAAAACAAACAACTTCGAAATGATATGATTGAAGCTTATGAGGGTAAGTCTATCCATGATTTACCTATTGAAGTTGTTAATATTAGAAATTACAAAGATATAAAAAATCAAAAAATAAATTTACTTTATTTTACAGAAGACTCTACAAAAGAGATTGATAAAATAATTAATAAAATTAAAAAAGATCCAGTTTTAATTATTACAGAATCTGCAAATGATGTTTATCAAGGAATGCATTTAGGTTTTTATTATAAAAATAAACGTATTAAGTTTGTAATCAATCAACAAGCTCTTGAAAATGCTCAACTAAAAGCTAGTTATAAAATCTTGAAACTTGCAAAAATTGTAAAGGTTGAGAAGTAATATGAAAACTATTAGCTTATCAATCAAAACTCAATTAATTCTAACTTTTATTGCAATTAGTTCTATTGTAATAATTGTTGTTTCATACTTCAATTTTACTTCAAATATAAAACAAGAAAAAAATAGTTTTATTCAAAACTCATTAATTCAAGCAAATTTATTAGCTGACTTCTCTGTATCTGCTTTAGTATTTAGAGATATGGATGGAGCAAAAGAAAACTTAGAGAAATTAAAAAGTGATAACAATATTCAAAGGGTAATTATATTTGATAATCAAGGAGATATTTTCTCTGAATATAATCCTTTAGATATTAGAGAAATTGCTCAAATAGATATAAAGGAAGTACATCTAGTAAGTAAAAAAGAAGAGTTTTTAAACTATGGAATACTAAAAATAAGTGTTCCTTTAAAACATAACAATATTGAGTACGGAACTCTATACTTAGAAAAATCAACTGCAATTATTACAAAACTTCTAAAAAAACTATTTTCAGAGGTTATATTATTTGCTTGTGTCTTATTACTTTTAATTTATGCAATATCAATATTTTTAAGTAACTACTTATTAAAACCAATACTTTCACTTGCAAGTACAGCAGAAGAAATAGCATCAACTCAAAACTATGGAACAAGAGTAAGTTATAACTCAAAAAATGAAATTGGCTCACTGTATAAAGCTTTTAATTCTTTGGTAAAAGATACTGAGAACCTTACTAATAATCTTGAATTACAAGTAAATATTAGAACAAAAGAACTTAATACTAAAACTGTGCAATTAGAAGAGAGTTTAATTGATTTACAACAAACTCAACAAAAACTAATTGAGTCTGAAAAACTATCTGCACTTGGAAACCTAGTTAGTGGAATAGCACATGAAGTAAATACGCCTTTAGGAAATGCCATTACAGGAAGTTCTGTTATTACTAAAGAAACACAAGCTTTAGTAGAAGAGTTTAATGATGGGACATTAAAAAAATCAACTATGCAAAGAAGGCTTGATGTAATAAATGAAACATCTTCTTTATTATCAAGAACATTACATTATGCATCAGGACTAATCAAAAGTTTCAAACAAATTTCAGTAGATCAAGTAACAAATGATATAAGAGAGATTCAAATAAAAGATTATATTGAAGAAGTGTTTCTGACAAATCATAATAAATTGAAATTAGTTCCAGCAAAAGTAACAATAGAAGCTAATGATGACTTAGTTATTAAAACTTCACCAGGTGTAATTTCACAGATAATTAATAATCTAATTCAAAACTCAATAAAACATGGTTTTGATAACTATAAAGGCGAGGCACAAATTAGTGTATGCATAGAAGAAAAAGATGAAAACTTAATAATAGAATATAAAGATAATGGAATAGGTATCAATGAAGATATCAAAGAAAAAGTCTTTGAACCTTTTGTTACAACAAAAAGAAATTCAGGTGGTACAGGTCTAGGGTTAAACATAGTTTATAACCTAATCATTCAAAAACTAAAAGGGTCATTAGAAATGACAAGTACAGAAAACATCGGTACAAAATTTATAATTACTATCCCTATGAAGAATTCATTAATGGAGAAAAAATGAGATCAATTTTAATATTTTCAATAATATTTATCAATACATTATTCGCACAAAATATTCCAAAAGAAGAACTTGA
Source organism: Poseidonibacter lekithochrous (assembly GCF_013283835.1). Lineage (GTDB taxonomy): Bacteria > Campylobacterota > Campylobacteria > Campylobacterales > Arcobacteraceae > Poseidonibacter > Poseidonibacter lekithochrous. The sequence continues at coordinate 1,191,266 of NZ_CP054052.1, read as the reverse complement.
TACTTTATCACTAGAAGAGCTAATGGATATCAAAATATATTCAGCAACAAAGAGCTATCAAAGAATAGAAGATATCCCAGCTAATATTATTGTATTAACTAGAAAAGATATTGAAAAGTATAATTACACAACATTAGATGAATTACTTAAACATGTTCCGGGACTGTTTATTATTGATGATACTGAGCACTTCCAAATAGGTTCAAGGGGAAGCTTAGGTTCATCATTTAAACTAATGATAAATAATAACCCTATTTCACCACTTAGAATTCCTCGAGCAGGAACTTCTAATAGAAACTTTTTTGCTACACCTGTTGAATCAATTGATAGAATTGAAATTATCAAAGGACCTCAAGCTGTAACTTATGGAAGTAATTCTATGTATGGTTCTATTAATATTATTACTAATGATTTTAATGCAAAAAATATTATTACATTAGGAAAAGGTAATAATGGACAAGAAAAAGTATTTGCAAGAATAAATCACAAACAAGAAAATGGTGGATTTACGTTAAATACAAGTTTTTTTAATACAGAAGGAATAAAAGGCGATTTAAAAGACTCATTTACTCAAACAGAATACAATAAGAATCCAAGTGCAAATAAAAAACTAGATGGACTACTAGAAAATGAATATAAAACAGTAGATTTTTCACATAGATATAAAAATTTAACAACAGATATCACATATTCAAAAACAAACTATGGAATATATATTGAACCAACGTATAGAGAAGGTAATAATGTTGATCAAGTAGAAAAAACTTTAGCCTTTACATATGAAGATGAAATCAATGAAAACCTTAGTTATAAAGCAAATCTAATAACTTCTCAAAAAAATTATGATATTAATGAAGTAAATATATTATCATCAACATCATCACTTGTTAATAATCATGCGGAAGATAAGAGAAATCAAATTGACCTTCATTTAAACTATAAGTTAAATGAACAATTACGCTTTTTATTAGGTGCTACATATGAAAGAACTTCATATGATTTTGAAGGGACATTCAATACAATTGCAAATACAAGAAAATATATTTTTAAAACAGAAGATATATACTCTAAAATACAATATATTTATTCAGATAAATTTGAATTCAATGCAGGGATTAGACATGCTTCAAGAGATGATTTTACTATCAACTTTACTCAAGATAATGATTTAAGTAACCCAGTATTAGATCAAATCATTTCTCAAAAAATAAATGAAAAGAATGAATACTTACCAGAACTTAGTGCGGTTTATCATATAGATTCAAATAATCATTTGAAATTTTTATACGGAAAAGCAAACCAACTAGCATATTCAAGTATAGAAAAATATGAAGTAATTAAAAGCAATGAAATAAATTATCTTTTTTTATCAAGAAAATATCAAATAAACTCTTCTTTATTCTATAATAAAGCAGAAAATATTAGCCTATTTACACAAAATGGTAAAAATTTACCAACTTCATCTATTGGAGATAAAGTTACAAAAGGTTTTGAATTTGCAGTAAAATATAAACCTAATTATAATATTGAAACATCATCTAGTATTACAATTCAAAAAACTAAAAACTATGCAAAAAGTACAGAAAACTACGGACCTGATTTTTCTCCAAAAATATTATCAAAATTTGATATTACTTATATTCATAATAAAACTAGATATTCATTACTAGTTGATTATATAAGTAAAATGGAAGCTTCAATTAAGAGTGGAACTAATCAAAGATATGGTAAAAAAAGTAATCATAATATAAATATTAATACTAATATAAACCACAAAATAAATAAAGATTTATCATTAAATTTACATGTATATAATTTATTAGATAGAGATAACAGAGTGCCAGCAGGTTCAACACTTACTAGCTTTTACAACGGAGCATTTACAAAAGGTAGAGAAGTTTTATTCTCTATTAAATACAAATTCTAAAGGTAAAAATAAGGAAACCCTTATTTTTACTGATTATAAACCACCAAATCCAAACCAAGCAGATAAATCTAAAATACTACTTGCTACTGATTGTAATGTAGAAATTAATTCATTCATTTTTTCGTTCCTTTTATTGATATAATACATCTTATGTACCGTAATTATTATATATATTCAATAATTAATAGCTACTTAATATTGTGTATTTTTTAATAATTTTCTTATTATTAAGCATAAAATAACTATATATAACACACCTTTTTAGTTATAATTAAGTAATAAAGATAAAAGGAGATAATATGATTAGTAAAGAGCTTCAAGATTCGTTAATCCAGCAACTTAATAAAGAGTATCAATCTGCATATATATACTTAGGAATGAGCGCTTATTGTTCTAAAGAAGGATTCAATGGAGCAGCAAATTGGTTTTTAATTCAATACCAAGAAGAAGTGACACATGGAATGAAACTTTTCAAATATTTAGAAGATCAAAATGTTGATATAAAACTACCATTAATTCAAGAAGTTGAAGTAAGATTTAACTCACTATTAGATGTATTTCAAAAATCACTTGAGCACGAACAAACAATGACAAAAAACTTAAATGACTTATCAGATTTAGCAATGAAAGATAAAGACCATGCAACATATAATTTATTACAATGGTATGTAACAGAACAAGTGGAAGAAGAAGCAACAGTATCAGGAATAATTGATCATATAAAACTAGTAGATGGTAATGGTTATGGGTTGTATACTATTGACAAAGAATTAAGTTCTAGAGTTTTTGTAGACTCAACAGCTAACTAATAAATAAGAGTCTAAACTCTTATTTATTTTCGGATTAAAAACTGACCTAAAGTTCTATCTTTAACTAGTTTTGTATGGTCAACTACAACACCATGCATTGCAATATAAATACCATTTTCAACATCAGAGCTTAGAAAGCCCATAGCTTGTGAGAAGTTCATGGTAGCTTCAACTTCATCAAAACTCATTGGAACCATTGCACCAGTGAATACGATTTGTTTATTATCTATTTGTTCTTTTAAAAATGCAGATGTTAAATGTACCGTATCCGTTCCATGAATAATGATTATTTTCTCATTTTCACTTGATTTTACAGCATCTGTAATAATTTGTCTATCATTATCATCCATATCTAAACTATCTTTTGAAACAATATTTTTAATTTCAAAATCAACATTATGACAAGATGCCATAATTTTATCTAAAGCGATATTATCACTAGGAACTTCTAATTGCCCTTTAATTGGATTATATCTTTTATTAAATGTTCCACCAGTATTTATAATAGTTATTTTCATCTATTTTTTTCCTTCGTAGTTGTTTACCATATTTTTTGGATGAAGAAGTTCTTCAAGTTCTTCTTTTGTAAATAATTCTTGCTCAAGTACAATATCATATACTCTTTTATTTGTAGCTAAGGCCTCTTTTGCAATTGCTGAACTTTTTTCATATCCTAAGATTGGATTTAAACAAGTTACTAAAGTTACAGAGTTTAAAATATTTTCCATACAAACATCTTCATTTGCAGTAATACCTTTGATACATTTGTCAGCAAGTGTATAAAATGATCTTCTCATCATATTTATTGATGTAAATAGTTTATAAGCAACTAAAGGTTCAAATACATTAAGTTGTAACTGACCACTTTCACAAGCAATAGAAATAGCAGTATCAGCACCAATAACATCAAAGGCAACTTGATTTACAACTTCTGGAATTACAGGGTTTACTTTACCTGGCATAATCGAAGAACCAGGTTGCATTTTTGGAAGGTTGATTTCATTGAATCCAGCACGAGGTCCTGAACTTAAAAGTCTTAAATCATTACAAATTTTAGAGATTTTAATAGCAACTCTTTTTAAGATTCCAGAAATATGTACAAAGGCACCTGTATCTTGTGTAGCTTCAATTAAATCTCCAGCAGTTACATAATCAACACCAGTTACTTCTCTTAAATTTGAAATTACTTTTCTTTGATATTTTGCTTTTGTATTAATTCCCGTACCAATAGCAGTAGCTCCAAGATTAACCTCTTTTAATAAAGCCTGACAATCTCTTAATCTGAAAATATCTTCATCAATCATAACCGCATAAGATTTAAACTCTTGACCTAAGGTCATAGGAACAGCATCTTGAAGCTGAGTTCTTCCCATTTTTAATACATCTTTAAATTCAATAGCTTTATCATCAAAAGCATCTCTTAAAAATCTAAGTGAATCTTTTAATTTATAAATTAGTTCGTGTAATGTAAGTTTAATAGCTGTAGGATAAACATCATTAGTTGATTGACTCATATTAATATGATTATTAGGATGAATCACATCGTAAGTACTTCTTTTCTCACCAAGAATTTCTAGTGCTCTATTTGCAATAACTTCATTTGCATTCATGTTAGTAGAAGTTCCAGCTCCACCTTGGATTGGGTCTACAATAAATTGATCATGAAATTTACCATCAATTATTTCATTACAAGCTTGAATAATTGCATCTCTTTGTCTATCTGATAAATCTCCTAACTCAAAGTTTGTTAAAGCACAAGCTTTTTTTACTTTTGCTAGGGATTTGATAAAGTTAGGGAATAAAGAAATATCCGTTCTTGTAATATCAAAATTCTCTTTTGCTCTTAAAGTTTGTATTCCATAATAAGCATTTGCATCAATCTTTTTTTCACCTAAAAAATCTTTTTCAATTCTAAAGTTCTCTTCCATAGTTTTGCCTCATAAATTTTATATAACAAATCATATAAAATCAAAGTATGCAAAAAGTGTGCTTTCTTAATCTTTTATAAATAAAGTGTAACCTTCTTGTGGAACATTCTTTATAACATTCTCAGGAAGCTTAGATCTTAGGTCTTTTATGAAAGATTTTAGGGCATGAGTTGTCATTTCCTTATCTACCCATAACTCTTCTTCAATTTCTGAATAACTAAGAATTCCACCCTTTCTTTCATATAAAAGATGTAAAAACTCTTTTTCTCTTTTTCTTAAAAGTACTCTTTCATCATTTTTATAGATGATTTCTCTTTTTTGCAGGTCTAAAATTAGATTTTCACTTAGTTCAATTGGCTCTAAAGTCTTTTGAATATATTTTAATAATGCTTCATTTAATTTCTTCAAGTTTAATGGCTTTAAAATAAAATGATTAATATTTAAATTAATTAAGTCCATTAAATACTCTTCATTAGAATAAGCAGTAAGCATAATAATTGTAGTATGAGAATCATTTTTTCTAACTTTTTTTACAAACTCTATACCATCACAGTTTTTCATTTGAATATCTGATAGGATTATTTTAGGTTTATAATCTTGATAGATTTCATAAGCTTCATTTCCATCTCTAGCCTCATAAACTTCATCAAAATAATACTTTAAAGTCTCAACAATAACTTCTCTAATTCCATCTTCATCTTCAACACATAATATTGGAATATTTTTTAATTCTTCTAATAAGTTTTCATTCATTTTTTATCCTAGTACTACTATTTTGAAGACTGCACCATCTTCATCATTTTTTACGCTTAACTCTCCACCCATATTTCTCTCAATAATCAGTTTTGAAATATAAAGTCCTAATCCAGTTCCTTTTGATGAGTGTTTAGTTGTAAAATATGGATCAAAGATTAAATCATAGTTTTCCTCTTTTAATCCACCTGCATTATCTGATACTTTAATAATACACAAAGAACCATGAAAATCAATTGTTACTTTGATTCTTGGGTTTTCTATTTCTCTCTCAACTAATATATCTTTAGCATTTGAAATTAGATTTAATATAACTTGAGCAAACTCAGTTGGATAACCATTAATTTGCCTATTATGAAGAACATCCAATTCTAAAACAACTTTACTTTCATCTAAAGAAGCATTTACTAAATTAATAGCCTTTTTACAAGCATCTACAACATCAAAATTCTCTTTCTTTTTGTCTGGTTTATAAAAGTTTCTAAAATCATCAATTGTATTAGACATAAACTCAATTAGCTTATCACTTTTATCAATTGAATTTAGAATATGTTCATTTGTAACTTTTTTAAATCTTGTAGCAGTTTCAAGCTCCATCAATGTACCTGATAACTCTGTTAAAGGTTGTCTCCATTGATGTGCAATCATAGAAAGCATTGTTCCAAGCCTTGCAAGTCTTGATTGTTGAAACATTGCTTTATCTTTTTCTTTTCCTTCTTCAATACCCTGCTCTACTTTTGTAGAGAGGGTTTTATTAAGGCTTTGAAGTTTAGCTTCTTTATTTTGTACTTGGGTTTTATACTTTTTTACAACATCAGTAATAATTGATATCATCAATAATGAAAACAAAGCCATAAAAACAAGTATTGCACCTGTTAAAGTAATCATAAAATCTTTAAACTTTTGTTCTCTTATCTCTTGTTGTTCTATTTTTTTTGATACTAATAAATCTAATTCTTTTTTATTATTGCTTTTTAAAATATATATTTCTCTAAACTCTTTTAAATCTACTTCAAAATTCTCTTTCGATAATTTCAAATAGTAAGAAGTTGCAAAGAAAGTTACAAATAATATACTTAAAAAAGGAATCATAATAGTAAAAAAAGGAATTCCATCTTTATTAAACATATTTAGCCTTCGTCTTATATAAGTTTATAATGTCTAAAAGTAGTTAAAAACTGGCTGACTAGAAAGTCTTTTCAACCAGTTTTTTTGCTAGAAGTTGTGTCACATCAATAAGATTTTTTTCTTCGTATTTTAACTTAATTAGTGGTAACTCTGTACAAGCTAAAAACACATCTTTTGATTCTAATTTATCTACAATATTTTTAAAATTATTTACAACGAAAGAGGATTCCCCACCCTCTTTTTTTACGTCGTAAATTAGTTTGTGTACTTCTTGGAAATTAGTAGGAACTTCCACATTAAAAGTATCATTCAAACTCTTAAACACTGAAAACTTTTTCATTTCTAATACAGGCATTGCACCTATAATAGAAACTTGTTTTAATTTGTTCTCTTCAATATAATCTTTCACAACATCAAGTGTTGATAGGAATTTATGTTTAAATCCTATTTTTAGTATTTTGTTTTCGTAAACATTTAAAGTATTACAAGCAATTACAAAATAATCAACCTTTTTACAGATATCTTGAACAGCTGTTTTTAACGTCTGCCAAACCATATCATAATTCTTTTCTAATTCCATAGAGTGACCTAATTGTGGAATAGAAAGGATAGTAATATCAGGAGCATCTAAATCCCCCTGAAATTTATCTTGTAAAAAGTTTTTGTTTTCTTCTAAAATCTTTTGCCATAAATCAATACCAGCTTCAGGACCTGAACCTGTGATAATACCTATTTTTTTTCTCATTGTTTTTCAATAAAGAGTAAGAAAACTTACTCCCTACTCCTTAGATCTTTTGTCATTGATATTATCAACGATTTCTTTCCAAGTATCTTTATCGATATTAAATTCTGTATAGTCGTTATATCTTAATACAGGTTTTTTACCCTCTTTAAGTTGTCTATCGTAACCTTTAATAAGCTTAAGAACTGGTTTGTAAAGAATTGCAATTACAACCATATTAATCACAGCTAATAATCCCATAGATAAATCAGCGAATGAGAAAATAGAACCTAAATCTTGGAAAGAACCCCAAATAATTAAAGCAACACATAAAAGTCTAAACCCATTAAATAAAGTTACATTTCCTTTTGAGAAAAAGTTTAAACTATTTTCAGCCAAGTAGTAGTTATATAACATTGAAGAGAATCCAAATAAGAATAATGCAACCGTTACAAAGTATCCACCAAATGGTCCAATATGCTCAATTAAAGCATTTTGAGTTAATAATACACCTTGAACACCTTCTGCACCTGGAGTATAAACACCTGATAAAAGAATGATGAATGCAGTACAAGAACATAAAATAATAGTATCAATAAATACAGAGAATGATTGAACAATACCTTGTTGAACTGGATGCGCTACGTAAGCAACTGCTGCAACGTTTGGAGCTGAACCTAGACCTGCCTCATTTGAGAACATACCTCTTTTAGCACCTTGTAAAATAACAGCACCAATACCACCACCAATAGCAGAAGAAGGATTAAATGCTTCATTAACAATCATAGAGATTAAGCCTGGAATTTCACTTAAGTTTAATGCAATTACAACGATTGCAATTAATAAGTATCCAACAGCCATAACAGGAACAATTACTTCTGAAAGTTTTGTAATTCTTTTAATACCACCAAAAATAGCGATACCAAATGCAAGAGTTAATACAACACCTGTAATCCAAGTAGGAATAGCAAATGATGCTTCAAATGAAGTTGAAATAATAAATGATTGTGTTGCATTAAAAGCAAACCCAAATGTAAACATTAATAATATAGAGATGATAATACCAATCCATCTTTGACCTAATGCTTTAGTAACATAATAAGCTGGCCCTCCTCTATATACACAAGAATCTTCCCCATCTTTTTCTTTGTATAATTGAGCAAGCGAACACTCAAAGAAACTTGTACTCATACCAATAAGTCCAATAATCCACATCCAGAATACTGCCCCTGGACCACCTAATGTAATTGCAACAGCAACACCAGCGATGTTACCACCACCAACTCTACCTGCAACACTTAACATAAGTGCTTGGAAAGAACTAATATGTCCTTCTTTATCATGTACTGTATCTCTTAAGATATTAAACATCTTAAAGAAGTATCTAAATTGTACAAATCTTGACGTAACTGTAAAAAATATACCTAATGCAGGAAGTAAATATATTAAGATATTTCCCCAAATAAGGTTATTTAAAAAGTCATTTATTTCAGCTAACATTTTTTCTCCTTTTTATATGTAAAAGCAGTTTATCATTAGCAAGAGGGTTAAAAGTGTTTTTTGAAGTGCTGTTTGTAGTAGTTTTTGTAAAATAAAAAGTAAATACTAGTGTTTTACTTTTTATTTGTAAGAATTATGCGCCTTTAAGAATCTTCTTAAGCCATTTTTGTGCTGCTTTTACATCTTCAAATCTATGAGATTTAGCAACTTGATCTTTACCTTCGTAGAATCTAACTCTAATTCCATCTTCTACGTGATCAATTTTTGTTCTTGTGATTTTAGCTAAGTTAATGAAAACTCTATCATTTAATTGAATGAACATAAAACTCCCTTTTTTAATTTTTTTAGATTTTATCATAAAAATTAAAAATAGTAAAATATTATTTACTAAAGAAAGTTTTTTTCTTATTTAATTTTTTTAATATTCTTTACATTTTGAATAAAACTTAATATAATAAATCTTTACGCAAAGGAATTTATTATGGCTACGTTATCAAATTCTTATATGGAAAAAACTATGTTGGATGAGATGAATTCTATAATGTTAGAATTTTTTGAAGTCTCTAAAAAGTTTATTTATAAACATCATAAAATCTTAGGGTATTTCTAATATCCTAAGAAGAATACTTTACTACTTTTTTTTATTAAAATCTTCATAAGCTAAAAGAATTTTCTTTCTTTGAATTCCCCATCTATACCCACTCATAGCTCCACTTTTTGCAATAACCCTATGACATGGAATTAAAAAACCTATATGATTTGAGCCAATAGCACTTGCAACTGCTCGTACTGCTTTTGGTTTTTCTAACTTATCTGCAATATCTTGGTATGAACTAATTAATCCATCGGGAATATTCATTAAAGCTCTCCAAACATTAATTTGGAAATTAGTACCTTTTACAACTAAATCATATTTTTTATTTTTTAGAAAAATATCATTTAGATACTCATGGGCTTTTTTATCATCTTTTTTTAATGTAGCTTTTTCCCAAACATCCATAAATCTTGAGAAAACTGCTTCTTCATTATTATCAATAAAACCTAAATAACAAATACCTCTTTTAGTAAATGCTATCAAAGCTTCTCCAAAAGGAGTGGAACCATATCCGTAAGTTATTTCAACATCAAGACCTGATTCTTTATACTCTTTTGGAGTTACCCCAATGATATTTACAAATAAGTCATGTAATCTACTAGTTGAACTAAGTCCTAAATCTAGGGAGCTATCTAATATTGATTTTGATTCTTTTAAATGTTCTTTTGCATAGTTTAATGTAAGTGTTTGAAGAAATTGAATAGGAGTTACTCCCACATACTCTTTGAAAACTCTAGAGAAGTGGTATTTACTCATATTAATATGTTCTGAGATTTCTTCTAATGTAGGCTGATCTTTGAAATTTTCATCTATATAATTAATTGCTTTTTCAATCTTTTTGTAAGTTTGACTTTTTTCAACTAAATCACTCATAATCTACGCCTCTTGTTATATATGTTTAATTATAACTATTTATTCTATATTTTTGAAGATGCAAGTTTAACTTATTATTATTTAGAAAAAGGTTTTTATTTGAGAAAAAAGAGAGGAATGTGTATTTTTAGAACATATAAAATACAGGGTGTAAAACCCTATATTTAATACTTATTAGTAAGTTGATTGGTTGTAAATAACAAAGTTATTAGCTAAGTCTTTAAGCTCTGATTTAATAGAAGCTTGTAACTCAGTGTTTTCAATATCATCTAATACATCACAAATTTTATTTGCAATTAATTCGAATTCTTTCTCACCCATTCCTCTTGCTGTTAATGCAGGAGATCCAATTCTAACACCTGATGTTACAAATGGAGATCTTGTTTCACCTGGAACTGTATTTTTATTTACAGTAATACCAGCGTTTTGTAATGCTGCATCTGCATCTTTACCTGAGAATTCTTTATTTAAGAAAGATACTAAGATTAAGTGATTATCTGTTCCATCAGAAACAACATCATATCCTCTTGCCATTAATACTTCTGCTAATTTAGATGCATTTGCTTTTACTTGTACTGCATATGCTTTCCATTCAGGAGCTAAAATCTCTTTAAATGCTACTGCTTTTGCTGCCATTACGTGAACTAATGGTCCACCTTGTAATCCTGGGAAGATTGCAGAGTTAAGTTTCTTAGCAATATCTTCATCATTACACATAATCATTCCACCTCTTGGACCTCTTAAAGTCTTATGAGTTGTAGTTGTAACTACATCTGCGTAAGGGAATGGAGATTGGTGTTCGTCCGCTGCTACAAGTCCTGCAATGTGTGCGATATCAGCAAATAAAATTGCTCCTACTGCATCTGCAATTTCTCTAAATTTAGCGAAATCAATTTCTCTTGCGTATGCTGAAGCACCACAAACGATAATTTTTGGTTGAACTGTTTTAGCAATTTCCATTACTTTTTCATAGTTAATTCTACCATCTAATTCTACACCATAGTAGAATGCAGAGTAGTTTTTACCTGAGAATGATGGTTTAGAACCATGAGTTAAGTGACCACCGTGAGATAAATCCATACCTAAGATTTTATCACCAGCTTTTAATAATGCTGCATATACTGCACCATTTGCTTGAGAACCTGAATGAGGTTGTACATTTGCGTATGAACATCCAAAGATTTCACAAGCTCTATCAATAGCTAATTGCTCAGCTGCATCTGCGAATTCACATCCACCATAATATCTTTTGTATGGGTAACCTTCTGCATATTTGTTAGTAAATACTGATCCCATTGCTTCCATAACTGCTGGTGAAGTAAAGTTTTCACTTGCAATCATTTCTAAGTGTGTTGTTTGTCTATCTAATTCTGCTTCTACGATATCGAATATCTCTTTATCTGCTGACTCTAAATTTGCGCTTGATATATAACTCATGTTAATTTCTCCTAATTTTACTTTAATAAAATGTTTAATTGCCGTATTTTACCAAGTTAAATTTTATATGACAATCCAGATATTGCTAAAATGATTTTTTTTTGAAATTAAGTAAGAATCGAAGTACAAAGTATTGCACTTCGATTAAATATTTGAAGTATTATTTATTTTTTAAAACATGTGTTTCAACTACCCAGTTCGCGAAAGGTATTGAAGAAGTAAATGCAGGACTAACCGCATTTAGCACATGTACAGAGTTTTCATCAGATTCCACAACGAAATCTTGCACTAACTCTAATGTATTTTTGTTTAATAATTGTGCACGAATTCCTGGAGTACTCCAAGAATCAAAACCATCATGATTCATTTGTTTAGTTAATTTCATAGCTAAACCTTTTAAATATGAAAGGCTATATTTTTTCACTTCACTAAAAGCTAATGATCTAAAACCAAAAGCATTAGTAAGAAATAGTTTTGCTTCATAAAATAGAATTTGAGAAAACTCTTTTAAAGAGAAGTTATCCATTCCCTTATAGTTTTCTCTCCATAATGCAGGTATTGCTGTAGGTCCTATTTTACTCTCTCCATCAACTGTAAGAGTATAATGTACTCCTAAAAATGGGTTTTCAAGATTTGGTACTGGATATACATTTGTTTCTAAATGAGAAACATTGTTTTTATCTTTTAGATAAATACCTTTAAAAGGAATAATCACATAATCTTTTGAAAAACCAAAATCTCTAGCAATATTATCAGCATATAAACCTGCACAATTGATTACTTTTTTTGCTTGAAAATCTCCAAGGCTTGTAGATACCACATTATTTGAACTTGATATATATTTACAAGAAAGAAGTAGTTCAACACCTAAGTCTTTAATTACTTTTGCAAACTCTTTTGTAACTTCTTTTGGATTAACTGTAGCAGTACTTGGACATAAAAGAGCTTTTTTATGAGTTTTAATATTTGGATAAAGTTCATTTAATCCATCTTCATCTAACCAAATTAGTTCAACTCCATTAGCCTCACCTCTTCTTTTTAACTCTTCAAGACCTTCAACTTCTTTATCATCAGTAGCAACAACTACTTTTTGACATTCATTGATTTTAAGACCTCTACTTTTAACAAACTCTTTTAAAGCAATATTTCCCTCTTTTGTGAACTTTGCTTTTAAAGAATCTGCTGAATAATAAAATCCAGCGTGTAAAACTCCCGAGTTTCTACCTGAACTGTGCTGAGCAACTTCATCTTCTTTTTCAAGTACTAAAATCTTAGATTCTGGAAATCTCTCTTTTAGATTCTTTGCAATATTTAAACCAATAATCCCCGCACCTATTATTAAATAATCATACATTTTAAAATCCTAAATCTTCATCTACTAAAACTAGTATTATTCTATCTTTCTCATCTGCTTTTATATAAGAGAATTTATTAGCAATATTATCAAGGTTATGTCTTGGTTCCTTACCCATCTCTATTGCTTTATTATTCATTCTATTTATATTTTTTACAGCTGAAACATCCATTACTCTGGCAAATCCATCTTCTAAAGTATCAACAATTTTATTTTTTCCTACAATTACTAATACATTCTTAGGACCAAAAATCATAGCGGCAACTCTATTTCCACTACCATCAGCATTTACAAGTTTTCCATCTTTTGTTAGAGCATTTGTTCCTGTAACAAAAAGATCAGTTAACATTCCCTGTCTTCTTCTATTAGTATTCTCTTCGATAGAGATACCTTTTTCATACTGGTTGTATAAAGTGATATCCTCTTTTGAAGTAATATAATCAAGTAAACCTATTTCTTGCACACTAGTTGAACCACCAAGTCCTATACTCATTGATGATTGAATATATGACTTTGATATTTCGAATGCTTCGTTTTTGTCTTTTGCACTATGAACCTTGTACCCACAAGCTTCAAGTGTATTAATTAGCTCTTGCATAAAAATTCGCTTCCTTTGATAACATTTTGTGTAAAACCATTGATACTGCAAAGATTATAAATCCTACAACATGTGTATTTTGAATTGTCCCTAAATATGTTTCCATATTAAATGCACTATCAGGAGTTAATAATAATACTGCAGCTACTGCAAACATAACTCTCTCTAAAATATTCATCTTTTTATCCCAGTAACCTTCCATAACAATAGAGAAAGCCATGATTCCCATTAATGCGAATCCAAATACTTCAAACCGCTCTAACCAAGTACCATTAATAAGTGGAGTAAAGGCAAATAATAGAGGAATAATATACATTCCTTTTCCTACTTTCCAAGCTGTTAAACCCGTAGCCATTGGTGGTGTCTTTGCAATTGCAGCTGCTGCAAATGCGGCTAGACATACAGGTGGTGTAAGGTTAGAATCCTGAGATAACCAGAAGATTATCAAGTGTGCGGATAATAAATACATAGTAACTTCAGGTATTTGAATTCCTGCATTTACTAAAGCTGCCATTTCAGGGCTTAACATAAGTCCTACAAGTGCTGGTGCTGATAATACAGATAATACAACATATGATGCAGTTACTGGTAATCCCATTCCTAAGATTAATGAAGCAATAGCAATTAATACAATTGCAAGAAGTAATGAGTTACCCGACCATTCCATGATTAATTGAGAGAATGTAATACCAATACCAGAGATATTAATAATTCCTACAATAATACCAACAGCAATAAGTAATACTCCCGTTACAACCATATTTTGAGCCCCAAGTGCAAATGCACCTAAAATCTCTTTGATTCCCATTCTTTTATTTTTTGTTAAATAAGAAGAGAAAACAATAGCAAGTATGGCAATACCAGCTGAATAAGTAGGAGTAAATCCATAAATTAATAAACCAACTAAAGTTGATAATGGAATAATAAAATGGAAACCTTCTCTTAAAATTGGTAAGATTTTAACATCTGATTTTTCACCTTGAACATTATGTTCTTTTGCATGGATATTAATATAAAATGCAATAGAAGCAAAGTATAAGATAGCCGGTAAAATAGATACAGAAATAATAGTAACAAATGGAATATGTGTCATTTGAGCCATAATAAAAGCCCCTGCTCCCATAATTGGAGGCATGATTTGTCCACCTGTACTTGCTGCTGCTTCAACTGCTGCTGCAAACTTGGATTTGAATCCTGCTTTTTGCATCATTGGAATTGTAATAGATCCAGTTGATACAGTATTTGCTACTGCTGAACCTGAAATTGTTCCCATCATAGCTGATGATATTACAGCAACGTGACCAGTTCCACCAGTATATTTACCAGCAACTGCATTTGCTACATCTACGATGAAATCACCTGCTCCTGACTTAAGTAAGAAAGCAGCGAATAAAATAAACATAAATACATAAGTAGAAGAAATTGTGGCAATTGGCCCAAATAATCCTTCACTTGTATAGAACATTCTATATAAAAATCTTTCGTGATTCATACCTGCAAATGCAAATATTCCATCAATATGTTGACCTAAAAATAGTAAATATGCAATACAGAAAATTATAATTCCTGGGATAATATATCCCGTAGATTTTCTAACCATTTCAATAGCTAAACCTATTGTCATAGCTGCAACTATTAAGTCACTTGTTCTCATTTGACCATTTGCAACAGCATAAAGACTCTCTTCGAAAGCCATCATATATATAAATGTTCCAAGAGATAAAACTGCAAAAAGTATATTAAGAATACTTACTTCATTTTCATTTTTTCCTGCTTCATAAGTTAAGAATCCTAAAGAAGCTAATAATGCAAAGTGCGCGGAGTTAAACCATAAGTCACTAATACCACCCCAAATATTTATACCAAAATGAAATAGTGATATAAAGATTGCGTAGACAAAAGTGATTTCTTTAAAGTATTTTATTTTTATCATTTTTTATTCCTAAATTTATATAAACTACATAAACAATTTATAATTACTTACATAATCCATATATCAAAAGAAGAGAGTCTTCTTTTGATATGTCAGTATTACTTAGCCATTAAAGTAGCAGGGATTTTGATACCTTGTTCTTTATAGAATTTTGCTGCACCTGGGTGAAGTGGCATTGGAAGCCCAGCAATTGCTTTTTGAATTGACATAGCTTTTGTAGCTTTATGTACTGTATTTAAGAAAGGTAAGTTTTCATAAATTGTTTTTGTTAAAAGATATACAGTTTCTGCTGGAGTATCTTTTGTTACAACTAGTAAGTTTGGTTGAGCGATTGTATTAATATCTTTGTCTTGTCCTGGGTATGTTCCAGATTTAATAGTAAAGGGAGTCCATACTGGATAGTTTGCATTAATTGCGTCTAAGTTCTTTTTGTCAAAATCTAAAACTTTAATTTTATCATTTCCAATAGAAGCGAAAGCATTTGTAACTGCTGATGTTGGAGGACCTGATGGAGTATTCATTCCATCTACTTTACCATCTTGTAATGCAGTTGAACTTGGAGTGTATCCTAAGTATTGAATATTCATTTTATTAAAATCAATAGCAAGTGAATTCATAATAGTTTCAGCTGAAACTCTAGAACCAGAAGATCTACCACCAATTGAGAATCTTTCACCATAAAGGTTTTTTAAATCCATAATGTTTCCAGTTTTTGCATAATCTTTTCTGATTGTAAACTGTTCAACATTTTGCCATAACATAGAAATTGATCTAAGATTTTTCTTTGGAGCACCTTCGTATTTAGCTTTACCTTGCCAAGCCATAGAACCAAATAAACCTTGTAAAATTGCAAAGTTTACTTCACCTTTTTGTAGCATATCTACATTTTCACCTGAACCTGCAGATGTGATAGCTGAAAAAGTTGTTTTATGTTTTTTTGCTAGTTTTAACGAAGCGATTGTTGCAATCCCAACACCAACTGGATAATAAGTTCCACCTGTACTTGCTGTTGCAATTACATATTTAGTCTCTTTTTTTGCTGCATTTGCACCAGTAATCATAGCTGCTGTGATTGCTGATGTAACAAAAATCTTTTTTAAAATTGATATTTTAGACATGTTATTTCTCCTTAGTTTTTGTACTAGAAGCAGTATAACATATTTTGAAACTAAATTGTTTCAAAATTGTTTCAAATTTATAAATTTGTGTAAGAGTTATGTATTTTAGGGCTTTTATTCAAAATATTAATTTATTTTATAGTCTCATTTGCCCTTTAATGTTTCATTTTGTTTATTTTTATACTATTGAATTATAGTACTTCAAGCTCAAATGGTTCTACGTGAGCTGTGTATTCATTGAAAGTATTTTTGAAATCTAAATATGTTTCTGATTTAAAGTAAGCGCTTAATGCTTCTTCATTCTCCCAAGACTCCATAAGTATAAATTCAACTGGATTATTTTTTGTTTGGTAGATATCAAATTTTAGACACCCTTGTGTTCCTCTTGTATTGTCAAGTAAATATTTTAGAACTGCTTTTAATTCTTCTATACAATCTTTTTGTGCTAGGAATATAATCTGTCTTGTAATTGTCATTTTTTCTCTTTATATATATTTATGTAATTCTATTGAATATTCACTTTAATCAAAATCAAGAAAAAGCTTTTTATGCTTTCAATGAGATAATCGTGGCAATAAAAAATATTGTAATTGGTGGCTTTACAAAAGAGCAAAGAGAAAAGAAACTAGAAAAATAAAAACTAGCTATGAAAAAAAGGGTTATAAATTTTTGAAGTTCCAAGAAAATGGGACGTTAAAATCTGTAGCAGTATGTCAAGTAGATGAAGTAATACTAAAATTAATCCCAAAAGTCGTCTTCTTCCTCTTCTAAAATAGTATCTTTATCCAGTAAATACTCATTAATATACTTAATTCTTCCTTCATAGTAGTTCTTCAATATAACTTCAAATGGGTTTTGAGAATATGCACTTTTGTGAAAAGGTAAACCTTTTATTTCACTTGGTAATGTATCTACATAATTTAAAAATGTATCTTTAAATTTACTGCAAATCTCATTGATATACTCTTTTACAATCTCTCGATCAATATTAAGTAGATCTGCAAACTTCAATAAGAATTCTCTATTTATTTTAAAAGTTTTGTTAAGTACTTTTAGCCCGATATCGTTTGTTTTTGTATCTTTATAAATTTTAGTTGTGGAAATGTCGTAAAATGGTGAAACCTGTTTTTTTTCATCTTTTTGATCATTACTTGAATTTATTAAAGACAAATTCTTTGCGTGTAAGTCACCATGTGCAATCACTATTGAAAATATAATGAATTTTAAAAGTTTTAACTGCTCATCATTGTCAAGGTATTCTTGGGCAGCTTCAAATACATCTTGCATAGAAACCTTATATTTTTGCTCACTTTCTTTATTCATTAGAGTTAATATCTCTGTGTGGTCAATTTTACTGTGTTTATATCTATCATATCTTTTGATGATATAGTGGTAATCAACACCATGTTTAATAATTGCACTGTATGGAACATCAAAACCAAAATCTCTTGCAATTGTCATAAATAGATGTTCATTAATCAGCAAATATGGTATATAACTTCTAGCTTTGTCTCTTGGCATAAAAGTAGAGTAGTATTTGCTATAAGGCTTCATGAAATAATTACTAGACTTTGAAGAGTCGTGGGTTATAGTTTTTGTTTTATCATCTAGTAATACAGAAAACTTATACTGATACCCAGATAATCCAATTACTCTACTATTTGCAAGCTCAGTAGGATACAAAGTGGAGGGATCAATATCTAATGTATAATCACTTAGAATATTGGGGAATTCATAATCATTATTTAGGATTTCTTTTGCTTTTTCATTAAAGTTGAATGTTTCCCACTCTTCTGGTTCAAACTGTTTAATAGTTTCATCTGTATAAAATTCAAAAGAGCCATGAATATTATCAAGGTAAGCAAGAATATCGATATCGTTTGTAATGTCATTTTGACTAACTAAAAGCTTCTTTTGGTCATGTTCTGGTAGCATATTTTCAAAAACAGGAAATAGGTAGAATGAAGTATTAACTTCTTTTGTTAATCCATGTATATACTCTTCATTTGTGATTCCATCATTGTATTTAAAAGTAATCTCTTTTGTTTGATGGTCTTGTGTTAATACACCAAGAGATTTATTGTTGTTAATAATGTATATCATATGCACTCAATATTAAGTAAATTTACTTAATTATAATTAACTATTGGCTTTTTGTCAAATATCTCAACTTGACATATTTTTTAGTATGTGATAAAATAAAGTAAATTTACTTTATTAAGATAGGCTTATGGCAGAAAATTATTATACACAAAATAAAAGTGAAATACTTTCAATTGTTGAAGAACAAGGTTTTATGTCCACTTTAGATTTAGATACTTTACTTAAAGAGCTAAAAGATAAAAGACTTGTATCGCTTAGTTTATCTTATGATGATTTCTTTTCAAAGCTACTGGATGATGAATTAATAATGCACTCAATAAAAATAAGAAATGTAGTTAAGGCAAGATATACACTTAGGAAAATTTTTAATATATATGACTTTACTTATTCTCTTGAAAGTAGGTCTTTTTTCCCTATGTTTACATCTTTAAATATTCAAGGTCTTTCAAATTTTAGAGAGAAGTTTGTTTTTGTATCAAAAGAGCGAAGCCAAAGAAGCGACTTCAAATCAAAAAATATAAAACAAGATGCAATAGATAATGCTTTTTCAAAAAAACCAAGAATGACCCAAGCCCGTGATAGAATTAATGGTTTTAATGTAGTAATGCTTGAATCAAATAATACTGAAGAGATTGAGATTATACAATATGGTAAATACAAAGTTTCATCAGTAAATAGAGCCTTTGTAGAAGTGATAAGTAATATACAATATTTTAAATCGCCAGAAGATGTGATAGAGCAGTTTAGAAAAATAAAAGATCAACTTGATATAGATAAGATATTTGATGTAATAAAGAAATTCGATTTTGTTTATCCATACTATCAGCTTGCAGGCTTTTACCTTGAAAAAATAGGGGTTAATAAAGATAAATTAAATATCTTCTATGAAATGAAAAGTACTTTAAAATTCTATACTGTTAAAAACAAAGAGATATACTCTTTTGATGATCACTGGAATATCTATTATTAGTAATTCTATTGAATATTCACTTTAATCAAAATCAAGAAAAAGATTTTTATCATTACAGTGATATAATACTCTCAAAAAATATTAAAAAGAGATAATCGTGGCAATAAAAAATATAGTAATTGGTGGCTTTACCAAAGAACAAAGAGAAAAAGAGTTAGAAAAAACAAAAACTAAACTAGGAAAAAAAGGTTATAAGTTTTTGAAGTTCGAAGAAAATGGGACTTTAAAATCTGTAGCAGTATTTCAAGTAGATGAAGCAATACTAAAAAAAGAGAAATCTATGCAACTTATTGTAGTTGGTGTTGGGTTTTTAGTGGTTGCGGCAATTTTACAATTTAAATAAATTTATATAGATTACGATAACTAAAGTTTTACCTTTAGTTAACTTAATAATCTTTCTTAATAAAGTTTTCCCAATCCCCACCATTTTCCTGATAGATACTGTGTAAATCATATGATAATTGTAAAAATGGTTCAACAAATATAGAAGATTCACATTCTCCTAAGATTTTCTTATCTTTTACTTCTTCTAAGGTTTGTAGTATTCCATCTGTCATATCATGAGAAAAACTTTTTGCTTCTAGCAGTATTTCTTCATATTCACGAATAGATGGCTCATATGCAATATTATGTGCAAATTTATTTCGCATTCTATTTATAGAAATTAAAATATCCTTTAATTTTAAAGGAATTATATTATTATCATAAAGAAATATAATTAAGTTGAAATGAGTTAATTTTTCAGCATGATTCATTTTTTCAGGAAAAGTAATCTCTACACATTTTAACATTAGAAACTCCAACATTAAATGACCTTTAATAAAATGACTAAGAAATGGACTTTCAGTTAAAAATGTCTCATCAAATAAATCTGTAAAACAACTTATTTTCATATAAATCCTTTCAATTTGAATTATTTAGCAAAATTAAAATTTATTACTAAATAAAAGTACGAGTAAACTACTCAACAATATACCCCAAACCCTTCTTAGAAACTATAAAGTCATCATCAGCAACTTTATCTTTTACTCTTTTGATAACCGTACGCATTGTTGCATCTGAGGTTTTATCATCATTCCAGATGAACTCTTTTAGGAATTCTTTTGTTTTTATCTCTTTTATATTTGTGATTAGTGCTTGGATTAATAAAGTCTCTTTTTTTGAAAGGTTAATCAACTCTTCGCCTTTATATAGAAGATTTGTTTTTGTATTAAAAGAGTATGTTTCATTTAGGTTTATTAGCTCTACTTGGACTTCTTGTTTTGATTTATCTTCTAGGACTTTTGTTTTTACTTTTTTTAGCATTTCCATTATGTTTTTTACTTCTAATGGTTTTACAAAATAAGATATTACATTTAGACCAATTGATCTAAATAAGTATTCTTCATCTTTGTATGCTGATACGATTATGAACTTTTGATTTTCATTTAGTGCCGTAATATCATCTATCATTGATAGACCATCTTTATTTGGCATTTTGATATCTGTTAAAACTAAATCAAAAGCTTTGTTTTCTTCATATGATTTAGTATAAAGATCTAGCCCTTCTTGTCCATCACAGGCAATTTCTACTTCATCAAATATTGTATCAAGGTAAAACTCTAATATTTCCCTTGCGTCTTCTTCATCTTCTACTAATAATACTCTTGTAATTAAATCACTCATAATTTCTAAAAAGCAGTTATATATTAAGTGCGATAGTAAAACTCACACCATCTTTTATATTTTCTACTTCTATTTTTCCTTTCATATTTGTTTCTATAATTGATTTTGTCATATATAAACCAATTCCAGTACCTTGAGTTTCGAACTTTGTTGTAAAGTATGGTTCAAAAATTCTGTCAATTATATCATTTTTAATATTATCGCCATTATTGGAAATCTCTATTTTTACTTTATTGTTTTCTTCTCTTACTTGTATGTTTATAATTGCATCAAATTTATTGTTTTGTTTTTTTACCAATAAGGCATCTTTTGCATTATTTAGTATATTTAAAATTGCTTGTTTTAGTTCATTTTCATAGTTTGAGATAATTACATCATTACAATCAAAATTGATTTTTATATTTTCATTTTCATACTGATTTTTCACCATATATAAAAGCGTATCAATACACTCTTTTACAGAAAACTTATCTTGTGTTTTAGATGGTTTATAGAAGTTTCTAAAATCATCTATAGTTTCACTCATATACTCTATATGTGTTGTTGCTCTACTCATAAACTTATCAATTTTTTCAACACTTACTGCTTCGTTTTTATAATTATCTCGTAAGAACTGAATGATTAAAGATACATTATTTAGAGGCTGTCTCCATTGATGAGCAATATTTCCTAGCATTTCACCCATGGCTGCAAGTTTACTTTGTTGGATTAGGATTCTATCTTTATCTCTATTTTTTTTAACTTCATCTTCTACTTTTAGTTTTAGCTCTTCTTCACTTAATTTGATTTTTGTAATGTCATTTATATATCCATAAAAATGACTTACATATCCCGAATGATTCTTGATTAAAATTACTCTGCTTGAAATCCATCTTATTTCATTTGCTGCGTTTATTACTCTACATACAACAGTGAAGTTTTTAAGGTCATTTTTTAAAGCAGCATTAATAGCTACTTGAACTTTATTTATATCTTCTTTATGAATCAGATTCATAAAATTCATCTCTTTTGATTCAAAATCTTTTTTTGTATATCCAAAACTTTTAATACTGTTAGATATATATTTTACTGATAAATCTTCATCATTTACTAGTTTGAAAATTACAATTTTTCCATCTTCAACTAGATATTCGATATCTAAAAGCTCTTTTTTCATTCTTTTATTTTTATCAATATCCATAGACATCATAAGCATTCTATCAAGCTCACCCTTATCTCCAATAAAAGACTTACCTCGTGCTAAAACCCATTTGAAACCATCATTTTTTGTTTGAAGTCTATATTCACAAATAAAAGTATCATCAGCTTTTGCAAAAATCTTATCAAATAGTTTTTCAACTTTTTTCTTATCTTCATTATGAATTAACTCAAACCAATCTGAGAATGTCTGAACCTCTTCTTTTTTATAGCCGAACATTTCAAGCCATTTATCAGAGAAATAAATCTTCTTAGTTTTAAAGTCAATATCCCATAATCCATCATTTGAGGCAATAATCGCTAATTCAAATCTCTTTTTCCAATGCTCTAAAGATACTGTTTTAGCTTCTAGTTCGTCATTGTATTCATTGAATATTGTTTTGATAAAGTTTGAGAAGATATATGTAAACAAAATCAAAATAGTTGTAATCAATAAAATATAAAAAAAGATTTGAAAAAATAGATTTCTATACTCTTTTTGAATTCCTGTGATTTTATCTTTTATTTCATATTCTAAAATACTCTTATCATAAAAAACACTTACTAAAAAATTGTATTTACTATAAAAATATGTAAAGTTTTTAAAACTATCATTGTATTCATAGTCATTAAAATAGTATGAGAGTATTTCATAAGATTTATTTTCTTTTATGGATTTTAATAAGACATTTGATTTTGTCAACTGCTTTTTATTATTGAAGTTATAAGTATCTTGAGAGATAATATCGTAAAACCAAATATTATATAATTCATCATTTATAGTATTTAAAATAGCTTGTTTTGTAATCTCTTTGATTGAATTAATAGTTGAAAACGAACCTATAAAATACTCATATCCATTGATAACAACTTTATCAAAAAAGCTTAATCTTACTGTTCTTTTTAAATCATCCTTCCAATATTGAAGATTATTTTGACCTTGTGAATGAATATATTGTAAAGTTATATCTCTATTTTTTTTAGTTTTTTCTGAGTTAAAAATCAATTCTTGAAGATAATCAATAGAATCAATTCCATATAAAATATTTAGATTGTCTTTTGTGAAAACTACTAGTTCAATATTATTATGTTTTTCAATTGATTTTAGATAATCAGTAAGTAAATCAAACTTTGTCAAAGAATTAGATTCTAAATATCCAATAGCTTTATAAGTCACTTTCTTAAGAAGAATTTCTTCTTCTAAAAAACTCTCTTTTAGTTGTTCTTTTACGTGTGTTTTAAAACTACTTATTTCTTCTTTTTTTGCAAACTCATAGTTTAGAAAATATTTTTGTTTTAATAAATCTATTTTTCTATTCTCTTTTGAGTCTAAAATAAAATATGTAATAACTAAAAGAATTGTTGCCAAAAGCATAATAAAGATTACAGGTATTTGAGAAAATAGTTTTTGAATATCAATCAAAGTATATTTTTTATCATTTTTAAAAAGCATTTAATCTTATCCTATACTAATTTAATCTATAATCTAAAGTTTCAAAATTGTTTCATTAAGTAAATTATATTGAAACTAGACATAATACCAAGTTAAAGAAGCCATTATGATACATATATTTACAGCACTAATACCTATATTTTCCCTTATTATGATTGGATACTTTCTAAAAAAAATAAAATTCCCATCTTATGAGTTTTGGCCACAAGCAGATAAATTAACATATTATATTCTAATGCCATCACTTTTAATCTACAAATTATCAAATGCAAACCTAAAAGAAGTGAATAGTTTCAATTTTGTTTTAACTGCACTTCTTACTATTACTATAATACTTTTTATTTTGATGTTAATAAACAAGTTCTTTAGAGCAAAAGATGATGCTTTTACCTCTGTAGTTCAAGGGGGAATTAGGTTTAATACTTATGTATTTTTAGCTTTAGCTGACTCGATTTTTGGAGATACGGGTCTTGTATTAGCAGTTATTCTTATGACATTTGTAATTCCATTTATAAATATTTTATGTATTTCTATTTTTGCTTTATATGTTAGTGAGAGTAGATTGACTTTTAAATATCTTCTAAAATCTATTGTTACAAATCCCTTGATAATGGCTTGTTTTATTGGAGGAAGTATTAATTATATTGGAATTGAAGTACCTATTATTGCAGATAAGATATTAGCTATTTTAAGCTCAGCAGCTCTTCCACTTGGACTATTATCTGTTGGTTTTGGATTAGTTATAAAAGAGATAAACTCTTCAAAAAGTGAGATATTTAATTCAAACTTTGCAAAGTTAGTTTTAACTCCAATCATTATGTTTTTAATTGCTAAGTTTTTCGAGCTTGATAATCAAATGATTTCTATTTTAGTGATATTTGCAGTTCTTCCTACTGCACCCTCTTCTTTTGTATTAGCAAGACAACTAGGTGGAGATGTGAGATTAATGTCTTCA
Organism: Poseidonibacter lekithochrous; assembly: GCF_013283835.1. GTDB lineage: Bacteria > Campylobacterota > Campylobacteria > Campylobacterales > Arcobacteraceae > Poseidonibacter > Poseidonibacter lekithochrous. Next base: position 1,166,270 of record NZ_CP054052.1, on the reverse strand, counting down.
ATTATAACAGTACAGACTTTGGTATCTGTACTGTTTATAATCTTTGTATTAAACTATTTTATTTAGTATTAAAATACTCTATTATATTATAAATATTTAAAAGATGAATAGTTGTTTTCAAAGGATTTAAAAATGAATATAAGTGAAATAGAACAAAAATATGCAAGCTATCAAACTCAAAGTAATAATTCTACTGTTAAAACTCAATCAAATGAGGATTTTTCAAGTGCTTTAGAAAACTTCAAATCTTACAAAGCAGAAGAGTCAACAAAAACTGACTCAAAAGAAGAAGAGTATGATGAAAAATATCAACTTGGATTACAAAGATATAATGCTTTTCAAGGTGAAGATAATAAATGGCTTGGAAATTCTGTATTTGAGAAAGATCAGGATGCTAAAAATGAATTTATTAACTATCTTTCAGATTTATCAGTAGAGGATTATATGTTAATAAGTGATAACCTAAATACATCTTTTGGAGGTCAATTAATGGAAGATGAAAATGGTAATATTGTATCTGGTAGATATGAAAAAGACCCTTCTAAAGAGTTTTATTCAGTAGGAAGTACAATAAACTATTTTGAAAATGAACTTAATGATCTTATAGAAGGTGCAAGAAAATTTGGTGGAGATCCAACGTATATGGCTAATCTTTTAACAGATGTAGTAAATTTCTTTAAAGACTACCAGTCAAAAGAGCAAGAAAACCAATATCAAGCCTTAGGAATTAAATAAAATGTAAATTGATAAAGAGAAGATGAAATTTGCTTTCTTTTATCAAAATACTAAAATAGATATAAAACATCTCCACTACTTGAAAGTCCAGTTTTTTCAAATAAACTCTTTTCTAATTTTGCTTAAAGAAGAGTTTTAAGAACTCTTCTTTAAAGTAGTTTCAAATCCCATTTGGGGATTTCTTGGTATTAAATATGAAAGAGCAAATGATAGCAATGCCACAGATGCACCGATTATAAATACTAAAGAAGTAGAATATAACCAAACTAATCCAAGTAATGCAGGTAAAAATACAGCAGCTATATGGTTTATAGTAAATGAAACAGCACTTGCACTTGCAATATCTTTTGGATCTGCAATCTTTTGGAAGTATGTCTTAAGAGCAATTGCCATTGAGAACAACAAGTGATCTATTACAAAAAGAAAATATGCAAAATACAGATTTTCAACAAAAGCATAAGATACAAAAACTAATACTAGTCCAATATACTCCACTCTAAGAGTAATCCTCTCTCCAAATCTAGCAATAAATCGCCCTATTTTTGGAGCAAAATACATATTTAGTATTGAGTTTATAAATAGTAATGCGACCATATTATGAACATCTACACCAAACTTCTCTACTAATAAGAATCCAGCAAAAACTATAAATATTTGTCTTCTAGCCCCTGCAAAAAATGTAAGAGTATAAAACAACCAATACTCTTTTTTAAGTCTTATCTTTTTATCCTGAACAACATCATCTTTAAAATGATCAAACATCATCCAAGCTATGATTCCAATAATAAAAGTAATCCCACCAAAGAATAAATATACATATTTATATTCCACAGAAAAAAACTTCATCATAAGAAAAATTATAATAAAAGCTACTAACGATGTAGCAGATTTAGCTGCTGTAATTTTTCCTAAAATTATTGGAGCTTTATCTTTTGATAACCATTGAAGAGACAAAGACTGATTCAAAGTCTCTAAATAATGAAACCCCATAGACATAATCACAGTAGTAACATAAAGCCCTATTGCACTAGGAAAATACCCTGTTAATAAAACTCCAAGCCCTAAAGCCATGATTGAAAGATAAGCTAATTTTTGTTGACATACAAAAATCAGCACTAATACAACTGTAAAAGCTAAAAAGCCTGGGATTTCCCTAAGACTTTGTAATATTCCTATTTGGCTACCATCAAAAGAAGCAGCTTCAATAACAAAGTTATTAAGTAAACTCATCCATGCCGCAAATGAAAATGACATAGATAAAGCCATCACATAAAGCAAAGCTTGACGTGATTTAAAAAAGTTTTTCATATTTATTCTTTCTAATATATTTTGATTTTTGCGAATGGTATCACTATAATATGTAAAAGTCAAATATTATTTAATATTAGACAAAAGTATTTATTTTAGATAGCATTTCAAAAAACAATTAGAATACTATAGAAGGCACAAACTTGACATTAAAACAACATAGAAATATGATTATAATTTTAGGGATTTTAATCCTAGTAATTAGTATGGGACTTAGACAAAGTTTTGGTATGTTTATTCCCTCATTTACTGCAAACTTTGATATTACGAGAGCTGATTTTGGGCTAAGCCTTGCATTTCAACATCTATTATTTGGTTTAGCACAACCTTTTATTGGATACTTAAGTGACAAGTATGGTAATAACAAAGTCTTAATGGCAGGTAGTTTACTTTATGCCTTAGGCTTATTTCTAGTAACTACTATTAGCTCTAGTCTTGGTTTACATATAAGTCTTGGATTTTTAGTAGGACTTGCACTTAGTGCTACAACATACGTAGTAGTTTTAGGAAGTATTGCAAAAGTAGTTGACCCTAAAAGACGAAGTACAGTATTTGGAATTGCCACGGCGGCTGCTTCTTTTGGTATGTTTGTTTTTATTCCTATTACAGATTCTTTATTGAGTCATTTTGAACTTAATACTGCTTTTTATATCTTTTGTATTTTTAGTCTGTTAATTGGAGTATTTGGTTTCTTTATGAAAAGTGACGATTCTCAAACTATTAATACAAATGTAGATGCAGAAGAATCCATATCAAAAGCTCTTAAATGCTCAAAATCTCACAAGGGATATTGGAGATTAAACATTGGATTTTTTGTATGTGGTTTTCATGTTGCTTTTATTATGACTCATTTTCCTACGTATTTAATGGATAGTGGTTTAACATCAGGAATTGCTACTTTGGCATTTTCACTTATTGGGCTTCTTAATATTTTTGGTTCATTTATGTTTGGAAACCTAGGAGATAAGTTTGAAAAAAGAAAACTATTGATAATACTTTATTCTTCAAGAGCTTTAATCTTTTTATTAATGATATTAATACCACTTACAAACTTTAGTGCCATTCTTTTTGGAGCAATGATTGGTTTTGTTTGGCTTGCAACTGTTCCACTAACTAGTGGTTTAGTAGCTCAAATCTTTGGGGTTAAAGCACTAGCAACTCTATATGGAATAGTATTCTTATCTCATCAATTAGGTAGTTTTATTGGGGCTTGGCTTAGTGGTATTGTATATGATTATACAGGTTCATACTCTAGTATTTGGTGGGCTTGTGTGTTTTTATCAATTCTAGCAGCTGTAATGCATATAGACTTAGATGATAAAAAGATTGATTACAAAAAAGTTAAATAAAGTTTAGCAAAGAGTACTAGTAGGTGAAAAATAAAATTGACTTTTAAAACTGTCAATATTAAAAGCATATATTGAGATTAATAATATAAATAAAAGAATAATAAAAGCATAGATAAATAAAGTTTTATTTTTTGTTGTTTTATTTAAAGTGTCCATATAATATCTTATCAAAAAAGAGTTTATATATTGGGATAAAATATTAAACTTGACAAAGATTACAGCTTATGTTAAAATTCAACCAAACGATCGTTTGGATAATATGAAAAAAACATCAAAAGAAGAAATAGTAAAAAAATCAATTGGGCTTTTTAAACAACAAGGCTATCACAATACTTCAATGGCAAATATAGCAGATATTTGTGGACTAATAAAAGGCAGCCTATATCATCACTTCAAAAGTAAAGATGAAATAGGTCTTGAGTGTTTAAAATTCATTCATGAATATTTTGTTGACAATATATTTTCAATTGCAAAAAAAGATGAGCTCTCTCCAAAAGAAAAAATTGAACTTTTTATTAACAAAATTGATTCCTATTTTCTAAATAGCAAAGGTGGTTGTTTATTTGCTAATTTAGCCCTTGAACTTCCATCGACAAATACAGCTTTTAAAGATGAAATCAAAGTTTACTTTAAAGCATGGGAAGAAGCTCTAGCTAAGATATTAGAGAGCAAATACTCAAGAGAAGAAGCCTTTTCTTTGGCAAAAGAATATTTAGCCCTAACACAAGGTGCAATTATGATGATGAATTTACATGATAGTAAAATTGAGTATTTAAAAGTAGGAAAAAAAATCATTAATTTACTTTAATGTTTTTTTTGTTCAAAGCAACAAACCAATCGTTTGGTTGATTAAAGGATATAAATGAAATATTTACAAAAATTTAAAGGTAAAAAAGAAAATCTACCTCAAAAGACTTCAATAAAAGAAATTTTATTTGCAGGAATTGGAGGATTTATTGCAATTGCATTAATAGCCTATATAACTAGAAGTTCTGACAATTTATTAATAATGGGTTCATTTGGCGCATCGTGCGTATTATTATTTGCTTATCCAAAAAGCCCATTTTCACAACCTAGAAATGTTATATTTGGACATCTATTTTCTACACTAATAGGTCTTATATTTCTAAATTTATTTGGCTATGAGTGGTGGTCAATTGCCTTTGCTTTAGCAAGTGCGATAATAATAATGCTTTTAACAAGAACGGTTCACCCACCAGCGGGTTCTAATCCAATTATTGTTTTTCTATTAGGTGCAGATTTTGATTACTTAATTTTTCCTAGTTTGACTGGATCAGTCATATTAGTGTTAGTTGCACTTTTTTATATTAATTTGAATAAAGAAAAAAGTTATCCTGAGTATTGGTATTAAGAGATTATTGCATCTCTTAATATCAAATAAATAAACTAAGGATTAGTTTTACAGCTAAAGCTGATAAAAGTACTTTTAAAATCATTGTAAATTTCTTACCGTCAATTTTATCTCTTAATTTTGTACCCGCATAAGACCCCGCAACTGCACCTATAATCATTGCAATAATAATTCCAATATAATCAAAGAATACAAAACCAAAATACATAAATACAAATACTTTAAGAATGTGTGTAATACTCATAAGAGCAGCACCTGTTGCTACTACTTTGTCTTTATCTTCATAATCTTTTAGTAATAGTGTCATTGTAAGAGGTCCAGTAGCTCCAACGACAATAGAAAGACCCGATTGTAAGAAACCAACTAAATAGTAGTTTTCATACTTTTTGATTTTATTATTAAACTTTTTAGACCAAAGAGATAATAAAATATAAGCCCCAATAAACAAAGGAACATACTCTAAAGAAATCATAGAAATAATACTAGCAAAAAGTGCAATACCAGCAAGTGAACCAATTAGAAACTTTGGTATTGTTTCATATTGAACATCTTTATAACCAAAAACTGCTCGGGAGAAATTACTAGACATTTGAGTAAGACCATGAACTGGAATCAATGCATTTAGAGGTAAAAAAGAAGGTAGAATAGCAATCAACATCATTCCCCCACCAAGTCCAACAATACCCGCAACTGTAGAAGTAAAAAATGTAAGTAAACCTAATAATAGTTCATTCATGAAATTGTTCCTAAATATAAATATATTTCTAAAATAACTAATTAAGGCTTATTTATCAAAAAAAAGATACAATCCTCAGTTTTAAAATATCAAAAGGAGTAATTTTGGATATTTATCAAGGAATTGGATTTGTAGGAATGGTATTTGTAGTTGTTGCCTACTTACTATTACAAATCAATAAATACACTATTAGATCACTACAATATCAACTATTAAATTTAGTGGGAGCAATCTTACTTTTAATATCACTTTTTGTACACTTTAACTTAGGTTCATTTATTATTGAAGTATTTTGGATTATTATCACAATCTATGGAATAGCAGTGAACATAAAAGATAAAAAGAAAAAAAAAAGAAACACTAAGGAATAGTAATGAGACATATGTTATTTACAATTTTTTTAGCTGCTTCACTTTTTGGAAACTATGCACACCAAGGGGAAAACTCTGGTAAAATTGATATGCATGGTGGGAAAAGTGATAGTTTAGTAAAGAAAAATAAAAACTTTTCAAACTCTAATTTAAGTCCTTTTGGAACAATGGGTTTAAGCAAAGAAGTAACACCAAAGAAACAGCCTTCAAGTATAAAAAAAGAACAAGAAAAAACTCAAAAAAATACTAACAAATAAAATTAATCAATACATTTTAAATTAAAGAAATCAAAAAAAGCCTTGACAAGGCTTTGATTTCTTATTATAATTTCAACAGACCAACTGGTTGGTTTTAATATAATATATAAAAATAAGGATAAAAAATGTCAAGATTAATAGATGAAATAAATAACTATAAAGAAGGTTTCAAAACAAAAGTTCCTCAAGAATTACAAGAAGTAATGTTAAATGCAACAGAAGAGTTGAAAAAAACTTCTCTTTCTAAAAACGCATTAAAAGTAGGAAATACAGCAAAAGACTTCGCACTTCCAAATGCAGTAAATCAAACAGTTTCATTAGATGAGTTATTAAAAGAGAATGATTTTGTAGTTATTAATTTCTACAGAGGACTATGGTGCCCTTATTGTAATCTAGAATTAAAAGCATTACAATCAATCAATGATGAGTTAATCAATAACAATGCAAAATTAGTAGCAATCTCTCCTCAAACTCCAGATGCAAGTTTGACTACAAAAGAAAAAAATGAATTAGAGTTTGAAGTATTAAGTGATTCACATAATACATTAGCAAAAGATTATGGTTTAGTATTCTCTCTTGCTGAAGAGTTAAGACCTATTTATGAAAGCTTTGGGATTGATATTGTGGGACTTAATGATGAAGATAGTTTTGAGTTACCATTACCTGCAACTTATGTTATTAATAAACAAAAAGAAATCATCTATTCATTCATTGATGAAGATTATACAAGTAGATGTGAACCACAAGAAATTTTAGATATAATTGCCAAAAATAAATAAGAGTAATTGAGGAAAAAATGCAAGATATTCGAACAAGACTTATTGAAGCTACATTTCAAGAAGTCTTTTCTAACGGTTATACAGGAGCATCTTTAGCAAATATACTAAAAAGAGCCGATACAAAAAAAGGCTCTATGTATCATCACTTTCCTTCAAAAAAAGATATGGTTATAGCTATGATTGAAGAGAAAGTAGAAAAAAGAATAGAGAAAAAATGGCAAGTTCTTGCCCAAACTGATAAAAATGTTATTACACTATTAATCTCTATTCTTGAAGATACAAACTCATGGGACTTAACTAACGGTTGTCCTTTGGGAAATTTGTTACAAGAGTCTCTTAATCAAGACGAAGATTTTGCAAAAACATTAACAGACATTTTAGATAAATGGAAAAAACTATTTTGTGATGCACTTGAAAAAGCCATAGAACTTGGTGAAATCAGAGAGGATGTAGAGATTGAAAAAGTAGCTACTTTTTTAATCGCCTCTATTGAAGGTGCATTACTTCTTGCTAAAAAGCATCAAGACAAAAAAGATTTTGAAGTATCTATTGAACAACTTGTTTTTTATATCAATACTCTTAAAAAATAAAAATCAAAGGTATTATAAAAATGGCAAAAACTTATAAATTTATATCATGGAACGTAAACGGTATTAGAGCAGTTGATAAAAAAGAAGCTCTTAAATGGGTAGATGAAGCAAATATTGATATTCTTGGTATTCAAGAAACAAAGTCTCAAAAATCTCAAATTCCTGAATCAATTTTTGATAAAGAGTACAAAACTCTTTTTGCAAGTGAATCAGCAATAAAAGGAAGAAGTGGAACTGCACTTTTTACTGATATTGAAACTACATTTGAATGTAATTGTCCTACTGTTGATGTTCTTGATGAAGGAAGAATCAACGAAGTTCACTTCACATTGGGTGAAAAAGATATTGCATTTTTTAATGTATATTTCCCAAATGGTCAAAGTAAAGATGAAAGATTAGTTTACAAAATGGAATTCTATGATAGATTTTTAGAGCATTGTGAAAATCTTAAAAAAGATGGAAAATCTATTATTGTTTGTGGTGATGTAAATACTGCACATAAAGAAATTGACTTAGCACGTCCAAAAGCAAATGAGAAAAAATCTGGATTCTTACCAATGGAGAGAGAATGGATGGATAAATTCTTATCTCATGGTTATGTAGATACGCTAAGAGAGAAAACACAAGACGAAGGTCTTTATAGCTGGTGGTCTTACAGAGCAAATGCAAGAGCTAATAACGTTGGCTGGAGAATTGATTACTTCTACGTAAGTGATGACTTAAAAGCAAACATCAAAGATGCATACATCTTAAATGAAGTAATGGGAAGTGATCATTGCCCTATTGCTTTAGAAATCGAGTTATAAGAGATTTTCTCTTATAACCAATACTTAGAACTTAAATAAACTCAACACATCCTCAGACCTAGGAATATAATCTTCATTTTCATCTTCACTATATGGATCCACATGTTTATAAATAATAGTTTCCCAAGGATTTCTCCATTGTGAGATTAACTCAATCTTTTCATATGAAGTTGGTACAACTATAGTATTTACTCTATAAACTGCTGCTATTTGCATAGGTCCACTATCTATTGTCAAAAATAGATCTAAACCTGCAATTTTTTCTACAAGCTGTGGAACTGAAGTTTTTCCAGCTAGGTTTGTATAGTTTTCAATGCCATTTGCTTTTAATTCATCTTCAATGTCTGAGCAAATATCTATTTCGTTTTGTCCACCTAATAAAACAACATCATATTTACTTGATAGTTTAATAGCTACCTTTGCAAATTCTTTAGCATTCCATCTTTTTACATTTGCATAAGTTGAACCCGCATGAATTCCAAAAGTTGATTTTTTATTCCATTGAGGTTTGAAATTTAACATCAAATCCCCTGCTCTATAATCACTTTCTAAAACAGTATTTATAAAGTTGTTGTATTTTTCAACTTTATGGATATTTTCCATATTATCAACAAAATTGAATTTCTTTTCACAATTTATAAAAAATAAGAAAAACTTAGAATAGAAGTCTTTTTTAAAAGAAACTACTAGGTCTTGTTCTCCCAGACTTTTTGCTAATCTAAAAAGAGATAAAAGTGAAAAAATACTTTTTCTTGTTTCTTCAACTACTAAGCTATTGATTTTTTTATCATTAACAAAAAGTTTAGTAGATATAGATGAGCCAACAAATGTTATATCGGCATCTTTATAGTATTTTAGGAGGTTTTGTACAGCAGGTGTTATCATAACAGTATCTTCAATTAACTCTGGTAATTCAACTAATATTTTCATTTATTGTCCAACTTTTAAATATTTATTTATAATATATAGAAAGAGACTTTGTTTAACTTTAATTTTTTTTATTAGTTAATCGAATTTATTGTTTTAGCTTGTTGTAAAATATACAAGAGTCAATTATTATATAATCTTAAAAAAGTTATCAAAGAATAATAAATTATTAAGTAAATTTAAACTAAAATAAAGAGTTGGATAAAGGAAGTTATAATGAGAACGTTTTTACTATTTTTTATTTTATTTTCACAAGTACTTTTTGCAGAGGACTTAAATAATCTTCTAAAAGAGTATGAAGTAGAATCTCAAAACTCACTTCAAACAATCGATGAAAAACTAGGACACGTTTTTATCTATTCACAAAAAGATATAAAACGTATGCAATACAATAAACTTAATGACATACTAAAAGAACTTCCATTAAATAATTCAAATAAAAATCGTTTAGGAATGGCAAACTTATCCCTATCTGGAACAAAAACTGCCGTTAGTGGTTTCTTTAGATTCTTTATAAATGACCATGAAATTAGCTCAACTTATACACAATCAATTTCTGTTAACTGGGGAGATTTACCTCTAGATTTTGTTGACCATATAGAAGTTTATCATGGAGATAGTTCCTTTGCATTAGGAAATGAAACAGGAATATATTTTGTAAGAATATATACTAAATCCCCTAGAAAAATAAATGCAACACAACTACAATTAAGAAATTCAAATAAAAATGAATATGCACAAAGCATCACACACTCAGAGAGTTTCGGGAATGATTGGTCTTATTTAATTTATTTAAATAATACAAAAAAAGATGAGTCAATTCCATATGAAAATAACACTCTAAAAAATGATAAAAAAAGAAGATATCTATTTTTGGATATCAATAATGAAGATACAAATATAAATATCGCGTACACTGACATAAAAAAAGATATTTATATGGGATTATCCAAAAATGCTGCACCAGAAGATGGACATCAAAATTCAAAAGATTTCTATATTGATATAAAAAAATATTTTCTTTATGACAAGTCATTAAAAGCTACATTTTCTATTGATGTAACAAGTAGAGAATATTCTGAAAAAAATGACAATGGAATAGTAATAACACCAATATTTACAAATCCTGTAACCCTACCAAAACAAGTAGATGAAAAAGCTAGATTCAGAAAAATAAATGCTTATTTAGGAAAAACAACTGAATATAAAAATAATAAGTTTCTAACAGCTATAAGTTTAAAAAATAAAAAATATGATTTAAAATATAGAAATATAGTAGATCATACAAATAGTACTATTGAACAAAATGAATATACTAATTTTAATGAAGAGACAAATTTCTCTTTATTATTAGAGGATGAATATAGAGTAAATGACAAAATACTATTAGTAGCAAATGCAAAAATAGACAAATATAAAAGAAATGGTTATCTTAAAGACTTCACTGAAAAACTATTTAGAGTTGGTACTATTTATACGCCTACTAATAACTTTGGTTTAAAGAGTTTTTATACTCATACTTATGTTCCACCTACATTTTACAATGTAGACTATGCAAAAAAAAGTGACCCAAATCTAGAAATACAGAAATACAAAATCTTTACAGTTGAAGGTGTGCTTACAAGTGGGAAATCTAAATTTACTGCTATATATCATGATGTAAGTATTGAAGACTTTTTATATTATACACCTGTTGGATTTGAAAATATAAAACATAAAATTAAAACAAATGGAATGATTTTCAATTATAAATATTTATTCAATGAAAACAATGAAGTACAAGTAAACTACTATTTTACAAATTTAAGCGAAGAAGTTAATAATTCAAATGATGGTGCTTTTATAAAATATATGGCTAAAGATGGGAAAATTGAATATTTTACATCTTTAATTTATAAGAATAAATACTCATATAAAGGCTTGAATGTAAGAGCTTCTTATGACTTAAATCTAGGAGCGACTTACAATCATACTAAAGACTTGAGTTTTAGTATAAAAGGTGAAAACCTATTAGATAAATCCAGTAAATCATTGTATTCTGATGACTTTCCAGAATCATCATTTGCTTTAGAAGATGATGATAGAAATATCACAGCTACTGTAAAGTGGGTGTTCTAATGAAAAAGTTAATTATCATACTTTCACTTATATCAATATGTTTTGCAGATCAATATACTTTCTTAGTAAAAAAGTATGATAAAGAAATTGAGCTTGAAGCAAAGATAATAGCAAATATCGCAAATTCAACTACAAAGGGAAATATAAAACTTTTTATTCCAAAGATTTCAGAATTAGAAAAAAAGATATATTCTAAGTACTTAGAAGTTGTAGACTCTTGTGATAAGTCAAACTTTGTATTTATTAAAAATAAAATAAACAAACCAGAGACTTGCAATCTTACAAATAAAGTTTTCTTCACGAATAACTATAGAAAACTACTAAACAAAGATATGTATATTGGAGCATTTTTCTGGAGTAAAAGTAGACCAAATATTGTATTTATCAAAAATAGACTAGATAAAAAAGAGATCACACTTCCAAATAGTTATTCTCAGTTTATAGAGGATTTCTAATGAATTCTAAACTCTTTTCAAATAATCCTATTTATTTGTTAACCCTGTCTATTATAATTACTTCTATTTTGATAGTTTTATTATTTGGAATAATTAAAATTGAAAAAAATATAGAAAAAAGAATGTTTAAAATTGCTACAGAAGATATTATATCTATTAGTGAAAATATTACTGATTCTATTAAATCAATATTAAAAGATAGTGATGATTATATTTCAATAATACAGAAGAATACAGAAATACAAAATAAAATTGAATCTAAAATAAAGATATTAAAAACAGAAAATATTAAATACACATATCTATTATATAAAGATAAAAAGAGTATTTTCAGATTCCTTGTAGATACGGAAGAATCAGAATCAAAAGCCTTCTTAAATCAAAAATTTGATGTTGATAATCCTAATTGGCTTAAGATTTATGAGACTAAAAGAGCAACATTAATAAAGCATACAATACTGCAAGAGTTATCAATTACATATATAATTCCTATTATTAAAGATAATGAAGTAAAACTACTATTCGCAATTGATTTCTCGGTTAATAAAATATCTGAAATTAATAAGATAATAAATCTAATGGAAAAAGGTCTTTTAGCAATTATTATCATTTCTTTTATTTTTATATTTATACTTGTAATTCAAGTAAGCAAATATAGAAAAATCAAAAAATCAGCTTTTATAGATACTTTGACAAATGTATACAATAAAAACTATCTGCATGAAATGAAAGATAATATTGATTTAAATAGTTATGTTTTAGCCGTATTAGATATAGATTTTTTCAAAAATATAAATGACTCATATGGGCATGATGCAGGAGATATGATACTAAAACAGTTGGCTTCGATCATAAAAATGAATATAAGAGATAATGAAGATATTGTTATTAGATTTGGAGGAGAAGAGTTTATTCTATTAATTAAAAAAGATGAAAATAAAAAACACAATGTTTCACTAAATGTTATTAATAGAATTTTCTCAAATATTCAAAAAAATGATTTTTATATCACAAGTGATGAAGCCATTCGTGTTACAGTATCTATTGGTATCAATGTAACTCCACATGAAAACAAAACTTTTGATAAGGCATTTAAAAGTGCTGATGCAGCACTTTATATAGCAAAAGAATCAGGTAGAAATAATATTAAGATTGCTTAGAATCTCTTAATACTCAAAGATTTTTAAAGTATCTTTTAACTCACTCAAAGATGGTATTTCTAATAATGTATTACCTTGAATAGATAATCTTCTTAGATTTTTAAGTTCATTGATTTCACTAGGAATAATAGCAATTTGATTATTTCTTAAATCTAAGTTCTTTAATGATTTCAAATTTTTTATATCTTGAGGAATTGATTTTATTTGATTTTCTCGAAGAATTAATCTCTCTAGATTTTTTAAGTTTACTAAACAAGAAGGAAAGATAGTAAAACTATTTCCATTTAAAACAATTTTATTTAAGTTACTTAGTTTTTCAAAAGAGTTTGGAAGAGCTTGAAGATTATTTCTAGATAAATATAAAGTTTTTAGATTTTTTAGTTCACTTATTTCATCATCTAATACTAGTAGTTTATTTTCTCGAAGGTCTAGACATTCTAAGTTTTTGAGTTGTTTTATTTCTTCGGGAATAACACTTATATTATTCCCTGATAAATGAAGTTTTTTTAGATTCACAAAAGAAAATATCTCTTTTGGAATCTCATCTAAGTTCTTGTAGCTTAGATTTAGAACTTCAATATTTTTATCATCAAAATCAAGTTCCAATTTTTAAATCTTTTGTAACATCTTATTTATTCGTTTATTTGATTCTACAATTCTTTCAAGTGATATTTGACCATTTTGTACTTGTGAATAAACTGTATTTATGATAGTTTCTAGTTTTACTGGTCTTGCTAACTGATTTGCAAATAAAAGCATATTAACCCCAGAATTAATAGATAAAGTCAGAGTTTGTTTTAAAGTATAATGTTTTGAAATAGCACCCATTTGTAAATCATCACTTACTAATACACCTTTGAAACCAAGCATATCTCTTAAGATAATAGTATTAATATCATATGACAAAGTTGCAGGATAATCTCTATCCATCTCTTTATTATATACATGGGCTGTCATTATCATATCAACTTTATTGTTTTGAATAAAATACTTATATGGTTCAAGCTCTTCTTGTTTCCAAGTTTTTGTAATATCTACAAAACCTTTATGAGAATCTCCTAAAGACGAGCCATGTCCAGGGAAATGTTTTAGTACTGAAATTACATTTTGTTTTTTTAGTTCATCTACAAAAATTGAAGAGTATTTAATTACATCTTTTGAACTCTTTCCAAAAGACCTACCCTTTTTTACAATTACAGAGTTTCTAGAATTTATTGCCAAATCAACTACCGGTGCAAAATCTACATTAATTCCATTTTGATTTAAATCCAATGCAAGTAATGAATAAATATCTCTAGCATTACTCTCTCCACGTAATGAAACAACACTTGCTCTTGGAGTATTAACAAAACCTTTGGATTTTTTTAATCGCTGAACTATTCCACCCTCTTGGTCAATTGAGATTAGAAGTTTTTCAGCTCTTATATTTTGAAGTTTCGAAGTTAGAGTTTTTAACTGTTTTGGATCTACTACATTTTTGTATTTTCTTTTATTAGTAGGATCCTTATCAAAGAGTATAACACCACCTAAATCGTACTTTTTTATATCTTGGTATATTTTATCGTTTGATGTTATGTTTTGTCCATAAAAGCCAAGTATGACCATTTTGGCAATCATTTTTTCAACTTGAGCTTTAGTATATGATTGATTTGCAAAAAGTGCATTTGAAAGGATTAATAAAATTAAAAACTTTTTAAACATTCTACCTCTTTAATATTTTTGTGAAAGTATAGTCTTAGTCTTCTTTATTTCTATTTATACTTATAACTTCTTGTGTTTCGATACAAAATGTACTTAGTTTTCCATGGTCAATATCATCAATATAACAGCCAGTATCAAGATTAAGATAATGTTCTTTTAAATCAACTCCAAAAGGTGTAGGAGTATGACCAAAGATATTAAAAATCTCATTATCAATATAAGCATCATCTCTATACCACAATGCATACTCTTCAAATTCATCAGCAAAGTCTTTATCATCTTTTTTATCCCATACATTTGAAATGCAAGAATGGGAGATTACAATATCTCTATTATTGATTTTTTCATCAAATTTTATATATAAAGGAAGAGTTTTTAGCCATTTAATATCATCTTCAAACTGTTTTAAAAAAGTATCATCTCCACTATATAAAACTCTTCCATTTTCTATTGTGATTAAGTTATATGATAATAGAGTCTCTTTTCCTCCACTATTTAACCACATATGAATATAATTTGTAGCAGGATTATCTATTGTTTTCAGAAATATCTCACCATGTTCAATCATCATTTGTTCATGATTTCCCAAAGTACATAAACAATTATTCTCTCTTACGAATTGAATTACATCTTTTGAATATTTACCTCTATCAATTAAATCTCCAACAAAAATCAATTCAGATTCTTTTGGTAATTTATTTTTTAAATCAATTAATGTTTTAAAACTCCCATGAATATCACCAAAAACATATTTCATATTATTCCTTAAAGCATTAGATATTAATATTATATCCGTTGAAAATAATAAATAAATTACTCTATATTAAAAATAGGAATATGCACTTGAAAAATACTATAACCTTGTTGATCTGTTAAACCATATGAAGGATTAGAATGATTGTTATTATTCTGATCAATTAACATACTTCTAAAATATAAAAACAAATCCCTATTACTTCTAGGTTTAATAGTAAAATATAGTACTTTACTTCTATCTTTTCCCCACTTATTTGTCCAGCCTTCATATAAAAAATATTTTAGTTTCTGTGATTTTTCATGAGTCTTATTCCATGCTTTACTATTTTCTCTATGAAATTTAATATTTTCAAATGTTGAACCTAAGTCTTTTGCAATTACTTTATCATTTAAAGTAGATCTTTTAGAAAATTCTTGAGTAGGAAAAGAAACTGATACTCCACCTTTTTGAATAGCATCAAAATTTGTTAAAGTAACTTTGATTTTTAAATACTCGTCTTTTACATAAAAAGGTGGATATTCAACTTTTAAAGAACTTGTATTTTCTCTTTTTTCAATAACAAAAGGTTTACATACTATACTATTTTGAGAATCTAAAAGCCATTTGCCTTTATAAACAAAACTCAACATATTATCAGTACAAAATGTGTCTAAATTATGTTTTTGCAAACCTAAAAGCAACCTAATATTTGCTCTATCCCCTGCCTCATTTATCTTAATAGGACTTGAGTCTAAAATAGACACTTGTTTAATTTCATCTCTCCAAAATTTCAAATAATTACTATAATATTTAGTTTTTTTGTAGTTATTTGTAATCAGTAAAAAATTCTTTGTATATCTAGCTCTATGAATATTTGAGTAGTATTGAGATATAAATTTTTCTAAAGCTTTTTCTTTTTTCATAAAATTTACAATTTCATTAGTATCTGAACCACCAAAGAAATCATTTTTATTACTCTTTATTAGATGTTTTTTTGTTGGAATATTTATAAGACTACTTGTATCATCACCTACAAAAACACTTTTTGCACCTTTATATATATACTTTGTATCTTTGCTAGTTTTTCTTATTTCGATTAAATACTCACCCTCTTTTAATGACAAGGAAGTGATACCTTCTCCTAACATGGCTTTCTTTTTACCATTCAAATAAATATATGCATCATTAATATTACTTTTTATTTTTAATGTACCTTTTGCATGAATATAACTTGTAAAACATACAATCAATATACAAAAAACCTTTACTATTTTTATCATAAGAGAACCTTTTTAATATAGAAAACTATTATAACTAAGCTTTGTGATTATTTATATAAGAGTATTTTTTCTTATATTTTTAATTACTATTCTATATATTTTAAAGAAAAAAGTAATATTTTATTGACATTTCTATAAAAAGCTGTTAGTATGCTATTAAATTATTTAAAGGAGACATTAAAATGTCAAAAGAAGAAGAAAAATTAAAAGCAAAAAAAACTAAGAAAAAGACTGAAAAGAAAAAAGCTAAAAAAGTAGCAACTAAAAAGAAAAAGTCTAAAAAAGAAAAAAAGAAAGTCGAAAAGAAAAAAGTAGTTAAATCTGAAAAGAAAAAACAAAATAAAAAGAAAAAAGTAGACAAAAAAAAGAAAGCTAAAAAAGTAGAAAAGAAAAGAAATAAAGATACTAAGAAAAAAGTAGAAAAAAAGAAATCTAAACCTGCTAAGAAAAAATCAGAAAAGAAAACTGAAAAAAAGAAAGCAAAAAAAACTAAATAATTAAATTTTTTTTACCCTCCTAAAATGGGAAAGCCTAAAAGCTTTCCCACTCATCATCACCTGAAGTATTACTAACAACAGTATTTGAAACACTTTGCTTTGGAGTGCTTGGTGCCTTATAAGTTGTACTTGGTCTAGAAGCTCTAACATTAGAAGTTTTCTTTGGAATATTTGTACTTGATTTAATATCAGCTAAAATTTCATTTGCACTTTTAGTACTAGTTTTAACTTCTTTACTTTTTATTTCATCTTTACCAATAAACTCTTTTTCATTTGCAGAAGAAACAACTAGTTTAGCAATTTCATCAGTTTGAGCTGCAATACTTTGTGTAGTATTAGAAATAACAACATTTTGTTGTGTTTGTTGATCAAGCTGAGTAACTGCATCATTAATTTGCTCAATACCAGTTCTTTGCTCTTTCGATGCTTCTGAAATAGTATTAATTAATTCTGTTGTTTTTTGAATGCTTTCATTTAATGAATCATATCCTTTGATCATTTTATCCGCACCATCTTTTCCAGCATTTGTTTTAGCTGTAGCATTTTCAACTAAATCTTTAATCTCTTTTGCTGCTTCTGCTGATCTTGCTGCTAAGTTTCGCACCTCTTGTGCAACAACCGCAAATCCTTTTCCTGCTTCCCCAGCTGTTGCTGCTTCAACTGCTGCATTTAATGAAAGAATATTTGTTTGGAATGCAATTTGATCAATTACTGTAATTGCATCTGCAATTGCTTCTGTTTGATCATTAATTTCATCCATTGCTTTTACTGTACTAGAAGCTAAATCTTGTCCTACTTTAATTGAACTTGATAATTCATCTGAATGAGTAGCCATAGTTGTAATAGTTTCAGTATTGTTAATAATTGTACTTGTAATCTCTTCTAATGCTGCTGCTGTTTCTTCTAAAGCAGCGGCTGTTGTAGTTGAGTTAGTATTTAATGTATCAACATTTTCAAGTAAAATATCTGAACTTGCATCTAAAGTAAGTCCATTTTCTTTATTCTCTGCAAGCATTTGATTAATGATTTTTGATAAATCATTAATAGCATTTTCAACTTGACCTGAAGCATTACTAATATTATCTCTAAAGTCTAATTGACCATATTTAGATAATATATCTAAAATAACATTTGTATCTTTACCAATATTTGTTTCAAGATTATTTAACATCTCATTTAATTGAGTTTGTAATCTTTGTAATGATTCATTTTCAGTAGTTTTCTCAACTCTATTATTTAAGTAACCCTCTTTAACTTGCTCAACAACTCTAGTAACATCAGAAATCAATGCAGCATCTTGTTCAATTAATGATTTAGTTTTTACAACATTTTCATTAATAATCTTCGCCATATTACCAATTTCATCATTAGCAGAATCATCTAAATGATCAACAGTTGATTTCTCTTTATTAATATATTTGAAGAAGTTTAATAAACCATCTTGGAATTCAGATAAAGGTCTAAAAATAGCTCTATTAGAAATCATTGCCATAACAACACCTAAGATAATCATAATTACAAATAAGATTACACAGTTTCTAATAATTACTTCTAAAATCTTATCTTCTGTTTCTTGTTCCATTTCTGCAATTTTTGTTTCAATATCATCTACATAAACTCCAGTACCAATAATCCAATCCCAAGGTTCGAATTTTTTAACATATGAAATTTTAGGCTGAGGAGTTTCACTACCTGGTTTAGACCACATATAATCAACAACTCCACCTTTTGCATTTTGGTTTGCAGCTTTTACAATTTCTCTATATAAGTATTTACCATTTGGGTCTTGTAAGTCATACATACTCTTACCATCAATTGACGATTTAATAGAGTGCATAATTACAACATGATTTGAATCATTAACCCAGAAATATCCATTTCCTTTAGCTCCATATCTCATACTTTTAACATTAGCTAAAGCTTCTTTTTTTAGTTTATCACTTACATTATCAACATATTCACCAGTTCCAACAACCCAGTTAAATGGTTTGAATAATTTTACAAATGACACTTTATCTTGTGGCGCTTCAAATCCTGGCTTTGGCCATACATAATCAACAAAACCTTCTCCAGTTGAACTTGCAACTCTTGCAAACTCAGAGAATATTTTTTTACCACCCTTATCTTTATAATTAGCTAAGTCTTTTCCATCTAATTGAGGTTTAATTGGATGCATAACGATTTTCGCAGCAGTATCGTTAATCCAAAAATAACCTGTTTTTCCATATCTAGTACTTTTAACAGTATTTCTAATAAGTTCTTTTAATTCATCATCAGAAACTGTACCCTTGTACTTTTCGTAAGTACCTTCCATAATTGAAAGCATAAAGCCAGTTTGCTCTTTTAAATAAGATTGAACTTCAGCTTTAACTTTTTCTTTAGAAGTTCTTGCATGATATGCTTCTACAGATTTCATTGCTAATGAAACATAGTTTTCAAGTTCTTCTTGTTTTGACTGGTAAGCATCCGCTTTAAATTTTTCAATAACTGAATCAGAAGTTTCTTGTAATGAAACAATTGATTGAACAATCATAGCAACAGAAACAACAATGATTGAACTAATTACAATCATCAATAGTTTTGCTTTGATAGATATTGACTTAAACATCTTGTATCCTTTGTGTAAAAAATAATAATTTCATGTTATGAATTATTATTATCGTTTGATAAGTATTCTTATAACCGTACTTCCTACATTATTTTTATGTATAATTACTTCTATATTAATACGATTTGCATTAAAAATTCTTTAACAGTTTTTATTTAATTTCTATTTTTTTCGTAGAGAGTCTAAAATTACAAATAGTTACAAAGTAGATTAATAATTATCAAGATAAAAGTTTATTGTAGCAATAAGTTTTGCTTGGTCTTTAGGAAAAGTACCAGCTAAAGGTAATGAATTAGAGACGTGGTTAGATCGGAAGATGATTTTATCAAGAGGTTCAATTCCAGAAACAAAAGCTAATTGTTCTTCTAACATTTCTCTATCATTCAAAGGAAAGAACTCCCCTTTAAAATTTTTTATAAATTTTTCTTCTCTATTATTTTCAAGCATTAATTGTAAAGTAGAAAGATATGTAATATTTAATTTATTTATCAATTTTACAGTTTCATTGATATGTTCTTTGGAATATTTCTTACCACCTACACCTAAAATAACTGTAACTGAAGATTTAATTTTTGCTTCAAAAACCTTATCAAGTGAATTAATCATTTTTTTATGTGAGATTGGTTTTTGTATTTTTTTTAGAATTTCATAAGAACCGCTCTCTATTCCATAATAAATTAAACCTAAACCTTTTTCTTTTAGTAAAACTAATTCTTCCAAAGTTTTATCATGAATATTAAAAGCAGATGCATATAAGGATACTCTTCTTAATTTAGCAAATTTTATATAAGCATATTCAAGAATAGATACTAAAGTATTAGTATCTAATGCTAAGGCATCCCCATCTGCTAAAAACATTTTTGTACTATGGGGATAATGTTTTGCTAAAGTATCAATGTCAGAGAAGACCTCATCAAGAGGTCTTTGTTTATACTCTTTTGTTTCATACATTGTACAAAAAGTACATTTATTAAAACTACAACCTAAAGTTGCTTGTATAATTACAGAATTGGCTTCTGCAGGTGGTCTATACAATGGCTCATCATAAAACATTTATAAAAAGCCTATTGTTTATTTTTATTTCTATCAAATAAATATTTTTGAGATGTCTTAACAGAGAAGTATCTTACAATTAATAAGAAGATAACAACTCCAGCTAAAACAAATAAATTTAAGTTCACAGCACTAGAGAATAACTCATCAATAGTTCTGTACTCTTCTTTGTTCACTTTCACAACATTAACAATAAACTCTCTTAATGCTAAGATTATAAAAGCATCTACTAATAAAGACAAAGCAACTCTTTGTTCTCTTATATAGTTTACTACTGCTCTTACTATCTCTAAAAAAATTATAAAATACAACATATAGATAATAAAATCCATAAGCATTCCCGTAGCTAATGCAATTACAAATAATATACTTGCAATTGATAACTCTATATATAATTTGTCAGAAAAAAAGTTAAATATTGTTCTTTTCATAATTTCCTACTCAATAATCTCTTTAATAGCCAACCATTTTTGAGGTATTTGGCTTATTGGTTGATTTGCCATAAATATAGCAGCTGCTATCATAGCTCTAGCACTAGAATCCCCACCTGCTTTTCCATTACAAATCATCATATCTTTGAAGTTTTCGTATTTACATAATATATGTATAATTCCACCAAAACCTTCATCAACATCACAAGCTGGACCAAAACTTCGAATAGTATCAAAAGTATCAGCATCTTTTGACTCTATTGCGTTTGTTATAAATCCTTGAATTGTAGTATCAAATTCATGTTTTATCTCTTCAATACTCTCTTCTATTTCTTTTTTCTCTAATGCCATTACTAAGAGTTTTGCAAAAAATCTTGTTGCATTAATAGTTTTTTGTGAATTATGTGTCATTTCAGTTAGACTTTTCACGTTTTGAAAAAACTCTTCTTTTGTTTTAGAGACCTTTAATAAAGGAACAATTCTACCAACAACAGATAAATCTGTAGAGTCAGAACCACTTGGAGTTACACCATCTTTAATATTTTGAATTGTATTTCGTGTTGCTCCATCAATATAACCTTCATAAGTTTCCATTTTTGTAAACCAATAATCCCTAAAGGCATTTATATCAAAACTATCTTTATCTTTTAAGAAGTCATATAACCAAAAAGCTTGATCTCCATAATGAGTGAAGTCTCCTGCTTTTTTCTCCTTATGCCAAATAGCTAAAGGAGTGTTTAATTCATTCCAGTCTATTGACTCGTTAGCTAATTGTTTTTCATCATAAACCCAATGAGCTCCTAAAGAGTAGGCATCAGCAACAAGTGAACTTAAAACTAAATTTTTAACTTTTTTTTGATCGAACATATTATCTCCTCTATTTTTTGTAAGGTTTTTCTACTTCATAACCAAATATGAAACTTATTTTTTCTTTTGGTTTTAATACAAAATCATAGCTAATTTTTCCATTATTTTCTTTTTTTGTGTATTTAATCTTTGAAATTAATTTTACTTTTATATCCTCATGTTTAGATACGGGGATTCTCTCAATAAAACTAATACTCTTTTTTTCACTATGATTATTAATAATTGTATATTTCCATTCTTTTTGTGTTTTGATTTTATTAATCGTAAAGAATGGTTCTTCTTTCATATCTTTGATTAACTCTTTTTTTACATCAATAAATCTATCTTCTCCAAAATGCATAGATGTTTTTTTATCTTTTTTTATCTCATTAGTATAAGATCGTGCAATAAATACCTCATCTAAATACAATCTTGTATTTAATGTAGAAAATAACTTATCGCTTAAAAACTCTACTTTATAAAATGCCTTTGCATTTGCATATCCATCTATTTCAATACTAGAAGATGTTTTATAGTTTTCATTTGCAAAAACTACAGGCGTTTTATCTCCACTTACTAAAGTAATATTAGAAGCTTTGAAAAAAGACTTCGTTGCTGTTTCACTATAAGAAAAGCTAGGTTTCTTTAATACTCTAGCTTTCTTAGAAATACTTTTCTCCATCATCACTGCATCACTTTGCATATATGCAACAGGAGGATTAGAATATACATCTAAATACTCTGGATAAAACTTTGTAGGTTTGATTTGATTCGTATAGTTATAAGTAAATAAATTTATATCTATATCTTTAAAATCATACCCACTACTTTGTGTTATAAATGACATATTCTTAATATCAATATTTTTATCTTTACTATTAGCTTTTATTTCATAAAAACTATTTTTATGTATATTTGAGATTGCATAGTTTATTACAACTGAACTATTATTTTTACAAGTAGTTGTGTATTTAAGTATTGAGTGTTTTTGAGACTTTTGTGTTTGTCTTAATGTGTTTAACTCAATTTTGTATTTATGTAATTGAAGATTTAACTTATACAAAGTATTGTAGTTAGTTTTTAACTCTTCTTTTGCATAAGACGATACTTGTTTTATATTCTCTAAGGAAACAGCTTCTTTCTCAAATCTAATATTTTCCAAAGAAGAAAGAACAGTCTTAATACTTTTTACTTCATTTTCACTATAAGCTATTTTCTCTTTTAAATTTGTGATTTTAGATGAGATATCTTGAGCTGAAGTATTGTTCCTAATTACTTTAGTATTAGATACAGTACAATTTTTATCATATACAAATCTAATCTCATCTAAAGAGATATTAGAGATTAAATCTACACTATTATCAAAACTATTTAATTCTTGATTTACAAATGTTCTGTTTTTATAGATATCTAAACTCTCTACATTTATATTCCCAAAAGAAAAACTACATACCCCAAACAAAGAAATTAAAAATACACTTTTTTTCATAATTATTTACCTATTCCAATTTTTGTAATTCGTAAATGCAGGAAATTGCTCTTTAAACTCCTCATTGTCAAAGCTAAAACAATAAGAATCCATATATGCTAATAATAAGTCATATGATTCTTTTACTTCTTTAAATTTTTCATCACTACCTTCTGGCATATCGGGATGATATCGTTTTGATAATTTAAGATATTTTTGTTTTAAATCTTTTCTAGAAGTTCTAGTTAATACACCCATTGTATCAACAGCTTTTTCAAACTCTTCATAATCCATTATAAACCTTTTTATATTATGTTTAATATTCTACAATATTAAATTTAAAGCTAGATAGCAAAGAAATATAATTCATAATTTTAAAAATTCATTAACATAAAAGCATTTTTATTATATTTTTTGTATATATACAAACAATTTTTAAGGAAATAAAATGACTATTACACTTTATCATGTACATGACCCAATGTGTTCTTGGTGTTATGCCTTTAAACCAACATTAGATAAATTAAGAGAAGAATTAGCATCAAATATAAAACTAGTTCATGTTGTTGGTGGTTTAGCAAAACATAGTAATGAAACAATGCCTAAAGAGCAACAAGAAACTATTGAAAATATTTGGTACCAAATAGAAGAACAAGTAGGAACAAAATTCAATCATGATTTTTGGAGAAACTGCCAACCAAGACGTTCAACTTATCTTTCATGCCAAGCTACTATGCTTGCAAGATATGAAGGTAAAGAAGATGAAATGATAGCAGGTATTCAAGAAGCTTATTATCAAGAAGCAAAAAATCCAAGTGATGCAAATACTCTAACAGAAGTTGCAAAACAAATAGGTTTAGATGAAAAAAAATTTGAGCAGGATTTAAAATCATCTAAGATTGAGCAAGACTTACAAGATGAGCTTAATTTAAGACGTTCATTATATGTTAGAAGTTTTCCATCATTAGTATTAAAGTACAAAAAAGAGTTATACCCAATCAATTTAAAATACAATGATCATGAAGCTATGTTAAAACAAATTAAAGACCTAACAGAAAATATATACTTTTAATTCTTATTTTATTATTGTCTAAAGGGTTATATTATATAATTATATTTAATATAACTCTGCTATATACATATCAAAGATTATACATATCTTTGAACTAGGGCCTTGGATGAAAATCAACACTAATGACAATATCATAATTTTCTTCATTAAATACGCACCTATTATATTCGTTGTACTACTCTCACTATTCACTACCAAATTAGTTTTATTAGAAAAAGAAGAAGACTTTAAAAAAGAAGTTTTACAAATGGAAGAGGATTACTACAATACAAACAAACAAAGAATCAAAGAAGAAGTTGAAAGAATATACAAGTTTATAGAACTAGAAAAAGAAAAAACAGAAGAACTACTAAAAGCCTCTATTAAAAAAAGAGTTTATGAAGCTCATGCAATTGCAAGTGCTATTTATGAACAAGAAAAACATAAAAATGATGATGAAAATACTTTTCAAATAATCAAAAAAGCTTTAGGAAGTATTATCTTCAATGATGGAAGAGGATATATCTTCATGGATGCAAAAGACGGAACAAGTCTTTTACAACCTCTAAACCCTGAATTTGAAGGGAAAAGTTTTCTAAATGATATAGATGCAAATGGATACCAATTCTTTAAAACAGTACAAAAAACTATAGAGAATAAATCAGAACGATTTGACTCTTATTACTGGTTTCAAGGGAATAATACAGAAGAAAGATTCAAAAAAATCTCTTTTTATAAATATTTTGAACCCTATGATCTTGCAATTGGCACAGGGGAATATATACAAACTTTTGAGAACAATCTAAAAAAGAAACTTCTAAATTATATAAAAGATATTAGATACCAAAATGACAACTATATCTTTGTTATAGATTTTGAGGGAAACTATCTAGCTCACTATAATAAAAAATTTATTAACACTAATAGATTAAATGTTAAAAATCAAGCCGGTAGATATTTAGTAAAAGATATTATAGAGTTTGCAAAAGATAAAAAGTCAGAATACTTCTCTTATGTTGCTACATTAAATACAGATGATAAAGCGCGAAGCAATAAAAAAATATCTTATATAAAAGCTTTTGAACCTTATAATTGGGCAATAGGAACAGGTTTTTATACAGAAGCTTTAAATAAACAAATAGAAGAAAAAAGAGTCTTTATTACAGAAGAAAACAACTCTTATGTAAAACATATTTTACTTATTAGTTGTGTTGTTACTTTATTACTATTAATCATTTCATTTTTTATCTCTAAAGAATTAGAAAAAAGATTAATCAATTATAAAAAAGAGATTGAAGTAAAAATTCTAGAGAGTAAAGAAAAAGATGAAATGATGTACCAACAATCAAAAATGGCATCAATGGGTGAAATGATTGCAAATATTGCACATCAGTGGAGACAACCTCTAAATCAAATCTCTACTATTTCTTCTGGAATTAAAGTACAAAAAGAGTATGACATGTTTGACGAAAGTAAGTTGAATGATGACATGGAAAAAATTATCAACTCTTCTAATTATTTATCTCAAACAATAGACGATTTTAGGGACTTTTTTGTACCTAATAAAACACATCAAAACTTTGAAATATCAGACACTATTCAAAGAACACTTAGTCTTGTGGAATCACAACTTAAAAACAACGATATTATAATTGTAAAAGAGATTGAAGAATTCACTATTAAAAGCTTAGAGAATGAACTGCTACAAGTTCTTATAAATATTTTAAAAAATGCAAAAGAAGCATTACTTGAAAGAAAAGAATTTTCAACAAAATTAATCATAATTAAAACATATAAGAATGAAAATAATGCATATATATCAATTAAAGATAATGCAAATGGAATAGAAGAAGAAGTACTAGCAAATATATTCACACCTTATTTCACAACAAAAGGTGAAAAAGGAACTGGTCTTGGTTTATATATGTCTAAAAGTATTTTGAATAAAAATATAGGTGGAGATTTAAAAGTTAAGAATACTACTTTTGAATATAAAGGTGAAAAACAAATAGGAGCAGAGTTTTTAGTAACTCTACCACTAAATAAAGAGTAATTAACTATTTAATATTTAATTCTTCTTGCATACTTTTTACAAGTTTTGTCATTAAAGTTCTCTCATTAACACTCATTGATGAATTTAAGATATCATCAAGTCTTCCAAGTTTTGTAAAGAATTGTTCTTTAAACTGTTCATTAATTTTATTTGGATTATTTAAATATGCACCTAATTTAATTAAAGTAAATACAATGTCTTTTTTCCCCATAATAACAGCATAATTAATAGGTAAAAGTCCAAACTTATCAGGTTTATTAATTAAATCTCTATCTTTGAATGCTATTTTTTTAAGCATATCAACTTTTTCACTCCAAACTGTATTGTGAATATAAGTTCTACCTTTTCTATCTCTAGATGAAAAATCTACAACTTTTTTTGTAAGTACAGTTATTACTTGTAAATCGTGATCTAATATTGCCTTGTGAACAACCGTTCCACCAAAAGAGTCCCTGAAATCTAAATCTACATTTGAATCAACTAAAAAGTTTAATGTTTTTAGGAATAACATTCTTTCATCTTTTGAACTTTTACCAGCTTCTAAAACTCTATAATAAACATTTAAATTTGTTTTTTTAGATTTTATATTTAGATTTGCTCCATACTTTTTAAATACATCTAAAAGTGGTGTATAAAAAGAAGAAGCAATTTCAAAAATTAATGGTTCATCATCAAAAGTTAATGTATTAATATCAATTTTTGAATAATCTAAAATAAGATTTAAAAGTTGATTATAATTAACATTTTTATAGCTTTTTAGTTTCCCTACTTTTCTTTGTCTATTTGGCAGGGCATCACTCATAATTAGATCAACAATCTTTTCAATTACAGTAAAGTTATCTTTATCTCTCATAGTACAATCAATATTTGAATAAATTAATTTTTTTATTAATTCATTATTTGGTTTTATATAAAAGATTGCAATATCTAATAGATTCTGACCATATTTATTTTTTTGATTAATATCTACTCTAGTTCTATTTAAAATAAAATCTAAAATTAAATCATTTCCAGAACGAACAATTTCAAAAAGAATATTTTCATCATCTTCATTTAAACTATTTACATCAATACCATGATCTAAGAAAGTTAAAAATCTATCTTGATATTTAGAAGCTAGTCCTTTATTTTCAAAGATTTGAATATCAATTGATAAAATTTTATTTATTATTCTTCTTAAAATATTGTTACCAATAAGTTCATACTCTTTATTTATATTAATACTTTTTTTCAAAGCATAGTGAATAATATCTTCTGCAAGATTTAAGTCTAAACAATTTATATAAATGAAATCTTCATTGTTCTTATTTAAAGCATCAATATTTAGACCTTGCTTTAATAGCTCATTTAATAATTCTCGACTTGAAGCAATCTCTTTTAGGTGAGAAATTGTATTTTTCTCATTATCTCTGTAGTTAATATCAATTTCTGTGATATCTAATACTCTTTTTGCCATATCAATATTTTTTGATTGTATTGCATAAAAAAGAACATTTCTTCCATGCTTGTCCACTTGCTTCATATCTTTAACAGTATTTAGCAAAATATTAAGAATATCCATAAGATTATATTTTGCAGCAAGATGTAAAACTGACGTACCTCTTAAGTTTGTATGTTCAATATTAATTTTATCAACAATTAAAGCTCTTGCGGCTGCAACTGCATTATTTTGTATTGCAATAAAAAGTGCATTTTCACCATCTGCATTTAATGCATCTACATTAATATTCTGTTTTCTTACTAAATATGAGATTGCATCTGCACAATCATTTTTAGCACACAAGTGAAGTAAAAAAGGATTATTTACATCTAATTCAAACTTTGAAAGTCTTTTATGTACAGAACTTTCATGGAACGGTTTTTTGATTATTATTTCTTCTAATGTTTCTTTTTTGCCAAATAAAGTCTCTAGCATTACTAACCTTAATATATTTGTTATATTTAATGTTAACACCCTAACATATATAAAATTATGAAGAGGTTAAAAGTACTATAAAATGGGCTTTAATGAAGTTTTATTTTGTTTTGAAGAGAGTTGAAAGTAAAAAATAGAGAAGATACGAATATCTTCTCTATAAAAGAATTAACCCATTAATGGATCAACTAAGTGTAATGAATACATTCCAATTAGACCAATAATACCTGCTAATAAACAATAGTAAATTGTAGGAATCACAGTTCTTCTTAATGTTTCACCCTCTTGGTCTAATAAACCAACAGTAGCTGAAGCGGCAACAACATTGTGAATTGCAATCATATTACCAGCAGCAGCTCCAACAGCTTGAAGTGCAACCATAAATGCAGTTGAAATTCCTAATGCATCTGCAACACCAAATTGGTATTGTGCTAACATCATATTTGATACAGTATTAGATCCAGCAATAAATGCACCTAAAGCACCTACTAATGGAGCAAATAATGGATAAATCTCACCAACATTTGTAGCTACAAAGTTAGCCATTGCAACAGGCATAGAATCAAATCCAGAATCATTAACGCCAGAGTTAATTAAAATTCTTACTAATGGAATAGTGAAGATTAATACAAACCCTGCACCAATCATTACTTTTGATGATTCAGAAACAGCAGCACCGATTTCTTTTAGTTTCATTCCATGGAAGAAGTAAGTTAAAATAACAACAAATACTAAAATCCCACCTGGTAAATATAATGGAGTAATAGAATAACCTAATCCCTCACCTAAAATATCTTTGAATGGAATAACCCATGATTTAACGAATGCTCTAGCTTCATCAGAAACTCTAGTTAATACTAAAATAGCAGCAACTAATACATATGGAATCCATGCTTTTGTTAAAGACATTGGCATTTTGTCTGATAAAGAATCTAATTTAACTTCAAATTTAGAAATCCATTCAGTTGGCCATTTTTCTTTAGGAGCAAAATCCCAAGTTTTCTTAGGAATTAAGAATCCAGCTTTTGCAGCTAATACAACAATTGGTAACCCTACTAATGCACCAATTAATGATGGGAATTCAGCACCTAAATAAACACCAGTTAATGCGTAAGGAATTGTAAATGCAACACCTGCAAAAATAGCGAATGGTAAAATTCCTAAACCTTCAGACCAAGATTTATTTTGACCAAAGAATCTAGTTAACATAATAATCATAAATAATGGAATCATTGTTCCAACTATTGCGTGAGTAACGGCAACTTGTGATGTAATTACTTGTAAATAAGCATCCCAAGATGAACCCATAGTTTCTAATGTTGCGCCAATACCTTCTGAATCTAAACCTTTATTAACACCAATTAAAATTGGAGTTCCAACTGCACCAAATGATACAGGAGTAGATTGAATCATCATACCAACCATAACCGCAGCCATTGCTGGGAATCCAATAGCAACTAATAATGGAGCTGCAATCGCAGCTGGTGTTCCGAATCCTGAAGCACCCTCAATAAATGAACCAAATAACCATGCAATGATAATTACCTGAACTCTTCTATCTGGACTAATATTGTTAAACCCTTGTCTAATTACTGCAATTGCACCTGAATGTTTAAGAGTGTTTAATAATAAAATCGCTCCAAAAATAATCCATAATACGGCAACTGTAATAAGCAGACCTTGAATAGTTGAGGCCATAACTCTATTAAAAGATACCTCCCAAACAACAAATGCAACCCCTACTGTTGCAATGTAAACTAATGGCATAGCTTTCTTTGCAGAAATTCTTAAACCTACTAATAAAATACCAGCAAGTAAAATCGGTAATGCAGCGAAAAATGCTTGTAAACCTATACTCATGACAATCCTCCTTGTTTTTACTAAAAACAAGAATATTCCTTGAATGTGACATTTTTATGATAAAAAATAAAATAGCATGAAAATAGCAAATATTGTCACTTTTAATGATAACTTTTGTAACACATCTAATTTATATAATTTATTTTGATATAAGTTTTATACTTAATTTACTTATTGAAAAAAGAATACTATAATACCCATGAAATTTTTAAGGAATGACTTTTATGAACAACACCATTATATATATTTTTAATAGATTAATAAGATTATCAATACTATTTTTTATTTTATATTTGATTTTTACGAACTTTGGCACATTTTTAATGATTATAGGAGTTATCCTAATAATAGGTTATATGATAATAAGAAACTTCAAGAAAAAGATGAAATCAAGTGGTTTTAATTTTAAGTTCAACGGCCAAGAGTTCCAGCAAGGTTCGCAAGGTAATTTCAATTTTAATGATTTCAAAGGCTTTGATCAACAAGACTTTTCAAATTTTGCAAATCAACCAAGATACAATGAAGTACAACAGGCAAAAGATTTCTTTGGATTTACAAGTGATCCAACAAAAGAAGAGATTAAAAAGAAATATAAAGAGTTAGCAAGAAAATATCATCCAGATATTAATGATGGAGATGATGAAAAAATGAAAGAACTAAATCACTTTAGAGATGTTCTTATGAAAACAGTTTAATCCGTGAAATGTTTTTTAAAAACTTACAAAAATTCTTTTTTATAACAACTATTAGTGCTCTTGCACTTTTAGTTTATCTTTGGTACCAAGACTACAGCTTTATTAAAAACCCACTAAATAAAAATATTCAACAACAAATAAAAACAAAACAACAAGAACTTAAATATCTTGCATATACTAAACTACAAATAAAAAGAGACTTCCCTCTTATTATTTCAGATCAAATGTCTGCAAAAAGATTTGGTATGACAATCTATGATAGAAAAGGTCAAATAAAAATATATCTTAATAAAAAAAGATTTCAAGAAAATAGTCAATATATGATTACTCATGTTTTACCACATGAATATGCACATGCAATAATGTTTGAATTAAAAGACTTCTCAAAAGTAAACTCAGGACATACAAGAAGATGGCAAAATATTTGTAGAAAACTAAATGGTAAAAAATGTGATAGATTTGTAGATAATGAAGATATATTAATTGAAAAGACGAATCCTTTTAAATAATCTATTTATTCACAATAGATATACATTTTAGCTATAATATTATCTTTATTACAAAGGACATATTTTATGAAACTACTACTATCACTACTTATAATGGCAAATTTTGCATTTGCAAACTATACAATTAGCTTCAAGGGAATAACACTTGGAGAGATTGATAATTTTGATTCATTAGAAAACAACTACCTAGAAGCTAGAGTTACAAATAAAATTGCTCGTTTTTTATTAGGAAAAGATAAATTTGTATTCTTTAATGATGATTTTAATGGTGAGAAAAATGATGATACAAAATATAAAAAAGACAATTATGCAATAATCTATATTTTAAAGAAAGCTGCTAAAAATGATGTTAAACCTGAAAGAATTGAAGTTAAAAAAGATAAATTTATTGAAGTTGACTTTGATAAGAACTATAACTTTACATACAATTCAAAAGGTAGAATCAAAAGTAAGGGTACTTTACAAATGCAAGATGGCACACTAAAATCATTAATTGAAACAGTAAACGATATAGAAATTATCAAAAAAAATTAATATTTTCAAAAATGCCCTTGACAAAAGTTTAAAAAGAAACTATAATTCCGCCCTACTTACAACGGACGGAGTGTAGCGCAGCCTGGTAGCGCACCTGGTTTGGGACCAGGGGGTCGAAGGTTCGAGTCCTTTCACTCCGACCATTTTCAAAAACAATCAAATATATTTTTTATTCTTACTCATATAATACACAGCTAATAAAGAAGTAAATCCAACAACAATAACACTAGTTAACATAACATATAAAATTTCCATTATTATCTCCTTTTTATTAACAAAATACTATTATTATTTAATTACAAGATGATTACGTAAAAATTGTCTATTTATTGTTATAAATAAAGCATTAAAACATTATTTTTTATTGTATAATAATAGAAGCGAGGTATTTAGGGCTATGCGAAATAAAAATTTTATTATCTTTTCTATTATTACCGTAATTTTTGTTTTTACTTTATTTATTGTAAATTATATTAATTATTCTAAAATAAATTATATTGAAATATCAAAAAAAGTCTTATACGAAAAAGCTACATCTTTATTCAATAACATTGTAAATACTAGACAATGGGCTTCTAATCATGGTGGAGTTTATATAAAAGCACATGATGGAATGAAACCTAACCCATATTTAAAAGATAATCATATTTATACTAAAGACAATGAGCTACTAATAAAAATAAATCCAGCGTGGATGACAAGACAAATTTCTGAATTATCTAATAAAAAAGAGAAGTATTATTTTAGAATTACGAGCTTACAACCAATTAATCCTAATAATATGCCAGATAAGTTTGAAAAAAGAGCATTGAAATTTCTTGAGAATAATCCTAATCAAACAAACTATTCAAGTATTGAAGAAGATAAATATCATTATCTAGGAACTTTACTAGTAAAAAAATCATGTTTATCTTGTCATCAAAGTCAAGGTTATAAAGAAGGTGATATTATTGGTGGATTAAGAGTAAGTATTCCTATTGATACTTATAATGAAAATGTACAATTAATTACTTCAAAAACTGATTTATTATATATGATTACTTTTCTTACATCAATTGCTTTTATTTCAATTTTTACATTTGCTGTTCAATCAATATACAATAGAGAAAAAAATATTCTTAGATTAAATAAAACCCTAGAGAAAAAAGTAAAAGATAGAACAAAAGAACTCTCTAAAGCCAATGAGCAATTAACGCAAATCTCTATGCAAGATTTTCTTACAAATATTCCAAATAGACGATACTTCTTCAAAGTCGGTTCTCAATCTTTTAATGTTGCAAAAAGAGAAAGATATAAAATTAGTTTAGTTTGTATTGATATTGATTTCTTCAAAAGAGTAAATGATACTTATGGGCATCAAATTGGAGACGAAATATTAAAACTAGTTTCTTCAACTATGAATAAACAAATTAGAAAAGCAGATATTTTAGCAAGAACTGGGGGAGAAGAGTTTGTAATATTATTACATAATGTAGATGCTTCAGGGGCTTTTGTATTAGCTGAAAAAATCAGAGAAAGTATATTTGATACACCATATATAAAAAGAGATTATCATATTAATACAACAGTTAGTATTGGTATATCAGAAATAGAAAAAGACGATAAAGACTTAGATGATTTAGTAGCTAAAGCAGATGAGGCATTATATGTTTCAAAACAACAAGGTAGAAATCGTTCAACAATCTATAAAAGAACATAATACTTCTACGAAAAGATATTTTATTTTGATAAGATTGGTATATAATTAATAAGGATATGTCATGTTTTACAAAATTTTATTAATATTTATTCTAAGCATTAGTACAATGTTTGCAAAGGAAGAATCAATGAGTGTTTATGATTACAAAGTTAAAAATATAGAGGGACAAGAAATTTCTCTATCAAAATATGAAGGAAAAGTACTTCTTATTGTAAATGTTGCAAGTAAATGTGGCTTTACATCTCAATATGAAGGATTAGAAAAACTATTTCAAGACTATAAAGATGAAGAGTTTATGATATTAGGTTTTCCTTCAAATCAGTTTGGAAGTCAAGAACCAGGATCAAATAAAGAGATACAAGAGTTTTGTAGATTAACTTATGGTGTTGATTTTGATATGTTTGCAAAAGTAGATGTAAACGGAGAGAATGAAATTCCTTTATATACTTATCTAAAAAAAGAAGCATCAGGAATATTCGGCACTACTGGTATCAAATGGAACTTTACAAAATTTTTAATTGATTCAAAGGGTAAAGTAATTGAGAGATATGGATCTAGTACAAAACCTGTAGAAATAGAACCAGAAATAAAAAAACTTTTAGGAAAGTAGATAGTTTTACTTTTATTTTGATATATTTCCACAAATAAAAAGGATTTATAATCGAAAGTTTTTTAAATAATATAATTGAATCATTAAACTACGTATCAAACTGGGAAGCAATAGCTATGGCTTTAGCTATTGCATATTTAATACTTGCAATAAAACAAAATATATGGTGTTGGCCAGCTGCATTTTTCTCTACACTAATTTATTCAATCATTTTCTTTGATGTTTCACTTCTAATGGATAGTGCATTAAATGTCTACTATCTAATAATGGCTATTTATGGTTGGTATGCATGGAAATACGGAGGAAGATTACAAAATAATGAACTTGAAGTAAGTACTTATGGTTTAATCAAAAACATCAAAATCATTGCCCTGCTTTCGGTAATTTCACTTGTATTCGGATTTATAATGAGTAACTATACTAGTGCAGATTTTGCATATATTGACTCTTTTACTACTATATTTGCAGTATTCTCTACATATATGTTAGCTCAAAAAATACTGGAGAACTGGATATATTGGATAGTTATTGATTTTATTTCTATTTATATCTATATTCAAAAAGGTCTAAATCTGACAGCTATCTTATTTGTAATTTATACAATTTTAGCCTTTGTTGCATACAGAAGATGGAAAGTAGAGTATGAAACTTCAAAAGCTTAAAAGATACGAACTATTTTCAAATGAAGAGTTGTTAAATCTAAAACTATTAAAAACTCAAGGTTTATGTAACACTATATATAAATTAAAAAGTTCAAGAAATGATTATTTAATAAGAGTATTTAAACATTATCATCAAGATGAACACAGTAGAAAAAAAGAGTTCAAAATACAAAAGAAAGCTTTCAAAAAAGGTATTGCTTCAAAACCCTATTTATTAGATGAAAAAAAAGAGCTTATGATTTGTGATTTTATAAAAGGTTCACATAAAGAAAAACTAAAAAAACAAGATATAAAAGCCCTTGTAAAAAGTCTAAAAAAATTACATAGTATTAAAATAAATCAGCCTAAATATGACTTAAAAAAAGATTTTGAAAACTATGGGAAAAAACTAAAAGATAAAGAAGCAAAAAAGCTTATAAAAGAAGCTCTAAGTGAGCTAAAAAAGCTAAAGAAATACAAATTTGAAGCAGTTCTATCTCACCATGATTTGAACCAACAAAATATTTTGTTTCACAATAGTAAAGTAAAGTTTATAGATTGGGAATTTAGCTGTATCAACGATAGGTTCTTTGATATAGCAAATATTTGTATAGAATTCAAGCTAAATAAGTCTCAAGAAACACAAGTATTAAAAAGCTATTTCAAACGGTTAAAACCAAAACATACACTTAAATTAACTAGCTATAAAATCATATATACTAATCTTTGGAAGCTTTGGTTTTTAAATTATAAAAAATGATTAAAAAAGAGATAATTGTCCTATCTCTTTTGGCTCATTCTCTTCCTCTTTTTCAGCAATTACCTCATCAAGACATGAAGCTTCATCAAATGCTACTTTATTCACTTCATTTCTAACTTCATATAGTTTTAGTTTTTCATTTGGATATATAGCAAATAGCTCATTTACTTTTTTTATATCATCACAATGAAGCCAAGTATTAAAATCTTTTTTATCTAATACAACTGGCATTCGATGATGTATTTCTCCTAGCTTTTCATTTGCATCACAAGTAATTAAAGCAACTGTTACAATATTCATATTAAGTTCACTATCAAAATATTCATCCCAAATACCTGCTAGTGCCATATAATCTTTATTCATATCACTTACTAAAAAAGGAGTTTTTTCTTTCTCTTCTACTCTCCACTCATAAAAACCATTTATAGGAATAATACATCTTCTATATTTGAAAGAATCTCTAAATGTTTTCTTTTCATAAATACTTTCACTTCGTGCATTTATATTCATAGAGTTTTTACTACTCGCCCAAGAAGGAAGATAACCAAAATGAGTATATAAATAGTTGCCATTATTTAATAATGCAGGTATTGGAATAGTTGGTGGGATATTATATCGTGCATGTAGATTTATAACCATATCATTTCTTATAAGCTCTTTTGCATCCTCTTTAAATGATGTATCATCATATATCGCTAATCGTCCAGGCATCTACTCTCTTTTGTTTTTCATAATACTAATTTATTTTTACTGTTATTACACTTATTTCACTATATTTAAATTTCCTTTCAATATTTTACATTATACTTTCCCAAGAAATAAAATAATTTTTGAAAGAAGTCAACAATGAATAAATTTTCAATCCTAATAAGCATGATTTTTATAGTATTTTTACAAAACTCTAGCGCTAATATCGAGCCTAGTACAACAATTAAAAAGAAAGAAGTTTTAGTTGGTTATTATGGAAGACCTAATACTCCATCCCTTGGAATTTTAGGAGAAAATAATATTGATGAGCTAATTATTAAGATGAAAGAAAAAGAATTATATTTCAAAAATGAGTTAGATAACAATGTAGATGTAAAACTTGCCTTTCATATTATTCACTCCCTAGCAACAAGAGATCCGGGAAGAAGAAACGACTACTTACTAGGAATGAGTGAAAAAACTGTAATGAAATACATCAAAAGAGCAAACAAAGAAGGTTTTGCTGTAATACTTGATGTACAACTAGGAACTAAAACAGCTTTTGAAGCAGTACAACCAATACTAAAATATCTTAAATATGATAATGTTCATTTAGCAATTGATCCTGAATTCAAAATCCCAACACATAGAAGATACCCACCGGGAAAATATGTTGGTCATATTTTTGCAGATGATCTAAATAAAGCACAAGAGTCTATTAGTAATTATCTAATAGAGAATAATGTAGAAGAAAAAAGAAATCTAATCGTACATATGTTCCATAAAAGAATGTTAAGAAAAAAAGAAGAAGTTAAAAACTTTGATAATCTAAACCTTATTTATAATATCGATGGACATGGAAATGCAGGTGTAAAAATCAAAATATACAATGGTTTATATGCAACAGAGCAAACTCATAAAGCTATTGGCGGATTTAAGATTTTTTATAACTCAGATACAAAACCTATTATGACTCCTAAAGAGATATTAGGATTACAAAATGTAGGTAGTCAAAAGATTATGGTTCAGCCTTATTATATAAATTATCACTAAGCTTTTAGCCCTAAACTAAAAGCATACTTTTGATACAATTCGCCTATGAATTTAGAAGAGAAATTAAAACAACTCCCAAATGAAGCGGGAGTCTATCAGTACTTTGACAAAGATGGTCATTTACTTTATATTGGAAAAGCAAAAGTCCTTAAAAATAGAGTAAAGTCATACTTTAAATTTACTCCAAAACTATTACCAGCAGATAAATTAGGTCCTAGAATATACAAGATGATTAGCGAAGCTGTATCACTTGAATGGATTGTTGTTCCTAATGAACATGATGCTTTGATTTTGGAAAATTCTCTTATCAAACAACTAAAACCAAAATACAATATTTTACTACGAGATGATAAAACATATCCATATATCATGGTAGATTATGCAGAACTATTCCCTAGACTTGAAATCACTAGAAAAGTACATAAAAGAAAAAGTATCAAATACTTTGGACCATACTCAACAGGGGCTAAAGATATGTTGGATTCTATTTATGAAATAGTTCCTCTAGTTCAAAAAAAATCATGTATCAAAGGAAAAGAAGCTTGTCTTTTCCATCAAATCAAAAAATGTCATGCTCCATGTGAAGGTAAGATTACTACAGAAGATTACTCAAAACTAGTAGATACTGCATTAGATTTTATATATAACAAAACAAAACTAATAGCAAAACTACAAGAAAAAATGGAAGAGTATGCAGAAGACTTTAGATTTGAAGAAGCTATGAAATTAAGAGATAGAATAAAAACTATTGAAAAATCTCAAATCAAATCAGGTATGGATTTAGCAACAAATGAAGACTTAGACCTTTTTGCAATTAAAGCAGGTAGAAAAAAAGCTGTAATTGTAAGAATGTTCATTAGAGATGGAAAACTAGCTTCTTCATCACATGACTTTATTAAAATAGATACAATCATTGATAATGAACCTACAATAGATTTAAATGAAGCATATCAAAGAGCTATTATAAACTACTATGATAATGAAATTCCCCTACTTCCAAAAGAGATATTAGTAGCTAACGAAGTAGAAGAAAAAGAAGATTTAGAGGTATTTATAAAAGAGAGATTTGATAGAAATATCAAAATTATAAATCCAAAAAGAGATAAGAAAAAAACTCTAGTGGATATTGCACTTAATAACTGTGATGAATTACTTAGAATTGAATCTTCTAAAAATCAAACAACTATATATGAAGAACTGCAAAATCTATTTGGATTGAATACACTTCCTTATAGGGTTGAGTCTTATGATAACTCACATATGATGGGACAAGCAACTGTTGGAGCTATGGTTGTATGGAATGAAGAGTTAAATACCTTTGATAAAAAAGCTTTTAGACACTATAATCTTGAATCAAAGGACGAATACTCTCAAATGAGAGAAATGTTAATGAGAAGAGTTGATTCTTTTGAAAAGAATCCTGCTCCAGACCTTTGGGTAATTGACGGAGGAGAGACACTACTAAAACTAGCATATGATATTGTTCAATCAGTGGGAGTGAATCTAGATATAATAGCAATAGCAAAAGAAAAAGTAGATGCCAAAGCTCATAGAGCAAAAGGTGCTGCAAAAGATATTGTTCATTATAAAGATAAAGATGGAAGTATTAGAGCTCTAAAACTTAAAACATCTGATCAAAGATTACAGTTTGTTCAAAGACAAAGAGATGAAGCACATAGATTTGTAATTAATTTCCATAAAAAACAAAAACGAGCAGAAGACAAACAAATATCTCTACTTCAAATCAAAGGTATTGGAGAAGCAAAAGTAAAAAAACTTCTTTTATATTTTGGTGAATTTGAAAAAATAAAAACAGCATCAGTTGAGGAACTAAAAGAAGTTCTAAACCAAAAAGATGCAGAAGTAATATCTAGTTATTTTAAAGAAAATGAGGACTAAATTTGGCGAAAATTTTATTAAATAAAAAGAACTTATTTCATAACCTAAATATCATCTCAGAACACGCAGGTTCTAAAGAAAAGGTAGCCGTTGTACTAAAGGATAATGCCTATGGTCATGGACTTGTTGAGATAGCCACATTATGTGCTGAATTTGGTATTAAAAAAGCAGTAGTTAGAACACTAAAAGAAGCTCTACATATAAAAGAATTATTTAATAATATATTAATCCTAGCTGAAAGTAATTTTCATACTTATTCACACTCTTTTCACATAGCTTTAAATTCCCTAGAAAATATTAGTAATCTACCAAATAACAGTAATGTTCATATCAAAGTAGATACAGGTATGCATAGGAATGGAATTTGTATAGATGAACTAGAAGAGGCTTATACTGGGCTTCTAGAAAAAAATATCAAAATAACTGGAGTTTTCACACACCACAGAAATGCAGATACTTTATCTACAGACTTCTTTTGGCAAAATGAAAATTTTAAGGAAGTTAAAAGAAGAGTTGTGAACATATGTGAAAAACTTTCACTTGATATTCCTAGCTTCCATTCTTGTAACTCTTCAGCCCTATTTAGACACAATAATTTCAATGAAGATTTTGCTAGAGTTGGGATAGCCACATATGGGTATTTAGAGACAGATAAAACATATAATAACCCAGAGCTAAAACCAGTACTTTCAATGTGGGCACAGAAGATGTCAACAAGAGAATTAAAACAAGGACAATCTCTTGGATATGGAG
This sequence comes from Poseidonibacter lekithochrous, assembly GCF_013283835.1. Lineage (GTDB taxonomy): Bacteria > Campylobacterota > Campylobacteria > Campylobacterales > Arcobacteraceae > Poseidonibacter > Poseidonibacter lekithochrous. The sequence goes on along the minus strand of NZ_CP054052.1, from coordinate 1,125,968 downwards.
CTACATTTACAGCCTCAAAAGATATGATTGTCTCAACTTATGATATTGGATATGGAGATGGTTTTTTAAGACTAAACGAAAGACAATCTTATTCAACACCTAAAGGTCATAAAATACTAGGAAGAGTATCAATGGATAATCTATCATTGGACACAGATGAAAAAGAAGTTTGTATTTTTGACAATGTTCAAGAATTAGCAAAAATTCAAGATACAATTACTTATGAGATAACAACTACTCTAAGTTCAGAAATAAAAAGAGAAATAATATGAAACAACTTGTAGTATTTTTAATATTTATTAATATCTTAAATGCTACAAGTTTCCAAGAAGCAAATAATGTACATGAAAATCAAGGTGCATTAAAAGCAATTCCTTTATACAAAAAACTGGCAAAACAAAATAATACAAAAGCTTTAAATACTCTAGCTATCATTTTTATTCAAGGTGATGGAGTCAAAAAAGACATAAAAAGAGCTTATAAACTTCTAAAAAAATCAGAAAAACTACATAGTAGCCAAGCAAAGTACTTATTAGGTAAAATCTATCAATCTAATAAAAGTCCTTACTATAATAAAATAAAGGCTTACAATAGCTTTGTAGACTCAGCAAATGAGGGTTATTCAAAATCACAAACAATGATTGGAAAATATTTCCTATTTGGGAAGTTAGTAGATAAAGATTATGAAAAAGCTCTATACTATTTCAAAAAAGCTTCAAAACAAAGAGATTATTCATCAAATTGTTATATAGCATATATGTATGCTAGTGGTTCTGGAGTATTTCCAAACTTTGGTAGAGCACATCAGTTTGCAAAAGATCAATATAGATTAGGAAATAAGCTTTGTAAAAAAGTTTGGAAAGATTATAATTTAGGAAAATACAAAAAAGATGATGGTTGGCAAATTGGAGATTATAATAAACCTGTTAAGTAATACTAAAAATTAATATCTTTTAATACATACTCAACTTCATTCTTTTCAAGATAATCAATAAATATCTGAAAATTCTCATCAACCTCTTCTTTATTAAATCCAGACAAAGATAAAACAACTTTTCTTTTATCTTCTAATATTTTAGGTAAAGAAGCTAAATCCAAATGTTTAGGTATTTCTTTCATACAATTTATCAAATCATTCTCCCCACAAGAAGCAGTTAATACACGTCTATATTTTTTATCATTTTTAGCATAATGTTTATCCAAAGCTTCAATAACCATCGATTGGCTCATTGAAGGAAATCCAGGAGTAAAGAAAAATCTATCTTCTAGATAAAACCCTGCTACATTATTAACTACATTTTTTAGAAGTTTTGCATTTATGGGAAAGTAAGACATATTTATTCTATGGGGATATGCCTCTTCTTTAAATTGTTTTATAATTCTTTGTTTTGCTTCTTCATGAAATTCCATATTACCATTCGTAAAAGCTTTAGCAGCTACTACTCTTGTATAATCATCAGGTGTAGCTCCAATACCACCAAAACAAAACATAACAGAATTTGGGTCAGATTTAATAAGTTTGAAGACTTCATACATTAGTTTTGTATCATCTTCAATTACAAAAGAGCCTTTTTGTTCCCAACCTCTTTTTAGAAGTTGTTCATTCAAAAATGAAAAATGGGCATCTTTACGACGCCCATTTAAAAGTTCAGTTCCAATAATAACTGAATAGAAGTTTTTTTGTTTATTCATTTTTCTAAACTATATCGTTTTTTCCAATGAAGTTTTTTTCATCTGCATTTTGTACAATTTTAGTAGATAAATCTGACGTATTTGTAGCAATGTCAAATGTTTCACTTGCAGCTCGTGCTATCTCTTGAGTTTGTCTATCTTGCATATTAATAGCATCATTAATTTGCTCAATACCAGTTCTCTGCTCTTGAGATGATGTTTCAACTGTTCTAATTAATTCAATAGTTTTAACAATATTTTCATTTAAACTCTCATATCCATGAATCATAGAATCAGCAATTTGTTTACCTTCAACTGCTTTTTCATTTGCATTTTCTACTAAATCTTTAATCTCTTTAGCAGCTTCAGCTGATCTTGATGCTAGGTTTCTTACTTCTTGTGCAACAACAGCAAAACCTTTTCCTGCCTCACCAGCAGTTGCAGCTTCAACCGCAGCATTTAGTGATAGAATATTTGTTTGGAATGCAATCTGATCAATAATAGAAATAGACTCATTAATTAAACTAACTTGTTCATTAATTTCATCCATTGATTTCATTGTTTTATTTGCTAACTCTTCCCCTTGTGAAGTAGAAGAATTTAATCTTGATGCATATTCTGACATTTGGTTAATAGATTGAGAACTACTAGATATATTACCAGTAACTTCTTCTAGTGCTGCTGCTGTTTCTTCTAAAGATGCTGCTGCTTCTGTAGATGATTGATTTACAATATTTACATTTTCAAGTAATGAAGCAGAAGAGTTATTTAAATCAACTCCAACTTGTTTACTATCAACTAACATTTGAGAAATGGCACCACCTAAATTATTCACACCTGTTGCTAATTTTTTTAGATGAGCTTTTAACTCACTATCATCAACTTTATTTGTATAATCATAAGAAGCATAGTTTTCTAATACTTTTAATACATTATCAATATTTAACTCAAGGTTTGAGGCCATTTTATCAAGTAATGTAGTTAATTCATTTAAAGCCACATTTTCAGTAGTTACATTAATTCTTTGAGATAAATCACCTTGTTCAAAATCTCTTAAAACTGCAATTGTTTTATCAATAACATTTCTTTCTTCATCAATACCAATTTTAACTTTATCAATATTTTCATTAACAGCTTTTGCCATCAATCCAATTTCGCCTCTGTTTGAATCATCTAAATGAGTAATCTCTTTATTTTCTTTATTTACATATTTAAAGAATGATAATAAACCTTCTTTAAATTCAGTTAATGATTGAACAATAGTTTTCATAATAATGAAAGATAAAATGATCACAATAATTAAAGTAAGAAGAACTAAACTAATTACAAGTGTATATTGAGCTTTAGCATCAGAATATTCACTCACAATATTTTGTGTTAATTTTTCAGCTAAGAAATCATCAATCTTTTTTAATAAATTGATTTTTGCAGTGATTTTATTAAACCAGTATTCTGAATCATCAGCAAACAGACTATTTCCTAATTTTGTTAAAGCTTTAATAGCAGGGCCATCACTAACTTTAACAACTTTATCTAAGTCTTTTACTAACATACCTTCATTTACTGATTTTACAACAGAAGGAAGACCATTGTAATATTTAGTAAATACTTTTTCAATATCATTTAATAAAACTAATTCTTCATCAGAAATATTACCAACATTTTTATACTCTTTAATATCTGCTAATAATTGAGAAAACTGCTTTTTTACTTTTTCTTCATATTTTGCAGTTCCTCTAATTACATAGTTTTTAAAGTTATGTATTAATCCACCATATCCAACAGCATTTTTCATATCAGCTGTAATATCATGTTTTTTATCAGAAGTTAATAGAGTATTTCTAATTCTATTTACTTCATTTACATCATTTCCAACTAAAGTTTTTTTATAAAATTCTCTAGCCTCCGGAGATGCATATTGTAAGAAGTTAGACATAAAAGAGTTTTGAGCAGCAATTAAATCATTAAACTTAATTCTCATTCCCGGACCAAAACCATCTTTTGCTAAAGTATTAGCTCCCACTGCTCTCTCAACTCCAGCTCTTTCTTTACTTAATAAAAAGTTTGAATAAGCAACTAATTGATTAGTAATATCAGGAGAACTAGATACCTTAGAAACCTCTGCAGCGATTGATAAAAACAAACCATTCATATTTGTATAATATCCAATGGCCTTTGTACCACTAATGCTAAAAGAGCTTACATTTTTTCTGATTACTGAGATATTTTCTAATTGTTTTAAAGATTTATCTAATGTAATTACTAAATCTTTTGAAATAACAGAAGTATCATTATTACTAAGGAATTCTTTTAATTCTTTAATCCTAGCATTTGTAAGAGTTCTTTGTTTAGGTAAAATTTCATTAAACTTTTTCCCTTTACTTCCAATGAATCCAGCTGTAGCTCCTCTTTCTTTTTGAGTTTCATGAACAAGTGAAGATATTTTAGTAGTTAAAATTACTCCCATTTCAAGATGTTCATATTGCTCTAACTTATCAGAATCTGAACTAATGATTTTAGCTGATAAAAGTAATATTGAAAGTACAGGAATAACGACAAGAATTATAATTTTATTTTTAATTGACATTTTCTTAAGCATAATATTTCCTTGATTTAAATTTGAGATTTGAGATTTGAGTCTGTCTTATATAGTCGTATTTTATATCATCTTTACTTATAAAATGATAATTACATATTTTTATTATTTATTTATTCATTTTTTTTCATTATAAATATAAAAAAAGGCAAGTACCAAGTACTCGCCTTTTTTATGAAAAATTTTTATTAAAAAATAAATTATATTTTAGATTGAATAAAGTTATCCATTTCATTTACAATTTCTTCAATACTTCTTTCTCCAGAAATAACTTTTAATAAATTCTTTTTCGTATAGAAAGATTGAATCTCTTCTAAAGGATCAATATATAGTTTCATTCTATTAAGAAAAACTTCTTCATTATCATCAGCTCTTATAACTTGTGCATCAGCAGCTCTACCTAATACTCTTTGGAAAGCAGTCTCTTTTGATACTTCAACTTCAATTACATTTACCAATTCAACTTCATCTTCTTGTGCTAAATATTTATCAAGTTCTGTCATTTGTTCCCCAGATCTTGGATAACCATCAATAATTACAACATCAGTTGAAGTTCTTTTAATTGCACCTAAAATAGTTTCAATAGCAATATCAATAGGTACAATTTTACCTTTAGAAATGAAAGAATCAATTAATTCACCTCTTTTACTACCACTTGCAACTTCAGCTCGGAACATATCACCTGTTGAATAATGAGTAATAGTTTCATATTTTGCTGCAATTAATTCAGCATCTGTTGTTTTTCCAGAACCTGGAGCTCCAATAATTAAAAATAATTTTTTCATTAATATTTTTCCTTGAATAAGTTTTGCATTATTATAATTGCGGTATTTTATCGAAATAGTCCTTTTATACCTGTTTTAATTATAAAACAACTATAAAAGGCGTAAGTGTAGGATTAGCCTTGCATTCCTGATGAAGTTTTCATTTTTTTAGCTCTTGCATTAAAATGATCTCTTTTTGGAACTACAATCTCTTTTTGTTTCTCTTTTCTTCTTTGATCTTTTTCTACAAAAATCTTTTTCTTTGTAAATGGATCCATTTCTGTATAATACATAACAGCAGAGTAAGTTCCAGGAGTTGGAGTAAATACTTGTGCTTGTTCAGGATTCATTTTTAATTCATGTGTTGTAAATTGTTTTAAATCTTTCATATGTTTTTCTTCACACCCTGGATGTGCAGCAATTAGATAATATGTTAAGAACTGTTTTTTACCAGATTCTTTATTTAATCTATCATACATCTTTTTAAAATCAATTAGCGTTTGTTTACCAGGTTTTCCCATATGATGAAGAACTTCATCACTTGTATGTTCAGGTGCAACTTTCATTTGTCCTGAGATATGGTGATTTACCATCTCTTTTAAATACTCATAACCATGCTTTTTATCAGCAGTAATTAAATCATATCTTACCCCAGAAGCAACAAATGCTTTTTTGATTCCAGGAATAGCTCTAATATCTTTTAGTAACTTAATATTTCTTCCGTGGTCAACTTTCATAGTTCTACAAAGTCTATTGGCATCAACACATCGTTTATTCTCAATACAGGTACCCAATTTCATCTTTTTAGTACATTCGTAACCATACATATTAGCTGTTGGTCCACCAACATCAGAGATGATTCCTTTAAAGTCTTTATATTTTGTAAAGTCTTTTGCCTCTTGAAGAATATTCTTTTCACTTCTTGTTCTAATTGTTCTACCTTGGTGAGCGGCAATAGCACAGAAGTTACACTCTCCCCAACAACCATGATGAGTCATAATAGAAAATTTAATTGTTTCTAAACATTTAACTTTTCCATCTTTTGTATTATACGGGTGAGCATCTCTTTGGTATGGGAAAGACGCAATTTTATCCATCTCATCTTGATCCATGTGATCACTAGGTGGGTTTTGTATTAAATATCTTGTATCAACTGGTTGACATAAACCTTTTGAGTACATAGGGTCATTATTATCATAAAAAGTTTTGAATAAATCAATATACTTTTCTTTTTCATCTAAACACTCTTTATGTGAAGGAATTTGTAAAAACTCCTCTACCGGTTCTTTTGAAATATAACATAAACCTCTAATATTCTTAGGATCTCCACCCTCTCTTAAAGTATTACCTAAATCAATAATAGCTTGTTCACCCATTCCATAAATCATGTAATCAGCTTTTGTATCAAATAAAATAGGTTTTCTTAATTTGTTTGACCAGTAATCATAGTGAGTTAATCTACGTAAAGAAGCTTCAATACCACCTAATACAATAGGAACAGTACCTTTGAAGTGTCTTCTAATTAGGTTTGTATAAACCATAGTAGCTCTATCAGGTCTTTTTTCATTCTTACCACCTGGAGTATAATCATCCGAGTTTCTGAATTTTTTTGTAGCAGTATAGTTTGATACCATAGAATCAATACTTCCACCACTAACTCCCCAAAATAGTTTTGGCTCGCCAAGTCTTTTAACATCAACATCAGAATTAACATCAGGTTGTCCAATAATTCCAACCCTAAGTCCGATATCTTCTAATATTCTTCCCACAACTGCAATTCCCATAAAAGGTGAATCAATGTAAGCATCTCCAGTGATTAGAACAACATCAAGTTCGTCCCATCCACGTTCTTCCATCTCTTTTCTAGTAGTAGGTAAAAATTTATTTGGTTTATTTATATTACTCATTATAGTTTCTTTAATTTTATATAGTATAGTTTTTTCGTATTGTGCCACAATTCTTTTAAATATTATACAATAAAGTTCAAATTAGCCTATTTTTTGTGTTAAATTAACATCAATTTTTTTTATATCCAAAATCATAGCAACTTTTGACTCATTATCTTGATTGATGTCAACTAAACTTTCCACTAAAGTACCTGTTCCTAAAAAGTGATTTTGAATATGTTGTATTGAATTTTTTTTAACAAGCGCTATATTTTCTAAACTAGAAACCATAATCCCAATACAATGTTCAAGATTATCTTTATCATATTCTAATAATATAATATTTGATAATTGATTATCATTTATTTCTTCATTCACAAAATCTCTAATATCTAAAACAGAAATTAATTTTTCTTTATATAAAACCATTCCTTTAAAATGATTTTTTTTATCCATATCAATTGATTCTTCTAGTTCATCAATACCAATAGATTCTAATACATTCTTTGCATCAACTGCTAAAAATCTATTTCCAATATTAAAAGTAGCTAATTCTATGCTATCATCAAAAAACTCTTCATTTACTATTTGATTACTAAATTTTCTATTCTCTTTAGATAGTATTTTATTTGAGATATTTATATCACCAATTTCAATAAAAACAAAACATAAAATATCATTTACATAATCATCAACCCTACTTTTGTATTCTCTATAGCCCATGGAACATCGAACACCAACAGCATAGTATTTATTATTAAATTCAATAATTTCACTATATTTATGTGCATTCTCAATTTCAAAAAACTTATCGTTAATATCTAAAAAACCATCAACAGCAAACTCATCATTTGTAGAAGATATAATTCTTTTTGACCTATTTGTAAATAAAGCAAAAGTTCCTTTGATTTTTTCTTGATTACTATCTTTGGGAAGAGTTTCATTTAACATTGCAGAAAATTCTGGAGTAGAATCAAAAACTACAGCTATACCACCAGTTATTTGTTTTTCATTTTTTATTGATCTGATTGCACTACAATAAATATATGTAGATTCATTTGAATAAAGATTAGTTTTTTCAAATTTTGATACACAATATTTTGAAGTATCTTTTAAAGATAAACTTTTATGAACCCATTCTTGACTTAAAATTTTACCAATTAAATAATCATCTTTTTTATTTGATACAGCAATAACTTTTCCATCTCTATCATAAATTAAAATATTACTATACACTGTATATAAATCATTTATATATTTTAAAACAGCAGATATCTCTTCTTGTTTATGAGCTAAAGAATTCATATCATCTAAGGCTTCTCTAAAATATGAAGTTAAAGCCCACCACCTACAATCATTTGCCCTTTCATATAGATTCCTATCCATAATATCAATAGCTAAAGAGGATAAAAATTCACTATCTTTTAAAATAGAGGTTATTATAGTTTCATTTAAATTTTCCAAGGAAGAATTAGCTTTTGTTCCTGTTAATCCTATTTCATTTAATAAGGATTTTGAAAAACCTCTATTACTTGAATTTAATTTACTTTGAGCGATATTACCATTCCAGATAACTCTACTTAAATTATCTTGTATTATTTTACTTTTTAGAAAAACATCTTTTAAATCTGAAGAAAAATGTTGTTCATTATTCATCATAGATTCAATGATGTTTTGTTCAATATCTAACGAATTCAATTCATCACTTAAAAAAGCATGTTCAAGAGGAATCATAATATGTCCATACCATTTTAATCCATTAAAACCTTGATAACCATTTGTTTTACAAGTTTTAGCAATATAATCTCTACCTGCAAAAGATACAATCTTATAATCATCATCCAAAATAATTGCTAATTTAGAACCAAGTGGAATATGAGCTTTATTACTTGAAGCAATTACTTTTCCATCTTCATCTAAAATCATTAAAGCTTCTTTATTTTTCGTATCAATTAAGTTTTTAAAAATACCTTTCATTTCATCAGTAAATCTAAAACAAAGACTTAAGACACCTAAGTTTTCAGAATTTGGATTATTTGTTTTTCTAACTTTGTATGAATAAACTAAAGTTTTTTTATATTGAGGAATAAAATCATGATATTTATATGTTTCAACATATTCATTACTCGTATTTAAAACTTCCTGAATGAAGGACTTTTCAATTTTATCAGACTTAATATCATCATTAAGTCGTGCTAAAACTTTTCCATTTGTATTAGCTAAAACAATATCAAAATAAACAGAATATTTAGCAACATACTCTTTAAATCTTTTTTGAATTTCTTTTTTATACTCTAAGCTTTCTTCATCATAATCTGATACATAAAATTTGATAAACTTTCTAATATCATCATCCGTAGATAAAAATCCAATATCAGCAGTTCTTTCAAACAAGTTTCTAATAACAATATCGATTGCAACTTGAGACTTGAACTTCATTTCAGTTGTTACTTTCTTTATTGTTTGTTCGCTCAAATGGTTTAATAACGTAGATGTAAGATTAAGGAAATTTTCTTTTGTTTTACCAATATCAATATTAATATCACCTAATTGTCCAAGTAATGCAAAAATATCCCAGGAAGAACTTAGTCTTCCCAATTCTTCTCTATATTTATCCACATCTTCAATATGTTTAATGATTGGATATAACTCTTTTTTTACACTAATACCTTTATAATCAATTAGTTTTTGTGACATAATAAACTCCTAAATAATATATAGATTATATACAATAAAGATAGTTCAGGGGGATATACAGGTGTATAAAATTTATTCAAAAAATAAAAATAATTTTTTTATTTCTCTAGTTCTTTTGTAAGATTTATAAAGTTGTTAAATAAGAAGTCATCAAAAATATCATTACTTTTAATCACAATATCAGCATTTCCAGAAATAGATTTAGCATAAGAAAAAGTGTTATCATTAGCAACTAATACAGCTTTGATTTCATTTTTGTCAACGAACTTTAACAAAGGTGTAACTTCATCTGCTTTAATAATTTGTTTATCTTTTCTATATAAATTAATTCCGAATCGCTTAGCATAATAAGTCCAATACTCATCAAAAATAAAGATATTATAGATTTCACTTTTATCTAGTTTTACTTTTGTATTTAAATATATTTTATCTAATTCATCTAATAAAGCATTGTAACTATTTAAATAAAAACCTTTATTACTTTTATCTAAAGACACTATTGCATCAAATATATTTTTTGCTACCTTACGTAGTAATATAGGATCCATCCAAACATAATGGTTAATTTTCCCGTTATAAGATATTTTATCAATACCATTTGATAAATCAAATACTTTTAATTGTGGATTAGCTTTTGATAATAAAGATATATACTCTTTTTCAATGTCTAAACCAAAATGAAAATATGCCTTAGTATTAGCAAGTCTTGATATTTCAGAGTGTGATAAATCTAATTTTTTATTAGAATAAGTAGGAACAATTACTTTTGATCTTACATAGTTTTGAGCAATTTTTTTGATTAAGTAGCCTTCAAGAGGCATATATGTAGTGATTTGGTATTTTGAAAATACCAAAAGAGGTAGTATTAATAAAAATAAAATTTTAAACATACTAACCTCTTTTAATTAAGCCTTAGGCTTCAGTTTTTCTAATTCTTAAACTTAAGTCTTTTAACTGCTCAGCATCAACTGGTGATGGAGCTCCTGTTAATAAACATTGAGCTTTTTGTGTTTTAGGGAATGCAATAACATCTCTAATTGAATCAGTTCCAACAAGAAGCATTACAAGTCTATCTAGACCCATTGCGAATCCACCATGAGATGGTGCTCCATATTGAAGTGCGTCAAGTAAGAAACCAAATTTCTCTCTTTGCTCTTCTTCCGAAATTCCCATTAATTCAAATACTTTTGATTGAATTTCTTCTTTATGAATTCTAATAGATCCACCACCTAATTCCATACCGTTTAATACGATATCATAAGCAATTGATTCAATAGCTTCTAAATCTGAAGTATCTTCTAAAGATTTTGGCATTGTAAACGGATGGTGAAGAGCTTTAGTTTTACCGTCTTCAGTTTCAAACATTGGGAAATCAACAACCCATAAGAACTCGTAAGCATCTTCAGGAATAGCATCCATTTGCTCAGCAAGGTAAAGTCTAAATCTACCCATGTAATCCCATACAGTCTTTTTATCACCTGCACCAAAGAATACAACATCACCAACTTCAAGTTCAGTAGTTTTAACAATCTCTTCTAAATCAGCTTCAGAGAAGAATTTAGTTAAAGGACCTTTAAGACCATCTTCTTTCATTTGGAAGTAACCAAGACCTTTAGCTCCAAATTTTCTAACGTAGTCTTCAAAACCTTTCATTTGTCTCTTAGAGAAGATATTATCTCCATTTGGACATTTAAGTGCTTTGATTCTGTTGTTCTTTTTATCTTTTGCAATATCAGCAAAAATTTCATTTGTAGAGTTTGCAAAAATATCAATAACATCTACTAAAGGCATTGCAAATCTTGTATCTGGTTTATCTGAACCATAAGTTTCCATTGCATCCCAGTATCTCATTCTTGGGAAAGTAGCAGGAACTGGTTTATCACATTTTGTAAATACATCAGTGATAACTTTTTCAGCAACTTTAATTACATCTTCTTGATCACAAAAAGACATCTCAACATCTATTTGAGTAAATTCAGGTTGTCTATCAGCTCTTAAATCTTCATCTCTAAAACATTTAGCAATTTGGAAATATTTATCAAATCCAGATACCATTAATAATTGTTTAAATAATTGAGGTGATTGTGGTAATGCATAAAACTCACCACCATGAACTCTTGATGGTACTAAATAATCTCTTGCACCTTCTGGAGTAGATTTTGTTAAGATTGGAGTTTCAACATCTAAGAAACCTAATTCATCTAAAGTGTTTCTTACTTGAATAGCAGCTTTAGATCTTAATTGGAAAGTTTCAAATGCTTTTTTCGATCTTAATTCTAAGAATCTATTTCTTAATTTAATTTCATCATTTACTTTTTCATCATTTAAATCAAATGGCATTGGCTTAGATTTATTTTCAATAACTAATTCATCTAAAACAATTTCAATTTTTCCAGTTACTAAGTTAGGATTTTCTAATCCTTCACCTCTTTCTCTAACTGTTCCAGTTGCAATTAAAACAAATTCATCTCTAACTGTTTCTGCAATTGGTAAAACAGATGGGTCAGCAACTAATTGAACTAGTCCGCCCTTATCTCTTAAATCAATAAATATAATTCCACCGTGATCTCTTCTACTGTTTACCCAACCAGCAACAGTAACTTTATCACCGATGTTTTTTTCTGTAACTTCTGTACAATAATGTGTTCTCAATTCAAACTCCATAAATATAAATATTCGCGATTCTATCTAAATATTACTTAATTTCTAAAAAGCCAAAAGCAGTACTTTTAAATAATTTTGGTACATAAACTACCTCATTATCATTAACTACTGTAGAAATAAGTAATGTTTCATTTGAATCATAAAGGTAATTAATCCCAACCAATGTAGAGTAATCTACCCAATTATAAACAACATCTGAACCATAAGATGCTAATGTATCCAATAATGCAGAATCCACGTGATCAATAGAATTAGCAACAATAAAGTTTAATCTATCTTTTTTTTGTGTTAATGCAATAAGTTTAGAGTTGTAGTTAACTTGTGTTGATAAAACAACTCTAGGTTCAATTTCATAGGCTCTTAACTGTGATAATAAAATAGATGTTTTTACAATTCCTGTATTTAAGAAAATTGTATTTCCATTTAATCTTTCATCATCTACTAAATTTTTAAAATTATTTCTTTTCTTTTTAACTTCTTTAATAATTTTAATATCATCAACTATATTTTCATATTTAAATTTTAGTTTTTTACTTAAAAAAGAGTTTTGGTAAAACATACTATTTTTAACATTTGAATATGCAAGTAATCTTGATATTTGATCATCATAAGAGATACCGCCATAAATGAAATTATCATTTACACTAAAAACATCATTTTTATTAGTTAAAGGTAAATAAACATCTAAATCATAAGTATCAGCTAAATGAACTGTATCAACAGCTTTTGGAGAAAACAAAGCAATTACTTTTGTAAATCCAGAATCTCTTATTTCAGAGAATGCATTATTTACATTTATAGGATCTTCGTTTAATGAATCAAAAACTTTAATATCATAATTGATTTTTTTATATTCAAAATAACCAAGCATAGTATTCATTGCAGTTTTAGCGTATTTACCTACAACTTTAGAAGGATAAATAAAAGCTATTTTAAAAACTTCTTTATTTTCTAAGATAGCAGTTTCATCTTCTTCAATTGCAGCTTCATCCAAAGCTTCTATTTTTTCACCTAATACAGGTAAGTCTTCTATCTTATCTACTGGTTTACCAATATCAACATTATTACCACTAGGTATACTAATCTCAACAGTTTTTTTAGGTGCACATCCTATAAAAATAAATGTAACTAAAAAAATACTCAATAATTGTTTCAATTTCCACTCTCCAATAAATTCTTTATTTTTAACATATCTACATAAGCCTCTTTTTTTGAAGAAGGATTTCTTAATAAAAAAGAAGGATGGAAAGTAGGCACTAAAATCATATTTCTATAATTTATTGTTTGACCTCTAACCATTGAAAGATTTTGTTCTTCATCTGTTAAATATGTATAAGCTTCTTGTCCTAAAGTAACAATAATATCAGGCTTAACTAGTTCAATCTCTTTAAAAAGATAACTCTTACATAAGTTAGCCTCAGATTTAAAAGTACTTTTATTATTAGAAGGTTTACATTTTATAATATTTGATATATAAACAGACTCTCTTTTTATTTTTAATACATTTTCTATCATTTTTGTAAGAAGTTCACCTGAACGTCCAACAAATATTTTTCCTGTTTCATCTTCAATAGAAGTAGGAGTTTCACCTATGAACATAATTTTAGCATTAGGATTACCTTCACCAAAAACTGCTTTTTTTCTTGTTTTAGAAAATTCACATAAATAACAGTTATCAACTGTTGATTTCAAGTTATGCAAATCGTTTGGTAAACTAGTGCTATTAATGTCATTTGAAATAAAATCAAATGATTTGTGATACTTATATCCAATTGAATCTAGGAAGTTCAAATAACGTAATATTTTATATTTAACTAATTTTGTCATGAGAGTATTGTACAAAATTGTTTCTTTTAGCATTATTTGTTCCAATAATATGTACAAAATAATAACAATACTTGACATTTGTTCCAATATCTTATAAAATGTATTAAATTTTTATTAGGAATCTAGAAAATGACAGCGCCTAGTTTGAGAAAATTAGAAGCAGATTTAGATGTGAATAAAACAACCTTGCATAATTGGAAGAAAAATAGACCTAAACTTTATGAGTTTATAATTGAATCTTACAAAGACAGAGAAGTTTTAAAACAGCATTTAGAATTAATGCTTAAACAAAAAGAAATGATTGAAAAAGAAATAAATCTAACAAAAAATAGAATAGAAGATTAATATATAAAGTTATGAAGCAATAGCATTTGGTATAACTCTTAAGTTGCGCGAAGTATTAAGCGTTACGGCTTCATAAGTTTGTATATTAGAAAGTTTTTTTGTGATTTTTTAATATGGAAGTTTAAATAAGGAATAAAATTCCTTATTTAAGTTTGATATAATTACTTATATCTGTGTGTGATTCTACCTTTGTCTAATGAATAAGGAGTAATTTCTACTTTAACCTTATCATTTGGTAAAATCTTAATATAGTGCATTCTCATTTTTCCTGAGATATGACATAATACTACATGTCCGTTATCTAACTCAACTCTAAACATTGCATTAGGTAAAGCTTCAATTACTTTCCCATCTATTACAATTACATCATCTTTTGCCACTTGTTCTCCTAATTAAAATTACTCTTCTACTTTAGATAAAATTACTGCTTTTCCATCTACTACAGCGACTGTATGCTCATAATGACTTCCTCTTAATCTATCAGAAGAAACAACGTCCCAATCATTATCTAAAATAACTGGTTCTCGCATCTTTTGAGTGATCATAGGTTCTAAACAAAATACCATTCCGTTTTTAATCTTCGGTCCAGATTTTGCATTAGAAGATTCCAAGTAATTTGGAATTTCTGGTTCACCATGAGGTTTTTTACCAATACCATGACCACAAAATCTAATTAGTGGTTGGTAACCCCTATCAACAATAAATTTTTCAATTGCTTGTGATAATTCTTTAAATCTCATACCTTCATGAATAATATCAATAGCATGATATAAAGAGTCTTTTGCACAAGCAATTAACTCTCCATCTTCTTTTGATATTTTTCCAATAGGCATAGTAATTGCAGCATCACCATACCATCCATCAATTTCAGATCCAATATCTAGACCTAAAATATCACCTTCTTTAAGAACAGTGTCAGATGGTATACCGTGAATAATTACTTCATTTAAAGAAGTACATACTGCGGCAGGAAAGCCGTATAAGCCTTTAAAAGATGGTCTAGCTCCTAAATTTCTTAGGAACTTCTCACCAATGGCGTCAACTTCTTTCAAAGTCATGCCAGCTTTAACATTTTCTTCTAAGTATTTTAAAGTCTTCGCAACAGCAAGACCTGCTGTACGAAGCTTTGCAATTTCGTTTGGTTTTCTTAATGGAATAGCCATAAGTTTTATAGACCTACTGCACTAAGAGTTTCGTATTTACTCTGATACTGTTGTGCTTCAATTTTTCTCATAGTATCGATTGCTACTTGAACAACGATAAGTACAGCAACTCCACCAAAATAGAATGGAACTCCCATAGCTTTTACTACAAGCCAAGGTACAGTTGAAATAGCACCTAAATATAACGCACCCCAGAATGTTAATCTACTTGCAGTTTCATTTAAGAATTCAGCTGTACTACCACCAGGTCTAACACCAGGGATAAATCCACCTTGCTTCTTTAAATTTTCTGAGATATCTTTTGCGTTGAATGTGATCGACGCATAGAAGAAGGCAAAGAAAACTACGAATAGGAACATAAATACATTAAATGTATACGAACTAGGACTTAAGTAATCTGCGATTGCAACAAGGATCGGATTTTGAGAACCTTGTAGTACAGTAGCAGGGAACATTAAAATTGCTGACGCGAAAATCGCTGGAATAACACCTGCTAAGTTTAACTTAATAGGAATATAGTTCATAACTCTTTTCTTTTGATTTTGCATCATTACTTTTCTTGAATATGAAACAGGAACTCTTCTTTCTGCTAGCTCAACATAAATAATAGCACCAACTGTTGCTAAAATAATAACTACAATTGCAATTACTGTTAAGAAGTTCATTTGACCATTATTAACTAAATCAATAGTTCCACCAATAGCACTAGGAATTGCAGATACAATACCAGCGAAGATAATTAATGAAATACCGTTTCCAATACCTTTTTGTGTGATTTGTTCACCAATCCACATAAGAAGCATCGTACCAGTTAACATAGAGATTGAAGATACAGCAACGAAAGTATCCATATCAATAGATATAGCGCTTTGACCACTTTGACCAGTTAATGAATTAAGACCCATTGACACACCAATTGATTGAATTAATGTAATAACAATAGTAGTATATCTGATGATTTGCATGTATTTTTGCATCCCATCTCTCTCTTTTTTCATTTTACCAAGTGCAGGGAAAGTAGCAGCTAATAATTCCATAATAATAGAAGCTGTAATGTAAGGCATAATTCCAAGTGATATAATAGACAGTCTTTCAACTGCATTACCACTGAACATATTAACAAGACCTAATGCATTGTTTGCATTTGAATCAAAGAATTCTTTTACTACGTCTATATTAACCCCAGGAACTGGCACGTATGCCAGTAACCTGTAAAGAAATATAAAACCTAATGTAATAAGTATCTTATTTATTAGATCTTTACTCATGGCTATTTACCAGTTGTAGTAACGTTTTCGTCTTTAATCTTAGATGCTAAATCTTTAGCAGTAGAACCTACTAATTTAACTTTAACAATAGATTTAGATAATTTATATACAGACTTGATTGACTCAAGTGTAATTTCTTCAAGTGCAGCAACTTGTTTTACTTTATCAACATTGATAGAGTAAGGCTTAACAACTCTTGAGAAGAAACCGATTTTAGGAAGTCTTTTTTGCATTGGCATTTGACCACCTTCGAATCCTCTCTTGATTTTGTAACCAGATCTAGATTTTTGACCTTTTTGACCTCTTGTAGAAGTCTTACCCATTCCTGAACCTTGACCTCTACCAACTCTTTTTCTGTTTTTTGTACTACCAGCTGCTGGTTGTAAATTTTCTAATACCATCTACTATCCTTTAATTCTAGCTAAAGCTTCAACAGTAGCTTGTACTAAGTTATTTGGATTGTTTGAACCTAAAGATTTAGCAATAATATCTTTAACACCAGAAAGCTCAAGAACAGGTCTTGCAGCTCCACCAGCGATAAGTCCTGTACCCTCAGATGCAGGCTTAAGTAAGATTTTACTTGCGTTATATTTATGTTCAATATCATGTGCAATAGTTGTACCATGAATATTAACTTTTACTAAAGATTTGAATGCGTCGTCTAATGCTTTTTTAATAGCATCAGGAACTTCTTTAGCTTTACCAGTACCGAAACCAACAGTACCTTGTTTATCACCAACAACTACAAGAGCAGTAAATCTAAATCTTCTACCACCCTTTACAACTTTTGTTACTCTACCGATTTTAACGATTGCTTCTTGAAAGTCTTCTCTATTTACTGCCATCATTAACCCTTATAATTTGATACCGTTATCTCTAAGTGCGTCAGCGAATGCTGCAACTACACCATGATAAAGGTAACCATTTCTATCAAATACTACTGTTTCAATACCAGCTGCTTTTAAAGCTTCAGCGAATTGCGCTGCTACTTTAACTGCATTTTCTTTGTTCACGTTTAAGTTCATTGATTGAGAACTAACTGATGCTAAAGTAACACCTTCAACATCATTAATTGCTTGCGCACTTAAAAATTTGTTAGATTTGAAAACAGTAACTCTTGGTAACTCAGAAGTTCCAAAGATATTTCCTCTAACTCTTTTTTTTCTCTTAATTCTTAATGAATTCTTTTTTGCTAAATCTTTTGCTCTACTCATTCTTCACACCTTACTTAGCAGTTTTTCCGGCTTTTCTAACGATAGTCTCGTCAGTATATTTAACACCTTTACCTTTGTACGGTTCTGGTTTTCTAAAGCCTCTAATGATTGCAGCAGCTTGACCAACTTGTTGTTTGTCAGCACCTTTAACGTGAACGATGTTTTTCTCAACAGAAATTTCTAAACCTTCTTCGATTTCGAAATTAATTGGGTGAGAATAACCTAGTTGTAGTTCTAAAACTTTACCTTTAACAGCAGCTCTATAACCAACACCGTTGATCTCTAAAGATTTTTGGAAACCTTTATTTAATCCTTCGATAGCGTTGTTTAATAATGCTCTGTATGTTCCCCAGAAAGCAGAAGATTCTTTAGAATCTCCAACTCTTTCTAAATTAACACTGTTATCAGCAATTTCAATTCCTACTCTTCCATGTGTTTCAACAGAAGAAGTTTTGTTACCTTTTTTTACATCGATAACTGTACCATTAACTGATACTTCAATCCCTGAAGGGATAGCGATAGGTTTTTTTCCAATTCTAGACATTACACTCTCCTACCAAACAGTACAAAGTACTTCACCACCAACATTAGCAGCGAAAGCTTCATCATTAGCAATCACACCTTTGTTAGTAGAAACAATAATAGTACCGTAACCGTTTTTAAAGTTTTTAATTTCAGAAGCGTTTTTGTAAACTCTTCTACCTGGTTTAGAAACTCTAGTAATTTCGTTAATTACTGATTTTTCATTGTCATCGTATTTTAATTCAACTTGAATCGACTTTTTATTATTTTGCCCATCAATAACTTTGAATCCAGTAATATACTCTTTTTGTTGTAGTACATTTAAAATACCAACAACTGATCCAGAGTGTAATAAAGTAGTAACATCTAATTTTCTTAGTGCTGCATTTCTAATTCTTGTTAAAGCATCTGCGATTATATCATTCATCATAGCTTAATATCTCCTACCAACTAGCTTTTCTAACACCAGGTAATAAACCTTCGTTAGCCATTTTTCTTAAACAAACTCTACATAAACCGAAATCTCTGTAAACAGAGTGTGGTCTTCCACAAACATTACATCTTGTGTATGCTCTTGAAGAGAACTTAGGAGTTCTCTTTTGTTTTGCAATCATAGACTTCTTTGCCATTACGCTTTTCCTTTTGTAAATGGAATCCCAACTAATTCTAATAATCTAAACGCTTCAGCATCGTTATTAGCAGTTGTAGAAACCGAGATGTTCATACCGTGTGTTTTAATAATATCATCATATACAACTTCTGGGAACATTAATTGCTCATCTAATCCGAAGTTGAAGTTTCCTCTACCATCAAAACCATTTTTGTTAAGACCTCTAAAATCCTTAACTCTTGGTAATGCAATTGAACAAAGTTTATCTAAGAAGTTATACATTTGCTCACCTCTAAGTGTAACTTTAACACCTACAGGATAACCTTCTCTTACTTTAAAACCAGCAACTGATTTCTTAGCAATAACTTTAACAGCTTTTTGACCAGCGATTAAAGAAATAGTATCTTGCATGTTTTGCATTAACTTAGAATCTTTCATTGCTTCACCAGCACCAACAGAGATAACTACTTTGTCTAACTTAGCAGTTAACATTTTGTTTTTAGCAAATTCCGCTTCTAAAGCTGGTTTGATTTCAGCTTTATATTTTTCTAATAGTCTTGATGCCATCTTACTCACCTTCTACTTTAGCTACATTAGAAATGTCAATAGGCATTTCTTTGTTCACGAATCCACCTTCTGGGTGTTTTTCTTGATCAGGCTTAACAGTTTTTTTAGCAACTTTACAATCTTTAACGATTACTTTACCTTTTGAAGGTAAAACAGCTAAAACTTCACCAGTTTTACCTTTGTCATCACCAGCGATAATTTTTACAGTATCACCTTTTTTGATTTTTAACTTGATTGCCATATTATAATACCTCCGGTGCAAGTGAAACGATTTTCATGAAACCTGAATATCTAACTTCTCTAGCAACTGGTCCAAAGATTCTAGTTCCGATTGGATCTTTCTTAGCATCTAAAATAACTGCTGCGTTGTCGTCGAATCTAATTAATGAACCGTTTTCTCTTTGAACTTCTTTATGAGTTCTAACAACTACTGCTTTAACTACTTGACCTTTTTTAACTTTTCCAGTTGGTAAGGCTTTTTTAACTGAAGCAACGATAACGTCACCTACAGATGCATATCTTCTCTTAGAACCACCAAGAACTTTGATACACATAATTTGTTTAGCACCAGTGTTGTCAGCTACGTTTAATCTAGTAAAACTTTGAATCATTATTTAACTCCTGTAGCTACAATAGTCTTTAATCTGAAAGATTTAGTTTTTGATAAAGGTCTACACTCAATAGCAATTACCGTGTCACCTTCGTTTAATTCGTTTCTTTCGTCATGAATTAAATATTTTTTAAATCTTTTTACAGTCTTGTGATATCTTGGGTGTAAAACTGATCTAGTAACTAATACAGAAGCAGTTTTATCTCCAGAAACTTTTACCACTACACCTTGAATCTCTCTTTTGTGTGTCATTCTTTGGATCCTTAGTTAGCTTTAGCAGCAGTCATAGCTGTTTGAATTTTTGCGATATCTTTCTTCGCTACTCTTAATTCAGACGTATTAGTTAACTGCATAGTTTTTAGCTTAGCTTTTAATTCAAAAAGAAGCACCTTTTTCTCTTTTAATAATTCTGAAAGCTCTTGTAAGCTTTTATCTTTTAAATCAGTATAGTTCATTTTCGCTATCTTTTGTTACAATTTTAGTTTTGAATGGTAATTTATGCATTGCTAAAGTTAAAGCTTCTCTAGCTAATTCTTCAGATACACCAGCCATTTCAAAACAAATTCTACCTGGCTTAATGTTCATTACCCACTTATCTACAGCACCTTTACCTTTACCCATTCTTGTTTCTAATGGTTTAGCAGTAAGAGGCTTATCAGGGAATACCATAATCCATACTTTAGCTTGTCTTTTAACTTTTCTTGTCATCGCAACTCTTGAAGCTTCGATTTGTCTAGAATCAATTCTTCCGTGCTCAACAGCTTTAAGACCGATCTCACCGTAAGCTAAAGAGTTACCTCTAAAAGCTTTACCTCTGTTTCGACCTTTCATTTGCTTTCTGTATTTAGTTCTTTTAGGCATTAACATAATTATTTACCTCTTCTCTTTTGTGGTCTTCTTTTTGGTTTAGCGTCTTCAGTTGTTTTTTCAGCAGGAATACCTTTAGCAAGTACCTCACCTTTGAAGATCCAAACTTTAATACCAATACAACCATAAGTTGTATGAGCTTCAGCAAAACCGTAATCGATTCTAGCTCTTAAAGTATGTAAAGGAACTCTACCTTCTAAGTACCACTCAGTTCTAGCCATTTCAGCTCCACCAAGTCTACCAGAAACAGAAACCTTGATACCTTTAGCACCAGATTTAAGAGCATTTTGCATAACTCTTTTCATAGCTCTTCTGAATGCAACTCTTCTTTCTAATTGTTGAGCAACGTTTTCAGCAGATAATTGACCAGATAATTGTGGTTTTCTCTCTTCTTTAATGTTAACAGCAATTTCTTTACCAACTAATTTAGCTAAGTTTACTTTTAACTTTTCTACGTCTGCACCTTTTTTACCAATAATGATACCAGGTCTTGCAGCAACGATAGTAACTCTAATTTTCTTTGCAGTTCTTTCTACAATAGTTTGAGCTACACCAGCGTAGTATAATTCTTTTTTAACGAATTTTCTGATTTTATCATCTTCAGAAACATTAGCAGGCATAGTAGAAAATTTTGGAAACCATCTTGATTCCCAGTTTCTATTGATACCAAGTCTTAAACCTATTGGATTAACTTTTTGACCCATTACTTGTCTCCTTTTTCAGCAGCAGCTACTTCAATCATAATATGTGCAGTTGGTTTATGCTTAGGTGAAGCAGAACCTCTAGCTCTTGGAGTAAATCTCTTAAGAACTGGACCTTTATCAACTCTAGCAGATGTAATAATTGCTTCTTCAGGTTCTAAACCAGCATTTGCAACAGCAGATGCGATAACTTTAGAAATGATTCCAGCAGCTTTGTTAGGTGTAAATGCTAATGATGCGATTGCATATTCAGCGTTCATACCTTGAACTTCTCTAGCAATTAATCTTGCTTTTGTTGGAGAAAGTCTAATAAATTTTAATATTGCTCTTGCCATCAATTACGCCTTTCTTTGAACAGAACCTTTATGGCCCTTGAATGTTCTAGTTGGTGCAAATTCACCTAATTTGTATCCTACGTGGTTTTCTGTAACATTTACAGGCACGAAGTTTCTACCATTATGCACAGTGAAAGTTAATCCGATCATGTCTGGTAAGATCATAGATCTTCTTGACCAAGTTTTGATTGGTTTTTTATCATTAGCTTCGTTAGCTTTGATAACTTTCTTTAATAGGTGCGCGTCTATAAATGGACCTTTTTTTATTGATCTTGACATCTTAAACCCTTACTTCTTTTTTCTTGAAATGATTAGTTTATCACTAGCTTTTTTCTTTCTAGTTTTATAACCTTTAGTTGGCATACCCCATGGAGTTACAGGATGTCTACCCGAGTTAGTCTTACCTTCACCACCACCGTGTGGGTGATCAATAGGGTTCATTGCAGAACCTCTAGTTTGAGGTCTTTTACCTAAGTGTCTACTTCTACCAGCTTTACCGATTACCATGTTAGAGAAATCTTCATTTCCAACAATACCGATAGTAGCGATACAAACACCAAGAATTTTTCTCATTTCACCAGAAGGTAATCTTAAGATAACATACTTGTCTTCTCTACCCATAATTTGAGCATATCCACCAGCAGATCTAGCGATTTGTCCACCTTTACCTGGCTTCATTTCAATGTTATGAACCATAGTACCAACTGGGATGTTGATAAGTCTCATAGCATTACCTGGTAAAATATCTAATCCAGATTCAGCAGCAGTAACTTTGTCACCAACTGTTAATCCAGAAGGTTGTAAGATATATCTCTTATCACCATCTAAGTAAGTAACTAAACAAATTCTACAGTTTCTGTATGGGTCGTACTCAATAGTTGATACTGTACCTTCTACACCAAACTTGTTTCTTTTGAAATCAATAATTCTATATAATTTTTTAGCACCTGCTTCTTTGTGTCTAGAAGTGATTCTACCGTTATTATTTCTACCAGCACTAGCTTTAACTCTTACAAGTAAAGATCTAACTGTTGGTTTAGAAGTAATATCAGAAGTATCCATAACTGACATAAATCTTCTTGCAGGAGTTATTGGTCTAAATTTTCTAATTGCCATCTATAATCTCCTTAAGCTGAAAGGTTCGCTATTTCAGCGCCCTCTGGTAATGTAACGTAGAATTTTTTGAAATCTGGTCTTTTACCAGCTTTTCCTCTGAATTTCTTAACTTTACCATTTTGTCTTAAAGAATTAATTTTTGATGGAGTAACACCAAAATAATCTTTAAATACTTCTTTTAAACCGTTTTTAGTCATTCTTGGACTAGTTTGTACAACGATTACACCGTTTTCTTGAAGCTCAATAGTTTTTTCTGTATATAATATTGCTTTAATATCTGTAATATCTGCCATCTCTATGCCTCTTTTGTTAATGCATCAAATACTGATTTTTCAATTAGTACTGAGTGGTATGCAGAAATTAAATAAGCATTAACTTCTTGCTTTTCAACCATATAACAGTTTTTAAGGTTTCTAAACGCTAAGTAAGTCTTCTCATCAATTGAATCAACAACGATAAGAGTATCTCTTTGGTTTAATTTATTTAAAACTGCAACTGCTTCTTTAGTTTTTCCAGATTCAATTGATACTGATTCAGTAACAAATAATGTTCCGTTTTTAGCTTGTGCGTTAATTGCAAAAGATAATGCTAAAGCTTTTTGTTTTTTGTTAATTTTTTGTACGTAGTTTCTTTTAGTAGGACCAAAAACTTGACCACCACCAACGAATAAAGGAGATCTTTTAGAACCCCATCTAGCACCACCAGAACCTTTTTGAGCTTTAGGTTTTTTACCACCACCGCTTACTTCAGATCTGTTTTTAACTCTAGCTGTATTTGCTCTTAATGAAGATAAGTATGATTTAGCATATAAGTATAAGTTGTGAGAGTTAATCTCATCATACTTAGCTGGTAATGCTACTTCACCATTATTTTCAAATTTTTCGTTTAATACTACTGCATTACTCATTTAGCAACCTTTACTTTTCCTAATGCACCATTTGGTCCTGATACTGAACCTTTTACAACTAAGATTCCAGTTTCAGCGTCAAATGAAACTACATCATTTTTAACACTTACATTTGTATTTCCGTATTGACCTGGCATTTTCTTACCTGGTTGAACTCTACCTGGCCATTCAGCATTACCGATTGATCCAGTTCTTCTACCCATTCTGTGTCCATGAGAAGCTCTACCACCGGCAAAGTTCCATCTTTTAACAACACCAGAGAAACCTCTACCTTTTGTTCTAAAAGTAGTTTTTAGAACAGCAGCTTCAGCTAATGGGTTAACATCTAAATCACCAGCTTCAGCGTTTGCTACATTTGCAGTTGCAAATCTATTAAACTCTTTAGATAGGTTATATTTTTTTTGTTGACCTTCAATAGTCTTATTCATCTTCTTACCAGATGCATAAGAAACAATTGCTACACCGTCAGTAACTTCACATACCTTAGTATCAAGAACTCTTAAAAGTGTAACAGGAACAGCAGGAACAGAAACTGTTCTACTCATACCAATTTTTTCTACGATAAATTCCATTTATTACCCTTTCTTATTCTTGACCCATAGATCTAACTTCAACATCAACTTCAGGAGCTAAGTCAAGTTTCATTAATGAATCTACAGTATCTGGAGTAGCAGCTATGATATCAATCATTCTTGAATGAACTCTGATTTCAAATTGCTCTCTAGAATCCTTATTTACGTGAGGACCTTTAAGAACTGTATATCTTCTGATTTTAGTAGGAAGAGGTATTGGACCTCTTAATTCTGCACCAGTTCTTTTTACGGCTTCAACAATTGAAGCAACACTTCTGTCTAAAACTCTATGATCGTAAGCTTTAAGCTTTAATCTGATTTTTTCCATTTTTTTCCTTTAAAGAACTCGTTAGATGTGCCGAAAAAGCACTCTAACCACATTTAGTGGACGCGGATTATAACTTAAAAGGGATTAGATGTCAAGTATAATGGGGTTTAGATGCAAAAAACCTATATTTTATATCCTTCCAAAAAGGATAACTATATAGGTTTTGACTATCTATTAAGTATTATTAAAGCTTAAAGCTTAAATGAATGAAATATTACAATTTGGAAACAATATGTATAGCTATTGTGATATATAGGCTTTTCTTAGTAATAAAATTAACTTATTACTTAAGTGAAACTTTATACAACTATTACTAGAAATTCATTAATATCTGAATACATATAAGGAAAAACAAAATAGACAAAATCTTTTGAACTCTATTTTTCTTCTCTTTTGTATCCAATAATCTCTTCTTTATATATGTTGCCAATAAACCATACAGTATAAATACTACAAAGCTTACTAACATAAAGATACCACATAAATATATAAAGCCTTTTATTTGATTATTACTGCTTATATAATGAGGAATAAATGAAATTAGAAAAATCATTAACTTTGGATTTAAAAGATTTATAGTTATACCATGTAAGAATATTTTGTTTTTACTTTTCTTTATTTCATCAAAAACAAAAATACCATCACTCTTATATAATAAGTATGATAGATAAAATAAATACGCTACACCCAGATATTTTATAAAAGTAAATAACTCCATATTAATATTTATCAAAAAATACAAAACTAGCAAAGAAGTTATAATATGTGGAATAATACCAAGCGTACATCCAAGTACTGCGTAGTACATATTTTTTCTATTTGAGTTAATAGCAATACTTAATGTATAGATAACCCCACTACCTGGAATTAATGCAACTACAATTGCTGCAATAATAAATTCAATACTTAACATTTAAAACCTTTTTTTGTATTAGTATAGGTTTATTAAGTGATATAGTATTGTAAGAATTTGTGCTTAGAAATTTGAAGGATTCAATCCTACGTATGATTTAAAATATTTAAGCATATGGCTTTGGTCATAAAAGCCACTCATTAGTGCAATATGACTTAATGGATACTTTTCAAGAATTAGTTCTTTTGCTTTTTTTATTCGTTGCTGGATTAAGTAGTCTTTAGGAGTAAGCCCTACTTCTTTTTTAAAGACTCTTATATAATAGTATAAACTCAAATTTGCCATTTCACTTAAATTGGACACAGTAATATCATATTGGAGATTATCATTTATATATTCAATTGATTTTATAATGAGCTCTTTTGAGCTTGTGAGTTTTTCATAGGGAATAAAACTATCAGCATGTTTTTTTATAAATAAACTTACTACTTCTATAAAGAGTTCTTCTTTTTCAATTGTAAAACTTTCTTCATTAAACATAATATCATTTAGATTGTTTAATTTTAATGCTAAATCATCATCATAAATAACACCTTCTTTGAAAAAAGGAATATCATTTATCCTTCCGCTAATTATTGAACTCAAATGTGCCATAAGTTTAGGATTAACATAAAACATTTTATATGCCCATCCTTTTGATGAAAAACCATCATGTATTTCACCAGGATTACATAAATTAATTAAACCCCTCTTTGCACTAACCTTTTGTCCTCTGTAATTAAAATCTAATTGTCCCGAAGATACAACACCAAAACAGAACTCTTCATGAAAGTGTTTTTTAAAACTATGTTTCTCAAAAGATGCATTTAACAATTCTATTGAACCTATATTATCAAGTTTAATTCTTTTTATTTTTGCTGACAAATTTTACCTTTAGTAAATTGTATCAAATTCTAAGATTTACTTATTGTAAAAATTTGCTCTATATTTCTTTTGAACAAGAACTACAATACTTTAATGACTTAATAGTTTTATGATTACAAGAAGTACAATCAACTCTTAATTGGTTTTGACAAGTTGGACAATAGTTCATAGTTTCATAATTTACTTTATTTCCACAAGAGTTACATATGCTTCTATTATATGACTCCAGTTTTGAGATAGAATTGTTCTTTAGCTCTTCACCCTCTTTTTTATATCTCTTTTGAATTTTTATTATTATATATGTAAAAACTACAATTAGTAAAGCAATAGCAAAATAGTAAACAACAAAAGGTATTTCCAAATCCATAAAGAATTTTAGAAGTTTCTCAAAAAAGACTTTTGGTAATAATGTATAAATAAGTGAGACAAAAGATAAAAATGCGGGAATCAATACAACTACTAAAATATTCTTAGAAATAATATATAAGATATAGTTCTCTTTTAGAAGATAGTTTCTCATTAAATAAAATGCAAGTAAGAATAAAGGAGATAAGAATGCTATTGTAATTAGCTCTTTTTTTATTTCATATGATTTTCTTAATGATTTGTAATTATCATTTATTAACTTCTTATTACTCTTTATATATGTAGTTAATTCTTTTACACTATTTGAATTAGAAAAAGTGTTTGAGAGCTTTTCTTTTTCTTTTTTTAAGTTCTCTAATTTTTTTGTATATATAATGTATTTTTGTTTTATATCATTATTGATTGTATTTTGTTTGTTATCAATACTTTCAAATAAAGAAGTATTATAGTTAACTCGAATAAAATCTAATTCTTTTGAAACTTTGGATAATTCTTTTAATAGTTTTTTCTGCTCTTTTCTCAAAATCAAAATATTGTGTTCTTTTTTAACAACACTAAGTTTATCAAATAGAGTTTTACAAGATTGATCTAATTGTTCATCTTTTATATTTTGATATTTATGATTGGAGTTATTCTTAGAATAGAAGTACTTATTAATATTATGTAGATCTTTTGAATTAACTATTGTTCTACATTGATTTGGATAAGAAGAGTTTGGGCTATTTAGAATTTGTACTTGAAAGTCAATTCCTAAACCCAAAATTGCAAAAACAAATAAATCAAGGGTTAGGATAAAAAGAATGGTTAATTTGGAGAGTTTCTCTTTTCCCTTGAAAACAAAGTTGTTTTTATAAAAACTTTTTAAACTCTCTTTCATTACTTATCCTTTAGTTTCTAAAGATGAATTTGGGATAGAAGACTCTTATAAAAAGAACTGCTATTATTATATAAATTAGTATAGACAAACTAGCATTTAAATTAAATAAATATATTACAGCAAAAAAAAGAGGGATTGAAAGAAAAAGCCAAAAGCTGATCAAAAAAACAAATATAAAAAATACTCTTATTAATGTTCCATTATAATTATTCATTACTTTCCTTTTGTACTCTAATTATCTCTTCTATTTGTCTTCTATGTATAAAGGTATGCATAAACATAAAACATGACCAATCATGGTTGTTAAAATTTATAAACCAAGGATGAGCTTTTGTTTGTTTTGATTGATTCTTTTTATGTGATTTTATATACGCTTCATATTTATTCATAAACAATAAGAAATTTTCATAAGCTTTAGAATCTTCACCTTTTGGTTTAACTGCTTCTATTTTAATATCTCTTTTAAACTCTTGTTCTTTTGATAAAGTATCAATTATAGACATAACTGCACCACCAGCTATATATAAATGTTCACATACCATGTTTACTGAAAAATCTGAACTATGCTCTTCTATTGCAAATACTCTATTTATTTTAATTCTTTTTTGTTTCTCTTCTTTTGATAAATCAGAAAGCAATTTTTCAATAATCCTTCTTTCTCTTTTCAAAAGAAACAAAGCTAGATTCCAAGTCATAAGTAATCTAATTACTGGAATTAACAAATATCTTATTATTCCTCGCTCTATAGATGGTAGACCATCTCCTGCATTAGCATTCATCATGTAACCTTTTTTATTATTTTATATATTGTAATAAACAATGTTTTATAAGTAACTTAACTTTAGAGTAATTACTCTAATTTATAAAGTAAAAGCTCTAAAATGTTAAAATACATTATGAAAAAGAAACTAGATGCAAAATCAAAAATCAAAAAATCAGCCATTAAACTTTTTAATGAAAATGATTCATTGAGTATTACCACTAATCATATAGCAAAAGAAGCGGGAATTTCTCCGGGAAACTTGTATTATCACTATAAAAATAAAGAAGAGATAATATTGGATATATACATGGAACTTAGTTCAAACTTCGTAGGACTTAATAGCTTCGAGAAAATGCTATTAAATGAAAACTTCTTTGAAGCAATGGATGATATGTTTAATCAATATGCAAAACTATTTTATGAATATAGATTTTTACTTAGAGATGCAGCAGTGTTAATTGCCTTTGATCCAAAACTAAAAGAAGTTTTTGCTAAGAATCAAGAAATAAGAATTAAACAAATAGAAGGTTTATTAAACTATCTAATCAGTGAAGGAATACTAAAAAACCTAAGTAGAACTTCATTAAATAAAAGAGCAAAACTACATTGGTTTATTACAGCTTATTGGCAAACTTTTACTTCAACTACTCAAGAAGTAAACCTTGAATCATTCCACGAAGCAAAAGAAGTATTCTTTGAATTTATGATTTATCCAAACCTTACAGAAAAAGGAAAAGAGTTATTAAGGCAGATTAATTAAGTAAAGTATTACATTATCAAGTGATAAAAATAATCAAAGAAATAGGTTTATTAAGTAGATTAAAATAAAAAGTAACATATAATGAATATAGCCAAACCTATTGTGAGATAGGGACGGAAAGTCACGGGTCTTAGATTTAAGATAGCCGGATTGCACACTATTTTTACTTACACACTGCAATTGGGCATTTTAATCTAATCTAATCAATATTTATTATAGAGAATCTCTTCGTATGGATAGTTCTTTATATTTTAGAGGAGATTAAAAATGAGAACATTTAAACAAGGAATAAAAAAAAGCCTTTTATTAACTGCTTTTTCAATTATGCTAATTGTTTCAATGAATTTATATGCAGGAATTCTTGTTTGATTTTATCGCGAACTAAAGTCTTATAAGAAAGTCCGTATCCATATAAATTTTTATTTATATGGATACATAATATTTAAAGAAAAATAGTTCTTCCGAAAGGAACTTCTATTTCATCACTTAGAACCCAAACTGTTTCAAAAAAAGCTTCATCTTCTGGAAACTTCCCAAAACCATCTGTAAAGTATAACAATAGATTTACCTCATCAATATTTTCATTTATATATTCAAAGGTATTTTCAAAGTTTGTACCACCTCCACCTTTTAGAGTGTAAGATAGTTCATCACCTGGATATAAAATATGATGTTCATGTACTTTAGCATCAGCTACTAATAAATCTATTTCAAAATTTTCATAGGTATTCATAATAGATTCTACCTCAGCTAAAAACTTAGCTAATAAAGAACCATCAACAGAACCTGAACTATCTATTGCTATTACAATCTTAGCTTTGCTTCCACTAAGAGCTGGGAGTGCTATTCCTTGTGAGATATATCTTTTATTTGGAGGAAGTAATCTATAATCAAATCTAATTGATTGTTCAATCACATTATATAGTTCATCTTCCCAAGATATTTTACCTTCAAAGATATTAGGTACAAGTATTTCAATTCCTAAAGGCAAATCCCCTTGCAGTTTAGCTTTATTTAATAACTGCTCATGCATATCTTGTATTGATTCATCATTATCAATTTCTTGTTCTTGATGTTCTTCAAACTTTATTTGAGATACTTGCTCAGGGCTATGTTTATCATCATCTATTTCATTCTCTAAACTTGCATATATAGCTTCTGCACTCATATCATCAAATCGTTCATCATAGTTCACATGTTCAGGTAATTCTAAACCATTATTCACAAGTAAACAATTAATAGCATAATCAGTAGCTAAAACCCAAAGCCATTGCATTCTTGAATCAATTCGTGCTTCATGTAAAAACACTTGGTGCATTGCAGAATTTGTAAGAATAAAACCTAATTCTTCATTGCTTAGACTATTAATATAATCATCATTATATTCGAAGTTTTTAGCTGTAGATAAAAAAGTTTTTATATCTTCATTTAATACAGGTTTTAAAGTAGAAGCTATAGAGCCAAAGTAAGGTTGCTCTATTACTAGACTTGCTTTGACTTTTGAGATTCTTGATTGAATATTATCTAACACTTCTTAACCTATTAGAAACTTATTAGCATCACTCCAAGTTTTCCATGAAGTTGAAGCTTCTACGTTTATACCCTCTTTTTGTAAATCTCGAACTAACATTACTGAGAATTCATTTGGTAGTTCAAGTGAGTACTCTAATATATTTGTTACAGTCTCAACTGATTCACTCTTTTTTAAGGCATAAGTTAAACCAGTACATAAAGCATATAATACAGAATTGTTCTCTGGAACAACTTTTAAAGTACCATTTATAATCTCTTCTATATTTGGTAAATCTTTCATTACCTTACAGTAGTTAATAAACTCAATAGCACTATCTTTACCAATAGCTCCACTTATTACCTCTTCTAGTAAACTTATATCTAATGATGATTTTAATACATCATTTACAAAAGACCAAGACCTAGGTGTTGCAAAAGATTTCTCTTTTGACTTAGCATCAAAAGTAAATAAGTTCTGTGGTTTATAAGCTAAAAATGAAATAATTCTAGAATCTATATTTGTATCATAAGCCCAAGACTTCCACTCATCAAAATCTAAATCAAAATCAAGATGAATAAATCTATTCGCTAGTGGAGTTGGCATTCTATATGTAACTCCCCTATCTGATTCATAGTTTCCTGCTGCAATAATTGCATAGTTTTTAGGAAGAGTATATTCCCCTATTTTTCTATCTAAGATTAGCTGATATGCTGCTGCTTGAATTGTAGGAGGAGCTGAGTTGATTTCATCTAAGAATAGTATTCCATAATCATCACTTAAAGTATTAGGTAAAAACTCAGGTTTAGCCCAAACTGCTTTTTTAGTATCAGCTTCAAAAAAAGGAATACCTCGCAGATCTGTAGGATCCAAAAGACTTAATCTTAAATCAATAAACTTCATATCTTTAGATTGAGCAATTTGCCTAATAAGTGAAGATTTTCCAACCCCTGGGTTTCCCCATACAAAAGTAGGAATTTTACTATCAATTAAAGAAATAAGTGATTGTTTTAATTTACTTGCTTTCATTTACATTCCTATCATTTTTCTTGTGAATTCTCTAAAAGTATCATTGTTTGAAATAATAGGTTTTAATCCCCCATCATATTGAAACTGTAATAATACATTTATAGGAGTAGATTCATTTGCACATAAAACTTCATGTATATATCTATCCTCTAGTTTGGATAGACTAACTAATATATCCTTTGGAGTTGATATATTTTGAGCAAGGGAGATATTAACATCATAATCATCTAATGAAAAAAGCTTTTCAAAATGTTCTTTTGAGATGGCTTCATTATGTGCTATTGAGATATTATAAACCTTATCATTTTGATTTAGATATTCATCAATTTTAGATATATCACAATTTGAATTTTTAAGTAGATTGATATTTGCATTATCAATATTCTTCTCAAAAATCGTTTCAATCATTGATGTATTAATACTCTCATTTGATGATAAATATATAATACTTACATCATCTAAGTCTTTATATACTCTTTCAAATAATTCATCATCTAATTTTAGTACTTTTAGTAACTCCTTTTTTAGAACATCATCTTTTAAAAACTCATTTATTAATTCATCATCAAAGTTTCCAGCTTTTATAAGTGAGATATTAACTTCCTGATTTTTCTTTTCATAAAGTTTCTTTCTAACCATAGGTGAAATTGAATCATTTAAAGCTAAAAATTTAAGTTCATTTACTTTATTGTTTTTTAAAATCTGTAAATGTAAAGTCTTAGATGAATTTGGATTAAGAGCAACAACTTCTTTTAGGCTTAAAGGTTGATCTTCTTGAGCATTCTTATCTGATATAGCATAGTTTGGCATATTATAAATAACTTCTAATAGTTTAGAGTCTTGGGCTTCTAAAGCAGTATAGTATACACCTATTGGAGAGTATTGGATATTATGATTTGTTTCTATTAGTGAGCAAAATCTCTCTGCTATTTTTGTACATACATCCCTATTCTCATCTGTATCATAAATATCTTCATTTTTAAAATCATAAAGCTTTAATAATTTGATAAAAATTTCATCTTCAAAGAATTCATTATTAAGAAGTTTGATTAACCTTTCTTGATCTTTTGATATTTTAATTGCAAGAAGTATTGAGTCAATATCTAGGTTCTTTGAGAGCTCCTCTTCTAGAGTATTTATATCAATAATATCTATACAAGTTTTTGATAATTCGTATAATTCATCTTCAATAGTCAAAGGTGTATATTTCCCCTTGATTACAATACTTGCCTTTTCTAAACATGGAACTAAAATAGCTCCTCTTTGAACTAAATATTTTTCTAATTCTTCTAATTCTATTCTATTTGTTCTACCGGTAAAAAATATATTTTCTTTTTCATAATTTATAGTATTCATGTTTTGATTTTATCTTATTAAATATTAAAGCAGGATATTAACTAAATATTTTAAGCTTTAGTTAATTTATTGATTTCACTTAGTAACTTACACATAACTAATACTTCTTTCTTATAATTCTGCCATATAACAAGACAAGGAAAATAAATGAAACTAGTAAAAGTTTTTATATTCATAATGATAGTAGCAGGAAGTAATCTATTTGCAAAGAATCTTCATACAATAAGTGAAATAGTTGATCAAATAAACCATACAAATAATATGGAAACAAAAATTGAATTAATTAAAAAACTTGACAAAAGCCTTTTTGAAATAAATAGTGAAGAGTTATTAGAAGCTCTTCATATTATTGATAAAAAACTAGTAAGATTTGAATCTAGAAGACTAGAAAGTAACATTTAGTAATTCCCTAAACCCTCATAAATAGGTGTAAGTTGTCTTTAAGGCAATATAAATAATAATATATTTAGCCAAACCTATTGTGAGATAGGGACGGAAAGTCACGGGTCTTAGATTTAAGATAGCCGGATTGCAACCTTTGATAAACCTACAGCAATTGGGCGTTTTTAGTCAAAGTCCCTACTTTAAAAAAAGTAGGAGAAACTATGAAAAAACATTTAAACGTATTTAAGAGCAGTTTATATACAACTATCTTAATTTTTACACTTGTATCTACTGCAAATGCAAGTACAACTCATGTTGAAACCGATGAAGAAGCATCAAGGTTTTTAACTCAAGCAACTTTTGGTCCAAATACAAATAGTATTAAACAACTAAAAGAACTACAAACTTATGAAACTTGGATAGATGAGCAATTTATCAAACCAAGAACAAAACTATCTACTCAATTAGAAAACCTAAATCTTGATACCTTATCTTCTGGTCATATGCAAGCTGTCTGGTGGAATAGTATTATTACAAAAAATGACCAATTAAGACAAAGAATGGCTTATGCTTTATCTGAAATATTTGTAACTGGTTATGCTAGTGGTTTTAATAACTTAGCAATTGAGCGAGAACACTATTATGACTTATTATCAAAAAACTCTTTTGGTAATTTTCGAGATTTATTAAGTGATGTAACACTAAATCCTATCATGGCAAGATATTTAAGTATGTTAAATAATAAAAAAGCCAATGAAATAAAAAATACTTTTCCTGATGAAAATTATGCAAGAGAAATTATGCAATTATTTACTATAGGATTAGTAAAACTTAAAAGAAATGGAAAAGTAAAAAAAAGAGATGATGAAAGCATTGCTACTTATACTCAAGATGATGTAGTAAATTTAGCAAGAGTATTTACAGGATGGACACTTAGTTCAAAAAGAAATTATAAAGACCCAATGATTTGTAATACTACATATCATGACTATGGAGAGAAGATTCTTTTAGGAAAGAAAATACCTGCAAATTTATCTTGTGAAGATGATATGCAAAGTGCATTAGATATTTTATTTAATCACAAAAATACTCCAATATTTATATCAAAACAACTAATTCAAAAATTCACTACAAGTAATCCATCTGGAAGATATGTAAAAGCTGTGGCAAAAAAGTTTATTGATAATGGTGAGGGAGTAAGAGGTGATTTAAAAGCAGTAATAAAAGAGATTTTATTACATAATGATGCAAGAAAAGAGTATAGAATAAAAGCTAAGTTTGGGAAAATAAAAGAACCCTCAATTAGATTAGCTGCTTTATTTAGAGCTACAAACTCACTAAAAGACAAATCCCCTACTTATTTATATTCTGTATATAAAAATATAGGACAAACACATCTAGATGCACCTAGTGTATTCAACTATTTTAGCCCAAGTTTTGCACCAAAAGGTGATATTAACAATGCAAATAAAGTAGCCCCTGAATTACAATTAGCTACGGATAAGTATTTGGTTAACACTTCTAATTATTATGCTTTTTTAACTAGAACATATAATACAGAAAAGAAAAATAGAATAACACTATTTTTAGATAAAGAACTAAATATGATTAAAAATAATCCTGAACTTTTTATTGAACATTTTAATACATTACTTTTTGCTGGGAAAATGAAAAAGAATACAAAAGAAGTAATATTAGAACATATAAATAGTATTGTTTATTATGAAAATTATGATGAAACAAAAATAGAAAGAACTACAAAAAAAAGAGCCAGTGAAGCACTATTTTTAATGATGAATGCCCCTGAGCAAAACTACATTCAGTAAAGGATAAAAGATGAATACAAGAAGAGATTTTTTGAAAAAACTTGGAGTTACTGGATGTTCACTTGCATTATTAGGAAAGTTAGATTTAAATGCAATAGAGATTGATTTAAATCCAATTAATATAGATAATTCTGATTATAAAGCTATGGTTCATATTATGTTACTTGGTGGAAATGATAGTGTTAATATGCTTGTAGATTATGAAGATGAAAAGTATGATGATTATCAAAGTATTAGACCAAGTGTTGCAATTAAAAAAGAAGAGCTAATAAGCCTTGAAAAAACAGATAATAAATATGCCTTGCATCCAAAGTTTGAAAATATAGCTTCTATGTTTGAAAAAGAAGAAGTTGCATTTATAGCAAATGTAGGAACTCTAATAGAACCTACTTCTCTTGATACAATAAGTACAGATAAACTACCTAAACATCTATTTTCACACTCAGACCAAAGAAAGTATTGGGAGAATCTAAATCCCTATGAATTAGCTAAAACTGGATGGGGAGGAAGAATAGCTGATGCCCTTGATTTAAGAGGATTGGATAATTTACCTCCAATATATGGAATGAGTTCTGATGGTATGTGGCTTAGAGCAAATCAAACAAAAGCATATATATTTGATACCTCAGGAGCAATTGCTTTTAGTAATTTAAATGAAGGTAATGCAATTAGAGATTCATTAGATTCTATTCATAGTGAAAATAGATTAAATTTACTTACTAAAGCCTATAGAGATTTATTTAGAAATAGTATGAATAGAAATGAAACTTTGAGTAAATTATTAGCTACATCTACAGTGAATCTTGAATTAACACTAGATGATAATTTTTCAAAAAAACTAGAGTTAGTTACTAAGATTATTGAATTAAGAGATTCATTCTCTCTACCTAGACAGATGTTTTATATAGGTCTTGGAGGTTTTGATACACATGCGAATCAAGTAGCTTCTCATAATAACTTATATAATATTTTAGATAAGGGATTAAATGATTTTAATATAGGTCTAAAAGAGATTGGTATGTTTGAAAACACTCTAACTTTTATTAGTTCTGATTTTGGAAGATCTGTTACTAGTAATGCAAGTGGAACTGATCATGGTTGGGGAGGACACTATTTTGTAATGGGAGGAGCTGTTAATGGGGGAAAAGTATATGGGCAAATGCCAACATTAAAAATAGACAGTAAAAACCTTACAAAATCAAAAAGATTGATTCCTAGTACAAGTGTGGAGCAGTATGTAGCTACTATATGTAAATGGTATGGATTAGAAGAAAATAATCTAAATGAAATATTCCCAAATCTTAAAAACTTTGAGGAAAAGGATTTAGGATTTATGAAAATATAAGAGCTTAAGCTCTTGTATTTTCATTTACTATTAGTTCACCCTAGTATTATATAATTAATCCATACGGAAAAGAAATGGAGTTCATTAAGATGGAAATTTCTTCAATTGGCAATAATTATTCTATTGACATACCAGACTACATAGATTTAAATGTACAATCTATAAATAAAGATTTTGATGTACCAGATACTAATGGGGATCAAATAGCTACAAGTGAAATTGGAGCAGCTGCTGTAGTAACAGCTGAAGCAGTAGCACAAGATGATATAAAAACACAAGAACTTCAACAAAACTTCTTATATAATTTAGATGAACTCAAAAATGGAAATATCTCAACAGAACAATTTAATAGCTTTTTAGAAGATAATGGATTAAATAGTATTAATATACAAGAAAGAGCTATAAATGATGAAAGTGTAGTATCAGCACTATTTTCAATAACAAATCAAAACAATATTCAAAATGATACAAATAGTCTATCTAGTTATGCTGATTATATGGATAAGGTAAATGAAGAGACTCAAAGTACAGACATAAATGAAAAACTCTCAGCCTACACTTCTAATCTTAGAAATTAAACAAAATACTTTGAAACGTTTGATTTAATCTTATTAAAAATTTCTTCGAAATCTGCTGGATATACTCGAGTTCCACCAATAGAAGAGATAAAGTTTGTATCCCCTAACCATCTTGGTAACATATGATAATGAACATGTTGTTCAATACCAGCACCCGCAGCTTTTCCAAGGTTCATTCCAATGTTTACACCCTCACAAGGCATAACTTCTTTTAGTAGTTTTACACCTTGCCGAACTCGTACACCCATTCTATCCCAAACCTCATCGTCTAAGTCTTCGATTTTATCAGTATGAAAATGTGGAATAACCATCATATGGCCAGGTGAGTAAGGAAATTTATTCATAACTACATAACAATGTTCATCATGGAATAAAACTTGTAGATTTTCGTTGTCTAAGTTTTTAGAGATATGACAAAACACACACCCCTCAATCTTTTCTTCACTAACGTAAGAGTATCTCCAAGGGGCATATAAGTGTTCCATTTTTTTCCTTTAAAATTGTCCCAATTTTAAAGGGACTATATCATATCAAATACTTTTTAGCAGGATTTATAAAAAATCCTTAAAAGTAACAAAACCCTAAAGAGAACAAACGAGTTGTTCTTGAATTAAATAAAGTTTGGTGCGTCGTTTGCAAAAAGAATTAAATCCCCTGATATTGTCTGCTCTGCAAGAGTAGTTTCCATCATTGATTTATCTTTTAAGATGAATACTTTTGATTCATCAATATTCGAGCTTAGTAAGTGAGAGTTTAAATCTCCTGTAATAATTACATAATCAAATTTTTCATTGATTGCATTTGCAAGTAGAATATTAGCTTCATCTGTTGATTCTACTAATCCTGGAGTAACTATTACTTTTCTTCCCGCATAAGTTGAACAGATATTTACAGCTTCTAACATACCCTCTAAATTTCCATTAAAAGAGTCATCAACTATCACTTTTCCACCTGCTTCAATTTTTTGAAGTCTGTGCTCAACTTGAGGTAAAGTTTCTAATGCTTTTTTGATTTCATCAATAGTCATTCCTAAATGATGAGCTACTAAAATAACAGCTGTTAAGTTAATAGCATTAAATGATCCCAAGATTGGAGCATGGAAGTTTTCAATATTTCCATCAACTTCTACATCAAACCAAATACCATCTAAAGTACTATTAGTAATATGTAAATTATTTGGGAATTTAGTAATTGAATCATACTCTTTAATAGGTACAGATTCATGTACGAATCCCTTATCCATTTTTGGAGATTTTAAAAGTTCCATTTTAGTATGAATGATATTATCTAAAGTTTTGAAGTATTCAATATGTTGTTCCCCAACAGAACCTATAACACAAATCTGTGGTTCTAAGAACATTGCAATTTCTTCAATATCACCTTTTACTCTAGCTCCTGCTTCTGCAATATAAACTTGTGTATCATCAGGTAAATCTCTATTTACATCTAATACTATTCCTGCAATTGTATTTACAGATCTAGGTGTTTTATATGTTTTAAACTTATTTTGTAAAACATGATATAAATAGTTTTTAATAGAAGTTTTTCCATAAGATGCTGTAATAGCAATAGTTTTTAAACCTCTAATAGTTTCGTGTCTTTGTTTTGCTTTGTGTTTAAAAGATATGAAGAATATTTTCTCCAGAATCATAGAAACACCGTATGCAATAATAAGTGGTATAAATACAAAAATATTAGTACAATCAGGACTTGCTAAACATAAAGCAGTCATTGCAAAAGTAGCGAATAAAAGTACAGCTAAAAATCTTTTTACTCTTCCTGTTAATACCAGAGGTCTATCTAATTTTTTGTTCCATAAAACAAAACTTGTTAGATATAAAGCATAAAAGTATATAGCATAATAAATAGAAGGTATTAAATAAAACAGAACAATAGGCGCTAAAAAGTAAGTAATATGCCATTGCCATTTATGATGTTTTAAAACAACTCTTTCTAACTTGTAGTTGTACCATTGAAGGTTAGTAATTAGGTAATAACCTAAACACATAATTAGTAGTATGTGTGTTAATATATTAAAGTATTCCATTCTCAATTCTCTCACAGATGTCTTTTGCATTTTTTGCAAAGAAGTAATGGTCACCATCATAAGATATAAATGTTGAGTTATCAATTAAAGATGATATTTTTTTACCTGATTCTAAAGAAGTTGCAGTATCTTTCTCACCCCAAAAAATCAAAGCATTATTTTTGTAGTTTGCAAAGTTTGAAGTAAAGTCTTCGTTTACTACATTTTTAAAAGTAGCATACATTCCTTCATTCATTTTATTAACATCTTCACTTCTAAATTTTTTAGTGATTTTTCCTAAACCTAAGGCATTAAAAAATTTAGCTGATTTAATTTTTAGTTTTACTGATAGTTCTTTTTCTTCTAAAATTCCAGCAGAACTTAAAAGTACTAAGTTTTTAGGATTTAAAAGTGTAGATACTTTTCCACCATAAGAGTGACCTGCGATTACATCTTTTGTTGAGTTTAGAAGTTTTAAAAACTCATCTGTGATTTTCACATAATCATTTGTAGTTAATTCAATAGAGTTTGGGCTTTTACCAAATCCTGGTAAATCAATATAAATATGTCTAAAATCTTTTAGGAAAGGAGCAAATACATTTTTCATAATGTCTTTGTTTGAGCCCCATCCATGTAAAAAGATAATATCTTTTTTACCTGATGGGTTTACAATTTCATAAGAGATATCGAAGTTTCTATTATCAACTTTTAGTGATTTAGAAGCCACTATTTACCCTTAGTAGCTTGAATTTTATTTACATATTCATAAGTTACTGGAATATGTTTTCTTTGGGGTAAGTTTGAAGCTAAACCTTTGAATAAATTATCAAAATCAGAGAATAAATAGTTTGCCATTGATCCTGGAATTGAATTAATTTCATTTAAATATACTTCATTATCAATAATGAAGAAATCACATCTAATTAATGAACCTTCAAATAAATTATTGTAGATTCTCTCAAATGCTTCTTTTACTTTAGTATTTAATTCTTCACCTAAATCAACTTCCATAGCTTTTGAAGTTCTAGAGAAATCTAAGTATTTTTTGTCAAAGTCTAAGAACTCAGCTTTTTGAGGTTCTTCAATAATAGAGAATTTAAATTCACCATTGATTTTAGTTCCTGCTAAGTTGTACTCTTTTACACCTGATATAAATGGCTCAATAATAATTGCATTATCAAACTCGTAAGCCACATCAAGTGCATATTCTAATTCTGCTACGGATTTAACAATAGATACTCCAATAGAAGAACCTAATTTAACTGGTTTTAAAATTACAGGGAATTGATCTACTTTAACCTCATCGCCTTTTGTGTAATACTTATAATCAACAGTTTTTACATCTACAGAAGAAGCATATCCTTTTGTAAGGAATTTGTTTGAACTAACAACACAAGCTTCTGTTCGTGGAGCAATAAATGGAATATTAAAGAATTCTAATACAGATGATAAAATACCATCTTCACCATCTCCACCATGAGAAAGGTTTAGTACTACATCAAAATCAAGTGGTTTTTCTTTTGAAAGTAATCCACCTTTTTTATAGAAACCATTTTTTGAAATACTTACTTTATCAAATTTTTTATAATCACCAGTACTAAAAAGTTTAGATGTAATTACATTAGTCGGGATATGATAAAAATCTCTATTAGCATCTAAAAAGATATATACTAATTCATCGCTTAGAACATCTTTCATTGCAATTGAACTTACAATTGAAATTTCGTGTTCAAAACTAACTCCACCAAAAACTATTGCTATTTTCATTTATTACCTTCTTTATTTTTGTAATTTTTTAAGTGCTTCTTTTACTAAATCACTAGTATTAGTAGAAACACATGTTTTAAGTATTTTTGATACCATGTCTTTTTTGAAGCCTAATGACTCTAAAGCAAGTGCTGCTTCAAATGAAGCTGCCATTGAAGTATCTCCACCATCTTCTGAATCTGCATCGATTATAAAGCCTGATAATTCCACAAGTATTCTACTTGCACCTTTTGGTCCAATACCGGGAACTCTTTTTAACATTGAGATATCATTGTCATTTACTATTTGAGAAAAAGAAGCAGGAGTAAAAGTAGAACATATTGCTAAAGCAACTTTTGGCCCTACTCCATTTATTTTAATAACTGTATCAAAAAGCTTTTTTTCGTTTGGATCTAAGAAACCATAAAGTGTTTGAGAATCTTCTCTGATTATTTGAGTTATTTCTAGTTGGACATCATCATTAATAATCTTTGAACTACAATTCAAAGATACAAAAACCTCGTATATTAATCCATTAACATTAATGTTCAATAACGTTGGGTCTTTTTT
Source organism: Poseidonibacter lekithochrous (assembly GCF_013283835.1). Taxonomy (GTDB): domain Bacteria; phylum Campylobacterota; class Campylobacteria; order Campylobacterales; family Arcobacteraceae; genus Poseidonibacter; species Poseidonibacter lekithochrous. Next base: position 1,083,825 of record NZ_CP054052.1, on the reverse strand, counting down.
TACTATTTTACCTATAAGGCCTACGATCATTATTATTACTCTTTATTAAAAAAATTAGTTTATTTAATATTTAATATATATATTTCATTATATAATAATTACACTTAAACTAAAAGGTCAGTAACATGATGGATTTAATAACTAAAAAGATAAGTAATAAAATCATTTTTGCATTGCTTATATTACTAACTATAAGTACGCTAACTATCGTATATTTTAGTACTTCGGAAGTAAGTAAGAATACCTTGGCAAAAACAAAAGATAACTTAGAAATGTTAAATTCTGCAATGTTTCAAAGTCTGCGGAATGCAATGAACACTGGTGACCCTGCTCAGATAAAAAAAGCAGAAAAAGATGCTAGTGAAATTAAAGGTGTTAAACAATTAATTGTTGCAAAAAGTAAACCTTTAATGGAAATGTATCCTTCAGATTCAACATTTTCAACTGACCCAAATATTATTAAAACATTTAATGATAAGCAACCTCAACTTCTTGAAACTGATGATGAAAATGGTCACAGTTTAAGAATGATTAAACCAATGATTGCAACACAAGACTGTTTATTATGTCATGCTAATCAAGCAGAAGGTGATGTAATTGGTGTTATGGACTTAACTTTCTCACTTGATGAAGCTGACGAAGAGATATGGGACTTATTAATCCATATATTAGTAGTAGCTAGTATTTCTGGATGGGTAACTATTGCTTTTGTATTCTTAATAGTAAAAAGAGCAACTAATACAATTGGTGTATTAAAAGATGGATTCCAAAATCTACTTGATTCAAATGATCCAAATATTTCATTAGATGTTCAATCTAAAGATGAAGTTGGAGAAGTAGCAAAACTATTCAATTCATATATGGATAAAGTAAGAGATGGATTAAAACAAGATGCCATTGTAATTGAAGAAGCTAATGATGTTTTAGAAAAAACTGCTAGTGGATTCTTTGTATATAAAGTAGCTAGTACAGCTTCTAATCCTCATGTTGAAAACTTAAAAAATCAACTAAATGAAATGATTGAACATACAAAAGATACATTAGATAGAATCAATGAAACTCTAAGACAATACTCTGAATCTAAATTTGATCATAAAATTGATGATAAAGGAATATTTGGAAACTTAGGTTCTCTAGCTTCTGGAATTAAACTAGTAGGAAATAATACATCTGAAATTTTAGCAATGATTATGAATACAGGTGATTCATTAAATCAAAATACAAATGTATTATCAAGTGCGTCTAATAACTTATCAGCATCATCAAACCAACAAGCTGCGTCTTTAGAAGAAACAGCAGCAGCTCTTGAAGAGATTACTGCAAATATTAGATCTAACACACAAGCATCAGAGAGAATGGCACAGTTAGCTCAAAATGTAACTAAGTCAGCACAAAGTGGTCAAGACTTAGCTAATAAAACTGCAAACTCTATGGATGAGATTAATACTCAAGTATCTTCTATTAATGAAGCCATTGAAGTTATTGACCAAATTGCATTCCAAACTAATATTCTTTCACTTAATGCAGCAGTTGAAGCAGCAACAGCAGGAGAAGCAGGTAAAGGATTCGCAGTAGTTGCAGCAGAAGTTCGAAACCTAGCATCTAGATCTGCAGAAGCAGCCAAAGAGATTAAAGATATTGTTGAAGCAGCAAGTATGAAAGCAAATGAAGGTAAAAAGATTTCTGATAATATGATTGAGGGATATAAAGAGTTAAATAATAATATCTCTGATACTACAATCACTATTGATGAAGTTGCAAATGCATCTAGAGAACAAGAAAAAGGTATTATTCAAATTAATGATGCTGTTAATACTCTAGATCAAGCTACACAGAAAAATGCACAAGTTGCAAATGAGATTTCAAGTATGGCAAATAATATTGCTGAAATGTCTAATTCATTAGTAACAGCAGCATCTAGAGCATCATTCTTAAAAGAGTCACTAAACAAAGTATGTGATGTTGATTTAGTTTATGATACAGCACAATTAAAAGTTGATTTATTAACAATGAAAGATGATACTTACTCAAAACTAGGAACATATTCAAATTGGAGAGTTAAAGAAACTAGTGATTTAAATACATGGTGTCAAAATCATATTAACTCTGGTAAAAAAGTGAATATGGAAACTATGAATAATATTAGTGAATTACAAAAAGAATTCCAAACTAATCTTCAATCATTAGTAGATGCTAATGCAAATAAAGAATCTAATGCTACATTAAACAATAAAGCAAAAGATGTAGAAATAACAACACTAAGAATATTTGGGAATTTAAATAATTTAAAAGAAGATGCTTGTAGTAAATAAGCATCTTTAGAAAAATAAAAGAAGGAGAAATTCTTCTTTTATTAAGCTTGCATTTGTTTGATTAACGCTTCTAATTCGTCTTCACTCATATTATCATCTGAATCAATACTTTTTGCGCTAGAAGCTATGTTATATTGGCTTTTATCGATATTATTCTTATCACACACAAAGTTAACTACTCTCTCAATCTTTTGTCTATGTAAATCTTGATGTTGTAGTAAACCTAATGCATTGGATACTTCATTTTTTACTTTACTTTTATCGTGATCAATTAAATCAAAACTATCAATTGAATCATTTATATTTTCTAAGTTTTCGTATATTAATGCTGCGTTATTTTCAGACTCTTTAATAACGTCACATAATTCACGAATAAGTTCTTCATACTTCATCTAAGTATCCTTTATAAGATTTGTTATAAAGTTTAACCTATTTTAACTTAATCAATATATAAATTATTAATGAATTATTTCAGCAATTAATTCAGTTGCATAACAACCTTTTGGTAGATAGAATTTTAATTCCATCCAGTTCTTTTCTTCTTTGTAATTACTTTCAATATCTTCAGGGAATACCCATGCAAATCTTCTTGCACCATCTTCACCTGTAGCTTCTTCATACTCTTTTTCTATTTCGTAGGCTAAACCTTCTGAGTTCATAACTCTTTTTCCTGATAATAGTCCTGTTGGAACTCTATCTCTATCAAAGAATTTAGCTGATTCTGTTTCTAAATCATCAATAGTAAAAATCTTACCATAAGGGTAGTGAGATAATAAATCCCCAGTCATGATTTTTAAAGGATGTTTTTGTTTTTTCATTCTCTGAACAACTTCAAGAGGTAAGTTTAGTTTTTGGTAAACTTCTTTTGGTTCAAAAGCATCTACTAATTTAGAGATTTCAATTCTTTTAGAAAGCCAAGAGTTAAAAAGGTAACTTTGGTAAGAGTTGATATACATCTGTTTTAAGTTTTTTCTTTTCTCTTTTAATTTACCATCAATAATATCTTTACCTTTTAAGTAATTATTTCCTTCAATTCCAAATCTTTGGAATCCAAAATAATTAGGCATACCTAAAGTAACAATCTTACCTAAGGCTTCTTCAATTTTTCTACAATCAATTAAGTTAACTCTTTTTAGTCTAATAAAGAATTTATTACCTTTTAAGTGCCCTACTTTGATTTTATTATTATGGTAAGTAGTATCTAATATTTTAATATTAGCATGTTGGAAAGATTTTAATTTTAATTCATATTGTTTGTGAATTGAAATAGATTGTACTGTTAATGCATTTTTATCTTTTAAACCTGCATATCCAATATCTCTAGTTTTACAACCTACAAAGTTTGCAATAATTTCAACAGCATCCCAAGTAGATAAATCTTTTTTTCTAATTTTTAAAATTAGATGTTCACCCTCACCTGTAAATTCGTATAATGGTACTTCTGTAACAACGAAGTCATCTTTATTTTGTTTAAAAACAACATCTATTTTAGAGTGACTTAAATATCTTTGTAATTGATTCAATATATTTCCTTAATTATTTTAAAAATGGTGGTTATTTGCATTTGTTCTATATTTGCCTTTTGTTGCTTTGGCAAATATATTTAATTTTACATTATGTTTTTTTGCAATTTTTTCTATTTTGTTTCTGTTATTCTTTTCAAAAGAAAAAAGTATTTCATACTCTTCCCCTGATGTTCCAATATCATCAGAGATACTCTCAAAAAATTTGAAACCTACTTTACTTTGTTTTGATAGTCGTTCTAACTCAAAGAATAATCCATCTGAAATATCCATAGAAGCTGTTATATATTTTGAAGCTTCATAGAAAAACTTTGGATTTAAAGTAGGTTTGATAAACTTTGATTTTTTCGAGATTTTCTCCCCATCAAATAACTTTTGTAAATCTGATTTACAAGTACCAAGATCACCAGTAAAACAAAGTAAATTATCTTTTTTTACACCTTTTCGGTAAATAGGATTTTTTACTTTTGAGATAATAGTAACTGAGATATCAAGCTTCTCATTTGCTATTGTATCTCCACCAATTATCTCAATACCAAACTCTTTTGCTGCTTTTTTAAAACCCTTTGATAAGTTTTTTAAATCATCATTAGAATAAGTTTTTGGTATTGCTACAGTTAGTAAAGCATACTTTGGTTTGGAATTCATAACAATGGCATCTGAAATATTTACAATCATTGATTTATAAGCTATTTCTTTTAGGCTCATCCATTCTTTTTTGAAATGTACATTTTCAAAAAAAGCATCCATTGAGTATGACCATTTGCCCAATACAGCAGCATCATCACCAATGATTTTATTATTTGAAAATTGTTTTATAAAATACTCTTCTTTATTCATGCGCAATTATATCAAAGAAGAGCAAAAAATAAGGGTAGATAGGAATCATAAGGTAAAGGAAAATAGTTACCAAATGACAACTTTTCAAATAAGACAATTTATATCCTAATTATTTTTAGTAAAATTATTGTATAATATTTCTCAATTTAAAAATACAGGAGCAAAAATGCCAAAAATTAATAAATACGTTGATATCGATACTGTTGAAAGAGAAGCTAAAAAAGATTTAATTGATAGACACTCACCATTCATTCACTGTAATGAAACTGCAAAAGCAGGAGAGCCATTCGAAGTAACTGTAAAAATGGGTAACGAATATACTCATCCAGATGATTTCGATCACTATATTGAGTCTGTAACATTATATAACGGTGATGTTCAATTAGCTAAAGCATCTTATGTTCCAGGAACATTAGGAAATGTTAAAGCACACAACACAACTACTTTTACAATTATCCCAACTGGTAAGAAATTAAACCTTGTTGCACACGGATACTGTACTAAGCACGGAATTTGGGAAGGTACACCTGTAGCTGTAGCTGTAGAAGCATAGTCACAAACCACCAATTTTCGGTAGAGGTAGGAGCTTTTAGCTTCTGCCTTTTTTTATTTTTGTAGTTTATTTGTAGGTTCCTAAATACTTATACAACTATATTTACTCTTTTCATTTCAATTTTAATACTTTTCTCTTATCCATCTTTATAATATTTATATCATCACTTAATGGATTACTTCTATCATCTAAATAACAATTAGAAATAGATATAATGAAAAAATTATTTATGAAACCATGATAGGATAAATCTAATGAGATTAAAGCACGATTTTAAAGAGGATAATCTACAACGCAAAGAAACAGCTAAACAATATTTACAATTTATTAATAAACTTCAAGGTAATCACACTATTGCTCTAGATGCACCATGGGGAAGTGGAAAGAGTAAATTTATTGATTTTATGTGTGAAGATATGGATAAAGATAAAAATAAAGATATTTATATTAAGTACAATGCATGGGATAATGACTATACAGATGAACCTTTTCTATCACTTATGAGTGAGATTTTTTCTTCTTTTGAAGAAAAAAAATATATAGGAAAAGATGAGCTTAAAAATATAAAAAGTAAAGCAATAGCAATATCTAAAGCCGTTGGAAAAGGAATTACTAAAGGTCTAGTAAAAAATATTCTTGGAAGTGATGCAACAAAAGATTTATCAGATGGTATTGAATCTTTGGCAAAAGGGGCAATAAGTGAAACATCTCAACTTCTAATAGATAGTACATTTAAAAATATGAGTCAAACAAAAAAGACAAGAGAACAGTTCACAGAAGAGCTAAAAAATACAACAAAAAAAATATTAGAAGAAAAAAGTAAAAATAAACTTATCATAATAATAGATGAACTAGATAGATGTAAGCCTACCTTTGCAATAGAACTATTAGAAAACATCAAGCACCTTTTCGCCATTGAGGAAGTCATTTTCTTTATTGCGGTAGATAGAACACAATTATCAGAATCAATCAAAGCAGTTTATGGTTCAGGTTTTGATTCAGATACTTATCTTGATAGGTTTTTTGATATAAATTTATACTTAAAAAAGAATAACATGCAAGAGCATTTTAAACAAAAGATAATAAAGTATTTTAATGAAGATATTCCTTGTGTTTATGATTATTTTGATTATCATAAATTTTGTAAAGAAGCTATTGAAGCATTAGAATTAACGCTACGTGACTTTGAAAAAATAATTTCAGAAGCATATTTGATATATAAACTTAATAGTATTCGAGATTTTGAGCTAGAAGTAATATTATTTTTATTAATGTTTAGAAAGAAAAGTCCACAAGATTATAATACTTTTATTGATCACAATAACCAAAATATTACACAAATTAATATTATAGTTTTTAAAGAAAGTAACTCAAACTATGCAATATTCATGAGAACTTATATTTTATCTATACTTAGAGATAAAAATGAAACATTGAAAACTGTTGCGAAACTATCCACATTAACTAATACATTGATTCAAATCATAGAAGAAACAAAGCTCTAAATTACAATTATTCTAGTAAAGTTAAAAAATATTAACTAACTTACAAATACTAAAGGGCATATATACTATGCCCTTCTCTTTATTTTAATTTTAAGTTTAAGTTTAAATAGCTTACAAAATCTATCACTTTTTAAATTCACATTATTCGAATTTAAATTTTTTATTGTTAACTTTTTAATAAAAAAGAATTCACTTAATACAAATTGAAAATAAGAAGAACATCTAAATTTAGATGTAGTTTAAATACTTTCTTTAACCCACCATAGACAAGGGATAGTCTTGAAAGAGCCTTCTTCAGATGTATTAGAGTATTAAAGAATAGTCATTCTTATAATAAATGAAGATGATATAAAAGAAAATAAAGAAGATATTATTGTCTGTCTAACTAATATAGGTAATATTATTTCAATATTAAAAAAAGAACATTATTTCTTTTAACATTAAATTACAGTATATAAGATTGATTTTTATAGGAAAAGAAGAGTAGCAGTCATCAGAACAATGGGGAAGAATCCCATTGTTTATAAATGACATATATTATGAGTTTTTAATAAAAGAACAACAATAGTCAACTAAAGAGTGAACTCTTAGTTTGAATTTTGAATTCGCAGGAATTTCAAATGTTGCAGGACCTTCATATTCAACCCAGTCTTCAGCTGGTAATAAAACTTCAAGTTTACCTCTTTGGATATCCATTATTTCAGTATGAACAGTATTTAACTCATATTCACCTTTTAACATAATTCCTAAAGTTTTTCTTGAACCATCTTCGAACTCTATACTTCTACTTGTAATATTTCCTTCAAAAAGTACACTTGCAGCTTTTGCAATAGAAACATTATTAAACTCAGCCATTTACATTATCCTTACATAATTATTTTAAATTATAATATCATAAGTAATATATATTTTCATTGAAGTTATACAAGCAAAAGAGTAGTTCTTTTTTGTTATAATCCTAAATATTTTAAGAAGGAAAACTATGAGTATTCAAAAAGAACTAGAAAGCCTAATCAAAAATGATGTTTTACTAGAAATTGAAGATTATATTGACGAATTATTCGAAATTATCGCAGCAAAAAAAGAAGATGAAAGAACAAAAGAAGAATTAGCAAACATTCAAGAGATGAGAGACGACTTTATTGCAATGTTAAAAGACATTGAAAGTGGTGACATGGATGATGAAGAAGCTGAAGAAATTCTTGAAGAAATCAAAGAAATGAGAGCAGAAGAAGAATAAAACTTGCAAGGTTATATAATAGATATAAAACCTGTAAAAGATGAAGACTTAATTGTCTGCTTGCTTACAGAAAATGAAATAATAAACTCTTATAGATTTTATGGAGCAAGACACTCCAATATTAATATTGGATATAAAATAGATTTTGAACTTGAAGATACAAGATCAAGTATACCTAGACTAAAAGATGTAATACAACTTGGTTTTGAATGGGTACTTGATTATGAAAAAATGTATTGTTGGCAAAGATTTGTAAAACTATTTTATTCTCACCTAAAAGACTTAGAACAAGTTGATCCATACTATTTTTATAGCTTGGATCACTTGACACACGTAATGATAAAACAAAATGCCCTTCGAGCAATCTGTGAATCTTATATCCATTTATTAGAACATGAAGGTAGATTACATACTGATTATCATTGTTTATTATGTGAACATGAAATCAAAGAAGATATATCTTTAGTTCGTAGTTTTTTACCCGCACACGCAAAGTGTACTTACTCTAGAAAATTTGAATTGTATAAAATAAAAGAGTTATTTGAAGAAAAAAATTTGATTAATTTTACACAAGAAGAAGTAGAGTATTTATGGAACATAATTCTTCAAGGTTTATAAGTTAAATAATTATATAATTAATGACTTTTACGTTGGAGAAATTACATGTTTGCATTAGACGAAGATGAAGCATCTAGTTATTTAGATATGGAAAATGAAGATTTGATTGTTTCTGATTTATTAAATAAATACAAGATATCAATTTCTACTCAAAACTCGTTTATATACAATATAAATGACGACTACAATTCTCTTACGAACTACATTGGTGAACTTTATATTAATGAAGAAGAAATACCAAATGATATTCAAAAACAAATAGAACACAATGTTCACTACAGAAACTTTCTAATAAGTAATTTAGAAAAAAGAATGGATAGAATATTATGTGATAAATCTACGATAATATTCAAAGAGATTGTAACAATAGTTAATATTTTATCTTTTGGAAAAGATTATAAAATATTTGAAAGTTATGATTTTTATAATCTAGAGCAAATGGCACAACTATTTAGGGATTATGAAAAAAAACTAATAGATTTAAAACAAACAAATACAGATAATTTTCTAATTACATTTAAGCACTACACAACATTAATTGAAGTGTTAAACGAGCTTTGTGCAATAAACTCAATAGATGTACTTAGAAAAAAGACTATTAATCCAATTATTGAATTACTTACAGAAACTATAAATATAGTAAAATTCAATATTACTCTAAATGATAAACAAATAAATATACTAAATAATATATTAGGAAAACTTCTTTTTTATTATTCTCATATTCCATATATTAATACTAAGAATAAAAGTGCTCAATACCTAATAAGTGAGTTTTCTTTTAATGTGGCTAAGTTATCAGATGGTTTTACATTATCAAAAAATACAAATTTTGCAAATGATAGCAAAAGCGAACATGAGTATTATAAAATATATTTAAATTCACTGACAACATCAATAAGCAATCTAATTTATAAACTTGAAGACTTTTATGATGAAGATGATTATCTTGATATAAGTAATTTCATTTCTATTCTAGATGTATATAAAGAGATGGTAGTTCATAAAGAAACAAAACAATTTGCATCAATAAAAGAGTTAAAAATAGATCTTTTAGATAATTATGTATATGTTTATAAAGAAAATGAAAACATAAGTAATTGTATGGAAATTGTTACAAACTTCTTAGAAAATAAAGAGTTTGATAGCTCAAACATGCAAATCTTGTTATATATTATTCTATTTTCAGAAGAATTAAATGAAGATAAACTAATTAAAATTTTATCAATTTTATTAACTCTAACAAAATTTGAGAATGATTACCATGAATTTCATAAACTTCAATTAATAGATAATATTATAAAAAAACTAGTTACAAAAAAAGATGAAAGAGTTACAAAATTATTAAATATAAAATTAGTTGAATATATAGAAGTAAATAAAATTGCATCTCATTTAATGTCAATTTATTCAAAAATATACTTATCATTATCTATGTTTAATTCATCATTAAAAGACAAAAACTCTATTGAGCTAACTAAATATTATTATTACAAATATTTAAGTATTAATGGTAAAGAGTTATTAGAAAATGAATATGAAAATATTAATAAAATCATATTAATAAATATTGCAAAAAATGCATTAGAAGAGATGAATATCGATTTAAAGATTTCGGAGAAAGACAAACTTTTAGAGATTGGTTCAAACCTTATTACTAAATATGCAGAAGAGTTTGAAATACTTACTAAATATAACATCAATCAAAAACTATCAAATATAGTAACTGATATTTTCACAAATGAAGGTTTAGATAATGACACTCTAAACTCTCATATTGAAAGTTTTATTTCAAAAGATATATTCCATGGTTTAGTATTTGTATCTATTGATGGTTTATGTGAGAGAAAGTGCAGATTAACTGACTTAGGCTATGTAAAAGTACATATTCCACTAATAGATGGATATACTTTAAAAATGGCATATTCTAGTGTATATAAACATATTTTTACAGATCTTTATGAAAACAACAAAGATTATATAAAACAAAATCTAATTAACCTTCTTGTGTGTTATTTAAAAAGTACTCCATTATATTTTGACTCTGTGACAAAACTACAAAGTAGCGAGAAACTAAAAAAAGATTTATTAGAATATAAAGAAGGTGAAATTGTATTTTTAGAAATATGTTTAGAAAATCTAAATGAATTTAATACAAAATATACTTATGAAAAAGGAAATGATATATTCAAAGCCTTTTCAAATAGTGTAAATACAATAGTTCCAACATATAGATTACAAGGTCCAAGAATTGGATTAATTGTTAGTAAAGACAATAGTTATGAGGAGATTATAAAAAGTATAAAAAATATCAAGATTAAATATGAAAATAAAATGATTGATCTTAAATTGGCATTTGCAGTTTCATATGGAGATAAGAGTAATATCATATTAAAGTCTGAGCATGCAATGACTTTAGCATTAAAAAAGAAAGAGAAGTTTAATATATTCAAGTAATTAAGATTAAAAAATCTTAATTACTCGTCTAATAGTCTATCTTGAAGTGTTTCTATAGCTTTCTCTAAAGACTTAGTATGTAAACCATAAGATGCAGCTTTAGCTACAGCTTTTTCTACATTTTCATCACTTAAAGGATCACTTACATTACAAGCTGTTTTAATAACATCTAGAATCTGAGCTTTTTGTTTAACTGAATCGTCACACTTAGAAATATCATCAACAAATTCAATAACATTAATTAAATTGTCACTTAATTTCCAATGTCTGAAAATCTTAGCAGTAATTTCAGAACTTGATAATCCTACTAATTCTTTCTCAACAGCAGTAGCTTCTTCACCGCTTGCAACTTTTGTTTTAAACTCTTCAGTTTTTTTATCACTTGTGATTATATCAGCAAGGATAAATTTACCAGCTTCTTGTAATAAAGCAGGTAATAACAACTCTTCTTTTAAATCATAATCAAATTTAGAAACCCAAAGGTGAGTTAATGTTGATGAAAGATTTGATGCTTTCATAAAATCATCACTATTAATACCATATGGCTCTAAGTTTGCCATTAGAAGGTTTTGAACTGTCCCTCCAATTGCAATTGAAATAGTGAAATTAATTCCAAGTAAATTAATAGCTCTACTTGGTGTTTCAACTTTTGATCTAAACCCAAACATTGCAGAATTAGAGATTTTTAATAACGTAGAAATAATCAACGCATCTTTTTCAATAATCTGTAATAATTCAAAAGCTTCTTTTTCACTTTTTCTTCTGAATTCCTCAATCTCGGCGATTGTTTTAGGAAGTGGTGGAAGAGATTCGATTTTTTCTAAAATACTAACTGATGACAAAATAAACTCCTATAGAAACGATAATAATAAAAAATTATAACTAATTTATAATCAATTATGTATTAAATCTAAAGTGCATAACATCTCCGTCTTGCACAACGTAATCTTTACCTTCAAGTCTTAATTTTCCAGCTTCTTTACATTTAGTATCTCCACCAAACTCAACAAAGTCAGAATAAGAAATAACTTCCGCTTTAATAAAACCTTTTTCAAAGTCATTATGAATAACTGCAGCAGCTTGTGGTGCTTTAGTTTCTTTTTTGATTGTCCAAGCTCTTACTTCAACTTTACCAGCTGTAAAGTATGATTGAAGACCTAATTTATCAAATGCTTTATGGATAATTTGCTCTAATCCAGATTCTTCAACACCTAAGTCTGTTAAAAACTCTTGTGCTTCATCATCTTCTAAACCAACTAATTCTTCTTCAATTTTAGCACATAATACAATAACATCCGCACCAACTTCAGAAGCATGATTTTTAACCATATCAACATATTCATTTCCACCATCTGCTAATGAATCTTCATCAACATTTGTTCCATAAATAATACTTTTGTTTGATAATAGTCTTAATTCTTTATCTAATTCAATAAAGTTTTCGTCTTCTTTATCTGCAAATGTACTTGCTGCTTGTAAATCTTCTAAGTGAGTTAATAAAGCTGTTGCAACAACATGTTTAGCAGCTGCTGATTTATCAAATTTAGATTCTTTTTTAAGCTTATCACATTTCTTTTCAACTTGTGAAATATCAGCATAAATAAGTTCTGTTTCAATAATTTCAATATCTCTTAATGGATCAATTCCACCTTCAACATGAACAACATTTTCATCTTCAAAACATCTAACCATGTGTAAAATCACTTCTACTTCTCTAATATTAGATAAGAATTGATTTCCTAAACCTTCACCTTTAGATGCACCTTTTACTAATCCAGCAATATCAACAAAATCAATAGTTGAATGTTGAATTTTATCTGGGATAACAATCTCTGCTAATGCATCAAGTCTTTTGTCTGGTACTGGAACAATTGCCTTATTTGGTTCAATTGTACAAAACGGGTAGTTTTGTGCCTCTGCATTTTGTGCTTTTGTTAAAGCATTAAAAGTTGTTGATTTTCCAATATTTGGTAGTCCTACGATTCCTACACCTAATCCCATTTGTTTCCTTTATATTTTTCTATACAATAACCTACAATAACCATAAAATGGGTATTTAAAAGGTTTATTTATAAATTCTTCTACTATAATAAATTATCAATATTTAACAATATTTTTAAAATCACAAGGACTAAATAAGGACTTATTTATTATGAATTTAAAAACATTATCAAAAAGAATTCCTACTAATGAAGAAGGTATTTTTTTCAAACGTATTATAAATGAAAAAGCCAAAGAAGTAGATAAAGTGTTTATCATTAGATACCGAGAAAACAATAAAGATAAATTAAAAACTATTGGAAAGTATTCTCAAGGTATTAGAATAAACTACTGTAAACAAATAAGAAATGAAATTTTAACAAAAATAAGATTAGGAGAAGAACCTCCAGTAATTGCAAGAACAAGAAATAAAAAAGAAATAATATTTGATGATATTGCAAAAGTATACTTTAAAGAAAAAGAAAATGAAGTAAAGGATATAAAAAAAATAATTAGAAGCTACGAAATTCATATAAAAGATTACATAGGCAACCGTTGCATTTATGAAATAGATGTAGATATAATCAAAAAATTACAAAATGAAAAAAGAAAGTTCCTTGCAGAAAGAACAGTAAGTGCTTTAATTCAAATTATTGGAGCAATTTATAACATTGCTATTTCAAAAGAATTATTTAAAGGGAGTAATCCTATTTCTAATAATATAAAAAGAATCACTATTGATAATAAAAGAGAAAGATATTTAACATTAGAAGAAATAAATATATTATTAAATCAAATAAAACATGAAGAATACCTATATACATTTGTTCAAATTGCACTTCAAACAGGTGCCAGACTAAGTACAATATTATCAATAACTAAAAAAGATATTAAAATAGACTCAAATAGCATACAATTAAAAGATCATAAAAATAATACTACTTATTTAGGTTTTTTTAATGATGAGTTAAAATCTTTATTAATTAAAAGAATTGAAAGATTAAATGTTAATGAAAAAGTTATAGATAGAGGAAAACAAGTGATTCAAGACAGACTTACTAAAATATATAACAAATATTTTAATATTGGACTAGATAAATATGATAGAAAGAATCGGGTAGTTACACATACCTTGAGGCACACGTTTGCTAGTCATTTAGCTATTAAGGGTACACCAATATATACTATTCAAAAACTAATGAATCATAAGGATATTGCAATGACACTAAGATATGCTAAACTTGCTCCGGATAGTGGAAAAGATATGGTTTTAAATCTATATTCAAGATAATGAGTTTTCCCACTTTTTATCTAATTCATATTTTTCTCTAAAATATATATAAGCTTTTAGAATTTTATCCTGATTATTTAATATATATTTAATTTCATCTGGAGAAAGTTTATATTCAAAAAAGTAGTTAATAATACAATCCATACTAATTTTTTTAATTTCATTAAATGAAAGACTAAGGAGAGAAGGATTCCGATATATAGCTTCTGTAAAACCATTCGAGCCTAAAGTAATTCTTTGAATATGATAAGCCTGATTTTTTTTAGGTTCTAATTTAAATCTAATTTCAAATATATAAAACTGCACATAAATTAATGTTCTAATTAAATAAGAATATTTTTGTTTTCCATATTTTTCTATAATAGATAAATATTTACCTGCTAAAAGCATACTTCCAAATCTATCAGCATCTACTTCAAGTAAGTTAATATCTTTCACTATATGTTCATTCTTATCTGATTTAATTTCAAAATGCTTACCCATAATATGTGAAAATTCATGTAACGCAATAAACTCAATAATAAATTCTTTAATTAATATAATTGTTTCATCAAAACAATCGAATGGAATATCTTTAAAGAGTAAAGAGCTTTCATTATTATATTCTCTAGTTAAACATAAATTAATTTCTTCTAATAATTCTTTACCTATAAAAACTTTATATTTTTGAGAATTTATCTTTTTACAGTAAGTACTTAATTTAGACCCTAATTTTCGATTCAATGAGATATCAATATCAATATTTTTTGAAATTAAAAAAAATTGTCTTATATTCTTATTTATTCTTGGTAATATTCCATTCCAATAATCACTATCAAATTTTATATTATCTAAATTCATTAATTACATTACCTTCTTACAATAACTTAATTTATTAATATCCCCGCTTTGTAAAACTTCTACATTTGGGAAAATATTCTTTATAAGACTAATTTTATATTTTGAGAGTTTAACAACTAATATATATTTTTTAGGTAAAAAATCTTCAAATTCTATTTCACTATTCAAAGGATTTATAGAACATAAATCAACGATATTATTAAATTTAACTTTTGTATTCTTGTCAGTAAGATCGCTACTATCTATAAAGTTCAACCTTTCTTCAAAACTTATAACATCTTCAAATATTTCATAATCTTTAATAAGTTTAAACTGATCAAAATAAGATATTAATTCAGGAGTTATTCTATAGTGTATAAGCTCTAAAGCTTCATTCCCTTCAATAATATTATTAAAAGCTTCATCAATTTGTTTTTCTGATATATACTCTTCAAAAATTAGATTCAAAAACTTTAAAGTAGCAATAAATAATGAATCAATTAATACAATTTCTTTTTTTTCTAAATTAAATGCACAAAGAAACCAAGAATTTTCAAGGATATATACTCTTAAGGGAACAATTTTTTCATAAGTACTATTTTCATCATTATATATCTCATATATATGTTTAGAAGAACCAATATTGTTTTCAACAATTGTTGAAAACACTTTATATTTTTCACTATCTAATAAAGGTATAAATTTTTCATCTATAGTTCTACTGTATTTATTATAAACTGATGAATATATATTTTGAGGTATTTCATTAAAAATATATTCTAAAATTTTTTCTGTTTTTTCATCTTCACTATAAACTAAAGAAGATATTAAAGAAACATTATATTCTTTATTAAAAAAAACACTTTTGTCAAGAAGTTTTTTATTTAATACATTATATCCCTTAGATGTTTTTTTTGATAATAAATTAAATTTATTTAAACTTCTAATAGCATCTCTTACATTATCATATGTGATTTCATTATTAATTAAATCTGTACTTTTTATAGTATATAAATAAAATCTATTTAATATTTTTTTCAGTTTTATATACTTATTTTTCATAGAAAATCTCCAGTTAATTGTATGCGTCAAATAAACCGCATACAATATCATACAATTTCAATACTTAAGCGCTTATAGTTACAAATATTAATCAAGGGATAGTATGAACATAAACAAATTAACAAAAGAAGAATTAGAAATCTCAGGATATCTTTCACGTTCAAATAATAATGTAGATAAATACACAACATTGCTTTTCTTTAAATATGGTATCACATTGACAAAAAAAGAACTAGCAGAAGTATTAAAAAAATCAGAACAAACTATAGACAGAAGAATAAAGGAGTGTTCTGATATTCCAGCATACAAACGCTCAGGAATAGGCAAAAATGCATCATATATTTTTCCAATTGTTGAAGTAAGTAAATACCTTAGTAAGACAGTAAAAATATACTAAGGTATTTCAATTGTCAAAAGAGAAAATTAACTATTGTGAAGTGTTAACTAAAATGAGTTTTACAATACAAAACCAAAAACTAAGAGTTTTTTCAAAACTAGATATTGAAAGTAAACTAAAGATTTTTGAATCACAAAAAAAGATATTTCATAAATTAAAGTCTCATCATACTGATGTAAATAATAGTGTTTTAACCTATTCATCTTTTGTGCTAGCCATAGATGAAATATTATCAAAAATAGAAAAAGTTAATTATAGGGCAATAGAATATAGATCTAAAAATCTAAAGTTAAATCTAAAAAGAGAAAAACTTTTAGAAAACTGGGCCATTGTAAAAACTTTGAAAAATGATGAAAAATATAGTTTTAGAGAGATATCAAAATACTTTGAAAAATATCATAGGTTTGAAGTCTCTTACTCAAAAATATATCAACTTTGGAATGAAATTGAAAATAAAAAAGGAAAAAGCAATGAACAATAATTTTAACTACGAAGAATTTGTTAAATGGGAAATTGAAATGGAGTCAGTACAAGACTATGCAAAATTATATGAATTAATTCCAGAAAAGAACATTAAAATTTTTACTTGTAATATTGAATTAAATGATAAACATCTGTGTACTAATATTTTATTTTTTGTAAAAGATAAATTTATTTGTACAAAAACTGCAGACTTTAAATTACTAGTATCGGAACTTGAACTTTTCTATAATGATAAAACATCAAAATTTATAGAGAACAAATCATTAAAAACTCCAGATGGAATTGTGAATAGTATTAAAGTAAAAGGAACAAATATTTATTTGTCAAAAGCTGAGACCAAATTAATAGCAAAGGAATCAAACAATATTCTTAGAAGGACAGTATTTGCTGTAAATGAGGATATCAAGATATGTGAAGAATCAGAATATTGGCAAGACTTGCTAAAAAGATCTAATCTTTATTAAACAAAAATGTTTATTGATATGTTTATAATTTGTTTATTTTCAAATTTTTCATACTTTCAAAACTTCATAAAAAGCCCAGATTTTATGGGCTTTTTCTTCTTTATAGTTAAAAAAGGAAACTGGTTAAAACAGTTAAGTCATCTTATTTTTTATCTTCAAAACCACTAAACAAATTTTCATGATAAACTTATTTTAATATTTTTATTTACATAAGACAAAGAGAAATATAGTTGGAGCTCAGATTTACTTACGAGTGTATCTTCCCATCTCAATCAAAAGAGCATGCAATATTATCTAGTTACTTTGATTAAAGGTATATTGTGATTAAAAAAATCAAAGAAGTTTAGCAATCTTACAAATTGTTAGTATTAATGAATAAAATTTAAAAACTTTGGCTATTTACAAGCCCAATACGAATAAGTAAATAATTGAGATGCAACAATTGTAAAAACAAATGCAGATTGACTTAACATTAACTGCCTGAATGATAGAGGCTAAAACTATCTTAAATATTATTATAAAGGATTGACCATTAGAGGAAGCGTATACTATCAAAGTTCACAATTAGTGAAACAAATTTTTAATGAAGGCACAAGAAAAGTAGATAGAGTTAATCCTAATCATCCTCATTATCAAATGGTTGCTTCATATAAAACTATGGAGAGTTATCGCAACATTTGGAACAACTTTTTTAACTATTTAAAAGAACATTGGAAAATTAATAACTGTGAACTAATATCACATGAACATATTACTGCTTATATGGATTATAAAATAGAGTACTATCCTTCAAAACAGTATTTAGAAAAAATATCAGCTGCATTAGGCAAACTGGAAGTATCACTAACAAGTTTCGCAAAAAATATACATAATGAAGATAGAAAATACGATTTTTCAATAAGGCAAGTTATTTTAGATTCAGCAAGAGATTTAGATTTAGTTGCTGATAATTATCACAGCAGAGCTTATACTAACCCAAACCTAATTATTCAAAACTTAAATGTAGATATATATAAACTTGCTGCAAGTATACAGTATGAAGGTGGAGCAAGAATAGAAGGGATAGCATTAATTACTAAAGAGCAATTATTAGGAATAAAAACTGATTTAACCACAAATAAAGAGAAAGGAATAATTTGGAATAAAGAAAAAGGAGGTAAAGAAGGTGAAGTTCTAGTTAATATTAAAACATATGATCTACTAAAAGAATATATTAAAAAAACTGGGAAGTTTAAAATAAATCGACAAAAATATTATAATGATTTAAAGCAAGCATGTTTAGTTTCAAATGAAATTCCAGAAGGTAGTCATGGACTTAGATGGAACTTTGCAAAGAGGAGGATGTTTGAATATGCTCAAGCAGGATATTCATATCATGAGTCACTTCAAAAAGTGAGCCATGAAATGAAGCATAATAGAAGTAGCATTACGGAACATTATCTATTCTAATAAATTATTTAATTTAAAAAACCTTTTTTTGTTTTTTCAGATACAGAAAGAATCATATCTTCTTTATCTTTTGTTTTTCCAGTTTCCATGAAGTAAATTAAAGAAGCGATTGATGAATTGAAATATCTATCGTCTTTCAAATATTTTTCATAATATTCCCAATTAAAATCAACTAGCCCATAAGATTCTTTGATAGCAAGTATAATTTCAGATTTTTCTTCTTTTTCTTTCTTTATAGAATCATAAACTTTTGCATTAGCCATATATGACAATTTATTAGCTCTTGGAGTTGAAGTTCCTAATAAATCAAGGGCAAATACTGCAGCACCAATCTTACCATTCCCTCCTGTTACATGTCTTCTTGAATTAATATTTGAAACAAATTTATTCAAGTGTGTAAAAGCATAAAGGTCTAAATCTATAACTTTATCAGCCTTGTTTTTGTCATTTATAACTTGATATCCATAGTAATTAAGTAAATTTTTTGTTTTATCTTTAATAGAATAAACTTTAGTAATAGGAACTAATACTAATTTATTCTCTCTTAATTTATTTCCATCAAGAAGAAATATGTCTGTTGCCATGTTTTTTGCTAAATAACCTTTGTTAAATGAATTTTCTATTCCTAATAAAATATTCATATAATCTAGAACAATATCATGTGCATTTGTATATTTCTTTTTTGAAATCAATTCTCTATCTACAATATTGAAATTTCCTTTTATTTTTAAAGTAGATTCTTTTAATTCAAAGGAATTCATAAGTTTATCTGTACTGTGTGAATCAGAATTTAATATTCCTGCATGTAAATTAACTCTATTCTTTATTGGTACTATTTGATATTTTGATTCTAATGTAATATCTTTATTTATATTATTGTTCATTTTATAATGAATATAAGTATTTAATCCCTTAGTTAATTTATTCTGAACTGTCTCTAAAAGTTTAGATTCTCTTTTTAGTATAGATTCATTATCAACATATACTTTATACTTCATTCTTTTTACTTGCATTGCCTTATTAGGAACTGATATGCCGTTACTCGTAGTTTTTGAACATCCAGTAAATAATATTGTTGACGAAACAAAAGTAGCTACTATTAATTTATTTGTAAATTTCATATTAAATTATCCTTTCTTTTAAAAAATTATTTTAATATATTATTAATAAATAATATATTAATTATCTATTAATTTTATACCTCATATTATTAACAAAAAAAACAGTTAAAATTGCAATCACAGCGATATATTCAATTACACAATCAAACTCAACTTCTTTATCAAAGAATAATTCAGAAATTATAGGATAACCTAAACCCCAAATAGACATTAAAATAGCAGTTAAAAGAGATATGACTGATAAAAATTTAATAAAATTATTTCCTTTTTTACAAAATTCTAACTCTTTCATATTAATTCCTTTCTTTACATATTTTTACTAAAAAAGTATTATCATTTCTATAGAATCTTTTATTCTTGTCATGATATTTCCAACCATTATTTTTTGAGACAATTTTGTTTGTACAAATTAACTCTTTACCATTATTAAAAGCTTTTAATAATTCTTCTTTATTTGTTTTATTGTTTTGACAAGAAATAAAGATAATTCCTAATAAAACAACGGCAAGAAGAAGAGAAGTTACTCTCTTTTTAAATAAACTTTTTTCTTCTATAAATTTATTTTTCATTTTCTACCTCTTTTTTTAGCTTCAAAGTATTCACTTACTTGAGAAAAGAATCCAAATATAAAAATTGCTCCTGGAAATAGAACAATTGTAAACGGAAAATACATAGCTGCTTGAAGAGCAGTTATCAATATTCCAAATAGGAAACTGGAAGTTCTTATATTTACGTAAAGAATATAAATCAATAACATTACTGCAAAACTCATTAGTAATATTCCATTTAATATATCTCCATTCATTTTTAAAGCTTCTTCATACCAATCCTTACCAAAGTATAGAAGTAAATTGATTGTTGCAAAAGCTCCAAAATATCCAAATGTAAAATATTCATAATCTAATTTTTTAAATGTATAAATATTTATTCTAAACATAAAAAACAATAAAAAGAAAAGAAATACAAACGCACATACAAACAATAAAACTGCCATAAAAAACCTCCTTGTCTATCCATATTGGATACTATATTTTAAATTATAGCCTAAAAAGGAAAATAATGTCAAGTTACAATTATCCACTAAAGGTAAAAATATGTTATAATTCATCCAATATAGATAACAAAGGTCGCTTATGACAAAATTTGATTTCAATTACAGATTAAAAGAGTTAGGATTAACACTAAGAGATTTTTCAGATATTTCAAATGTTTCTTATTCAACAATAAACAACTGGGGATTTGAAAAAGATGATGGAAAAAAGATTGCAATACCTGTATGGGTAGAACCTTTTTTAGATAATTATGAAAAAGCTAAGAAGTATGATTATTTAAAAAAAGAGATTTTTGATGTTATGAAAGAGATTGAAAAATAAATTTTATTTTGCTAGAATTAATCTGATTACTTTATAAGAGAACAGTGCAAATTGAGTTTTTATTCTAACACTGCTGTCTTATGAAACTTTTCTTTAATTACACTTACAATTAAACTATAGCCGTTAGTTATTAAAGTATATAATATACGTGGAATTATGTGCTTTAAAATATATAGAGAAAATTAACTACCATATTTTATGTGATTAATGATAAGTTATAATTTTGTGTCCTAATTACTGTTAATAGATCACTCTGCCTTATATTTATATTTTAACAATTATCTTTGAGAATGATTAATGCTTTCATAAATAACTATTTACCTTTTTAAGTAGAGCTTTTATTATCTAATCTACTGAGGCTATCTATAAGTGTACTTCTCTTTACGTCAAAAGTTCTACAAGCGGCAGCTTTACTCATACCATTATCTAATGCTTCTTTAATCACTTGAAGTTTTTCATCACTTATTGCTCTTGGTCTTCCTCCAATATTACCTCTTTTCCTTGCTGCATCAAGACCAGAATTAACCCTTTCTTGTATCAAACTTCGTTCAAATTGAGCTAATGCACCAAAAATATGAAAAAATAATTCTCCAGAGGCAGTAGTTGTATCCATACCTTCTGTAATTGATATAAAAGATATATTTCTTTCTTTTAATAAATTTATCGTATTTATTAGATGAGCTAAACTCCTACCTAACCTATCTAATTTCCATACAACTAAAGTGTCACCTTCATTTAAATACATTAAAGCTTTTTCTAAACCAACTTTTTTTTCTTTTAAACCAGAAACTTTATCTTCAAATATATTTCTTGAATCAATTCCATACTTAATAAGTGCATCTTTTTGTAAATTTAAACTCTGATCTTCAGTTGAGACTCTTACATATCCAATTAACATACGAAAAACCTTTAAATTAATGTTTTCGTATTATATCATTTTCCGACATAGTTTTTCGTATATTTATAAAGGTTTATATATATTTTTTTATTTATTTAATTCAAGGTGTCGGAAAACAGATGTTTTACGTTACAACTTTAATATTTTTTAATAAAAGGTATTCCTTCAAGTAAAAAGACTATTTTATAAGTTTTAATATATTTAAGAATTCACTTCTATAGTCTCAAATATTTTATCAACAAATTCCATTTGATTTCTATCAATTTTTTCTCTTAAATATAGAGGAATTTCTAATCTAAATTCATCTATAGTTATTGGTTGAGTTCTTGATAGAAGGTCAATCATCCTATCACTTAAAATTGAAGATGAATCAATTTTATATTTTTTCTCAATATTCTCTTTTCTAAAAGCATATAAAACTTCTTTTACCTTTTCACAAGAACTAGTAGAAGATTCCTTTATTTTTGTATCTTCTATTTCAATAATTTTTTCAACCTGAATATCTATGCTTTCGTTAACTTGAACTTCTATAGTTTCTTCGTTATCAATTAAAATTGCTCTATGCTTTATCGCAATAAGCTTCTTCTTTAATCTCTCTTCTTCATTTTTTCTATGTTTGAACCAATCAGTACTCCAAATTCTATATATTTCCCAACCCATTCCTTCTAAAATTTCTTGTCTAATCCTATCTCTATCTCTTGCAGATTTACTTGAATGATACCCCGCTCCATCACATTCTATTCCTAGAATATAATTATAAGAACCTTCTACCATTATTCCAATATCAATATAAAAACCTGCAACTCCAACTTGTGGTTGTGCAATAAACCCTAAAGACTGAATATATCTAATAACTGATTCTTCAAAAGGACTATCAGGTTCTTTTCCCGTTGTCGTACCCTGTACAGATTCAACGTGTCCACTCTCTATATATTGTAAATAGTTCTTTAAAGCCATTCGTCCTCTATTACCTTCAGAATGTCCAATATCATTACTTACCATAGACGTAAATACTACAATTCTCTTCTTTGCTCTTGTAATAAGAACATTAATCCTTCGCCATCCATGGTCTCCATTAATTGGTCCAAATCTCTGATAAACTTTTTTACTCTCTGGATCAGGACCATATGTAGTTCCAATAAATAAAACATCAGCTTCATCACCTTGAACATTTTCTAGGTTTTTAATGAATAATTTTCCTTCTTTTATTCCTGAATCCACTAATCTTCTAATATTTAAATCTTCTTTTGTTTTTTCTTCAAGAAGTCTATCAACTAACTCTGCTTGCTTTTTACTCATAGTTACTACACCTAAACTCTCTTTTGAGTTTGTTTGTAAAAACTCTACAATACTATTTGAAATACTAACTGCCTCATTTATATTCTGCTGATTTTTAAAGAAGCCATTAGAAATATACTTTCGATTAATACCTACTTCTGTAGCATCTTTACTAGGTGATGGAAAAATCATTAACTCTCTATCGTAAAAATGATGATTTGAAAAAGAAATAAGACTTTCATGTTGAGATCTATAGTGCCATTTAAGTCTTTTAACATTTGGATAAACTCTTAAGGTTAAGTCTAAAATTGATTCTGCCGTAGTTGCTATTGTTTCTTCTTCATCCTCATCAGTTTTAGAAGTAGAAAAAAAGCTTGAAGGAGGTAGCTGGTTAGGATCGCCTACAATTACAACTTGTTTTGCTCTTGCAATTGCTCCTAATGAATCTTCTGGAAAAATTTGACTTGCTTCATCCATAATCATTAAATCAAATGGTTCTTGAGAAGGATCAATAAATTGTGACACACTCAATGGAGACATCATAAAACATGGTTTTAACGATCTGATAGCATTTGGTGCTTTTTTAATAGTTTGTCTAATAGGAATATGTCTCATTTGCTTATTAATTTCATTTCTAATTAACTGCATCTCTGTTTTATCTTTTACTCTTCCACCTTTACCTTCTGCTGCTTTATTTTTTGAAAGATGTAATGCATGTTCTTTTGCATATAAACTACCAATTTTGGAATCAATATCTCTAAATCTTTTTAAATATGTTTCATATATTTTACTATTAAATTTAGAAAGTAAATCATTTGATCTCAATACATAATAAGCCCATTCTCTATAATATGCATATAGTGAAAGGTTTTTAATATCATTTTCAATTTTCATTTTTCTTGCATATTCAATAATTGATGAAAAATGATATTTTTCTAAAGTATTCAAGAGTCTAGATACATCAATCCACATTTCAAGTTCGGCAGAGTGTTTTAATTTATTTTCTAATATTTTATCTTGCTTATCAAATTCTTTTTGATTTAAGAAAAAAATATTTTCTTTTATAAATCCAAAGTGATTAATTTCATTTTTTATATTATTTAATTTATTAATAAACGGTTTTGTATTTGTTATTAGCCTTCTCAAACTTACTGAATATTCACTAGCTTTCTCACTTAAAAAAGGTTCAATCATTTCATTCTCAAAACCTACATCAAGTAATTCTTTTCTCCATATATATGTTTCTTTAAATTTAAGAAGTTCTTCTAGGTCATCATATATTTTAGGTAAATTTTTTAATAGATCTGCATTTAAAGCTTCAACTTTTAGATTGTTTAATAGTGAATTTACACCATCGTTCATTAAATTTTTTATATTCTGAATATAGTCTTCTAAAGAACTTTTATTTTCATCAAGTATTTCAATCATTATTTGAGGATCATTTTTATGGGTTTGAATATAAATTTGATTAAACTTACGTCTTAAACTCTTATATTCACCATTAAATATCTTACCAAAAAAACCAATATCTTTAAACCCTCTTAATTCTTTAGATAATTCCTTTATTTCATTGATATTATCAATTGTTTCAAAATCAAGCCCCTTGAAAGATTTATATTCTTTAATGCATGTTTCAATATCTTCAAAAAGTTTTTCTAATTGGTCTAAAGTTAAAGATGATATTACATTCAGTTCACCATGACTAGGAAAGTCTGTTAATAATCGTTTGTCTTCTAATTTATTTAAAGTTTCTAGTATATCTTTATTCTTAGGTAATATTCTTATTTGTTCATCAGTAAAGGCGTTAGCTAAGTCCTTTAAACATTTTTGATATTCCTTAAAAAGTTCTATTATTTTACCACTATCCAAAGATACAGCATTATTTGTTATTAATCCATTCCAAGGTGATTGTAAAATATTCGAGTCTTCTTTTATATAATTTTCTAGAGCACTTAATTCAATAGATACTTTTTCAAAAGTTTCATTATCTAATTTTAAAAGTTCTTCAGAAGGAGATAATTCTAAAAACTTTTCTTTTACTCTATTTTGAACTTCACCAAAAATTACATAGGCTGATTTTTCAATAACTTTTTGTGGAGTATGTAGAACCTCTAAATAATTACTTACATTAGACTTTATTATTTCTAATTCATTTATATTTTGCTTTAATCTTTCTGGAGGAATAGAAACTTCTAGTTCTACTCTATCTTTTAGAGATGTATAAAAATTAGATTTATTAGATTTATGAGAGTGTAATTCAAGAATAAAATGTCCCAATCCTACAGAATCAAGTCTTTTCTTTACAACTTCCAAGGCCACAAGCTTTTCAGCAACAAAAAGAACACTTTTCCCCTCTGATAGAGCAACAGCAATAAGGTTTGCAATTGTTTGACTTTTTCCAGTTCCTGGAGGTCCTTCAATTATAAGATTATGTCCTTTTAAAACTTGAGCAATTGCATCTCTTTGAGAACCATCTGCATCCATTACTAGACCCATTTTTTCAGTTTCTTGTGAGGGAACCTCTTCTAAAGACAACTCACTCGAATCATTTACAATATTACCAGATAGTTCTCCTAATATTTTATTATCTTCTATTCTTCTATTTTCAGGCCAATTAGAGGCATCTAAATCTAAATACATCAAAAGCTTACTAAAGTGGAAGAAATCCAAGGCAAATATTCTGCTTACTCCAATTAATTCAGGTCTGTTTTCACAAATTGAATTAATCTTATTAAAGTAGTCTTCTGGTGTATAATCTTCATCAAAAGCAGGTATTTCTATACCAAATTCATTTTTAATTTTATATTGTAAGGATATATTTGAAAATAAATCTTCTCCAGTATATTCAATTTTATAAGAATAAACTCCTGTTTCTCTATTAGGAGACCCTCTTTCTATTTGAATAGGTATTAAAAGTAAAGGAGAATATAATTCTTTTTCAGAATTGACACTTTGTTTCCATTTTAGAAATCCTATTGCTAAATACAAAAGGTTTGAACCAGTTTCTTGAATAGCAGTATTTGCATCAGTTCTTCTTTTTCTCAACATACCTTCTAAAGTATCTGGATAATGTAAGGTTTGAATGGCATTATCAATATGTCTATTTTCAATATTACTACTAGATTCTTCAATTTCTGGTGCTTCAATATCAATAGATATACCTAAATTTTTTGCATGAGTTTTTGCATTTATAAACCCACTTGTTTCATCAATATCACTAGATTCTGCTTCCTCTTCAATCTCAGGATAAGGAACTGAATCAATTTTTAATTTCTTACCATTTAGTAGATGTTTGTAAAGAATATTAGGTAATTCATCAACAATAATAATTCTATTTTTTCTTTTTAAATTATAGTTTAATAATGAATTTCTCAATGTTAAATCAAGTAATTTTTTTCTTGATTCGGTTAACAGTTTTTGTACTTCTGACATTTATATTCCTATTTCTATTTATCAAAATTCTTAATATTTTAAGTAGTTTCAATCTATCTTGATATCTTATTTTTAATTAGTTAACTCATCAGCTATCATCTCAGCTTGTTTTAGTACAGTCTCTGTTGCTAATAACTGCATATCAGGGGGATAACCAAACTGTCTTAGTGTTCTTTTTACTATTACTTTTAATTTTGACCTAACACTATCTTTTATAGTCCAATCAATAGAAGCATTTGATTTAACTCTTTCAGTTAGAACTACGGCAAGTTCTCGAAGTTTATCTTTACTCATAAGTTCATTGGCACTTTCATTATTTGCAACTGCTGTATAAAATGCATATTCAAACTCAGTTAAACCCATCTCTTTTGGTTCATCATCCATTTTATGAATATCTTTTGCCAAGTTCATAAGTTCTTCTATTACTTCAACTGCTGTTATAATTTTGTTATGATACTTTTTGATAGAATTCTCTAGCATCTCCATTAAAGATTTACTCTGAACTAGGTTTGTTTTAGTTCTAGTTTTTATTTCATCATTTAGTAGTTTCTTTAATACTTCAAGAGCAATATTTTTATGTTTCATTCCTTGAACTTCAAGAAGGAACTCTTCTGATAAAACTGAAATATCTGGTTTTTTAATTCCACTTGCATCAAAAATATCTATTACTTGATCTGTTACAAGTGCTTTATCTATTACTTGTCTAATTGTAGTTTCCATCTCTTCATCAGATTTACCACTATTTGTACTATCAAATTTAACTAGTCTTGCTTTTACTGCTTGAAAGAATGAGATTTCATCTTTTACATCCATGGCTTGTTCATGTGGTACTGCAATAGCAAAAGCTTGTGATAAAGCTGTTACTTCATCGACATATCTTTTTTTACCATCTTCAAGTCCAAGTATATGATCTTCTGCTTCTAATATCAAAGATAGTTTTGTTCTTGTGTCTGCTGCAAAGTAGTCTTCATAAGCAAAGCCATGATACATTTGAGATACTACTTCAAGTTTTTCTAACATCAGTGCTACGGCTTGTTCTTGTACAAGTGCTGGGTCACCTTTCCCTCCACTATCACTATAAAATGAAAGAGCTTTCTTTAAATCACTTGCAATTCCAAGATAATCAACTACAAGACCACCTGGTTTATCTTTATAGACTCTATTTACCCTTGCAATGGCTTGCATAAGGTTATGACCTTTCATTGGTTTATCTATGTACAGAGTATGCATAGATGGAGCATCAAATCCTGTAAGCCACATATCTCTTACTATTACAAGTTTTAGTTTATCATTAGTATCTTTCATACGGTTTGCTAAATCACGACGCTGTTGTTTAGAAGTATGATGTTTTTCCATAGCTGGACCATCTGAACTACTAGCTGTCATGATAACTTTGATTACACCTTTGTCTAAATCATCATCATGCCATTCTGGTTTAAGTGCTATGATCTCTTTATAAAATTCAACTGCAATTCTTCTACTCATAGATACAATCATACCTTTACCATCAAAAACACCTTGCCGTGTCTCAAAATGGCTTACAATGTCCTTTGCAACCTCTTTTATACGGTTCTTACTTCCAATTAGTGCTTCAAGTTGAGTCCATTTAGCTTTTGCTTTTTGAGTCTCTGATAAATCATCTTGTTTTATTTCACTATCAAGCTCTTTTACTAGTTCTTTACCTTCATCACTAAGTTGTATCTTTGCAAGTCTGCTTTCATAGTAGATTTTAACAGTTGCACCATCTTCAACAGCTTGTGCGATATCATAGATATCTACATAGTCACCAAATACAGCAGGAGTGTTTACATCACTACTTTCTATTGGTGTTCCAGTAAATCCAAGATAAGTTGCATTTGGTAAGGCATCTCTTAAATACTTTGCAAAACCATAAACGATTCTTTTACCTATTACATTTCCATCTTTATCTTTATCATCAACAGTTTTTGGTTTGAATCCGTATTGTGTTCTATGTGCTTCATCAGCAATTACTACTATATTTCTTCTGTCTGATAGTTCGTCATAGATGTTTCCATCTTCAGGTTGAAACTTTTGAATAGTAGCAAAGATAACTCCACCACTTGCAACTTTTAAAAGCTTTTTTAAATGGTCTCTATCATCTGCTTGTATAGGCTCCTGTCTTAGTAATCCTTGTGAAGAAGCAAAAGTATCAAATAGTTGGTCATCAAGGTCATTTCTATCTGTTATGACTAATATTGTGGGATTATCAAGTGATAGAACTATTTTACCAGTATAAAATACCATAGAAAGAGATTTCCCACTTCCTTGTGTATGCCAAACTACACCACCTTTTTTATCTCCATCAATACTACTAGCTTTAATAGTTCTATTAACTGCTTTATTTACCGCATAGTACTGATGATATGCAGCTAACTTCTTAACAGTTTCTATAGTAACAATACCATCTTTATCTTCTTTTTTACTTTTTTCATACACTATAAAGTTTCTGATTAAATCTAAAAGAGTAATAGGATTTAACATGCCAGTTATCATAGTCTCAACTTGAGAAATTAGATTTGAAGCTTCATTTTTACCATCACTACTTTTCCAAGACATATATCTAGTAAGTCCTGCACTTATAGTTCCAGCTTTTGATTCAAGACCATCACTTATAATGCAAAAGGCATTATAAGTGAATAGACTAGGAATTGTGTTTTTATATGTTTGTATTTGCTTATATGCTGACTTAACAGTAGCATTTTCATCTACAGGGTTTTTAAGCTCAATAACTACTAAGGGTAAACCATTTATAAAAAGAATTAAGTCAGGTCGTTTATTAATACCGTTTTCAACTATAGTAAATTGATTTGATACTACAAAGTCATTGTTTGATACATCCTCAAAATCAATAAGTTTTACTATCTCACCCCTTGTCACACCATCTTTTTGTACTTCAACAGTGATTCCTTCTGTAATCATTTTATGGAAAGATTCATTGTCTGTTAGAAGTTCTGTAGAGCTTAATCTTTGGCATTGTTTTACTGTATACTCTATTTGGTCATAGTCTAAAGTAGGATTGATAGCAGTTAAAGAGTTTGTGAGTTTTTCTTTCAGTATTACATCTTCAAAAGATTCTCTCATAGGAGATTCACTATCAGGTGCTATATCTGGAGCATAGATATATTTAAAACCTTGTTTTTCTAATAGCTCTATGGCAAAAAGTTCTATTTCATTTTCTGTTATTTTATTCATCTATAATCCTAATTATATTAATCCTAATTCTTTACTAATATCTTTAACAAGTTTATTTAATGGCCTTTTATTTATATCCTTACTCTCCACATGATGTCCTAATAATAACCTTTTAACATCATTTGTATCTTTAAAAATTTGAGTAGAACCTTTAAATGTATTAACTAAGTTATCAAAAGAATCTTCATTGTATGCTCTAGAAACTTCAACTAGTTCCAAAACTTCATCTTTATGTCCATTGTATAAAGCTTCTAATGCAAAACTTTTAATGTGATTATTTGCTTTCTCTCGTTGTTCAACTGTTATATTTTCTCTATCTTCAAAGATAATATTAAAATCATTCTTTTTATTAACTAATGATAATAAAGTTTTATCAATATTAAAATTTTTGATTTCGTCAAAATTATCAATATAGGGATGGATATGTGTTTTAATCTCAAAAATATCTTGACCTTTAATAGATGCATTGCAAATACTACAAGAAGGTATTAAATTATAAAATGACATTCCAAAAATAGGTTTTTTTTTCTTACAAATAAAATGATCAAACTGAGGACGAGTAGACTTATTATTGGATGACTTAACTGTGTAAGTATAACTTATATTACAATATGGACAAACGTTTACATCAAGTTTTTCAGCAAGATCATATGCATTAAATGACTTTGTACCTTTAGCACTAAATTTCTTATACCCACCTCCAGGGTATCCTTTTACATCTCCTACAAAGACTTTTCTTAAAACATCATGTCTTAAACCTTTTGATTTCACATCTTCAATTATTCTAGAAAAGTCTTTTGGTTTTGCAGTTATAATCCGTTTCAAGTTATTCTGAATATATTTTCTTTCTTTTTGATTGCATGCATCAAGTATAAAATAATCTTTTGTTTGTTCATAAAAATTGATACAAAGTTTATTTAAACTTTGTTTCTTAATCTGATTCATCTTGTAACTCTTTTAAAACTTTTAGTTTTTTTTCTAATATTTTTATTTCATCTTCTAGATTTGAATGTTTATTTTCAAATGTCTCATCAAATAAATTTTGTAATTGTTTTTTAATTAATGGTTCACCAATTATATTTATAATATCTTGGACTTCCTTCAATGATTTAAGATAGCTAGTATCTCTTTTTGTAATAAAATTATAAGCTTGATTGATTTTTTCTTTTGCAAAGTCACCCATATGACCATTTTCCATAAAAAATCCATGAGAAAGTAAAGTATGTATGTTTGATCCAAATGTTTCTATTTCTGGATAAATCTGCCTGCCATCTTTTAAAAATATTACATTTTCTTTTGGTAAATCTGAAAGAATAAATGGGGAATGGGTTGTAAAAACTAAATTTATCAATAAGTTTTCATTAATATGTAAAGCAACAGTTTCTAAGATATCTTTTAAGTATTCTTTTTGCCACTGAGGATGTAACCCTAGTTCTGTTTCGTCAAGAATAATATTAATAGTATTATAATGCACTTTGACTTTTTGAATTTGATAAACTATATCTATTAATGTTCTAAAAATTGCTTTCTCACCACTACTCAATGATTCAAAAGAAATATTATTTTTATAAAAAACAATATCAATCCAGGGTGGTAATTTTTCTAAAATGTCTTTAATATCTTTAATTAAAACTTTTTTATCATTCATTAATAATTTAAAAAAACTATTATTATATGTTTTATTTTTCTCAAATTCTATAGATTGCAATATCTTTTTTACCCTATAGTCATCTAAGTAATCATCTAAAATATATTCTTTGAAATTATAACTAATAAGTTCATTTTCTGAAGGTAATTCATTGTTCATTATTTTATCTAGTATATTTTTTTCTAATGTATCATATTTTTCTTGATTAAAATATTCCTTAGAAGTAACTAATAATTTGAATACAAGATAGAGTAAATTCATATATTTAAAGTTACGATTATCTTCTATTTCTTTGAATAGAACGGGTATTTTTTTATTATCTAAGTCGCAATTTACTTCTTTTTTATGTAATAGTATATTAAGTTTGTTAGCAACTTTTTTAATTATAGATAACTCGACAAAATCTGAATTGCTCATATTTACACGAAAGTGATCAATAAAATTATTTTTGATTTTTATATAGTTCGGGTCAAAAAAACTTGTTATTTTTTGATTTACAGTAATGTACCTATAAAGTAAAATTAATCTTTGTTGATTAACAGAATCAATCATGTACAAATTAATATTATCACTATAGCTGCTTGTATTATGTTTATTTGGTTGAATTAACAATGGAGTCTTATATTCATCTTTTTTATGATATATTTGATTAATCCAATTGTCATGATATCCATCATTTAACGTATCTGTCATATAGTTTAGATAGAAGGTGAAAAAAGTTAATTCATTTTGAGGTAACTCATCATAAGCAGGTAAAATCTCATTTTGTATAGGATAACTTCCCGTCATCATTTTTGTAGTTGCATTATCAAAAAACTCTGAATCTTTTAAATGTCTAATAAAAGAACTAAAAGCTATTTTTTTGAAGCATCCGTCAGTATAGATTAATAAAAACAATTCTTTATCCGAAAACTGTTTAAGTATATAAACTAGTGTACCAATTGGATATTCAGAATCATTTTTGAAATTTTTACAGAAAATTAAAAAAAGAATTAATTTTATTATAGTACTTTTTCCACTTCCATTTTTACCAATAACAGCACTAACATTAATATTTTTAGGAAAAATATTTGTGTACTCTTTCTTCTCTATAGTAAGCTCACCATTTTTAAACTCACATTTAAATCTAGGACTAAGATTAAACCCTTCATTTTCAATATTTTTATACTTTTCAACCCATAAATAAATTAATTCCATCCATATACCTTAATAATCTGTCAATATTGAATTTGCTAGTCTTTTCTCTGGTTTAATACCTGTTGTATAGTAACGTTGTTCAATACCAAATAATACTAGTTTTAAATGTTCTTCTGTTTCAATTTTAAACGAATTTCCACTCACGGGAACTGTATGACAATAAGTTTTTGTATAACTTACAACTTGAGATATTTCAGCTGTAGTAAAACTACTTAAGGTATCTAGTGCCATAGCTATTCTTCTTCTATTTGCAGACTTAACATTCATAGATGTAAACCCTGTTCCTAAAGATATAAAGCTATTCGCAAAAAAAGTATTCACTTCTACTTGAGTTGCAGTCCTGTATAATGATTCAATACCTTTAAACATATCCTTGATTTTAACGATATCTTTAAAATACAAAGTGTCATTACTTGTATCATAAACTGCATCAACCCACTCATTTATAACTATAATAGGTTTATCAGTTTGTAAAGAGGGAGAATCAGTGATACGTAACCATTTTTTAGATAATAATTTATTTACAGTTGTTTTTTGGAATAAATATAAGTTACTTTGTTTAGCACACAAGTATTTAATATCTTCATATTTATCGGTTGTGATTTGGTTAAAGGTAGTTCCATTAAAAGCATTTTCAATTAAACCATTTTTATAATTTCTAGCTATAAAATTATCTAATTTAAACCATTCGTCATCTTCGAGTTTATATTTTGGAGAATAGCTTTTTGTATTTGATAAATCAGGTGTTTCGATTATATTTTTTGTTGAAGCTACCACTTTTAAGAACTGCTGTGTTCTTCCCTTTAATTTTGCTAATAGATAATTCATTATGCCCCTTCTGTATCAATAAATGTATAGTTTGTGATTCTTTTTAGGTGGTCAAACCTTGCACTCTCTGTAGTCTTTAACTCTTTTTTTGTAATTAATAGAACTTTTACATTATTACTATTAATGACATAGAAGAATTTAAATCCAAAAATAAACAACATAGGATTAAAGTATGATATTCTTGAGAAGTAGATAAACACTGCTATTATTAAAAACACAACAGAGAACATTTCAATATCAGTAACACTTAAAGCAACAAAGAAGTATCCTAAATAGCTTGGTAAAAAAGCATCATTTGCAGGTTCAATATTAGTAAGAGTATCTTCTTCTATACTATCACTAGATAAAAATCGTATAAGATAAATGCTTATAATTGATAATATAACTATACAAATTAAATAGAAAATATATGAAGATAAGTTTAATAACTTAAAGAAATTATCTCCTATAAATTCTATCAGTATGTTATTTTTAATTGCCAATGTAGTGATATTGTAAAAAACTGGTTTTATCCATTCTAACGTTATTTCTTTATTTATCGTGAATACTAGAAAAGATAAAGATAAAGAATTAATTACTAAAAAGAATCTAAATATATATGACATTATAATTTTACGCTCACTTCACCACTTATAAATTTAGGTAAAAGGGTATCTCTCATATTTTCAAGAGTTTTAATTTGTACTTTATTTTGATTTATTTTTTCTAATAGTGTATTAGCTTGTTCATTAAACTGAAGTACCTTGTTTAGTGGGTATTTTGGAAAATTAAGTGACTTTAAATTTGTTTGATTGATTTTAGGCTGTACTGCACCAGTAACAATCTCATCTATATTTTTTTCTAATAAATAGCTCCAAATGAAATAGTTACTATAAGGCTCTTTTGCTTGTAATACATGAGTGTGATTGTTTACCCAAAACTTACCAGTTGCATATTGTAAAATAGGATAGCCATCCTCAGTTCTAACAGTTCCATCTTCACCCATTAAAATATATTCACCATCAAAAATATAATCATTTATATAATCCATAATTTTTGCAGCTCCATAATATGGATAAAGTATTCCAGTTTTTAGCTTATCTCTTTTCATTTTAGAAAGTGGAACTCTTTTGCTATCGAAAATACTAATAACTTCTCCTAATGTACCAGCTTCCCAATCATCTTTAGCTTCTTTTATAAACCATTTTCTAAAAAGTGTTTGTGCTAACTCTTCCAGTGTTTTGTTTTGGCAGTGAAGTAAGTCAATTTTTTTACAAAAATCATGATATGTTTTACCTATAAAATTTTCTTTTTCTTTTTCTAATCTTGGTATAAAAAGTTTATTAAAATCTGATTTTTTTAAATGTGGTATTACACCACTTACATCAAGGTTCTTAATTTGTGTTTGAATATCTTTTGAACGTAATACTGCAAATAAATACATAGGGTTAATTACTTTTTCATTAATTCTAAGTCCTACCATATCTTGTGCTATTGCAAAACCTAATGTATCTGGTACTAGACAAACTGCACCATTTTGACTACCTTTGAGTGTCAATATAATGTCATTAGGTTCTAAATGTGCACGAAACCAATTATCAAATGTATCTTGCGAAATATATCTAATTCTTTCATATACAGGATAAAGACTATTATTTTTAATACAATTCGTAGCTATTAAAGGTATTCCATTTTCAACTGTTGGTACTGTTTTACCTCTATTATCAACTATAAATTTAGTTGTATCAGATAATGGAGTAAGTTGCTTATCACCCATCAATAATAACCTTTGCCAAGTTATCATTAATCCTTTGATTAAGTGCTTGTTCTTCTTCCATCTGTTCTTCTAATTCAGCTTGTAAGCTAGTAAATCTCTCTTTAAAATCAAACTCATCATCTATTTCTTCAAGACCTACATATCGACCAGGAGTAAGTACATAGTTTAACTCTTTTACTTCATCTTGACTTGCTGATTTACAAAACCCTTTTATATCTTCATATTCATCACTTTTAGTTTTCCAATCATGGTAAACTTTAGCTATATAGTCTGTATCTTCATGGCTAAACTCTTTTGTTCGTCTATTAATTAAAGCTCCCATATTTCGAGAGTCTATGAACAAAATATCTTTAGTAGTTCTTCCTCTTTTCATAAACCATATAGTTGCTGGTATCTGTGTATTTAAAAACAGTTTTGCAGGTAAGTTTACTATACAATCAACTAAGTTAGCTTCTATAAGAGCCTTTCTTATCTCTCCTTCATTTGAAGTATTAGAAGTAAGACTTCCTTTTGCTAGTACAAATCCTGCTGTTCCTGTTGGTGCTAAATGATAAAGGAAGTGTTGTATCCATCCGTAGTTTGCATTTCCCTCTGGTGGAGTTCCATATTTCCATCTTCCATCATTTCTTAGTAGGTCACCACTCCAGTCTGAAACATTAAAAGGTGGGTTTGCAATGATAAAGTCAGCTTTTAAATCTTTGTGGGCATTATTTAGAAATGAACCTTCATTGTTCCACTTTACTTGTGAACTATCTATTCCTCTAATAGCAAGGTTCATCTTTGCTAGTCGCCATGTAGTTTGATTTGATTCTTGACCATAGATAGATATATCATTTATCTTTCCTTGGTGTTCTGTCACAAACTTCTCAGACTGTACAAACATACCACCACTTCCACAACAAGGATCAAATACTCTACCTTTGTATGGCTCTAACATTTTTACAAGTAGTTCAACTACACTCTTTGGAGTATAAAACTGCCCACCTTGTTTACCCTCTGCAAGTGCAAACTCACCTAAAAAGTACTCAAACACATGACCAAGCACATCAGCACTTCTAGCTTTTGTATCACCTAAGGCAATTTTACCGATTTCATCAAATAATCCACCAAGGGATTTAGAATCAAGATTTTCCTTGGCATAGACTTTTGGAAGCACACCTTTTAAAGAGTTATTCTCTTTTTCAATGGCATCCATAGCATCATCTACAATCTTCCCTATACTTGGTAATTTAGCATTTGATAGAAGAAATGACCATCTGGCTTCTTGAGGGACAAAGAACACGTTCTCAGCTTTGTATTCGTCTCTATCTTCTGGATCAGCTCCTACATACTCTCCTTCACCATTTTTTAGTGTGTTGTAAAGCTCTTCAAAGCTATCAGAGATATACTTTAAAAATACAAGTCCCATTACCACATGCTTGTATTCTGCTGCATCAATATTCTTTCGTAGTTTATCTGCTGCTTTCCATAGTTGTTTTTCGATTGATTCTTCTTGTTTTGCTTTAGCCATTAAATCTATAATCCCATAATATTATTTTTGTTATTTTATCTAAATTGTTATTAATTATTAAATAACTATAATAATGTTTATAAAAACAAGAAACTATAAAAATAGTTATTCAAAATTATTCAAAAAATTTAATAAGTATTTAGTTTATATTAGTATCTTTTCCACCTTTTTTATCTCAGTTGTCTTCTTTCTTTTTAAATTACATATACTTTTTTCTATATCAAATGATATGGTAGGGAATGGCTCAGGAATGAAGACAACTTGCCCTTATGCCAATTTGAATTTAACAAATTGACTAAGACAAGTTAAGTTTTAATATTCGAATGACACGGCTTTTGCAGGACTTTCATTACGACTTATAGTAGGTTTTTGTTCAGCTCCAACCTACGACACATTACATTAGACGGTTCCCTTTATCTAATAACCTACATCTCGGATTAATCCAGTACAAACATATCTTATTTATTTAAAAACCTCTGTTTTATATATTAACTGGTAAAGTTATAGGGGTATTCTTGCTACTATGAATAATAGTAAAACGGGCATCTCCAAGGTGAATCGTACCACATACACTTCCTCACACCTTGCTGATTTGGTCTCTTATTTGGCTAGCTTTCCTGACAGCTTTTACACTATCTACGGTAAGTTGCTTCTTACCTTGTATAAGTATTTGTTTTATCGTAAGTTTTCGCTTACTATGCAGTCCTTATACTCTACCGCTTCATATAGTTATTTAAAGACATTACTTTATTCTCAACATTTAAGTTGATTTTTTGATGACTAATAATTAATTGATTTTTGTTTAAATGTTTGTTAGTATATAAGCATATTTTTAGCAATTCTTGTAGTCGCCAAACTAACATTGTTAAGGATTGCTAGAATACCTCCTATTTTAAACATAAGAATATTCTCCAACAATTAAGCGGATTCAATAGTTTATATTTAAATTAAAATATTTTTTGATTTGTATTTAAAATTAGATTGTAAAACTGGCAAGTTACATATCTAAATATTTGTAGAACTAGTATATATGTATTTACAAGTTTTGTACATAAATAACAATTTGATAGATAATGTAAAATAATGTATATTATTTATAAAAAATGAAGAATAATGTATTAATAAAATTATAGATGTATTTTTTTTAACTTAAAAATATAAATTAATTAAAAAAATTATATATAATCCAATATTAAAATGCAAGAGTAACTAGAAGGACTTTTTAAGGACTATTAAAAAAAATATTGTCATTAGAATAGAAGGAAGTACCAATGTATAAGGCTTATAGAAGGATAAAAAAGAAATATAAGGGGACACCTAATCCCATTTATT
This sequence comes from Poseidonibacter lekithochrous, assembly GCF_013283835.1. Lineage (GTDB taxonomy): Bacteria > Campylobacterota > Campylobacteria > Campylobacterales > Arcobacteraceae > Poseidonibacter > Poseidonibacter lekithochrous. The sequence goes on along the minus strand of NZ_CP054052.1, from coordinate 1,045,246 downwards.
TCCTTTTGTTATTATTTTACAATATCTTCTTACAAGCTTTATATTTCGCTATTTTTAAAGTAATTATTTTAAGTGTATTATAAACGAAAAAGCCAAAGAAATAGATAAAATACTTAGCTATTTTTTACACATACCACTAAACAGCCACCAAAAATTTATAAACTATATTTAATAAGCTAGAAAAGAGCTAATATTTTTATATTAGAGTGGAGTGAAAATGTTAAAAAGCCTAAATGTTCTATACATAGAAAAAGATGAATACACAAGAGAGTATATAAGTGATGCTTTAGAGTTTATGTCAATGAATGTAACCTCAACAAATTGCGGAGATGAAGCATATTCTTTATACCTAAAGAATAGACCCGATATTTTGGTATCTGATATACATGTTCCCATATTAAATAAATGCAATTTAGTAGAAAAAATTCGTCAAAATGATAATAATATTCAAATTATTATCACAAGTGATATTACAAGTACTGAACATTTTTTGAAAGCAGTTGAGCTTAATTTAGTGAAATATTTATTAAAACCAATATCCTTAAATCATTTAAAAAATGCCTTAACAATTTGCGTAAATAATATTGAAAACAAATGGCAAGAATCTATCAAGTACTTTAATAAATATGACTTTTATAATCTGTCAGACAAACTTCTTATGGTTGATAATAAAACTATAAAATTAGATTATCATGAAAGAGGTTTTTTAGAATTATTACTAAAACACAATGATAGAACAGTGACATATTCTGAGATTGAAAAAGAGATTTGGGATAATAATATGAGTAGTGCAGCAATTAGATCATTAGTTCGAAACCTAAGAAAAAAACTACCTGAAAATAGTATTGAAAACTTATCAAAAATTGGTTATAAAATAAATCTAAATAACCAGCAAACACCATCTACTTAAAGGAGAAAGAGATGACATTTGATGATTCAAGGTTAAAAGATAAGAAGAAATTCTTATCATTAGTTTGTTAAAACATTAAAAGTATAAAATTATTTTAATAAAGATTTATTGATGTTAATCAATTTCATTTCTCCTCTAAACTCCACTAGATGGTATTTTTGTGCAAAAAAAATATAAAGACAAATTCAAATAAAAATAATTAATATTAAAAAGAATGGCTAAACTATAAAGAATCCCTATAAACTCATATATCTTCACTTTTTAAAATAATATAAAATAAATATAAGAAGAAATTTCAAAATTTCTTCTTATTTTCTAAAATATCAATAAAATATTTTAATAAAAAAATACTATTTTTCTTGTTTTTTAGAAGTATCTAGATTATCTAAAATAAAATCATCAAAATTAGACTTAAGAGCACCATCTTCTCTTGAATAATTAACTTCAAAAGTATTTTCAATTATTAGTTTTCCAGTTGATTGTGGAGCATGACATAAAGTACAATTAAATCTTGCACCAACTAATTTTTCTACAGGTTTAATTGCAAGTTCGCTTTTCATATGATCAGTTGCATGAATGAAATTTTCACCATCATAAGTATGTTTTGGTCTTAAATCTGTATAGTGTGATTTAGGAATTGCTGTTGCTCCCATACCCATCATAGACGCCATTTGTGGTTCATGACATGTCATACATTGATTATTATTAATAGTAATAGGAAGTAAACCTTCAACATTATGAGGAATCATTGGTGGCGCATTTTGGTATGCTCTATCGAATTTTTTTGATGTTCCAGCAGGAGATGTACTGTACATAGTTTTATCAGCTATTGTATCTGTTTCTGAATAGATAGTTGTTTTTCTAAATCCCATAGATTCTTCACTAATAGAAAAAGAACTTTTTGATGCAGAATAAACAAGAGTAACTAATACTACTGAGCCAATTAATATAGTTAACTTACTAAATTTCATTGTGTCCTTCCTTTAAAAATGGAGCATAACAAGATTTAATTTTTATTTAATTCCCAGTTTTTCTTAGCTTTATATTAATCTTGAGTAATCTTGTTTAAGTCCAAGTTTTTTAATTTGTACTTCAATTATATCTCATTTATTTATAAGTTTTTATAGTAAAAATATATTAGTTTTTTATAGAAAGAAATGGGTTAGAGTAAAAAGAGAGAGTTTCCTCTCTCTTTTTATTAAGGTCTATTTTTTTAATGTGTCTAAATTATCTAGGATTACTTCATCCCAAGTTGATTTAAATGCGCCATCTTTTCTTGTATAAGCTGGCTCAAAAGTATTATCAACAATTAATTTACCAGTTGATTGAGGAGTATGACATTGTGTACAGTTAAATCTAGCCCCAGATACTTGAGAAATAGGTTTAACAGAAACTTCATTTTTCATATTATCAACAGCTTTTGTAAATGTTTTACCATCATAATTATGTTTTGGTCTAAAGTCCATAAAGTGAGACTTTGGAATTGGAGTTGCACCCATTGAAGTAGCAATAGCTGGTTCATGACAAGAAGTACATTGGTTATTATTAATAGTAATAGGTAATAATCCATCAACACTATGAGGAATCATTGGTGGAGCATCTTGAAATGCTCTATTTATCTTTTTAGATGCACCAGCTACTTCTGTACTATACATTGTTTTATCACCAATTGTATTAGCTTCAGAGTATATAGTTGTTTTTCTTAAACCTAAAGACTCTTCGCTTACAGTACTTACATTATTAGCTGTGGCACAACCAACAGTAAATAGTACCGCAGCAGAACTAAGTGCTATAGTTAGTTTACTGAATTTCATTTTGACTTTCCTTTTTTTATTTTTTTGTTAAAAGGATATATTTTCGAATAATATATCCTTTTATAATTTATGCTTTATATACTTTTACAGCACATTTTTTAAAGTCTGTTTGTTTTGATTGTGGACAAGTAGCGTCTAAACAAACTTTATTAATATATACTTTCTCATCAAAGAATGGAACATATACAAGATTTCTAGAAGGTCTATTTCTACCTCTAGTTTCAACTCTTGCTTTTACTTTTCCTCTTCTTGATTCAACCCATGCAAGTTGACCTTGTTTAACACCAAATTTTTTGGCATCTTCTGGGTGTACGTACACTAAAGCTTCAGGAACAGCTCTATATAATTCAGGAACTCTCATAGTCATAGTTCCAGAGTGCCAGTGCTCTAATACTCTACCAGTACTCATCCATAATGGATATTCAGTATCTGGCATTTCAGGTGCATCCATGTAAGGTCTAGCAAAGATTTTTGCTTTGTTTTTTAAAGATTTTTTGTTTTTATCTTTAACTCCAAGTAAATCCCCTTGAGCTAATTTCTTAGCTAATTTACCATAGAATGCAAAATCACCATTTGGATTTGCTTTTTTAGCATAAGGATCGTATTTAGTATTAAATCTCCATTGAGTCTCTTTACCATCAACTACAGGCCATTTAAGTCCTCTTACTTTGTGGTAAGTATCAAAGTCAGCTAAATCATGTGCATGGCCTCTTCCGAAGTCTGCATATTCTTCGAATAAGTATTTTTGAATAAAGAATCCATATCCTTTAAATACTTTACCGTCAGAGCCAACAACGTTTCTACTATCACCATAAGCTTCAGAGTTATCGTAACCAGCTTGGATTGGATCATCAGGATTTAATTTATAAGATTTTGCTCTTTCATTTGCAAAAAGAACTTCATACATATTTGTATCTTCTTTATATCCCATTTTCTTAGCAGCTGAAATTACATTTGGTAATTTTTTACCATTTCTTAGTGTACTTTCACCCCATAAATCTTTTACAGTAAATCTTTTCATGAATTCCATCATTTGCCAAGTATCAGACATTGCATCTCCAGCTGGTAGAACTTGTTGTCTCCAATGTTGAGTACGTCTCTCAGCATTCCCGTAAGCCCCCCATTTTTCATAGATCATTGCTGTTGGTAAAATAAGGTCAGATACCTTCGCTGAAATTCCTGGATATGGATCTGAACAAACAATAAAGTTATCCATTTCTCTTGCAGCTTTAATCCAATGAGATGCAGATGCTGTTGTATGGAAAATATTAGTTACTTGAATCCAAGCAAACTTAACAAAACCATCTTCAATATCTCTAAAGATTTTCATAATATGTTGGTTACCAACTGGGTTTAATGTTCCAGCAGGAATATTCCAACCTTTTTCAGTAATAGCTCTATGTTTTGGATTCTTAACCATCATATCAGCTGGTAATCTATGTGTAAATGTTCCAACTTCTCTAGCAGTACCACAAGCAGATGGTTGACCTGTTAATGAGAATGCTCCAGAACCTGGCTTAGCTTGTTTATTTAATAAGAAATGAACATTATAAGCTAAAGTATTAACCCATGTACCTCTTGTATGTTGGTTCATACCCATTGTCCAGAAAGAAACTACTTTTCTTCCTTGTTCAATATATAAATCAGCCATAGTTTTAATTTTTTTCATAAAGTCTGCATCAGATTCATCAGGATCACCTTTTGAAACTTGCGTAGTATACTCAGCAGTATATGGTTCTAAGAATTTTTTATACTCTTCAAAAGAAATTTCCCAGTGCTTAAGACCTGCTGGTTTATTAACCATCACATCACCTTCTTTATATCCATAAGGCTCTAATGCAGGTGCTTCATCTTTTGAAACTACTTTTTTCATCTCTTTTGAGATTGTTTCCATCTCTTTATCTGAATATTTTCCGTCTTTTAGTGATTTTTCACCAGTACGTCTCATTCCATAACCCATATTAACTGGACTTGCAGCAAATACGATATGTTCTTTGATAAATTTCCAATCAATTGCATTTGGATTATTGTATACAATTTCTCTTGCAATATAATTCCATAATGCTAAATCTGAATTAGGTTTAAAAATGATTTCAATATCAGCTAAATCTGAAGTTCTATGTCTATATGTAGATAGATTGATTACTTTTACTCTATCTGGATCTGATAATTTTCTATCAGTAACTCTTGACCATAAAATAGGATGCATTTCTGCCATATTTGATCCCCAAGTTAAGATAGTATCAGTTAACTCAATATCATCGTAACAACCTGATGGTTCATCTATTCCAAATGTTTGATAGAAACCAACAACAGCAGATGCCATACAGTGTCTAGCATTTGGATCAATGGCATTAGATCTAAATCCACCTTTCATCATCTTTTGAGCGGCATAACCTTCCATAACAGTATATTGTCCAGAACCAAATACACCTACCCCTTCAGGCCCTGATTCTTTTAATGCATGTCTTGCGTGTTTTTCCATTTCATCAAAAGCTTTTTCCCATGAAATTGGTGCGAAATTACCTTTTTTATCAAATTCACCTTTTGCATTAACTCTTAGTAATGGTTGCTTTAATCTATCTGCACCATACATGATTTTTGCATTAAAGTATCCCTTGATACAGTTAAGTCCTCTATTTACAGGTGCTGCTGGATCCCCTTTTACTGCAACAATCTTACCATTTTTTGTTGCCATCATGATACCACATCCAGTACCACAGAATCTACAAGCTGCCTTGTCCCATCTCCAACCACCTTCGGCCACATTAGCTTTTGCCTCTAACTCACTTGGTACATTCATACCAATAGCTGCTGCTGCTGATGCCGCTGCCGAACTCTTTAGGAAGTCTCTTCTTGAAAGTGACATTTAATTCTCCTTGAATTGAAATTTTTAAACAATCAGAAAACATCAAATTAAACCGTGATTTACAATTTCATTTTTTCTTATACAAATCGTTTAGAGAAATTTTAAAATTATTTTTATGATTCATTCTTGACCTGTGTCAATACATATTTATTAGGAAAGTTAGATATATAGCAAATTTGTGCAAAAAAAATATAAAGCTTTTTTGTAAGAGAAATTATTAAAATATTTAATATAAGATATATAAAAATAATCATTTTAAACACGTAGAAAATAGGCATTTTAGGAAGAATAATATTACGTGTTCTTAGAAACTTTTATATTTACTTATTTATTAAATATTTATATAAAGTATAAAAAAAGTATAAAGGAGAATTCGTAAATTTATATTTTATTTTGATTTCTAACTCTATTAAAAGTACAAGGAAATGAACAAGAATTCATCTTTTTGTATTTTAAACTTAAATATAATTTAAAAACATGGATTTAATATTAGTAAAAGAAAGGAAAAAAGGATTAGGAGAGTATTTACAATAGTTGGAAAACCCAACTATTATAAAGGTAATTATTTGTTATCGATATTTTTTAGGAATTGGATTGTCATACGTACACCTGCACCTGAACCACCAAATGGGTTATATCCCCATGCACTTTCAACATAAGCAGGACCTGCTATATCAAAATGAATCCATTTATCTTTGTTTTCTTCATAAACGAAATTATCTAAAAACATACCAGCAGTTATCGCTCCACCATATCTAGTGTTAGCGATATTAGAAATATCTGCGATTTCAGATTTAATAGATTTTTTTAGATATCTATTAAAGTCTAAAGTTGTAGCATACTCACCTGATTTAAGTGCGGCTAATACTGCATTTCTTTTAAGAATATCATTATTACCCATGATACCAGTAGTATAATGCCCTACTCCAACAACACAAGCGCCTGTTAATGTTGCATAATCAAAAATATAATCAATATCATCAATTTCATCTTGTGCATAACATAAACAATCAGCAAGAACTAGTCTTCCTTCTGCATCTGTATTTCTTACTTCAATAGTTTTACCATTTTTAGCGTACAAAATATCATCTGGTTTATAAGCATCCCCACCAATCATATTCTCAACAGCTCCAACAATACCATGAACTTCGTAAGGAAGACCAAGTTTAGCAATAGCCCATAAAGTTGCTAATACAGCACATCCTCCTGATTTATCAGATTTCATTGTTACCATATAATCAGCAGGTTTTAAAGATAATCCACCTGAATCATAAGTAAGACCTTTTCCAACTAATACAATTTTCTTTTTTGCATCTTTTGGTTTATATGACATATGAATTAATTGTGATTCATGAATAGATGCTCTACCTACACTTAACATTGAATGCATATGGTTTCTATCTAAGAATTTCTCACCATGTACTTTACAATCAATTGAAGCATCTTTTGCAAGGTCTTTTGCTAAATCAGCCATTACTTGAGGATAAAAATCAGCAGGTGCAGAGTTAACCATATCTCTGGTTTTATTTACAGCTTTTGAAATAATAGTAGAATCATTTAATATTTCTTCTGCTAATTTTTCTTTATCAGCAATAGCAATAACTAATTCTTGTTTTTTCTTTTCTTCTTTTTCAGACTTATATTTTTTGAAGGAGTAAGAACCTAATAGTGTTCCTTCCACAATCGCCTTTAAACTCTCGCTTGGAAGTTTAGATAAATCTAATTTTGCATTTTTGAATTTTGTAGTTTGAAGTTTTTTAATAGCAGTTGCAATAGCAATTGCAATACTATCATATGTTTCATCTTCAAATCCTACATATATTTTTTGTGATTCAGCTAAAAAAACACAAGCTTCATCAACAGCTTTAAAACCTAAAGTTTCTAATAGTTTTTCATCTTTTGACTCTTCAATATCTGAAAGAAGAATAATTTCAATATCAGCTTTTATTTTTTTAAAATTTTTTGAACTTAAAGTAATTTTCAATTTTTGTCCTTTTATAAATTTTTCTTTTCAACTTTTTGAGTTGCTTTATTGAAGTAATAAATTATACTTCCTCCAAAAGTAACAGCAATAGGAAGTGCAAAGTACCAGTGTTCTTTTGCCCAATGTAATACTTTTAGAATTTCTTCTCCAAAATACCAAACTGGAACAATAGTAATAGCCGCCCAACACCAAGCTGAAATAAGATTAATAAATGCAAACATTTTTGCACTATATCTTGTTAGACCTATTGAAATTGGAATAATTGTTCTCATTCCATACATATATCTTTGCATGAAAATAATTGGCCATCCATATTTTTGTAATAATAAATGAGCTAAAGCAAACTTTCTTCTTTGACCTTTAAACTTTTTATGAACATGTGATTTATTAAATCTACCAATATAGAAATATACTTGATCCCCTGCAAAACCACCAAGTCCTGCAACAAAAATAGCAATATATAAATTCATATCCCCAGTATGAGATAAAAGACCAGCCATAATAAGACCTGCTTCACCCTCTAACATACCCCATGCAAAAAGAATAATATATCCATACTCTTTTAATAAATAAACAAATTTATTTTCAAATCCACTAACTGGCGCTTGATATAAATTGAAAGCCAAAAATGAGAAAAAAGTAACAACAATAACTGCTAATATTTTCCCTGAGTGTGGTTGTAGCTTCTTAAAAAACTGTTCCATTCCTATCCCTAATTAATCAAAATTTAGTAAGCTTTTTGCTTGAACCATATCTTTATCACCTCTACCTGAAAGGTTTACAATTACAGTTTTACCTTGTAATTTTTCTTTTGCTTTTTTTAGATAAGCAATTGCATGTGAAGATTCAAAAGCAGGAATAATTCCTTCTCTTCTACTTAACCATACAAATGCATCTAAAGCTTCTTGATCTGTAATTGAGTCATACTCAACAGATTCATTGTCTTTATGAAATGAATGTTCAGGGCCAATTCCTGGGTAATCTAATCCAGCAGAAATTGAGTGAGCTTCTAGAACTTGTCCATCTTCATCTTGTAAAAGGTATGAACATTGACCATGTAAAACTCCTGGTGTTCCTTTTTCAAGTGAACATCCATGTTTATCAGTTTCTAATCCATGACCACCTGCTTCAATACCAACACATGTAACTTCTTTATCTTCTAAGAAGTGTGAGAACATACCAATAGCATTTGATCCTCCACCAATACACGCAACAACGTAATCAGGAAGTTTTCCTTCTTTCTCTAAGATTTGTTTTCTAGCTTCATAACCAATAACAGCTTGAAAGTCTCTAACCATAACAGGGTAAGGATGAGGACCTGCAACAGTTCCAATAATATAGAAAGTATCTCTAGCATTTGTAACCCAGAATCTAATAGCATCATTCATTGCATCTTTTAGTGTTTTACTTCCACTTTCAACTGCAATTACTTTAGCCCCTAGAAGTTTCATTCTAAATACATTTAGCTCTTGTCTAGCTACATCTTTTGCACCCATAAATACAGTACACTCAAGTCCAAGTAAAGCAGCAATAGTTGCAGTTGCAACACCATGTTGTCCTGCACCTGTTTCTGCAATTACTTTAGTTTTTCCTAATTTTTTAGCAAGTAAACCTTGAGCAATTACATTATTTACTTTATGAGCACCTGTATGATTAAGGTCTTCTCTTTTTAAATAAATATTAGCACCGATTTCTTCTGAAATATTTTTTGCAAAATATAATGGATTTTCTCTGCCAACATAATCTTTTAACAAAGCATTTACTTCACCCCAAAATTCTGGATCAAATCTATATTTTTTGTATTCTATTTCTAGTTCATTTAATACTGGCATTAATGTTTCAGGAACATACTGCCCTCCAAAGATACCAAACTGACCTTTGTCATCTGGATCGAATATACTAGCTTTTGGGATATAATTACTCATTTTTTCTCTTTTCTAAATCTCTAATACTGAATAAACAGGGGCAACTTTTTCTAATCTCTCTGCACCGTTTAAAATCTGGATGTTCATTAAAAAACACATTTCTACTAAATCAACATTTAATTTTTTAATTAAATTTGCAGCTGCATAAGCTGTTCCACCACTAACGATAATATCATCAATTAATAATACTCTTGCATGATGCTCATTTCTAAATGCATCTAGATGAATTTCAACTTCATCAAAACCATATTCTAATTCATATTTTTCACATACAGTAGTACTTGGAAGCTTCCCTTTTTTTCGTACAGGAACAAATCCAATATTTAATCTATCTGCAAGAGCAGCTCCAAATATAAACCCTCTAGAGTCAATACCTGCAATATAATCTAAGTTGTAATCTTTGTATTTTTCTTCTAAGTGGTTCATTAGAAGATTGAAAGCTTCTTTGTTATTTAATAAAGTAGTAATGTCTTTGAAAACAACTCCCTCTTTTGGGAAGTTTTCAACACTTCTTATAGAATCTAATAATAGTCTTTTATCGTCTTGACTTAATTCTTTTAAACTCAATATCTATCCTTTTGTTCACTTTTGTGATAAGGTAGATATTTTATCTAAAAGTTTATTATATTTTAATATTAGTTTTTATATCCATTTGGATTATTTGACTGCCAAGCCCAAGTATCTTCACACATTTTGTTTATTCCACGTGAAGCTTCCCAATCTAATACTTCTTTAGCATAAGATGGGTCTGCAAAACATTTGGCAATATCTCCAGCTCTTCTTTCAACTATTTTATATAGTACTTTTTTACCACTTGCTTTTTCAAATGCTTTTATCATATCTAAAACACTGTAACCATTACCAGTACCAAGATTTACGGCAAGTACATCATCTATGCTATCCATATTTTTTAAGGCTTTTACATGACCTAAAGCTAAATCAACCACATGAATATAATCTCTAACTCCTGTTCCATCATTAGTATCATAATCACCGCCAAAAACAGATAAATATTCTCTTTTCCCCACTGCAGTTTGAGAAATAAATGGCATTAAGTTATTTGGTATACCATTTGGATCTTCTCCTATAGTACCACTTTCATGAGCACCAACAGGATTAAAATATCTAAGTAGTACTATTTTATTTGTATTATCAGATACATATATATCTCTAAGCATCTCTTCTATAAAGTACTTTGTTCTACCATAAGGGTTTGTAGTAGTTCCTATAGGAAAGTTTTCTTGGATTGGAGTAGTATGTGGATCACCATATACTGTAGCTGAAGAAGAAAATACTATTTTTTTACATCCATACTTTTTCATAACTTTACATAATACCAAAGTACCATTAATATTATTATCATAATACATATGAGGTTTCTCTACAGATTCACCTACTGCTTTAAGACCAGCGAAGTGAATAACACTATCTATATCATATTTTTCAAATACTGAGGATAAAGTTTTTAAATCTCTAATATCACCTTCTACAAAATCTATAGATTTTCCTATGATTTTTTCCACTCTTTTTAATGACTCTTTAGAAGAGTTACAAAGGTTATCAAAAACTACGAAATCAAACCCTGCTTTATTTAATTCAATAAGTGTGTGTGAGCCTATATATCCTGCTCCTCCCGTTACTAGAACTTTCAAACAACTTCCTTTCTATTTTTAAATAAATTAATATAAACAAATATCAACTAAATCTACAACAATATTTAATATGTTAAAATGCGCAATTCTACAAATCAAAAATGCAATTTAGCTTATCTTAACTATAAACAACAGTTTCTATCTCTATTGTTGTAGTTGCTAAATATAAAATATTAATTGATCATCAATATACCCAATATCAGCGATAATTTTTGAATTACTTTTTAAGTTAAAGTCTTTTTTATATTCTACTTTAATCGATGGATTTCATATAACATCTTTTCATTCTAGCTTCTGCATCTAGAACCTTACTCTTCAACTTATAAATTATGAAAATATACCATTTTTGACTATTCTATTTTACTTAAAAACATTGAACTTGGAGATATTATCTTAATCAAAACACATTAATAAATACGAGAAACAGTGTAAATAAGGCACAAAAAGAAAATGCAAAATCAAATTTCCTTTTTGAGAACTGTCTTTTTTCATCATGATGAATATAGATAAAACTACTATTAACATACTTTATTATATCTAGAAAAATAAAATTTAATTATAGTGTATCTAATTCAATAATTCTAATAATTTTTTTTGATAATATAAAGCGTTGTTTTCTGTATCAGCCTCAAACCTAGTTACCAACTTTGGAGTAGTGTTACTAGCTCTTACTAAACCCCATCCATTTTCAAACACAACCCTTACTCCATCTACAGTAATGATATCTTTGATAACAGGGAATTCTTTTGGAGAATTTGATAAAGTAACTTTTAAATCATCAATTATTTTGAACTTTTTTTCTTCTGTTGTATTAATATTAATTTCATCAGTTGAAAATAATTGCGGTAATTTTTCATACTCTTTATCATAATTAAAGTTATTATGAACTAATTCTAAAGCTCTTAGTGTTGAATATACTGCATCATCATATCCAAAATACTTATCATTAAAAAATATATGTCCTGATACTTCAGCGGCAAAAGAAGCATTAGTTTCTTTAATTTTTACTTTTAGATTAGAGTGCCCTGTTTTATACATAATGGCTTTACCATAAGTATTGATAGTATCATACATAATTTGTGAACATTTCACTTCACCTATTACAGTTGGATTATCTATAAATCTTGAGAAAAATAGTGCTAAGACATCACCTTTAAAGTTGTATTTAGGAGAAAGTACTGCTATTCTATCTGCATCACCATCATATGCAAACCCTAAGTCATAAATTCCGGTAGATAATTCTTCTTTTATATCTTCTAATGTTTCTATTTCAGAAGGATCTGGATGATGATTAGGAAAAGTACCATCTGGCTTTTCATACATAATATGTGAGTTAATATTAAGACCTTCTAAAATATCTCGAAGAACTGTTCCTGCTGCTCCATTACCACAATCAAATACAAATGATTTATTTTCTAATTTCAAATGAGAAAACTCTCTTATCATATAGTTTATATATTCTTCTTTTGTATTAATTTTTATAGTTTCAATATTATCTTCTATTTTAAGATTAGAGACTAGTACCTTATCACCTAAAGCATATATATCTTCGCCAAAAAAAGGGCCTTTATCTATAGTGATTTTAAAGCCATTATATTCAGCTGGATTATGGCTTCCTGTAATCATAATAGAAGCATCAACTTTCTTGCCATCATTATCAATATAATTTGAGAAATAGTTTACAGGTGTAGCAACTAGTCCCATATCAAGAACTTTTAAACCTGTTTTTTTTATACCAGAAGTCATCCACTCTTTTAAAATAGGAGAGTGTGTTCTTCCATCATACCCCAATGAGATATATTTTGCTTCTGGAAATTTTGACAACACTTCTTTTGAAAAAAAATATCCTATTTTTTTTACGGTATCTTCACTTAATTCTTTTTGGAATATTCCTCTTATGTCATATTCTCTAAATATAGATTTTGCCATTATTAATTAGTCCCTTTTAAAATCATCGTCAATTCTTACAATATCATCTTCCCTAGTATATTCACCAACTTGTGCCTCAATAAGTATTACAGGAATCCTACCTTCATTTTCTAATCTATGAATTTCACCCATCTTGATATAAGTAGATTCATTAGGTCTTACATATTTAGTCGTTTAGCTGGCTTTACTTCAATTCTTTTTATTTTATATCCGGGTGTTTCTTCTAATACTGTATATGTTCCCAAAAGTCTATATCCTGTTAAGTGAATATTATGAAGTTTAGTATCTTTTTTGATTTGAGATACAACTTTTTTTACTTTTTGAGAAGAACCTTTTTTTGAAATAAGAAGTGCATCACCAGTATCTACCACTATTATATCTTCTATATCAATAGTAGCTATCTTTCTTGAATTACCATAAATAAGGTTATTTTTTGAATCAATTGAAATATAGTTTACATTTTTTGTATTTCCATTCTCATCTTTTGGAAGTTCTTCATATAAAGCATCAAAACTTCCTACATCAGACCAGTTTATATCGGAAGGAATTACTTTTACAATCAAACTCTTTTTCATTACAGCATAATCTATACTATCTTCTGGAATATTATTCATATCATCATGTTTTATTCTAGTGATAGAATCTTTATATGAATTTTCTAATGCCTTCTGTGAAGTCTCAAATATTTCAGGAGGGTATTTTTTTAGTTCATCTAAAAATATCCCTGCTTTAAAGCAGAACATTCCAGAATTCCAATAATAATTTCCTGTATTTAAATATTCTGTAGCTGTTTCTAAATTTGGTTTTTCATAGAAAGCTATTACATCAAGTTCACTTGATTCTATATAACAAAATCCCGTTTCAGTGAATGTAGGAGTAATTCCAAATGTAACTAGATTATCTTCTTTTGCTAATTTTTTTGCTTGTGTTAAGACTTTTTCATATTCATTTTCATCTTTAATAAGATCATCAGAAGGTGTTACTAATACTATTTCATCATATGGTAATTCCATACATGAAAGTGCTATTGCCGGTGCTGTATTTCTTCCTATAGGCTCTAATAAGTATTTATTACTTTTGTTTAATTCTTCAAGTTGATCTAAAGCTAAAAAATATTGTTCTGAGTTTGAAACTATAAATTGACTATTACATAATTTACTATTTCGATTAACTGTTAATTGGAATAGTGATTTATTATCAAATAGTTTTACAAATTGTTTTGGCATAAGACTCTACTTATTGTCCATAGTCTTGTACCTCTTCCTCCACATAAGATTATATTAGTCATCTAACTCTCCATAAAATTTTCTATACCAAGAAACAAACTCTTCTATTCCATTATGTAGATTTGTATCTGGCTTATAATCAAAATCTTTAATTAAATCACTTGTATCTGCATAAGTAGATACTACATCTCCATCTTGCATATCCGTGAAGTTTTTCTTAGCTTCTTTTCCTATTGATTTTTCAAGTGTTTGAATAAAATCCATTAGACTAACTGGTGAATTATTACCAATATTGTATATTTTATATGGTGCAGAAGATATGTCTGGACGTGGATTTTCTGAATCAAAATTATCATTTGCTTTTGCTGGATTATCTATAATTTTAATAATACCATCGACAATATCATCTACGTATGTAAAATCCCTACTCATATTACCATGGTTAAATACCTTTATTGCTCTGTCATTTAGTATTGCATTTGCAAAAAGCATTGGTGCCATATCTGGTCTACCCCAAGGTCCATATACTGTAAAAAACCTAAGTCCTGTAGTAGAAATATCATAAAGGTGAGAGTATGTATGTGCCATCATTTCATTTGATTTTTTTGTTGCAGCATATAGTGACACTGGATGATCTGTATGATCAGATGTTTTAAATGGTTGTGATTTATTCAATCCATATACAGAAGAAGATGAAGCATAAGAAAGATTTTTTACATTGTTATGCCTACATGCTTCTAGAATATTCATAAAGCCTTTTATATTTGAGTCTATATAGGCATGTGGATTTTCTAGTGAATATCTAACACCTGCTTGTGCGGCCAGATTGCAAACTCCATCAAACTTCTCTTTTTCAAAAAGTGCATTTATCTCATTAGTATTGGACATGTCCATTTTAATGAATTTATGTTTTGTGTATGTTTTAGAATATACAAGTTTATTACTTGTAATTTCATCTTTTATTATACCTAGTTTCTCTAATCTTGCATATTTTAGATTAGTATCATAATAGTCATTGATATTATCAAGACCTACTATTTCATCACCTCTATTTAGAAGTTTTTGGGCAAGATGAAATCCAATAAACCCGGCTGTTCCTGTTACTAATATCTTCAATCTAAGTATTTCCTTTGCCAATTATAAATTAATAATTTTAACCAAAGTTTGTTAAATACTAACTAAATTAAAACTATTAAGCTTTATACCCATTTGGATTATTTGACTGCCAAGCCCAAGTATCTTCACACATTTTGTTTATTCCACGTGAAGCTTCCCAATCTAATACTTCTTTAGCATAAGATGGGTCTGCAAAACATTTGGCAATATCTCCAGCTCTTCTTTCAACTATTTTATATAGTACTTTTTTACCACTTGCTTTTTCAAATGCTTTTATCATATCTAAAACACTGTAACCATTACCAGTACCAAGATTTACGGCAAGTACATCATCTATGCTATCCATATTTTTTAAGGCTTTTACATGACCTAAAGCTAAATCAACCACATGAATATAATCTCTAACTCCTGTTCCATCATTAGTATCATAATCACCGCCAAAAACAGATAAATATTCTCTTTCCCCCACTGCAGTTTGAGAAATAAATGGCATTAAGTTATTTGGTATACCATTTGGATCTTCTCCTATAGTACCACTTTCATGAGCACCAACAGGATTAAAATATCTAAGTAGTACTATTTTATTTGTATTATCAGATACATATATATCTCTAAGCATCTCTTCTATAAAGTACTTTGTTCTACCATAAGGGTTTGTAGTAGTTCCTATAGGAAAGTTTTCTTGGATTGGAGTAGTATGTGGATCACCATATACTGTAGCTGAAGAAGAAAATACTATTTTTTTACATCCATACTTTTTCATAACTTTACATAATACCAAAGTACCATTAATATTATTATCATAATACATATGAGGTTTCTCTACAGATTCACCTACTGCTTTAAGACCAGCGAAGTGAATAACACTATCTATATCATATTTTTCAAATACTGAGGATAAAGTTTTTAAATCTCTAATATCACCTTCTAAAAACCTATAGTTTTTCCTATAGTTTTTTCTACTCTTTTTAAACTTTTCAATGAAGAATTACAAAGATTATCAAAAACTACAAAATTAAATCCTGATTTATCTAACTCAATAAGTGTATGAGAGCCTATATATCCTGCATCACCTATTACTAGTACTTTCACTTTTTGTTCTTCTTTTTTCTATTGGATAGCTTTTCAATTAATTTCTGTCTCTTTTGCATACCTGTAAATATCATATAAAAAAATATTGTTATTCCAATAAAAGCAATAAGAGCTATAAATGATGAAATACCAGATGATAATTTATCTGAATTTAAAGCTAGCATCACCCCAACTAATGAAAAGAGTATTTGAATTAAGATAATAAATAAAACAGTTTTTTTTACTTTCTTACTGAAAAATCTCAATAAAATATGATGAATATGTGTTTTATCAGGAGAAAAAGGAGATAAACCTTTTTTTATACGTCTAACCATAACTACAACAGTATCCAAAATGGGTATTGCCCCTAAATATAATACTGTGATAGGATGTATATACTGGGTAGAAATAACAGCAACCAGAGATATAATAAAGCCTATAAATAAACTTCCACTGTCTCCCATAAATATAGATGCAGGATTCCAATTAAAAAACAAAAAGGCTACTAATCCAACAATAATACTAGAAGTGATAGTAATAATAAGTTCATCTTGATTTACATAACCAATATATAAAAAGGAACTTAAAATGATAATAGATACACTAGTCGCTAACCCATTCAAACCATCAATAAGATTTAATGCATTTGTAAATCCAGCTAAGGCAAATATAGTAAAAGGTAGCGACAAATACCAAAGCGAAATTTCATATCCAAAAAAACTACCAAGTGAATAGATAGCAATGTCATCAAAAAATACTAACAATGTAGCAACCATTATTACATAAAACTTAGCTTTTGGACTAGCATCTTTATGATCATCTAGTATTCCTATAAGAAAAACCAAAAAAATAGATAAAAAAACTAATCCATTTTCAATAAAAAAAGAAAAATTAAATATAAAATTTGAAAGAAAAAAAGCTCCACCAAATCCAATGCCAGCACCTCTAGGAGTAATAGTAGTATGAGAACTTCTATCATTAGGTATATCACTAAGACCTAAATCTGTTGCATTTTTCATTATTAATTTAATGAAAATTACCGATAATAAGAATATAAATAGTAAATAGTAAATAATCATCATTTATATTATCGGTTTGTATCTAAATTTTTAATTATATTTAGCATTTCATTTGCTAATTTTTTTCGATCAAAATCATTAGCAAGAATTTGACAACCATTTTGTAGTTCAAGATACAATTTTTCATCACGCATTTGTTCAATTTTTTTAAGAAAATCAATCTCATTTTCTGGTTCAAAACAAAGACCAGCATTATATGTTTCTATTATCTCTTGAGCTTGTCCTTCAACACCTAAAAGTGTAGGTTTTTGCATAGCAGATGCTTCAAATATTTTTGAAGGTATTACTGTTTTAAAATTATCTTCATTTTTTAGTGGAGCAAGTGAAACATCACATATAGATAAATACTTTGGCACATCTTCTTTCCTAATTGGATTTAAAAAAGTAATATTACCTAATTTTAATTCTTGGGATAAGTCTACAATTGTATTTTTCATAGCACCATCACCTATAAATAGGAAGTGTATAGAATCATCTTTTATTTTAGATATTGATTTTACAATAAAATCTAAACTATGCGCCATACCATGAGTTCCTATATAACCAATAATAAACTTATTTTCTAAATTTAACTTTGCTAAAAATTCTTTATCTTTTATTCTTGGATAAAATAAATCAACATTTGAGCCATTTGTAACCACATCAATTTTATCTTTATCAATCCCTCTTGATATAAGATTTGATTTAAATGCATCTGTAACAGCAATAACTTTATCACAGTCCTTATAAAGTGATAGCTCAATTTTTTCTAAAAATTCTATTACTTTACCTTGTTTCATGGCACCTACAGTTTTAATAGATTCTGGCCATAAGTCTCTCAACTCAAAAAGCCAGGGCTTTCTTCTAATTTTACTTAATCCCCATGCAGTCCAAGTTGTAAAAAACTGGGGTGAAGTAGCAATAATCAAATCATATTTTTTAAATAATCCAACAAAAAAAGCCATAGCGGCAAAACTAGTATAATCTAAAACTCTTTTTACAAACCCACTATTTGAAGTCATATAACTCCAAATCCTTATAACTTCAATACCATCGATGTTTTCTTTTTGATAAAGTTTATTTTTATACCCTTCATATACTTTTCCATGAGGAAAGTTAGGAACACATGTAAGTACAGTTATATCTATTAAATCATCTTTTATCCATTCTTTTAGATGTTCATATGTTCTTGTTGCAGGTGCATTAACTTCTGGTGTAAAATTATCTGTTATAAATAAAATTTTCATATCATTATTTCCATTTCTAAACTTTTCTCAAAATGTATCTCAATTTTCAGTGCTTTTTCAAACTTATTAAATCCTAAACAATAATTATATTCTTTAATATTGTAATTTTCAGATATTTTTAAATACTTTTTAATTATTTCATCTGTAATACTAGGATAAAAATGTATCGAAGCAATAGCAGATGTACTTTTATTTATACTATCTACAATTTTAATACTATCATTTGAAAAGAACCATTTCCGGGTATGAGTAATTCCATATTTTTTATATCCATCATGAGAAGATTCAATATAATCTTTTTTTTCTATTAATTTAGATATTTTAGCTCTTTTGGCAACTCTAAAACCACCCCATACTTCGCTTTGTTCAATATCATTTATTTTAACTGTATTATGAGAGGATGTTGATCGCTCAATTGTTCTTTGTTTATTTGATTCATATGTAGATATTCCTGTATCTACAATAAAAGGTTTATCTTTTATTCTTACTTCAAAATTAAAAGTATCACTATGAGCATGTCCAGGAATATAATCAGGTCCAATATTTCCCACATCTACAATACACTCATAATCATCTTTTATAATTTTTTTATACCCTGAATCTTTTAATGAAATAGTTTTATACTCTAAGTTTAGTTTTTTTGCATATTCTAGTAAATTTTGGGAAGATGGAGCAATACCAACTGCACTATCATTTAACAAGGGAATATCACCATTTTTATACGTAATATTATCCAACCATGATAACATTACACTTACTTTTTCTTTTAAAAACTTTAATAACTCTTTATTTTTATATGTGTTATTCGATACTAAATTTATACAGTCAAGTAGTCTAAACAACATAATTTGATGATACATAGGAGTAAGTTCAAAGTGAGCACCATCTTCTAATATCTGATTATTTAATTCTTCAATTAATATCTCTTTTGATTTATCGTAAAACTCATCATTTTCAAAATAGTATGCAGCAAATAAAAGACTGTATCCATTTTCTAATAAGTGATTACCTAATAAGTGATATTCTAGATTGTCCATTAATATTTTATAATCATTAAATAAATAGTCATGAAACTTCTGATTTTGGATATTATTATAAGTAAAAAACTTAATCCAATTTAAACCTCTAAGGCTTATAGGAAATGGTTCTTTTGCATCTTTTAAATCTTCTGTATTTATAAAGTCATATATTAATTCTGATGATTCTTCTATTGGAATATTATCTTGATGTAAAAAATCAAAATATGTAATATTATAAGTCCATAACTTGCCAAGACTATGATAATTCCAATCAATAGATTCAAAAGATTTTTCTAAATTTAAAAATGAAAAACTATTATTTCCTAAATATGATTTATAAGAATATATTGAATGCATTAAATTTAATTTATTTACTTTTATATTTGAAAAAGAAGGATACGTAAATCCTGTCTTTATTCTATATCTATTCCTAGAAAGATAAAACAATCTATAATAAACTTGTTTTATCTTTAAATATTTAATAGTATTGAATAGTCTTATATATTTATGCATCTATACTTACTAGATTTTTTGTTCTTAATGATTCTAAAACTTTAAATGTTGTCTTAGTTGTATTGTAAATACTATCAAAACTTATTGCAGATGTTCCTGATTTAACAGCTTTTTCAAATGCTTTAAATTCATTTACAAAACCTTTATCTTGATTAGAACTTCTTTCTTTTGAAGTTTTTCCATTGTATGTGATAAGTTCTCTAAAATCATTTAAACTAAGAGATGTTCCATTTGCAAAGGCTTCGATACTTTCTTTTGGCATAGAGTTGTCCCCATATGCAAAGTATGTAATAGTTGCAGTACTTCCATTTTTATAATTCAATACAATACTTACATTATCTTCATCAGGTATTGATTTATCAGATTTTTTGATAGATGTAGCAAATACACTTTCCACATTACTTCCCGTAAGATAACTGCAAGTATCTATAAAGTGGCAAACTTCACCTATGATTCTACCTCCACCTATCTCTTTATCTTGAATCCATACGTCTTTTGGTATAAAACCTGCATTGACTCTATAATTAATAGACATAGGATTATTTCCTAAAATCTTCTTCATATTTTCTATAAGTGGTGCAAATCTTCTATTAAATCCAACTTGAACGATAGTCTTACCATCATATTTTGATTTTATCTCTTCAAGTTCTTCTTCATATATACAAAGTGGTTTTTCAACAAAACAGTGCTTCTGTGATTCGATTGAGTGAATTACTTTATTTGCATGGTCATTGTGTCTTGTAGTTACAAAAACTGTATTTATTTCATCATTCGAAAAAATTTCATTTGAATCAGTTGTAATATATTTAAATCCATTTTTTTCACCATTTCCTTGTGCACTTACACCAGTTGCAGTGCATAATCCTACTAATTCATAACCATCTACTTTTTTAAGGTTTGGTAAAATTACAGATTTTGTGAAGTTCCCTGCACCTATTAGTCCTACATTTACATTTTTTGAACTAATAGCTTTATCACTTATCTTCACATTTTTATGTTCATCTAAATTCAACTCTTTTTTATAATTAAGAGTTATACCTAAATACTTCTCTTTTACTTTACCTTCAAGTAAATCATAAGCATCCATAGCATCATCAAAATCGAACTCATGTGTTAATATCTTTTTAGGAGTAACTTTACCTTCTTGGATAAGTCCTAAAAATGTCTCAAAATTTCTTTGCTCAGTAAATCTTACTAAATCATAAGGGTAGTCATTTCCTTTTTCTTCGTACTCGGGATCATATCTTCCAGGACCATAAGCCATAGAAAGTCTTAAATCAAGTTCTTTTTTATAGTATTCATTTCTTGGTATATCCATACCTACCATACCTAAAAATATAACTCGGCCTCTCATTCTTGAGATTTCAGCTGCATCTATTACTGGTTGATTTGACATAGTAGAAGCTGCAATGATAACTGCATCTACACCATAACCATTTGAAAATTCATTTGCTTTTTTGATAAGTTCACTTGCATGACAAGTTTCATCCGCACCAAGTTCTAAAGCTAGTTTCATTTTATCAAGGTCAACATCACTACCTATAACCTTACAACCATTTGCTTTTAAAAGTTGAACGGTAAGTTGACCTAAAAGACCAAGTCCAATAACCGCTACTTTTTCACCCAATTTTGGTTCTGTTTGTCTCACACCTTGTAAAGCAATAGCACCTACAGTTACAAAAGAAGCATCAATATCATCTACACCTTCAGGTATTTTTACCATAAGATTTTTAGGTACATAATTTATCTCACTATGATTTGCATATCCTGCACCTCCACAAGCTACTCTATCACCTATATTTATACCATCAAGTTTAGAACCTATCTCTAGAACTTTTCCAGCACAACTATAACCTAAAGGGATAGGAGTATCAAGCTTTGTAAATACTTTTTCCAAAGTATTTTTTACACCTTCTTTTTTCATCTTATCAATTACTTGTTTTACTAAATCAGGTCTATCTTTTGCTTTTGCTAGCATAGATTTTTTTGCAAAATCAACTAGCATTTTTTCTGTACCTGCACTAACTAAACTTACAGTAGTCTGCACTAAGGCACCATTTTCTTGGCATATAGGTGAAGGAACATCAAATAACCCTAGTTCACCTGTTTTAAAAGATTGTATTAATTGTTTCATTTAATTAGTTCTCCATTTTGTTTTTTAATTCTTGCACTAAAAGGATCATTTTTCCTCTATGACTTTTTATTATTTCATTTTCATTTACAATTTTCACATTTATACTAAAATCTTTTAAATTACTTCTCATTTCTAGTCCAAAAGTTTCAATTAATTTTTTTGTATTTAAGGTACTATCCGTTTTAGGCACTACTCTTATTTCAATGGACTTATATTCTTTTTGATATATTTGATAAAATAATATTTGATCTTGTATTGAAGAATGTAAATTAATTGATGATGTTGGTATTTTTTTATTTTTATCAAGATAAATAAAATCTTTCCCCCATCTACCTTTCAGATTTTTAATATAAATATGATTATCAGATTCAACTATATCTGCGCCATCTCCCATTCTGTAATTTATTAAGGGTAAAGCCTTGTTCACAAATGAAGTAGCAATAAGTTCACCATTAACAATTCGTGGATAACCATAAGATGTATAAACCTTAAACATATCATTTGATTTGGTATCAACAGCTAATGTAACTTTTTCACTTTGACCATACCAATGAATAACTTTGCATTTAAAAAAATCTGAAATCTTTTTTTTATCTTCTACCGTTGCCCCTTCACTAGCCAAAAATATGCCATTTAAAGAAAGTTTATAATTATATTTATCAAAATAAACTATAAATTCTTTGACTAAGGAAGGATAACCATGTATATATTTAATATCATACTTATTTATAACTTTTAAAAAATCTTTAAAGTTAGTATCTTTTACTTTAAATGTATCCACCACTAGCTCATTATAAATAGGATTATATTCTACTAAATTGTTATCTTTTAAACTTTTTCCTCTAAGTGTTAATTTCAAATCTCTAGATTTTTTATATCCTAACAAAGACCAAATATGATGCATATGAGCCCACTCAATACCATAAGATTCATTTGAAAGTAAAATTGAAGTAGGGTTCCTACCTGTACCACCTGTAGTCGTGAGATAAGATTTTTTATCTTTGAATTCTTTTGATACATAATAATCCAAATTTGTAGATAAATCATTAGATGATATTAAAGGTAATGTTTCTAATACTTTTTTTACATTTGATATATTTATATCTTTTTGTATATTATCTTTTCCAAATTGTGTATTTTCTCTAGTATATACTAATATTTCTAATAGATTTTTATCTATATTGCTTTTATCAAAATAGACTTTTTCTTTCCATGACAAATAAGATCTACCAAATAAAACTGTGTCTGGTATATATTTTAAAAATTTAATATATTTTTTTGGTAAGTTATCATAAACTTTTTTTAATGTAGACAACATTATAATTTTCCTAAAAATTCTAAATATTTATCAATGCTATTAGGATTATAATCAATCTTACTATCACAATTCTTTTTTAGTTTATTAAAAAAATCTTCAGAATTATTATATTTATATGTTATAACACTATCACCTCTATCTACTACATCACTTGCAAGCACTTTTTTACCTAACATAAGAGCTTCTTGCACAGCTACTGAATTACCATCTGTACTTGTAGGTCTTATATACATATCTACTTCTTGTAATAATGATAAAAAATTTACTTCATAGTTTAAATAAATCAATTTACCATTTAAATTAGATGGAATATCATTTTTATATCCAGAGTTTGGATCAATAAAAACAATAACGTAATTATCATCAAATTTATCAACATTATTTAAAATAAAATCCATACCATAAATATCTTTATTATCCTGAATCACTTTAGTATATGCATATACTAACACGTAGACTTTTGAAGAGTCTTTTATTAAAAGTTTTTTACCCTCTTTATGGATAAATAAACCTTCTTTAAATAATGAAGTTAATATTACTGAATTAGTAAATTTCTGATGATTTTTATTATAAGTATTCTTATTTAAAAATATCACACCATCAGCAATTTTTGAATTTATTTTATTATAAATATCATTATTATATTTATTTCCATGTAATGTAAATATTACTTTTTTAGCAATAATTTTTCCTAGAATTAAACCAATTAATCTTTTCCAACTTTTTGAATAGTGTACATGTGCAACATCAAATCTTTTAAAAAAATTTTTTTTAGAGATAATTTCAACAAATATTTTTTTTAATTCCAAAGATCTAAATAAATTTTCAATGCTTCTTGTTACTCCTCCAATAGGTGGTGGTAATTTACCAAATATAACTATTTTTTTTACATTCATTTAGAATACTCATTATAATATTTTGATGAACACATTTCTATATCATAACCTTCTTCAAATTTAGATTGAGTATTTTTCTTTATAATTCTTTTTTCTGATTCTTCAAGTCTCAGATATAAACTAACAATATTATAAAATTCTTTTTTATTTTTATCAATTGCTAACAATCCATTTACTTCTGTTTTAATAACATCAGGAATACCTCCAACAGGAGTACATATCGGTAAACATCCCATAGACATTGATTCTAGTAGAGTAATTGGTAAGCCTTCATAATCTGATGATAAACAAAAAACATCGGAATAATACAAATAATCTGCTATATTATTTCTTAATCCTAAGAAAGTAATCCCTTGTTTTGAGATTAACTTTACACTATTATAATATTCTTTCTCAACTGTTGAATCTTCACCAATAATTAATAAAATAATATTATTACCCTCTTCAATCAATTTATTAAAAACTTCAACTAACATCATTTGATTTTTTTGAGGAGAAATTCTTGCTATATTTAAAAATACTTTTGTGTCTTGGTTTATTTTTAAATCTTCAATTTCTTTTTTTACATTATCTAATAAATCTGTTGTCATAGGTCTTAATACGCCATTATCAATTTTTATTTTATGATTTGTACCATAAACATCATGAACAGTTTTTAATACTTTTTCCGAAATAGCTACTGGCTTAACACCAAATTTGTTAAATAATATATTATATATATTCATAAAAATCTTTGAATTTTCTTTTGTCGCAATATTATGTATTGTATGAAAAAACTTTAAGTTCTTAAACAAAAAAATTGAAAGAATAGAATAAAATAAAGCTTTTAAATGGGTATGGATAATATCAGGCTTTTCTTTTTTAATTAAACTGTAAATTTTAAAAAAAATTTTCCAATCAGCACCAAGTTTTTTTCCAAGAGTTACAACTTTTACATTATCATTGATTTTATTTGCTAAAAACATACTTTCATTAATATCAAATAAAGAACAAAGGATCACTTCATTATCTTTTGATAATTCATTTGATAAATCAATACAGAACTTCTCGGCTCCTCCCGTATTTAGATTTGGTATAACTTGTAATATCTTCAATTAATTTTCCTTTAAAATATTTGAAAAAAGTTTATCTCTAGAAAAGTTTTCATTTATAAACTTTTTAGCATTATTTGATATGTCTTCATATTCATTTTCTGTTATATTTTTAATATAATTTTTTAAGTCAAGTTTATCCATAAAATCAATATTAATTATCTCTTTTTTGTTAACAACATTTATTCCTTCTAGTGATTTTTCTGTTGCTAAAACAACTTTACCATAGGAAAGTGCTTCAAGTACTTTAATTTTTATACCACTTCCCGATAATATAGGAGCAATTATAAACTTACATTCTTCATAAAAGACATCCAAACTATCAACAAATCCTAATAATTTTATATTTTTATATTTTGAAGATAAATCTATTATATTTTTGTTATTTGATATACTTCCAGCAATCACTAAATCATCATCTAAAAAGTTAATAAAATTATTAATATAATAAATTAAAGCTTCCTCATTTTGCCAGGCGTTAGCGCCAATAAATCCAAAAGTATATTTACTTTTATTAATATCAATATTTTTAACTTCTTGCGGTGCACCTATGTATTCTATTTTTGAACTGTCAATAGATTTACTTAATTCTTTTTTTTCATAATCAGCAACTACTAATATTTTATAATATTCTTTCAAAAGTCCGATTTCATACTTTTTTATATTGTTATATATGATATTTTTCCAGTAGCTTTTCGCAAAACTATGATATCTATAATAATATATATCATGAGTAAATATAATTGTTTTAGGCAAGTATTCTTTTGGTATTAAAGAATGCCATTGAACATAGTTTAAGATAATTTTATCATAATCTGTGGATTTTAATATTTTTTTCATTTTATTACTCAAAATATACTTAAAAATACTATGTTTTAGCAAAGGGTTTAATATAAAAATATTCAAAATTTTATTTATAAATTTAAGAAATAAGTTTGATAAGGGACTTTTATATTCATATAAATTATCACAGTATTCATTTATAATACTATCATTTTTTTTGTTATTATATATACAAAATATATCTATTGAGTAACCATTTTTTTGCAAATATTCAATCACAGATAATGAATTTTTTCTACTTCCATTATTTGTTGGAAACAAATTATCAAGATAAATAAATAAAATTTTTTTCAAAATAAATCCTTTAACTCACGTAAATTACTTAATATTTGAACACTATAATTATTTTCAATAATAGGATGACCAGTAGAAATTAAATAATTATGTATTATTCCGGCATTTATCCCAGCTTCGATATCACTATTCTTATCTCCTATTAAAATTGATTTTCTTAAATCTAAATCAAAATCTTTTTCAGCATCAAATAACATCTTCGGTTTTGGTTTACGACATTCACATTCACCAGTAAAATCTGGATGATGAGAACAATAATAAACTTTAGAAATATCAACTTTTTCTATTTCGAATTTATGAGTCATCCAGTTGGTTAATAATTTAAAATCTTTTTCGGTATATTTACCTCTAGCTATTCCTGCTTGATTTGTAATGATTATAATCAAATATCCTAAGCGTTGGAAATATCGACAAGTTTCAAATACACCATCTAAAAATTCAAAATCTGATATTTTATAAAGATAGTTCTTTTCTATATTTATAACACCATCCCTATCTAAGAACAAGGCTTTTTTCATACATAATTCTCTATTTCTTTTTGTGCTAGTGCATAATCCTCTGGTATTCCTATATCAATAAAGTAATTATCAAAAACTTCTGAGGTAGTTCTTAATTCTTTAAAATTATTTTGAATAAACTCCTCAAAAGAAAATTTGTATTCTATATTGTACTTATCAAATATATCCGTAGAAGCTAAATATATTCCACAATTTATATCTCCTCTTTCATAATATTCTTTTTCTCTAAATTCAGTTATATAGCCATTTTTATGTTCAACACATCCATACCTATCAAAATTATTCATTTTTTTAAGAGACAACATAAGTTTACTATCTTCTTTTAAAGTTAAATTTTTCAAATCTATATTAAAAAAAGTATCGCCATTTATGATAAAAAAAATTTTATTCTTAATTTTATCCATTGCTTTTTTAATTGCTCCACCAGTTCCAAGAGGTTCATTTTCTATACTATATATAAGTTCCATATTTTCATAACTATATCCAAAATATTCTTTTATAGTTTCCCATTTATAGCCTACAGATAATATAACTCTTTTAATACCATTTTTATGTAAATAATTTAAAATATATTCTAGAAATGGCCTATCACATATTGGTGCCATGGGTTTTGGAAGTTCAGAAACAACACTTTTGAGTCTTGTACCCAATCCACCTGCGAGTACTATAGCTTCCATTAATTAAACCCTTTACCAAATATTGATTCTTCTACAATAGCACATATAATATGTCCTATTAAAATATGAGTTTCCTGAACTCTTGGAGTTTCTACAGATGGAACTTTAATGCAATAGTCACAAAGTTCAGCCATTTTACCACCACTTTCGCCAGTAAGCCCAACAGATATAATGCCTTTTTCTTTACATTCTATTAGTGCTTCAATTAAGTTTTCGCTATTACCACTTGTCGATATTCCTATAAACATATCGCCACTAACTCCATTCGCTTGAATTTGTCGTGCAAAAAGTTTCTTATAACCATAGTCATTTCCTATTGCAGTAATAATACTTGTATCAGTAGTAAGTGCAAGAGAAGGTATCCCTGGTCTATCAAAATAAAATTTACTAACAAATTCACCAGCAATATGCTGAGCATCTGCTGCACTGCCACCATTACCTGCAATAAGTGTCTTATTTCCATTATTATATACAGCTACTGCTTCTAATGACACTTTTAAAATTAAATCCATTAGTTCACTATTATTTAATAATTGTTCCTTTACCATAATTGATTTTTTTATTTGACTACTTATATATTCATTTATCATATTTTCCAACCTTTTGTCCCATCTTTAACAAACATAAAATTTATAACTTCACCTTGCTGTTTATTCAGTTCTCGTACTAATTTTAACTTTTTCAATGGATTCACCATAAAGAACATAAATCCACCTCCTCCTGCACCACTGACTTTCCCACTGTAAGCACCATTTTTAATGGCTAAATCGTATATTTTATCAATCTCATTATTTGATATACTACTTGAAACTCTTTTTTTTGCACTCCAAGACTTTCCAAGTATTCTTGCGAAATTATTTATTTCTCCTTTTAAAAGAGCCTCTTTAATTAAAACAGCATCTTTTTTTACCTCATGCATTGCGTCTAATGATTTAGCATCACTTAAAAGACTTTTTTTCTCTTTCTCTATTTGACTTGCTTGTCGAGTAATATTTGTGAAGTATAAAACCATAGAGGCTTCAAGTTCATCGATAATCCAATTTTTAATTCTAAGAGGGTTTACAATTACTCTTTTTTTATCATAAAATTCCATGAAATTGAATCCACCAAATGTGGCAGCATATTGATCCTGAGCACCACCAATAATACCAATATCTTCCCTTTCTATATCAAAAGCAAGTCTAGCTATATCGTATTCACCAAGAGGAAGATTTAACCATTCTACAAAAGCTTTTATGATTGCAACTACTAATGTAGAACTACCACCAAGGCCACTACCACTAGGTACATCAGAGTATGTTGTTAAACTAAAACTTAATGGTTTTTCAATATAATCTTTTACCATACGATTATAGATGCCCTTGTATAAATCCATTTGTCCATCTAATTCTAATTTTAAATTAGAGTCTGTTTCTAAAACTTGATTTATATCTGTTGATTCGAATAGTATTTTACTATCAAATCTTTCTTCAATAGTACAATGTACATATAAAGATATAGTCGCATTAAGTACATATCCATCAAATTTATCACAATAAGTATTTAAATCTGTTCCTCCACCAGCAAGGCCTAGTCTTAAAGGTGCTTTAGATCTTATTATCACAACATTTCCTTTTCATTTTATATCCCCCTAAAAATAAAAATATTATAAAATAAACAATTTCAGTTATTCTAGATAAAGTAAAAGGTTCCGAGCCTACTGCAATTATAAAGTTAAATAATAATAAGAAAATAACTGTTTGAATAATTGCTATTATCAACGGATCATCCACCAAACAAATAATTTGTTTTAACTCTTTTCTAATTCTAAATATTATAAATATAAAAAATGAAGTTCCTATTATTCCATATTTTAACATTGACGAAAAATAAAATGAATCACCATAAAAAATGTTAGGCAATATATTTGCACCAATACCAAATAAAAAGTTATTTACTATATAAGGTATAGTTGATACTAATAAGCCAGTATCACTATCATATCTTGTTCTAAAAGCATATTCAAATATCCCAGACTCATAAAGTAAATTGACATTATAGTATAAAGTATTAAAAAGAGTTATTTTATGACCTGCTCCAAAAAAATATACGTATAGAATAAAAAAGCTAACTGAAAAGATAAAAGCTAAAAATAATTTGTATCTTTTTTGTTTATAAACAACTTCATACAATATAAAAAATAACATCCCTGCAAAAAAAACCTTAGATATAGATGCAATACCTGCAATTATTGCAATACTCAAAACAACCTTTCTGCTGATATATTTAATTATATTTTTCTTATACATAAAAGTAATAATAAAAATAAAAAAAGCAAAATAAGCAAAAGTAGTTGGATGTGATAAAATACTAGTTGCTCTATGAATAG
Source organism: Poseidonibacter lekithochrous (assembly GCF_013283835.1). Lineage (GTDB taxonomy): Bacteria > Campylobacterota > Campylobacteria > Campylobacterales > Arcobacteraceae > Poseidonibacter > Poseidonibacter lekithochrous. Next base: position 1,014,774 of record NZ_CP054052.1, on the reverse strand, counting down.
GCAAATTTACTAACTGTTCATACATAAAATAATTTGACGGCTTAATGAAGAGATAAGTTATTTTATCAAAAAAAGAAGGAACAATACCCAGTGTTTCACCTAATCCATGAAGTAATATAATAATACTTGTAAAGTACAATATTTTAAAGAATTTAATAAATAACTCTTCACTATATATAATATTGTAAGCTATAAATGAAATTATACATATCCTTATCCAAAATTGATTCATTGTAATACTTGCAAAAGTTAATGTTTCAAAACTATTATTTAAGTATGAATATACAAAAGTACTAAAAATAGGATAAATTGTAAATATTAGTAAATATACAAGGAGATTATTTAACTTAAACGGTTGATTATTATATATTTTATATATCAATAGGGAAAGAAATAAACCAATAATTATTAAATAATCAGTTCTTATACTACCGGGAAGATATATTGACACAAAGACAAATAATGGTAAGGAATGAATTAATACTTTAATTTTATTTATTGACAAAAGAATAAAAAATACAAAACATAAAGATATCATTAGGTTTTTAATTAAAAAACTAGCTCCTCCAAATTTGTAAAATATTAGTAAAATTGGGAAAGAACATAATAAAGTTAATAGGTAATTTATATATAAATTTCGATTAATAGTAAGAATACTTTATCCCTTAATTTTATAATTTTGTGTACCATGAGATTTAATATTCTCAGAGGCTAAATTAGAACCTATTTTCATACCTTTTTTTATATCATCAATGATCAATGAATACAAAACCCCAGCTCTATAAGCATCTCCACAGCCCGTAGGATCAATTATCTCTTTTTTAATAACTGTGTTTGCTTTTTCATAATGCTTCATCTCCCCATTAATATAAAGTTCTGAACCAGAGGAATCTTTTGTAATTATAATTTTTTTAGTTAAATTAAATAGTTTTTTTTCATTAAATTTACTAGCTAAAAAATTAAATTCATGTTGATTGATAATCAATATCTTAGATTTAGATATAAACAATTTCAAATCTTTTTTATTAAACATTGATATAACTTGACCTGGATCAAAAATAAATTCTATATTATTTTTGATACAATAATTTGCATAGAACTTCATATTTTCAATATTATCGGGAGAAATCATTACAATATTATTTTTACTAAAAGTTACATCATTTAGCCTATTTGATAAAGAGCCTAAATAAAATGATGTTATCTGATTGTTCTCTTTATCATTTAAGATATGTGCCTGCGCAGAAAAACCTTTGAAAATACGGATATCATTTGTCTTAATATTATTTGATTTAAGATGTTTCAAGTAATTTTTGCTATCTTTTTTTCCTAAAGATGAAATGATTTTTGATTTTATTCCTAATTGATTTAAACCATATGCTATATTACCAGCACAACCTCCATATTCAACTCGTACGGATCCCGTAGATAAAGACATATTTAAACTATTGTATTTTTCATATTGTTCAATAAACGTATCATTTGATACTATAATATTATCATATGCTAAAGATCCACAAAGTATTATTTTTTTCATTTATACAGCCTTTTAATTATTTTATAGAATACTTTTTTTAAGATTGATGTTTTTTTATTTTTGAAAAAAAATGGGTATGGTACAAAATCTTCTAAGTTATTTTTTGTTAAATTATTTGAATAATCAGAATACAACTTATTTCTATTCATAAATTCACTATTTCTATTAATTTTCATATTTATAGTATTATATTCAAATATAATATTACTATTATTTTCGCTTAACATAGTATATGGTTTTATAAAGTTTAAAGGTAAAAATTTAACAAGTCGATTATATTTATAATATATGTTAACAGTATAAGTTAATGATTTAATATGATTATAATTATTTAATATAATAACATTAAATGATGGTAAATCAATATTTTTAGATTCAATACATTCAATCTTTTTATTAATCTCATCAATTAATATGTAGCATACAAATAAAGCTTCTTTTAAAAGAATAATTATTTCTTTCTTGAGTTCTTCTTTATCTAAAGTTTTCCAACTAGCCTTTATTTTGTCCAATTTTTCAATATATTGTTTAAAGCATTTTATTTCATTATATTTTAAAATAAATTCTAGTGGAAATCTAAATGCGTTTAATAATTGTATAGATTGTCGAAAATCAATATTTTTCATAAGCAAAATATTGATAAATAAATTGGGATAAAAAAGAAAACTTAATTCTGATAATATAGTTATATTTTCATTCTCTGATATTTCTGAACTAAAATCATATTTTTTACCTTGTTCATAATTTAAATTACTTAAAGGCAGTATTTTTAAAACATTGTTAATATTATCTTCAAACGCAATAAAAGGATAATGAACAAAGGCAATATATTTGTCTAAATCAGTCAAATTACTAAAATAATCTTCTAATAATTTTTTATTAGAAAAATCATTTTCCACTACAATCAAGAAATCTAAATCAGAAATTCCAGGAGCACCTACATTACCCATTGAGTATACTGATAAAATACCATCTATATGAATTAAGTCTCGTGATATTTTATCTCTCAATTCAAAATAATAATCTTTTTTAATATCTCTAGGATAGTTAGAAAAAGCATAAGTACTAAGATCATTAGTAAAATATTTTTCTATATTTGTCTTTAGTTCATTCATTTTCAATCTTTTTAATTAATTTATTCAATTTTTCAAAATAGCTCTTTAGTTCGCTATTTGAAAGAATTTTTTGTTCTTTACTTCCGTAAATTTTACTTAAAAGATATCTCATTACAATAGGATACCTTTTAAATAAAAAACTTGGAATTATCTTTCGATATATTCTACTTTTATAAAATTTATCATCATAAAAATTACAGAGTTTAGAGATGACATCAAAACCGTTATAATTATTAATTAAAGAAAATGAATCTTTTTTATAACAATATCTTCCTTTATCCTGTAGATATAATGCCGGTAAAAGATACACTCTATGCAAAAAATCTCTATAAAACCTGTAACTATTGTTAGCATTTAACATTTCTTTTTGAACCAATTTAATATAATCAGATAAATATTTTTTTGAATCTTGAAAAGAAGAATCATTATTTACTAATAACTCTATTGTTTTTTTCTTACTACCTAATAAAATCCCTTTTGTCAACACTTCTAATGGAATATTCAAAGACTCTTTATAATTTAATTTTTCATATGGCAAAACAATAAATACTCCATGGTTTTGTAATGGATCTATACGTAAAAGAAGTCCATTTAACTGATACATTTTTTCTTGAAAAAAATTAAATGAATAAGGCGATTCAAAAACACTGTCTTTTATAAAACAAACCATGTCAATATCACTAAATTCTTTTACAAAATCGTCAGTAGCAAGACTTCCAAATAATATAAAATCAGCAAATTGTTCCAAGTTATTACCTATAATAAATTTATTAATATCATTAATATAACTTGAATATATTGATTTAGTTATACTAGTTTTCAGATTAAGTGAAGTCTTTTTTAAATTCTTATCTATTTTCTTCTTATCTTGAAAATAATAATTGATAATGTATTCTGATAATTGTTCATTTGAAGAAATAGTTTTATTTAGAAGATTTTCAAATTCTTTTTCTATAATTTTACCATATTTATTAAAACTTAATATTTCTTTTAAATAATATGGTTCATAAAAAACTCTGTAAATTAAATCTTTAAAAATTAAATCATTATTATTCAAACCAAGGTCTCCAAAAATGTTTATACTCAATATCCCTATTTCTATTTGAAATAAATTTTGCAGGGATGCCACCTACAATTGAATAAGGTTCGGTACTTTTAACTACAACCGAACCAGCAGCTACAACAGTACCTTCAGCAAGAGTAATTCCAGGTAGTATTATAACGGAGCTTGCCACCCAACAATTATCTTCAATAATAACATCTTTTGATCTTGCTTCATGTATAGAAGAATTTGGGTTATGATCAACTGACCATATTTTAACAAAAGGTGCAATATCAACATTGTTTCCAATAATAATCTTACTACTCCCTCGTCCATCTAATAAACAACCACTGTTAATAACACAATTTGTACCAATTTTTATATTTTTACCTCTTATTGTTACATTCATTAATATTGAACTTTTACTTCCTATAGTGATTAAAAATCTATACAAAAATAGTCTAACCAAATGAAAAGGTATTTTATTTACTATTAAATTAAAACAATAAATTATAAAGCCATTAAAAAAAGAATTCAATTCAATATAAACAGGTTTTATTAATTTTTTAAGAAATTTCATCAACTATTTCCTCTATACTTTGTTTATAAGTTTTATCTGTAACCCAGTATTTTAATTCGTGAGCAAATTTATTTTCTTTTTCTATATATTTTTCCAATTTATACAATGGTTCAGTGTTTAAATCTAATATAAAATTACCGCTATTTAAATACTTTTTATTATGATAATTTTCACTTACTACTTTAAAGTTTTTATAATTATTATTAAGTTTTATCTGTACTATATTTGTATTTAATAAACTTGATTCAAGAACTAACGTTGTTCCTACATTAATAATTGTATTTGCTTTTTTTAAAAGTTGAATTTTATAATATTGATCTTCATCAGTGAAAATATAGTTATATCCATTATTTGTTGCTGATATTCCTATTCTAAAATCTTCACTTTTATCTAGAAATTCAAATTCTTTTCCATTAGAATGAGGATGCGGTTTTATGTAAAGAATTTTATTGTTTTTTTTACAAATAGATAGTATTTCTTTTATCAATAACTTTTCACCTTCAAAGAGATTATTTCCTGAGAAATTAGAATAAGTACAAATATATAAAACATATTTGTTACTTTCAATAAAATCTAATTCTTTTTTTATAAATACATTAGCGATATTTATATTTTTATCTTTTAACTCTTCAATATATCTAAACTTCATTGGATAAATTGTTTCGATTAGATTTGAATCATAATTCTGAAATTTTACAACATCCTGTTTTAAACTATTGTTCCAAACAAAAGTAAGTTTACTATTAAAAAAAAATGGCGACTTTACAGGATGATCCCAACTTTCTACTAATGTAAAAGCTGTATGGTGTTTATTATTTATTAAATAACTATTGCCTGTTCTAGTAATAACAAATAATTTTTTTGTTTTAAAAGATGGTTTTCTGTTTATATTTTTCCATATAAACGAATATATATTATTAACTTTTTTACTATTTGGCTTAGGTAATTTTAAAAAAAAGTTTCCTAAAACATTAAGTACTTTAGAATTTGTTTTATTAATCCTAGAATATTGAGTTGAAAATTTACTATTTACAAGAAGTTGTTTTAATAAAAAATCAAATACAGATTTGTATCTATTAGTTAAGGTATTAATATTTATAATTTTTTCTTTTTTTATATTAAGTTCTTTAGATACAATATCTTTGTTCACTGTAGTATAAATATATATAGAAATATCCTTATTAACAAGTTCTTTTATTATAGGTTTTACAGTGTAGATTGCGATACCATTTTCTGCTATTATGCTTATACCACTTTTATCCAATTAATTTCTCCACTATTTCCCAATCTTCCATATCATCAATATCAAAACTATTTATTTTACTCATAAAGTATGGTAAAATCTTACCACCAAATATATATTCATTAAGTTTTTCACATTTTGTTATATAAATAGCTGCACCATTTCTTGCATACATAATTTCTACTTCTTGCCTTCTTTTTACATTACTATTACCAGTTAAATACATTCCCTCAAGTTTCATTAATTTTTCAGAACTAAAATTGTGTGGCATTTCAACAACACTTACTAAACTATCTGCACTAGTATTAATTTCAAAAAGTTTTATTGACTCATTTATGTGATTTTCTGTTCTTAAGGGAGAAGTAGGTTGTAGAGTCATAATAGCATCATATTCTTCATCAAGTTTACTTACAACATCTTGTAAAACTGGCAGTGTAGGAGTTTTATCTTGAGCCAATATATCAGTCCTCATCATCACTTCCACACCATAATTTTTAGATACTTCTGCTATCTCTTCACAATCAGTAGAAACTATCACTTTATCAAGTTTAGAATTAAGTGCAGTTTCTATAGTATAAGCAATAAGGGGTTTACCTTTTAAAAGTTTTATATTTTTTTTAGGTATTCCCTTACTTCCACCTCTTGCAGGTATTATCCCAAGAAATTTCATATTAATAAGTAATAGTCTTCTGAATTGAAGGTTCTACATAAGTAAGTATTTCTGCTATTTTATCTCCTGCAGTACCATCACCATACATATCACTACTTTCATATTTTCCATTAGTTAATTGTTGTTTAATACCTTCTATTATTTCTTTAGCATTATAATCTACTTGGATTACATTGTTTGTTCTAAGTCTTTTATTTTGTCTCGTTCCTATATTAATTACAGGTGTTCCAATAAAAGCCCCTTCTCTTACGCCAGAACTACTATTTCCTACTAAACAAGATGTTGTATTCATAAGATGTATATATATATGAGTAGGTAAGTTTTTAAAAAGATGCAACCATTGAGGATTATGTTTTTCTCTATATGTTCTTATACCTTTAGATATATCATCTCCACCTGCATCAGCATTAGGCCATAACATAATAGTTGGCATTTCTAATTCTTCAAGAGCTTTTAAAGTTTCTTCTATTTGTTTTCTGTTATTTCCAAATTCAGTAGTTACTGAATGTTGAGAAACTAATAAATAAGGTTTAGTTAGATCAAATTCTTTACCAACTCCACCATATATTTTAAATAAATCTTTTAAAATATCATAACTATCATTTTTAAGTTCTTCTGCAACTAAGTCTGTTCGAGGGCACCCAACATTAAAAACAAATTCTTCATCTTCACCCATTTTTATGATTCTTTTACTAGAATCTTCATTTGCTGGGAAATGGACATGTGCGAATTTTGTAATTGCATGTCTAATACTCTCATCAATTGTTCCTGTTACTTCTCCACCCATAGTATGTACAATTCTTATGTTCATATATGCAGCAGCTAAAGTAACTGACATCATTTCAAATCTATCACCAACAACTACTAAAAAATCAGGCTTTAAGTTATTAAAAATCATAGAAGCATCCATTAATCCTAAACCTGTTGATTTTGCCATAGTAGCAGGATTTTCGCCTTCTACTAAGTTATGAAAAGTAAAGTTTGGTTCAAATCCATCTTTTCTAATTAAATCTTCAACTTTCCCAAATCTATCTAAAATTGCAGACGCACCTAGAACTACTTGAAGTTCTAACTTAGGATGAGCTTTTACTGCTCTCATAACTGATTTGATACTACTATAATTTGCTCTACTTCCAACAAAAACACATATTTTTTTCATTACTTAAAATCTTCCCATTTAAATTTATAATCTTTATTAACTTTTTTATTTATTCTCTTACCTAAAAGTTTTTTATACTCTTTTGCAGGAATTCCATCCCCAGGTTTTTTAAAAGCTAAATGTTTAAATTCTATTTTATCCAATTCATTTATTGAATCTGCTGATACAATTGATTTTTCAAAAGTTATTTTCATGTTAGTTAAGTTTTTAACTTTTTCATCTTTATCTATATTATTAGTCAAAGATGTTTCAATTTGTCTTATCTCATCTACAAGTCGTTTAAATTCATCTGGTTCTGTAGAATTCATAGCATCACTACCATACATTTTTTGAGAAAGTGTAAAATGCTTTTCAATTACTGTTGCACCTTTGATTACAGCAGCAATTGGCACAGCAACACCCATTGTATGGTCGCTATATCCTATCTCTACATTTTCATATCTATTTTTCATTTCATCTAACACATTTAAACCACTTTGCTCTGGAGGACATGGGTACTCAGATGTACATTGAAGAACAACTAAATTTTTACATCCATTTGTCTGAAGTGTTTCAACTGCTTCATCTATTTCATTCCAGCTACTCATACCACTTGAAAGTAGTACTTTTTTTTCAGTTTTTGCAACTTTTTCAAGGAGTGGAATATTATTTACTTCACCTGAAGCAATTTTATAAGTATCCATTCCTACTTCTTCTAATAAATCTACTGCTTCAAGAGAAAAGGGTGAACTAAAAAAATCAATTTTTAAATCTTCTTCGCTATATCTTTTAAGTTCTTTCCACTGATCAACAGAAAAAGAAGTCCTCTCAAAATATTCTTTTCGTGTTTCGTCTTTAAAATAAGGAGGATTTGGTGCAGATAGTAAACTTTCAGCTTCAAATATATGTGTTTGCATTTTAACAGCATCTACTCCACAAGCAGATGCAGACTTAATAAACTGTTTAGCAAGGCCTAAACTACCTTCATGAGTATTACCTATTTCTGCTATTATGTACGTTTTTTTCTCAATATTATTCAATTTTCAACCTTTAATTTTTAATAATTTATCAATGTTAAATAACTTTAATTTATAACCTATCCCAAAACCAATTGCTAATACTATAAATTTATACAAATATTCAATTAAGCCAAAATCTAAAAAACTTTTATTTAAATATAATGAAAAGAATATAGAAATAAACATATAACTAACAATAATGATATTCTTTTTACTCATTAATTTTAAATAATAAATTTTATATGATATTAATTCTGACATTAAAAATGTAATAAAAAAAGAAAATATAGTTGTATAGATAGCAACCATAATGCCATAGTGTGGAATTAATACAATATTTAATCCAATGTTAGCTACACCTGCAAATATGGTAATAATAGCAACTTTACCTGTTTTCTTTTCAAAAAATAATCCACTACTACTAAAACAATAAAGAGAACGAAAAATATAAGCAGAAGAGAGCAGAGGAATCATCATCCAAGTATCAAAATACCTATCATCTAAAAGAATATATACTACTTCCACCGAGAACAATGCTAAAAAAACAATCAACATTGAAAGAATATAAATAAATATTAAAGAAATATTATGTGTTTCTTCTATTGCTTTCTCTCTAGATTCTTTAGATTTTCTTACAAAATATGGGGAAAAAGCTGCATTGAATTCATTGACAATCATTTTAAATACCATTGCTATTTTGTCTGAAAACATATATAAACCAATTGCACTTAATGTCACATGTTTTTCTAAAATTATTCTATCAGAATACATAAAAATCAAACCTGATAATGAGTGAGGAATTAAAGGTAATGAAAACTTAATAGGATCTACTATGTATATTAATTTATTGTATAGAATAAAATAATCTTTATTTACATATATATAAATTATTAACGATAATATTACATATATTAAGCTTGCCTCAATAATACCATAAGCTCCCCTTTCTAATACAATAACTTCTATAATATTAACAGTGAAATTAAAGAAAAATAAACATAATTGTATTTTCATAAATAATTTTGCTTTTTCTCTTACTCTTATTAAATTTTTTAGAAAATTATTAAAAATAGATAAAAATGAAATTATTAATCCCATTTCGAATAGTAAAAAATACTTATCTGGTGTTTTAGGAAAAACAAAACTAATAATAGAGTCTAAATTAACATAGATAATAATAGAAAAAATAATTGAGAAAATAAATATTACAAGCAAAATAGTTGAAATAAATATTTTTAAATCTTTATCTTTATATTCAAAATAAAATCTAGATAATGAAGAATCCAATTTTAATGATAATATTAATGGCAAAAACATCTGAAAAGATAAAACTAATGCAACAATACCATAATCATCAGGAGATAAATATCTACTATATATGGGAAGCATAATAAATCCAACTGCTGTTGGAAGAAAAGATGCAAGCATATAATAAAATGAATTTTTAAAAATTTGACTACTCATTATTTAGCGATCCTATAAATAAGATCCAGATATCTTTGAATTGTATTACCATCAAATACATTTTCTTTTGATAGTTTTACCCAATCATCAGAAAATTCAACTTTATCTTTTAAAGTATTTCTTAATATTAATTCCAATTTCTCTTTATCATTTACTTTTATAATACTAGTTATATAATCAAACATCTTAAAGTTTTGTCCATAAAAATCAACAACAACAGTTTTAATACCACAAAGTGTTGACCATAATATCGTACTTGAGAATGTAGCAATAAATAAATCAGAAATAACTAAAACTTCACTTAACCTTTCATCTAATAATTTACAATTAAATTTTCTTTCTAAAAATTGGTATTCGTCCCTTTTCATTTTAGGATGGAGTGAAATTAATATATTTCCATCTAACAAATCTATTTTACTCATTAAAAAATCTATTTCTTTCCAATGTTCATCCCAAGGTAAAATATCATGTTCACCTAATTGAGGTAGTGCAATAATAATAATTCTTTTTTTATTATCTAACTCATATTTAGAAATTATTTCTTTTTTTATATCATCTTTATTATTAAATTTATTAAAAAGTTGATCATACGAAGTATCACCAAGAATATTAATTTTTTCTTCATTCACACCATTTGTAACATAGTGCATCTTCATGTACTTATTTGGTAAACATAAAATATCACTGCAACCTGATCCCATAAACCAAGGATTAATTGATAATACACCAAATTTCTCTAAAGCATTGGCAAATGTATGAGAGTAGTAATATTTGTTTTCTCTATTATGAATATTAAATTTTTTTTGTGAAATACTTATGTATTTTGATAATAAAAAACTTTTTTTTAAAGTAATATTACTTTTCTTTAGTAAATCTTCTTCTTCTGCAAAATAAACCATATAGGGTATTACTACCGGAATATTAAGGGTTTTAGCAATATTTAAAAAAACAGGTTCACTATTTAAGTGTCTATCACCATTAATAAACATCACATCAAAGTTAGCTTCTTTAATAGGATTAAATAATTCTTTTTTTAAAGAAGTAAATCTATTATAAATTTTTTTTTCTTCTGTTACTAGTTTATTAGTATATAGTTTTGAGTTTTTAAGAGACAGAATAATTTTTTCTTTTTTTGGAATATATTTTTTAATTAATTTAAAAAATGTTTGTTTCCTTGGTAAACTAACTTTTTGTTTTTTACTTAAAAAATTATTTATTATTTCAAATTCAAATGAATTAATAATATCTTCATATTTTAAGTAAACTTTACTGTCAATATAAAATTTTATATCAATGGTATTTTTTGATTTATTAACAATTTCATTAGCAAAATGAAATTGATCCAAAAATCGTTGAGGTTGGTTGGATACGATTAAAATTCTTTTCATTGTATATCTTTCTAATTAGTTGATATTATATATATGCTCTTGCTTTTACTAAATCAGTTTCATTATCGATATCAATACTATCACGGCTATTCATTAAATAAGATACTGTTTTTGTTGTAAGAAAACTATTATTTTTAAGAAATTCACTAGTTTTAATTATATATATTGCACCATTACTCATATAAGTATTTGGTAAATCTTGCCTTCTCATAAAAGGGTATTTATTATTAGATATACCTTCTATAAATCCTTTATCATTCTTTTTGAAAGCTTTTAATATTTTATTATCTATTTCACAAACACTAATAAGAGAGGTAGCATCACTATTAAGTAATAAATCAAAAGCCTCATCTATATTTTTACTACTTCGCAAGGGAGAAGTAGGTTGAAGAAGAATAATATAATCAAAGATTTCATTGCTAATTTTCAATGAATCAAGCACATGCAAAACTACTGGTTCTGTTGCCGTTGTATCAAGGGCCAAATAATCAGGTCTCTTAAGTGTGTTAGCATTATTTTCCCTTGATACAGTTAGAATTTCATAATCATCACTACTAACTATAGTTTTAGATATATATTTAGAATTAATACTAGATTCAATAGTCCAAGTGATTAAAGGCTTACCAGCAAAATCAATAATATTTTTACCAGGCAATCCCTTAGAACCGCCTCGGGCTGGAATCACAGCTAAAATTCTACTTTTTGTCATCTATACCATCATTATTAACTGTATGTCTTAATTTCCAATCTTCACCTACTTTTTTCCAAATATGAGGAGATCTATGACTATTCATTGTCTCCCAAAATTCTTCCTCAGTAGAATCAATATATTCCAAAAATTCCTCAAAATATTTATCAGGAAATTCTGTATCATATTTTTTAACTAAATATGCAGCTTCTTCTCTAGTTATTTTACCATTTCTAACTTCTTGAGCAGCATCATATGTACATCTTCCAATTCCAAACTTAATCAAAGTTGTAAGATAATGAAAGGGATCAATTTTATCATCAATACTACTATACTTTGAGTAACTTCCTTCTGTTCTAACAGGATTTGCTTGGAAACCTGTATTATCTACCGCATAATAGTAACATTCTTGAGGATCCCATTTAAGATAATAACCTAAATAATGTACTTCAACGCCAGATTCAACTAAATCTTTTTTATCTGGAGCAATATAAGGTGCAAAATCATCTTTTGAATATCTACCTGTATCTATATATTCTTGCATAGAGATACCCCCAAACTTCATTTCCAAGGCATCTTCAGAAGAGAAAAAGTCCATATTCATAATAGGATTAGTATTTTCTTCAATAGCATTACCATATTCAGCTTGATTTTCACCATACATTACAAGTTGAACACCAAATTTTTTAGCCATAGCAGGACCAATAATTCTTTGACCAACAATAAAAGGCTGAAAAGGATGTAATAAATTATGAAAAGCATTCCTTGTCATTTCTTTATGTAGTTTTCCATTAGGAGTATATAAAATATTATCTAACCCTCCTGTGTGCATCCATTCTTGCATATTTTTCCAACCAATATCTGTATATAGATGTGGTGCCCAAGTAACTGTCAAAGGGTTCATTCCATATTTATATTTTAGAACATGTGCAGTATAAGCACTATCCTTACCTCCACTACCAGGAACAATTACATCATATGACCCATCTGTACTTCTAAATTTAGATAGTAGTTCTTCTAATTTATCTTCCCTTTCATTCCAATTAATACCTTCTTCTTTCTCTTCATGGTATACACAAGCAGAACAAACACCTTCGTCATTAAAGTTTATTACTTTTTTCTTTTCACCTTTTTCATTTTTAAACTCAACAGTTGAGCTTGGTCTTTGGTTTGAAATTACACATTTCTTACAAAATTTCACCTCATTTGGTAAGCCGTAGTAAGCTTCTAGTTTCTCAGCCATTATATTTTCCTTTACATATATTTACAAAATTTTTTAATATTTTCAAACCAATTTCACCACTTTTTTCAGGATGAAATTGACAACCGTAAACATTTCCTTTTTTTAATGATGATACAAATTCATAATCAGAATATAGAGTTGTTGATAATATATCATTTTCATTTTTTGGCATAGCTACAAAACTATGAACAAAATACATGTCACTATATTCACCGATATCATTTAAAATTGTATTTTTCCAATTATTATTTTTATTTCTTATTTCATTCCAACTAACATGCGGTAGTTTTTCAAAATTCAAATTTTTAACTGGTAGTTTTTTTATTTTACCTTCTATTACAGATAATCCTTTTGTTATTCCGAATTCTTCACTTTCTTCAAGTAGCATTTGCATTCCAAGACAAATGCCAAGAAAAGGCTTATCTAACTTAATAAAGTCTAGTAAACTTTCAATAAGCTCGTATTTCTTAAGATTTTCCATTCCATGTTTAAAAGCCCCAACACCTGGCAAAATCACTGCATCAGCTTTTAATATTTCATTTCTCTCATTTGTTAATTGTGGAGTAATACCGATATTTTCCAACGCATTAATTATACTTTTTACATTTCCTATATCATAATCTATAACAACTATTTTCAAAATCTAACCTTTATGTTATTATCTATTAAGTTATTCTTAATTTCAGAAATAGATTCTATATTATAATGCAAAACAGAAGCGATAGAAATTGCATCAACTTTTGTTTTCTTTAATAAATCAACCGCATCATTTAATTTGCCCATTCCACCACTAGAAATAACAGGAATAGATACAATTTCAGAAACAGCTTTATTTAATTCAATATCAAAACCTCTTTTTGTTCCCTCTTTGTCTATTGAAGTTAACATTATTTCACCTGAACCTAACTCTTCAACTTTTTTTGCCCATTCTAATACGTCAATGCCAGTTGGTTCCCGACCGTTATCAATATAAACTTCCCATTTATTAGAATCGATTTTTTTTGATACTATTGAAGATACAATACATTGACTACCAAATATTTCAGAAGCTTTTTTTATAAACTCAGGATCTTGCACAGCCTTTGTATTAATTGCAATTTTATCTGCACCAACCTTCAATGCATTTGATATATCATTAATTGTTCTAATACCTCCCCCAACTGTAATTGGAACAAATACATCTTTACAAGCTTTTTCAATTATATGGCTTAAACTATTTCTATCATAGTAAGCAGCAACAGCATCCATAAAAACTATTTCATCTATACCCTCATCATAATATTTTTTAGCAAGTATATTTGGATCACCTACTTTACGTAAACCCTCAAGATGTATTCCTTTAATAACAAATTCATTTTTTACATCAATTCGTGAAATAACTCTTATTTTATTCATTAATATTTATCTCCTGAAATTGTTTTTGGTGATTAATTTTCCATATTTTATTAGAATTAATTAACTCCAGCAATAATTTATCACTTTTTCCTTTTCCAAAATAATCTTTATCTTCTAAGAATTTATGTTTTATATTTTTTACTGTATTAATCGAATTTATTATAGAATTGAAACTATAATTACAATTGAATACAGAAGATAATTTAACTCTATTATTTTGCCTTGTACCTACATCAATTGTAGATACGTTATAATAAGGCGCTTCTCGTACACCAGCACTTGAATTACCTATCATAAACTCAGAATTTTTTAAAAGCGTTAAAAAATACTCAAATCTTAAAGATGGGTATAATTTTATTTTTTTATTGTTATTAAATATTTTATATTCATTCAATATTTCAATACTACCTAAATCATTATTTGGATATATTACTATATAATTTAGCCCACTTGCAATTAATGCTTTAGTAAAATTGTATGTATATTCTTGAATTTTATCATATTCTGTAGTAACAGGATGAAACATTGCAATCGAAAATTTATCAAATTTAATATTATAATATTCTTTTACTTCAGTTAATGATGGTAAACTTCTAGAATCCATTAGATCAAGATCTGGCGAACCCAAAACAAAAATGGAATTTCCAAATTCACCTAATTGAATTAGCCTTTTTTTTGCTTCTTCATTTGATACTAAATGAATATGAGATAATTTACTTACAGAATGCCTAATTAGTTCATCGATTGTACCAGATATTTCACCACCCTCAATATGAGCAACTAATATATTATTCATACTACCAACAATTGCACCAGCTAAAGCTTCAACTCTATCCCCATGAACAATTATTAAGTCAGGTTTCAATTCTGCTATATAATGCGAAAATCCATCTACAGTTTTAGCTAATGTTCTATCCATATGCTCAACTGTATCATGATTTATATATTGATAAATATTTTTAAATCCAGATTTATAAATTTCATCTACAGTTTTTCCATATTTAGAATTTAGATGCATTCCTGTAGCAAAAATGTGGACATCTAATTTTGCATCATTTTGCGTAATTTTAATTAATGATTTTAGTTTTCCAAAATCAGCTCTTGTACCTGTTAAGAAAACAATTTTTCTTTTAGTCATTAATATCATTCCAAAATAAATGAGTATCAGCTTCAATATCTTTATTAACTTTCTTACCAAGTAAAGTTTTATAATTTTCAGCTAATATTTCACCTGTCCCAGGTCTTTTTACCCAAAGGTTTTCAGAAGTAAGAACTTCCCCTTTTTTAATTTTAGCTATGGTAACAACAGTAGCAAAAGCAAAATCTATCGTAATTTGTTCTTCTTTCGCAGCTTCTTTTTTTCCACCCCTCATTCGTGATATTTCATCACTTCCAACTATAAGTTCTTTCAAAGCTATAGGATCCATTGAGTTAATTATATCAGGACCTGTTCTTTCCATTTTATCTGTAAAATGTCTTTCTAAAATATTTGCTCCTAATGCTGTTGCAGCAAAGCAAGCTCTGTTTGATGTTGTATGATCAGATAATCCAATAATAGCATTAGGAAATTCTTTTTGAAGTTCAACCATTGCACCTAATCTAACTAAATTTATAGGTGTAGGATAAAGATTAGTTGTGTGAAGCAAAGCATAACTGATATTATATTCTTCTAAAATATTAACAGTTTTCCTAATAGATTCAATATCATTCATACCTGTACTGACAATCATGGGCTTACCAAAAGAAGCTACATGTTCAATAAGAGGGTAATTATTACATTCTCCTGAACCAATCTTATAAGAACTTACATTCATTCTTTCAAGTCTATTTGCTGCAGCTCTTGAAAAAGGTGTACTAATAAAAATCATCCCTTTAGACTCAACATATTTTTTTAATTTAATTTCATCGGATTCACTTAAAGAACATCTTTCCATAATTGAATATATAGACTCAGTTGCATTACCAGGAATAACATTTTTAGCTTCCTTACTCATTTCATCTTCAACTACATGTGTTTGGTGTTTAATAACTTCTGCACCAGACTTCCAAGCTGCATCTACCATATCGAATGCAACTTCTAATGAGCCTTCATGATTTATCCCAATTTCTACAATAACTAAAGGAGAATGAGTTAATCCTATTTTCCTATTTTCTATCTGCATTATAAACTCCCATCTTGATAATCTACTACTGATTTAATATCAAATACAACTGTATCATTTATATTTGATAAATCTAAAGATTTAAACTCATCATGAGCAACAGCCACCACAATCCCATCATACTTTGTTATGTCAATATTATCTACTAAATTTAAACTGTATTCTCGACAAACTTCTTCTTTATCTGCCCATGGGTCATATACATCTATATTACATCCAAATTCTTGTAATTCTTCTACTACATCTATGACTCTTGAGTTTCTAATATCTGGACAATTCTCTTTAAAAGTAATACCTAACATTAATACATTAGATCCTTCTATTTTATGACCTTTTTTAATCATAAGTTTTATTACTTGATTAGCTACATATATTCCCATATTATCATTTAGTCTTCTACCTGCTAAGATAATCTCTGGGTTATATCCTACTTGTTGTGCTTTATGTGTTAAGTAGTATGGATCAACACCAATACAATGTCCACCAACTAATCCTGGCTTAAACTTTAAGAAGTTCCATTTTGTTCCAGCTGCTTCAAGAACATCATTTGTATTAATACCAAGTTTATTAAAGATAATTGACAATTCATTTACAAATGCAATATTAATATCTCGCTGGCTATTTTCAATTACTTTTGCAGCTTCTGCCACTTTAATAGTAGGTGCTAAGTGAGTACCTGCTGTGATAATAGATGCATATAATTCATCTACTTTTTTACCAATCTCTGGAGTTGAACCTGCAGTTACTTTTAAAATCTTTGTAACTGTATGTTCTTTATCACCTGGATTAATTCTCTCAGGAGAATATCCGCAGAAGAAATTAGTATTAAATTTTAAAGAAGAGAATTTTTCAAGTACTGGTACACATTCTTCTTCTGTTGCACCTGGGTAAACAGTTGATTCATAAATTACAATATCATCTTTTTTGAGTACTTTTCCTACAGTTTCACTAGCTTTTATTAAAGGAGTTAAATCTGGTCTTTTATTTTTATCAATAGGAGTTGGAACAGTTACAATATAAATATTACAATCTTTAATATCATCAATATTACAAGTAAATTTAATATTATTATCTATTGCTTCTTGAAGTTGTGATTCATTTAACTCTAAAGTTCTATCATATGCACGAGATAATTCATCAATTCTTTCTTTATAAATATCTAATCCAACTACATCATATTTTGAAGAAAAAGCTGCTGATAATGGTAGACCTACGTATCCAAGACCTATTACACAAATTTTATTATTCATTATTTACTTCCCTTTATATCATTTATGTACCACGCTAGTGATTCTTGTAGTCCTTCTTCTAAGTTATGTGTTGGCTCATATCCTAAAAGTGTTTTAGCTTGGTCGATATTTGCATTTGAGTGTCTAATATCTCCTGCTCTGAAATCTCTATATATTGCATCTTTTATTTTTAGCTCTGGAAGATTTTCTTCAAGACTATTTTTTATTGCAGCAAATAGATTGTTTAATGTTTCTCTTCCACCTGCTGCTGTATTATATGCTTTTGCAAAGGCTTCTGTATTTGTAGTAACACCTGCCATAATATTAGCTTGTACTACATTATCTATATATGTAAAATCTCTAGATGTTTCACCATCTCCATTTATATATACATCCTCCCCATTTAACATAGCAGATATCCATTTTGGCATTACTGCTGCATATGCTCCATTTGGATCTTGTCTTTTTCCAAATACATTAAAGTATCTAAGACCTATAGACTCAAATCCATAACATTTGTAAAATACATCCATATATAGTTCATTTACATATTTTGTAACAGCATATGGAGAAAGTAAATTTCCAGTTCGTGTCTCTACCTTTGGTAGTTCTTGTGAATCGCCATATACAGACGATGAGGAAGCGTATACAAATCTTTTTACACTATTCTCTTTTGCAGCTGTAATCATATTTAAAAAACCAGTTACATTTGAGTTATTTGAAATTACTGGATTATCTATTGATCTTGGTACTGATCCTAATGCTGCTTGATTTAGAACTATATCTACATTTTTGGTAGAGTTTAAACAAGTTTCATAGTCTGAGATATCGCCTTTAATAAAAGAAAAGTTGGACCATTGATCTTTTAAAATACTATTTTCTACATGATCTAAATTGTATTGATAACCTGTAGAAAAATTGTCTAACCCAACTACTTTTTGGTTTAATTTTAGAAGAGTCTCTATTAGGTTTGATCCTATAAATCCTGCACATCCTGTCACAAGCCATGTTTTTGGATTACTTTTTAATTCTTCTTTTATTTTATTAAATTTCATCTTTTACCTTATTTATTAATTCCACAAAAATCTATCACTTCTTTACCAAATATTCTAATACCTTTAAACTCTTTATGCCCAACTAGATAAACTATAATATCAGCATCATTTATTGCAGTTTCAAAATCAATTATCTCAAAAACTTTATGTGAAGTTATATTTGGCTCTACTGTAAGTACCTTAAAATCATGATTTTTTAAAGTTTGTGCTATATATAAAGCAGGTGATTCTCTTAAGTCATCTATATCAGGTTTAAATGCAAGACCTAAACAAGCAACTTTTGCTTTTCTTCCATTCTTTTTTTCAAATCTAAGTGCTACATTTTTGATTTTTTCTATTGACCATTCTGTTTTATAAGTATTGATTTCTCTTGCCGCTTTTATGATTTTAGCATCCGCTCCGCCGGCATGAACAATAAACCATGGGTCCACAGCAATACAATGTCCACCTACACCAGCACCTGGTTGTAGTACATTTACCCTAGGGTGCCTATTTGTTAATTTAATCAATTCCCATACATCAATATTAAACTTATCACATAAAATTGATAATTCATTTGCAAAAGCAATATTTGTATCTCTAAATGAATTTTCAGTAAGTTTTGCCATCTCGGCAGTCTTTGCATCTGTTGAAAGTACTTCACCTGATACAAAAGTTTTATAGAATTCTACAGTTTTTTCTGTAGATTCTTTTGTCGTTCCACCTACTATTCTATCATTCTCAACTAATTCTCTCATGATATGTCCTGGAAGTACTCTCTCTGGACAGTGAGCTATATATAGTTTTGAAGTATCTACAGCTTCTTCTTCAAGTGTTTTTTCTACTAATTCAGTAGTACCTACTGGAGAAGTAGATTCTAAAATTACTATATCTTCAGCTTTTACATATGGAGCTATCGCTTTTGTTGCAGATACAATATAATCTACATTTGGTACATAGTTTTTATGAAAAGGAGTAGGAACTGCGATAATAAATACGTCAGCAATAGTAGGAGTAAGTGACGCTTTCAAATTCCCACTATTTACAGCAGCTCTTACGAAAGTATCAAGATCAGGTTCCACGATATGTATGTTTCCAGCATTTATAGTATCAACTGTTGATTGTACGACATCAACTCCATGAATTTGATATCCTCTGTTTGCTAGAAGTGCTGCAGTTGGCAGGCCAATGTAACCCAAACCTATTACACAAACTTTTTTATTCATTATTTACTTTCCTTAATAAATTCTACAATTCTTTGACAAGCTTTACCATCACCATAAGGGTTATGTGATTTACTCATTCTTTCATATTCAACTTCATTATCTAAAAGCTTTTGAGCTTCATTTACAATAGATATTGAATTTGTTCCAACTAACTTTACAGTCCCAGATTCAACTGCTTCAGGTCTTTCAGTTGTATTTCTCATCACAAGTACAGGTTTACCTAAACTTGGAGCTTCTTCTTGAACTCCACCTGAATCAGTTATAATAAAATAAGATTTATTCATCATATAAATAAAACTTTCATATTGTAATGGCTCTATTAGATAAATATTTGTAGTATTAGACAATAATTCTTTTACTGGCTTTTGTACATTTGGATTTAAATGTACTGGATATACAATATCTATATCAGGATTATCTAAGGCAAGAGTATTTAAAGATTCACAAATATTAATAAATCCTTGCCCAAAGTTTTCTCGCCTATGGCCTGTTACCAAGATAAGCTTTTTATCTTCATTTATTTTATATTGTTTATTTATATTTTTTAAGATTGTACTTTTTAATTCTTTATTGTTTTCAATCTTATTTAAAGCTAAAAATAATGCATCAATTACTGTATTACCTGTTACTATAATATTTTTAGGTTCTTTATTTTCTTTTAGGAGATTTTTTTGACTTGTAGTTGTTGGTACAAAATGATAGTTAGCTAATACTCCAGTTATTTGTCTATTTGCTTCTTCTGGCCAGGGGCTATGTAAATCACCTGTTCTAAGACCTGCTTCCACGTGTCCTACTTTTATTTTATTATAAAATGCTGCTAAACTACTAGCACTTGTAGTTGTAGTATCTCCATGAACTAATACAATATCAGGATTAAAATCACTTAATACATCTTTTAGGCCTAAAAGAACATTAGCTGTCACATCAAAAAGGTCTTGTCCTGGTTTCATAATATTTAAATCATAATCAGGTGTGATATCAAACATTTCAAGAACTTGATCTAACATCTCTCTATGTTGTGCTGTTACACATACTTTTAATTCAATATCTTTAGCTTTTTCAAACTCTTTAACCAATGGTGCCATTTTAATTGCTTCTGGTCTTGTTCCAAACACTACTAGCACTTTTTTCATTTAATTTTCTTTTTTAATACTTTTTTTAAAATAATTTTACCAGATTCAACACCTGGTTGGTCGTATGAATTAATCTGCACAAAACTTCCAACAATAGAAGTTAATAATTCATATGAAAACATAAGTTTTCCAATACTATGTTCATCTTGTGATTTTAAGATGATTGTATCACATGGGATATCTTCTAAATCTTCTATTGCTTTAATAGTTGCATCCGCTTGTTTATTTATTAGATCTTTAAATTCTAGATTATTTATATAATCTAATTCATCTAAGTAAGCAAGTGATATTTCAGGTATTTTCATATCATTTTTAAAATCATCAACTTTTATAAATGTTACTGTTTTATCTCTTTTCCCTTCAATTATTAGCTGAAGAAAAGAGTGTTGATCGACAGGTCCTATCAATCCTATTGGTGTTAGAGCTTGTTTTGTACCATTAATATTGATTTTGCCTAGACTTTCACCCCATAGTTGTACATACCACTTATTAAATCCCTCTAAAGATGAGGAATATGAAAAAAGTACATTTATATTAAATCTACTTTTATTTTCAACAATAAATCTAGCTTTTTCCATCAAAGTATCAAAATACTCATTTTTATTAAAAAAGCTATTTGATACTTCAGCACATCCAGATAGCAGTTTATCAATATCTAGTCCCATAATAGCTAGTGGTAATAATCCTACATTTGAGAATACTGAGAATCGACCACCTACATTTTTAGGTATTTCAAAAGTTTTTATGTTTTTTGATTTTGCAAAATCATTTAATTTACTATTATTTTCTGTTACACATACTGTATTGTTTGAGTCAATTCTAGTAATACAGTGTAAATATTTTAAGATACTTATTGTTTCTATTGTAGTTCCTGACTTACTTATAATTATAAAAAGTACGTCTTCTAAATCTATCTTACTAATTCTTCTTTGTAAATCTAATGGATCTGTTGATTCTAGGAAATGAAGTTTTTTATCATTTTCTTTATGTTGCAAAAACTGATGAATTGCGTATGTGCCCAGACTACTACCACCAATACCAACTACTACTATATCTTTTTGCTTTACAGTTTTTGAGAATTCTTTTATATAAACAGTATCTTGATAAGGTAATTTATAATATCCAACACTACTTTTTTCTTCTACTATTTTGTCAAATATCTCATTATTTGATTTAATTTGATAGAAGTTCTTATTGTAATACATACTATATATTACTCTCTTTTTCATAAAAATAGTTTGTAGCTTTTACAAAACCATCTATACTACCACAGTCAAATCTATCACCTTTAAATTTGTATGCCATTACTTTTCCTTGTTTTGATTGCTCAAGTAAGGCATCTGTAATTTGAATCTCTCCACCTTTTCCTGGTTTTGTAGCTTTTAAGATATCGAAAATATCAGGGGTTAAAATATATCTTCCTATAATAGCTAGATTTGATGGTGTATTTTTTGGATCTGGTTTTTCTACCATATCAAATACTTTATATACACCTTCTTCTTCAAGAGTACCTGCTATTACTCCATACTTTTGGGTTTCATCTTTTGGTACTTCTTCTATTGCTACTATTGAACATTTATATTTTTCATATAGCTTTACCATCTGGGATAGTACTCCACCTTCATTACAGGTATTATCACATAGGTCATCAGCAAGTATTACAGCAAAAGGTTCATTACCTATTAGTGTTTCACCGCATAATATTGCATGACCTAGACCTTTCATCTCTATTTGTCTAGTATATGAAAAGGTACATTTAGTAATAACATCCCTTATTTCGGTAAGATAGTGTTCTTTACTAGTACCTTTGATTTGATGTTCTAATTCATAAGATATATCAAAATGATCCTCAATTGCCCTTTTCCCTCTGCCTGTAACTATTGCCATAGTGTCAATATTAGCTGATAAAGCCTCTTCAACACCATATTGAATAAGTGGCTTAGTAAGTACTGGTAACATCTCTTTTGGAGTAGCTTTAGTAGCTGGCAAAAATCTAGTACCATACCCAGCAGCTGGAAATAAACATTTTTTTATCATAATTAATCATATCCTTTTGATAATTTTCTTTTTATTATCGGCAGTATTTTAGCCATTTCAAACTTTGTATGTTATTAAAATAATTTTTATAATAATCAATCAGGAATCAGAGTTAAAAATATCTCTAGTATATATTTTTTCTTCTACATCTTTTATATTTTCTGATATTCTATTTGCTACTATTACATCTGATATTGATTTAAATTCGTCGATGTCTTTTATTACTCTTGAGTTAAAAAACTCTTCTTCTTCAAATACTGGTTCATATACTACTACTTCTATACCTTTAGCTTTAATTCTTTTCATAATACCTTGTATTGCTGAAGATCTAAAGTTATCACTTCCTTCTTTCATCACTAATCTATACACACCTACAATCTTCGGTTTTTTAGAAATAATTGAGTCTGCTATGAAATCTTTTCTAGTAGAATTAGCATCTACAATTGCAGAGATTAATGAGTTTGGGATATCCTGATAATTTGCTTTTAATTGTTTTGTATCTTTTGGTAGGCAATATCCACCATATCCAAAGCTAGGATTATTATAATGACTTCCTATTCTTGGATCTAGTCCTACTCCTTCAATTATTTGTTTTGTATCAAGTCCATGTGATTGAGCATAAGAGTCTAATTCATTAAAGTATGATACTCGCATAGCAAGATATGTATTCGAGAACAGCTTTACAGCTTCGGCTTCTGTTGAATCTGTGAAAAGAATATCAATATTTTCTTTAATTGCACCTTCTGCTAATAAATTTGCAAAAGTTTGAGCTCTTTTTGATTTTTCACCTACAATTATTCTAGATGGGTATAAGTTATCAAATAGTGCTTTCCCTTCTCTTAAGAATTCTGGTGAAAAAATTATATTTTCTGTATTAAATTTCTTTTTTAATTCTTTTGTATATCCTACCGGTATTGTACTTTTTATTACCATTGTTGCATTTGGATTTATTTCAAGTACATCTGATATTACATATTCTATTGATTTCGTATTAAAATAGTTTGTTTCGGGATCATAATCAGTTGGAGTTGCTATGATAATGAATTCTGCATTTGTATATGCTTCTTTTTTATTTAGTGTTGCTTTGAAATTTAGCTCTTTAGTAGATAAGTATTCTTCTATCTCTTTATCTTCTATTGGAGATTTCTTTTGATTTATTAGCTCTACTTTTTCTGGAATAATATCTAACGCTATTACTTCATTATTTTGAGAAAGTAATATTCCATTTGATAAGCCGACGTAACCTGTCCCTGCTATTGCTATTTTCAATTTGTTTGTTCTCCAATCTAATAGTTTTTAATTGGAAATTATATCTAGTTTTTAATAAGAGTGATTTTAAAGAAAGAAAACATGAAAGAAATTTTTTCTTCCATGTTATAAGATTAGTGGTGAGAAGTAGTAGAATTAGAACTACTGTCTGCTGCAGCTGCTGCTGCCACACCTGCTGCTGCTGCTGCTGCTGCTGCCATACCTGCAGAAATACCACCAGCTACTCCTGCTGCTCCTGCTGCTCCTGCTGCTCCTGCACCTGCTCCTGCAGCACCTGCACCTGCAGCACCTGCACCTGCACCTGATGCAGAACCTGCTGCTCCAGCACCTGCTCCAGTTTGTGCTAATGCACTAGTAACCATTAAAGACGTAGCGAAAACAATTGATAATAATTTTTTCATTTTAATTCCTTGTTAATTTTTGCTTTATTATACTATAAATAATATAAATTTTATTAGTTCCAAATTATTTTTTTAAATTTTGAATATATTTTTTTTGTATCTGTGTATTATTTTCACTATTATTCATAGGATGTAAACTGTTCAATGTTCTAGCATATTGACCAACATCTCTTGTCCAAGGACTTAAACCATATGTTAATCTTTTTTTTACATTTTTATAAGTAAACACTTCTAAAGGAACTTTTAAATATGCACCTTTATCAATATAACCTTGATTTTCTTCATTTTTAAATACTTCTTTTGAATTAGTATACGTAGCATATAATCCAATAGTAAAGTTTTTATAATGCCTTGAAAGATCTAACTTAACACCTTTATCTCCAGCTAAGAACTGGCCAATTTTCAGTCCCATATGAATATCATATTTAGGACTTATCAATGCATATAAATTCAGGAATTTAGCATCATAACTATAGTCTTTATTTACTTTTATCATGCCATCAATTTTACGTTTGTATACGTTTTGATATTGTAATCCAACACCAAATGTTTCTTCTAGCAATGGTTTATACCATTCTAGATCAATGCCTGCAAATGCATATTCTAAATATCCTAACTCTGTTTTAAAAAAAGAGTTAAAAGGTAATCGACTACTAAAAGTAGTACTTAAATATGGTAATTGTGTTTCATTGTAAATAAAATGATCAGTTACATTACTACGTAATGAGAGTCGTTCATCTTCCAATGGTTCACTTGTCAAGTCTTTTCCACTATTATAAAAGGGGTGCTCAAGAGCAGCATTAAGGTTAAGATATTCACTAATAGCATACGAACTTGTAGCTCTTAATGCTAATTTCATAGCAAAAGGTTTATCTTTATGATTTAGTATTGTTCTAACTTTTGGAGCTAGGTCAAAATTAAATCTATTATCATTGTAAGATTTTGTTTTAAATACATCTTTTTTATTAGAGAATTCATCATAAGATTTTTCTATATTGTCAGTAATAATAAGTGCATTTTGCATATAATTATCACTAAGTTTCTCATTTTCATACATATCAAATTCAACTCTATTAACTTTAAATGTCTTAAGAGGCAGTTCTTTGTCTTTGAGTGTCAAATAAATAGTATCATAATTCTTTGGAGCGACTTCATCTATAGTAGATATTGCTCTACCTACTGCTTGTAAGTCATTGTTGTATCTTGAGTTATTAATTTCCGACCATATTTTATTATCATGAACCGCTGTTTTTACATTTTTGAACTTTTCTGCAGCTACTTCATTTGATAGTTTTTCTGATAATTGTTTTGTGCTTATATTTTTATATTCACTTTTTTTCTTTTTATCTGCTTTCCATTTTGAATCTGCTAAATGATCAAACATCCCCGTTCTATCAAAACTAAACTGGTATGTGTAACCAAATGATATTTGATTACCTCTTTGATAAGATAATGATAATATTGTATTTTTGCTATACTTATATTTTAGACCATAATTCCATTTTGATTTAGGAAGCTCATATTGTTTACCATTTAAAAATGGATTAATTTTGTCTTTTGAGTAATTTATAGGTGAATATTCACCTATTAGTGATAATTTTGGACTAGGATTGAAAACAATACTTCCAAAAGGCTTACCTCCACCCCAGTCTCTATCTTTTAAAAATGTAATAGAGTTATTATTGAAACTACCGCTATTATTTGTATTTGCCGTATACTTTCTTAAATCTTCTCCACCTAATCTACCTTTAGCATACCCAAAAGTTATGTCAAAATAACTAATATTTTTAGACATTGCTATATATTTAGAAGTATAAAGTGCTGTACCCCACATATCATCAATACCAAATAGCACAGAGGGAGTATACTTTGTCTCTTCTTTTAATAATATCTTAATTCCTAGAGACTTATCTTTATAGTTTCCATAGCCATCACTATCTGAAAATCCAGCAATACCATCTACTTCTGTCATATGAAAGTTAGCTTCCAAAAAAGGTAAAGGAGTGGCAACAACACCATAATATCTATAAGGTTTATCTATATTTAAAAAAAATCTCATAGACCAATCATCTAAAATTCTTGCATTTGGTGTTTCGAAAACACCTGTATTACCATTATATGCGGCAGATAAATTATCCGCTTTTTGTGCATATAAATCACAAAAAACAAATAGTGATAAAAAACTAAGAGTTTTTAGTTTCATTTTCTTTATCACTTCTTAAAAACTCTAAGAAAAAAACTATAAATATAGCTAGAAAAATAGAAGTCATAAAAGACACTATTAATATTAAAGCTCTTTTTGGTTTAGTTTTTTCTTTGATATACGAAACTCTGCTATCTACCACTTTTGATACAAAATAGTAGTCATTAGCTTGAGAGAATACCTTTTTTTGGTATAAACCTGATAAAGATTTACTTAATTGTTCTTTTAGTGAAACATCATATGTAGATGATAATTCTTTATTATAATACTTAATTTGAGCATCTATTTCTTTCATATCTTCAAGTTTAATTTTATTAATAATCTCTGTTAGGTATATATCTACTAATTCTTTGGCCATATATCTATCTACTAATTCAGCCTTGATTATAATAAGAGAACTTTTTTTATCACTTGCTATACTCAAAATTGATTTTATACTATTAATTGTTGAAAATATTTTTTCTTTTTCGGATCTTTTATCTTCAGTTTTTTGACTTTTTGAGTTAAACATATTATAAATAGAATCAATATTAAGTGCAAAAACTAAATTTTTTTTAGTCTCTAATTTTTCTATTAAATTATATTTTTTTATTACCTTTTCATTAAATAAGTAATCATTTAGTGTTGTCTTCATCATAATAAAGGGATCTTTAGAACTACCTCCACCTAAGCTAACTCCAGCTAAAGAAGCAAGAGAAGATAGACCACCCCCTACACTTTTTTGACTCTCCTGAGGAGATAAAACAATCTCAGACTTATACAAGTTAGGAATACTCAGAGTATAAATAAAAGTAAGAATAGTTATAAAAGAAACGAACAGAGCTATTTTATATTTGTATTTTAAAATAGTATTAAACAACTCTTTTAAGTCTATTTCATCTTCTTCTACATATCTTAAATTATTCTTATTTTCTACCATTAGATACCACCTACAGTTTTAAGAGAAGCAGCTGTAATAGCAAATTGGTAAAGTATTTGAGATACATCCTTTGCAAATTTTATATCAGACATACTATCAAACTGCATAGGTACTACTATAGTATCACCTTTAAACATTTTTTTATCATTACCCCAAAAGTAATTTGATTCATATTTTTGTGTTTCACCATTTGCTTTAACAATATAAATATACTCTTCATGTGCAAGATCGGTAATACCACCAGCTTTTGATAAATAATCATCTGTATCTAACTCACTATCATAAACAAAAGTATTTTGATTTAGAACTTCACCTACAACTGATACAGTATCATTAATAGAGGGAATATATAATATATCTTTATCTTTTAATACTAAATCGTAAGTTGAATTCATAAATCTATTTAAATCATAATATAAATTTAAAGATACTCTACCAATTGGTCTATTTGCTTTAGCTTGTTTTTCTAGCTGTTTAACTGCTTGAAGTTTTTTTACAGCGCCATCTTTTTCTTCACCTAATCCTTGAGCATCAGCTGAAGATTTTACAATTTGATCATTTAGTCTATCAAGAGATTCTTCTAATCTTTTTTCTTGAAGTAATCTGATCTCTTCTCTTGTAAATACTGCACCCTCAACAAAGGAGTTTTGAAGAAAACCACCCGCACGTAAAATAACACTTGACAGTTTTTCACCTTGTTCAATTGCATACTTTCCTGGATATCGAACTAAACCTTTTAGTTCTACATACATTTTTTCATTCCAATTAGCTATTGGGAAAATTGTAATTTCGTCATCTTCAAAAATTTTAATTTTTAAATTTAATGCTTTATTCATATCTAAAGCAAGAACTTTTCTTTTTCTCTCATTCCCTTCAGTATAATATCTGCTTATTTCAAACCTAGCCATTAAAGCTTTTTTTGTTAATCCACCTGAAATATTTACAATATCATTGATAGTTGTATTTTCATTAATATTATAACTACCAGGAATAAATACTTCACCTTTAATACTTACTTTCATTTCATCATTAACTTTTGAAAAATCAAAGAATTTCACTTCATCATATTTTTTTAGCTTAAAATTTTTATTTGTATTAGTGTTTACAAGAAATGTAGTTTTACTATTGTTTTCATATCTAGTAATCTGAACTTTGCTTTTATCTACATTTAGTGTTGTTCTAAAGTTAGAATCTTTTTCAATTATTTCACTATTAAAACCTACCATATCAAATAAGTTTGAAATAGTCATTCCATCAGAAAAATCATATTTTCTTTTTTTATCATTTACAACTTCACCGTTTGCATATACATATGGTTTTTCTTTGAATTCTGAATTTTTAAAAATTGTAATAACATCACCAATTTTTAAGTCTATATCTTCTTTCTTATTTAAAACATTGTCAATATTAAAACCTTGTAAGTTATTGTCATTTTTTACAACAGCAAATTCATAATTTGTATCATTTAAAAAATAACCATTTTTACCAAACTGTTTTAATTCATTTTTTAATAAAGTCGATAATTTATTATCACCTGGGATTGATTTTTCACTAGGTACTATTACATTACCTACAATCTTCACTAGCTTAGCAGAAAGTTCACTTGTAGGATATATATGAATTTCATCTCCACTTTTGGGAGTATATTTATACAATTCATCTTTACTTAGAGTATATACTTCAATTGAATTATTTTCATATCTTTTTAGTTTTATTGCATTTTTATTAGCCTTAGGGTTAAATCCAGCTGCAAAATTCAATAAATCTCTAAAATTTTCACCATTTTTTAATTCAAATAAAGCATTGTAATTAACCTCACCTGTTAATTTAATCTCTTTATTAATTGGCTTAACCAAAATTACATCACCAGATTTTAATACAGTATCAATATTAGTATTTCCATATCTAATCAGTGAGTATAAATCAAAAGTTTTATAAGTTTTACCAGCTCTTTTTAGATAAATATTTCTATAAGAACCATTTTTTAATATTCCACCACTAGTTATTAAAGCATCTTTAATTGTAGAAAATGAAGAAAGGTTATATAATCCAGGAGCATTCACAAGTCCTGTAATAGTTACTTGAATAGAAGTAAATTCAGAAATATTTAATAAAATATTTGTGCTATTAGGATAAGCTTTTTTCACTTCATCCATTACAAGTTTTTGTATATCTTTATACTGTAGTCCTATTATTTTTAATTCACTTACTTGAGGGATATTAATATTACCATTTTTATCAACTTCTAATTCGAATGATTCATTTTTTGCACCATAAATTTTAAGTGATAATTTATCTCCATAATTAATATTGTAATTATTTGGTGTTGGAACAGAATATGGATCTAATTTGTTTTTGTTATTAAAAAACAATGAACCATATCTTTTTATACGTGTACCTTCTTCAATATTTTTTTTAGTCTCAGTTATTTTTTTTACGTCATTTCTTACAACTTGTTTTTTCCCGATATCTATTGACTCTTTTTTTGAGTTCTTATTTAAACCTTTTTTTATATCCGCATCACTAAAACCTGCACTTTTTGCTAATTGCATTTGCGATGGAGTTAAAGTTGCTGAAAAAGCAAGACTACAAATTAGTAATAAACTATATATAACCCTCATTTATTTCCCTTGTGAATTTTTGAGATATGTTATCATAAAAATATAATTAAACACTTTAAATACTATAAACTAATTGTAATACAATAAAAAGTATAATAATTTATTTTGTTATACAAAGGATTTATATTAAATTTTCAATTATATTCTCAATTTTATTTATTAACTCATTAGCTTTAGATATTCAAAAGCCAAAAGTCTACAACAAAAATGAACACAATATCCAAAACTGGTTAATGAGTGAAAAGCTTGATGGAATAAGAGCGTATTGGAATGGAAAAGAATTACTTACAAAAAATGGTAATAAAATTTATATACCTAAAGAACTAATTAAGAATTATCCTATTTTTCATTTAGACGGAGAATTATGGACTAAAAGAAATGATTTTGAAAATATTCAAAGTATAGTACTAGATAAAACTCCAACAAAAAAATGGGAAGAAATAACATATAATATTTTTGAAGTTCCAAATCAGAAAGGAAATTTCAATCAAAGAATAACTGCATTAAAAGATTGGATTAAAACTAATAAAAATACAAATATTAGAGTTATTAATCAAATAAAGTGCAAAAACAAAAAACATCTTAACACATATTTAAAAATTCTACTAGATAAAAAAGCTGAAGGAATAATAATCAAAAACCCTGATATATCTTACTTTACAGGTAGAAATAAAAATATACTGAAAGTAAAAAAATTCAAAGATATGGAAGGTAAAGTAATAGCTATTAACTATAATATAAATAATACATTTAAAAGTTTAAAAATACAACTTAGTAATAATATAATATTTAATTTAGGTGGAGGTTTTTCAAATAAAGAAAAAATAAATCATCCAAAAATTGGAGATATAGTTACTTTTAAATATTATGGATTAACAAAATACAAAAAACCAAAATTTGCATCTTTTTTAAGAATAAGAAAAGAAGAATAATTAATATAAAAAGTATTTTGTATTAATTATCTTTTCAGAATCTCTTAATTTTGTACATACAGCACCACTATTATCAGTAATCTTTACATCAAAATATTTAGCGCCATCTTCACTAATTACCGAAATAGTAATACAGTCCTTGCCATGATCTTTAAAAGTCGCTTTTAATGAAGTTTCTAATTCCCAATTATTACTATTTAAGGTAATAGCATCATCAATATTTTCTATTTCTTTATTCAATAATGTATAAGACTGAATTGCTGTTTGAGCAGAAATAATATCTCTTTTAATTGTACCAGACAATGCGGAATCTTTTGTGTGTAAGAATTTTGGTACAGCGTAGGATGCAATAATTCCAAGAATAAGTATTGCAAAAATAAGTTCAAGTAGTGTAAATGCTTTTTTCATAAATATAATCCAATTTTTAATAATATATTAGATTATATTTATCTCTTCTTTAATTAAAGCTTAATTAATAATATTTAAAATTATCTTAACTAAATAATATCTGGCATATCGATTTGAGTTTCTTTTTCAATATCAGCTATATTTTCAAAAACTGTTTCAATAGGAGCAGATCCTCCACCCATATCATTCTCTTTATCAATAAATCTTGTAAGCTCTTTTTGGAAATCAAGTTTTACAGTACCTATAGGACCATTTCTTTGTTTACCAATAATAACTTCAGCTTCTTCAACAGGTTTATTAACAAATGAAGATTTATACTCTTCACCTTTATCTTTAGCTTCTTTTTCTTTTCTGGCTTCATCTCTTTCTTTATATACATCATCTCTATATACAAACATAATAATATCCGCATCCTGCTCAATGGCTCCAGATTCTCTTAAATCTGAAAGCATTGGTCTTTTATCAGGTCTATTCTCTAATCCCCTGTTTAACTGAGATAGTGCAATTATAGGAATTTTCATCTCCCTTGCAAGCATCTTAAGACCCCTTGAAATATCAGATACCTCTTGGTGTCTATCTTTATTTCCAGTTCCTTGCATTAGTTGAAGGTAATCGATAATTACTAATTTAATATTATTATCTTCATTTTGAGCTAGTTTTCTAACCCTTGCTCTTAATTGGTTAATATTAATTGATCCACCATCATCCACAAAAAGTTTCTTTTGGTTTAAATCATCAAAAGCCCCAGTTAAATGAGACCATTGAGAGTCATCCATATCACCTTTTCTTAAATTCTGTAAAGGAATAGAAGTTTTTGCAGCAAGCATTCTTAACATTAATTGTTCTGCTGGCATTTCCAGTGAGAAGAAAATAACACCTTTATTTGATTCAACATTTTTAAGAGCCATGTTTAATACTAATGCAGTTTTACCCATAGCTGGACGTGCAGCAATAATAATTAAATCCCCTTCATTAAATCCAGTTGTTCTTCTATCTAAGGCTTCAAATCCAGTAGTTTCTCCAATAAGATGTTTATTACCAAGTTTTTTCATTCTTTCAATATAAGAAAGAGTATCCCCTGTAATTACATGCATATCTTTTAATTCAGAAGTAGCACTATCAGTTGAAATTTTATAAAGTTCACCTTGAATAGTGTCAAGTGCATCATTGGCAGTTACTTCATCTTCAATTGCAACTTTTTTAATAGTAGTTGCTAGTGTTGCAAGTTCTCTTTTTACTGAACCATCTTTTATTTCTTTTACATAAGCAATTGTATTAGTAATAGGATTTGCAGATAAAATCTCAATTAAAATTGAATCGTCAACTTCTTTATTATCAAGTCTTTTTCTAATAAATTCTTCATCAATAGGCATATCTTCGCCATGAAGATTCATCATTACTTCATAAATTTTTTGATGTGCAGGTAAATAGAAGTCCTTAGGTTTTAAAACACCTAATATTTCTTCTAGTTCTTCTGGATTAAATAGAACAGAACTTAGTACAGCTCGTTCTATATTTATACTATATACACTATCCATTATTTTCTTTTTTCAACTTCGTCTTCAACTTCTTCAATAAATCTATTGATTAAAGCATCTCCAGAAAGTTTTGCAATAATTTCACCTTTTTTCATAACTAAACCAGATCCCTTACCAAATGCAATAGCAACATCAGCAGATTTCGCTTCCCCAATTGCATTTACAACACATCCCATAACAGACACGTCTAGAGGTGTTTTAATATGTGCAGTTCTTTTTTCAACTTCTGCAACAGCAGAAACTAAATCAGCTTCAATTCTTCCACATGTAGGACAAGAAACAATATTTAATCCCTCTTTTACAATTCCAACATCTTTTAAAATTGCTTTTCCTACTTCAATCTCTTTTTCTAAAGCTCCTGTCATAGAAACTCTTAAAGTATCACCAATACCATCAAGTAATAATGAACCTAAAGCAATTGAAGATTTAATAGTCGAATGGAACTCTGTTCCAGCTTCAGTAACACCTAAATGAAATGCATAATTATTCATAGGTCTTAAAGTTCTATAAGCTTGAACTGTTCTTTGAACATCAGAAGCTTTTAGTGATACTTTTAAATCTGTAAAACCTAAATCTTCTAAGTATTTAATATTATAATCTGCAGAAGCAACCATACCTTCCGGAGTTTGACCATATTTATCTTCAAATTGTTTTTCTAAAGATCCAGAATTTACACCAATTCTAATTGGTAAATTTCTTTGTTGACAAGCTTTTACAACTTCTTGTACTCTTTTTTTATCACCAATATTTCCTGGATTAATTCTAATACAATCCACAGATTCAGCAGCAATAAGTGCTAACTTATGGTGAAAATGAATATCAGCTACAATTGGTAAATCTACTTGTTTTTTAATCTCTTTTAATGCAAGTGCTGCTTCTTTATTTGGAACAGCAAGTCTTACAATATCTGCACCTGCAAAGTGTAAAGCCCTTATTTGTTCAACTGTTGCATCAATGTCTGATGTTTTTGTAAAACACATTGATTGTACGGGGATTGGAGCGTCACCTCCAACAGGAACATTTCCTACGAATATTTGTTTTGTTGGGTATCTTTTTATCATCTTGTGATTTTATCTAAAAAAGTTTAAATTTAAGACAAAACTTTTTTAAACTTTTATTTTGAAAAAATTAGATATACTATCGCATATTATGTAAAGGAAATCTATGCAAGAGTTTACTATTTTTGATATGGTAGTACTTGGTATTACTTTAGTTTTAGGACTTAAAGGTCTTTTTAGGGGACTTATCAAAGAAATTTTTGGAATTATTGGAATCATTGGTGCAATATTTGTAGCATCTAGAATTTCAGGTGATATTGGGAATTTAATCGCGCCTTTTTTAGCTTTAGAGAATCAAACAACAATTAAATTAATTGGATTTATTATAGCACTAGTTGGCTTCTGGGCAATTGTTTATGTATTAGGTGTAATCGTAAGTAAAATATTCTCGGCAAGTGGATTAGGTTTAGTTGATAGAATTTTTGGATTCCTATTTGGAGCAGCAAAAGTATTTTTAATTTTTTCAGTTATTGCTTATGCTTTATACCAAGTTGAATCGTTTAAAAAAGCTATTGATAATAAAACAGCAGGTTCATTTGTAATGCCACACTTAATTAGTGTAGGTTCATTTATTATCAAGTTAGATACATCTGTAATTACAGATTCTGTGGGATCAGCAGTTGATACAGTTGTTGATACAACAAAAAAAGCTACAAATAAAGATGAAAAAACAACGTCAGAAAAAATTGATTCAACAATAGATGAAACAAAAAAAGACATTGAAAATTCAGTTAATGAAACTGTAAATGATGTAAAAGAGTCTATTCAAGAAGAAGTAGTAAAACAAGTAGAAGAATCAATACAAAACACAAAAAAAGCTACGCAAGAACAAATTGATACTGTAAAAGAGAAATTACAAAGCATAGCAAACAAAGAAGAAAATAATTAATAAATAGAAGGAAATATATATTGTTCGAAAATAAATATATACAACAAAGAATAGAAAAAGCTGATAAATTAAGAGAGTTAGGGGTTAATCCTTATTCAAACGATAGTACAAGAAATACAACAATTTCAAAATATTTAAATGTTAATAGTGATATCTTTCAAACTGAAGATAAAAGAGATGAAAATAGAAACTATACAGTTGCAGGAAGAATTAAATTCTTCAGACTTATGGGAAAAGCATCTTTCTTAAAAATTGAAGATGAATCAGGTATCTTACAAATTTATGTATCAAGAGATAATCTTCCAGAAGGTTTCTATAATAACATCTTCAAGAAAACTGTAGAAGTTGGAGATATTATTGAAGTATCAGGATATCCATTTGTAACAGGTAAAGGTGAATTATCTTTACATGTTGATGGTTTAAAAATTCTTACAAAATCAATTTCTCCACTACCTGAGAAATACCATGGTATCCAAGATAAAGAGTTAAGATATAGACAAAGATACTTAGACTTAATTATGAACTCAGAAGTTCGAAAAACATTCCATGTGAGATCTAAAGTTGTTTCTTTAACTAGAAGATTCTTTGAAGACAAAGGTTTCTTAGAAGTTGAAACTCCAATGATGCACCCAATTGCAGGAGGAGCAAATGCTAAACCATTTACAACTCATCATAATGCTTTAGGTGTTGATAGATTCTTAAGAATTGCACCTGAATTATATTTAAAAAGATGTATCGTTGGTGGATTTGAAGCAGTATTTGAAATCAATAGATGTTTTAGAAATGAAGGAATGGATGCAACACACAATCCTGAGTTCACTTCAATTGAGTTCTATTGGGCTTATAAAACATATAAAGATTTAATTGTTTTAACAAAAGAATATTTTGAATATTTATTTGAACATTTAGACTTACCTACTACATTACCATATGGAGATTTAGAAGTTGACTTTACACAATTCAGCGAAGTTCCATTAATTGAATCTTTAACAACTATTGGTGGAGTTCCAGCTGATATTACAGAAGATAAAGATAAAATTATTGCATATTTAAAAGCTGCAAATGTAGATGTAAATGAAAAAATGAATTTAGGTCAATTACAAGGTGAATTATTTGATGAATATGTTGAAGACAAATTAATTAACCCTACATTTATTACAGAATACCCAGTTGAGATTTCTCCACTTGCTAGAAGAAGTGATGATAAACCTCATTTAACTGATAGATTTGAGTTATTCATTGCAGGAAAAGAAATTGCAAATGCATTCTCTGAGCTTAATGATCCATTAGATCAATTAGAAAGATTTGAAGGTCAAATGGCAGCTAAAGAATCAGGTGGTGATGATGAAGCTCATGAAATGGATGAAGACTTCGTAAATGCATTATCATATGGTATGGCACCTTGTGCTGGTCAAGGAATTGGTATTGATAGATTAGTAATGATGCTTACAAATGAGCACTCAATTAGAGATGTATTATTATTCCCAGCAATGAAACCAATTAAAAATGAAATCAATCTTCATGATGATGAAGAATCTAGCGAAAAATAATTCGCTAGACAAACAAAAAAATCTAAGGAGTAAGAAACATGAGTTATATATCAAGCGCAAATTTAGAGTCAGCAGATAAAGAGATATTCGATATCGTAGAAGCAGAATTAGATAGACAAACAACACACTTAGAAATGATTGCAAGTGAAAACTTTACTTCACCAGCAGTTATGGAAGCAATGGGTTCAGTATTTACTAACAAATATGCAGAAGGTTACCCATACAAAAGATATTATGGTGGATGTGAATTCGCAGATGCAGCTGAGCAATTAGCTATTGATAGAGCTTGTGAAATCTTTGGATGTTCATATGCAAATGTACAACCTCATTCAGGTTCTCAAGCAAATGGTGCAGTATATGCAGCATTATTAAAAGCTGGTGATAAAATCTTAGGTATGGATTTATCTCACGGTGGTCACTTAACTCATGGTTCTAAACCATCATTCTCAGGTAAAAACTACTCTGCATTTTACTATGGTGTAGAATTAGATGGTAGAATTAACTATGAAAAAGTAATGGAAATTGCTAAAACAGTTCAACCAAAAATTATTGTTTGTGGTGCTTCAGCATACGCAAGAGAAATTGATTTCGCTAAATTTAGAGAAATCGCAGATGCAGTTGGAGCAATTTTATTTGCTGATATCGCACACATTGCAGGACTTGTAGCAGCAGACGAGCACCAATCTCCATTCCCTTACGCAGATGTAGTTACAACTACAACTCATAAGACTTTAAGAGGTCCAAGAGGTGGAATGATTATGTGTAATGATGAAGATATTGCTAAGAAACTTAACTCTGCAATCTTCCCAGGATTACAAGGTGGACCATTAGTTCACGTAATGGCAGCAAAAGCAGTAGCATTTAAAGAGATTTTAGCTCCTGAATGGAAAGCATATGCAGTACAAGTAAAAGCAAATGCATCTAAATTAGCAGAAGTATTAATGGCAAGAGGATATGATGTTGTTTCTGATGGAACAGATAATCACTTAATCTTAGTATCATTCTTAAATAAAGAATTCTCAGGAAAAGATGCAGATGCTGCATTACAAAATGCTGGTATTACTGTAAATAAAAACACAGTACCAGGTGAAACAAGATCTCCATTTGTAACATCAGGTGTTAGAATTGGATCTCCTGCATTAACAGCAAGAGGAATGGGTGAGAAAGAATTCGAATTAATTGCAAATAAAATTTGTGATGTATTAGATGATATTGAAAACACTGAGTTACAAGCTTCTATTAAATCAGAGCTTAAAGACTTAGCTAATAACTTTGTTATTTACAACCAATCAACTTACTAATATTTTTAATGAATAAGGATCAGTAATGGAAATAAAAGGCGATGATTTTTTAAAGAGAATTCAAGTTCAACAAGAACGTGAAGAACTTGAACAGAAGTTAAATGAATTAGAAGAAGTTGAGTCTACAATAAGTAATACTCCACCAACGTCAAATAAGACAATAAGTGAAGAGCCAAACGAACAAGAACTTGGTAATATTATGTTAGAAACAACAGCTTCAAATGAAGAGAATAAAAAGAAGTATTTAGTACTTGGGGTTATTCTAATTGTATTATTTTTATTAACTATTATTGTTATTCGCCTTTTAACTGATAGTACACAAGAAGATCCTTTTACTGCAAACAAACCTAATTCTATTGAAGTGAATAAGTCTCAAGAAGATAGTAATATCGATGAGAACTTCCAAAAAATCATGAATGATAGTATTAAGAAAAAAGCTAGTGAAAAGAAAGAAGAAACTCTTTCAGAAGAGAAACTAAATTCTATTAAAGAAACTAATAAAATTGAAGAAGTAAAAGAAGTTATTACTAATGATGACTTAGATGAAACTATCAAAAAAATTGAGCAAAAAAAGAAAACTGTTGAAAAAGCAGTTGTTAAAAAAGTTGTAGAAAAAAAACCTATTGTAAAAAAAGTAGTTAAAAAAGTTGAACCAAAGAAAAGTATCAAAGACTTAGTAAATAGTTCATCAACTTCATCACCAAAAGGTTATTTTGTTCA
Source organism: Poseidonibacter lekithochrous (assembly GCF_013283835.1). Classification (GTDB taxonomy): domain Bacteria; phylum Campylobacterota; class Campylobacteria; order Campylobacterales; family Arcobacteraceae; genus Poseidonibacter; species Poseidonibacter lekithochrous. The sequence goes on along the minus strand of NZ_CP054052.1, from coordinate 975,622 downwards.
AGTTGGTGCTTTTACAAAGAAACCTTCAGATAGTTATATTTCAAAAATCAGAAATGCCAGTTTAAAATATAAAGTACATCAAGTAGATATTAAAGGTAAACTTTATAACAAAGTATTAATTGGCCCATATTCATCAAGAGCAGTAGCAAAACAGAATATAGATAATATAAAGAAAAAACTAAGTATTTCAAGTGCTTATGTATTAAAATTTTAAGAGCAGATAAAGAAGAATGAATTTTTATAGTAAAGAACTATTTTTAGACCAATTTACACCAGTTTCAATTTACGAAAAAGTTAAATCATTATATAAAAATGAGGTAACTTTTTTATTCGAAAGTACTATTAACTCAAGTGATGGGAATTACTCATTTATAGCAATTGGAGATAGAGAGCGAGTTTGGTACGAAAATAATACTTGTTTCTATAAAAACGAAGAAGGGAATGTAGAAGAAGTAGAATCAAATCCACTATCATTTCTAAAAGAATATTACAAAAACTTTGACAAAGAATTCTATAAAGCAAAAGCACAAGAATTAGGAATTGGATTAGTTGATGGATTTATTGGAAATATAGGTTATGATATTGGAAAAGAGTTTGAACCAAAACTAAAAGGTTCTATGAATAATTTAGTTGATCAACTTAATATTCCTGATTTAGATTTAATTAGACCAAAAATTATTTTAGGTTTTTCTCATAAAACATCTAAATTAATTATGGTTACTTCAATTGATGATTTAAAAGAAGAACTTCAAGTAATTGAAGATGAATTATTTACACCTTATCAATTCACACCACTTAAAAAAGCAGAAATATTAGATGAAGGGAAATTCAATTTCTCAAAAGAAGAGTTTTTTAATATGGTTGCAAAATCTAAAGAGATGGTAAGAAGTGGAGATGTATTCCAAATTCTAATGTCTAATAGATTTATTCAAAAAGCAAAAGTAGATCACTTAAGTTTCTATAGAGCATTAAGATCAAAAAATCCAAGTCCTTATCTGTTTTTCCTAGAATTTGAAGACTTTTCTATTGCAGGATCTTCACCAGAAGTTATGATTAAACTTACTGATGGACACTTACTTTTAAGACCAATTGCTGGTACTAGAAAAAGAGGTAAAACAATTGATAAAGATTTAGAAATGGAAACTGAACTTATCAATGATACTAAAGAGAGAGCTGAACATTTAATGCTTGTTGACTTAGGTAGAAATGATGTAGGACGTGTTGCAAAACCAGGAACTGTAAAAGTAACTGACCTAATGAGGATTGAAAGATACTCACACGTAATGCATATCGTATCTGATGTAGAAGCTGTTATTGATGACAAATACGACATGTTTGATCTGTTTGCTGCTACTTTTACAGCAGGAACAATGACAGGAGCTCCAAAAATTAGAGCTATGGAATTAATTGCACAATTTGAAGGAATTAAAAGAAACTTCTATTCAGGAAGTATTGCTTACTTTGGATTCGATGGAAATATGGATTCTGCAATTACAATTAGAACAACTATGCTTACAGAAGATAAAGTAATCTTCCAAGCAGGAGCAGGAGTTGTTGCTGATTCTAAGCCAGAAGACGAATACCTAGAAGTACATAATAAACTAGCTGCAAATATTGCTACACTAAAAGATTTATCTTAAAAAACTAAAATAACTTCTCTTCTTTATTTAATATTAGCTATTATTTCAAAACTAAAATAATGCTAATATTAAAGGACTCACATTGTTACTTGGCGTAAATATAGACCACATCGCAGTTTTAAGAGAAGCTAGAAAAATAAACGATCCAAACCCATTAGATGCACTACCTATTTGTAAACTATCAGGTGCTGACCAAATTACTATTCATTTAAGAGAAGACAGACGTCATATTCATGATAATGATGCAAAAGTAATTATTGAACAATCATCATTACCAGTAAACTTAGAGTGTTCTATTGATGAAGAAATCATTGATATTGTTTGTAAATTAAAACCAGCACGGGCTACACTTGTACCTGAAAAAAGGGAAGAAGTTACAACAGAGGGTGGACTTGATGTAAAAGGAAGTTATAAAAAACTTCAAAAAGCTATTAAAAAACTACATGAACATGAAATTGAAGTATCACTATTTATTGATCCAAATAAAGAGATTATTGAATTGTCTTCAAAATTAAAAGTTGAGTGGATTGAACTACATACAGGAACATTTGCAAATGTTTATGCAATGTTAAATTCAAATCTAAGAAATACACACCATAGTATTAAAGATTTAGAATTATCTAAAAAAGAGTTATCTTCAAAACTAGATGCTTCAATTAAAGAAATTAAAAAATCTTCTAAACATGCCGTTAAAAATAATTTAAAAGTAGCAGCGGGACATGGATTAAACTATCAAAATGTTACATTAATTTCTACAATTAAAGAAATAGAAGAGTTAAACATTGGGCAAAGTATAATTGCTAGATCAGTTTTCACTGGTTTAAAAGATGCAATTATAGATATGAAAAACTTAATTAAGTAAGGCTAAAAATGAAACCTAAAATTGCTATTAGTGTTGGGGACTTAAATGGGATTGGAATTGAAATTGCATTTAAATCTCATGAAAAAATATCAAAACTATGTGAACCAATATATTGTATTAATAATAAGATGCTAAAAAGAGCAGCAAAAGAGTTAGATTTAGAAGTTCCCAAAAATTTTAATATTGCTAAAACAAAAGGTGACTTTGAAATTAAAGCAGGGAAAGTTAGTGAAAAATCTGGTAAATTTTCTTATGACTCATTTATGCAAGCAATTGATTTAGCTGATAAAAAAGAAGTTGATGCAATTTGTACTTTACCAATTAATAAAGAAGCATGGAATAAAGCTGATATTAAATATAAAGGCCATACAGAAGTACTTCGAGATTATTTTGGTAAAAATGCAATAATGATGTTAGGTTGTAAAAAAATGTTTGTTGGATTATTTACAGAACATATACCATTAAGAAAAGTTGCAAAAAAAGTTAATGAAAAAGATTTAACTCAATTTTTTATTGATTATTACAATAATGTAAAAAGTGATAATATTGGTGTTTTAGGTTTAAATCCACATGCAAGTGATAATGGAGTTTTAGGTGATGAAGAAGTTCATATTTTTAAAGCTATTAAAAATGCTAATAAAACTTTAGGTTCTAATATCTTTAAAGGGCCATTAGTGCCAGATATAGCCTTTTCTCCAATGTCTAGGAAAAACTACAAATATTTTGTTGCAATGTACCATGACCAAGGTTTAGCTCCACTAAAAGCACTATATTTTGATCAAAGTATTAATGTAAGTCTTAACTTACCAATTATTAGAACATCAGTTGATCATGGAACTGCATTTAATATTGCATATAAAAATGAAAAACTAAATACAAAATCTTATGTAAATGCAATCAAAGAAGCAATTACACTAATAAACAGTAAATGAAAACACTAGAAGCCTGTTATGAAATTAATTTTTCAAAAATTAATTTCATGGAACGAAAAATCAAAATCACTCACCCCAAAACAATAATAACAGGTGCAGCAAAAACAGGCAAAAGTTTTTTAATTTATGATTATTTATCTCAATTTAAAAATGACGAATACCTATATATTGATATAAAAGATTCAAGAAATAATATTTTAGAAATTGAAGAGTTTTTAGATAGTTTTCTTAGACAAAAGAAAATTAAGACATTGGTTTTAGAAAACTTCTCTTTTGAATTTGATTTACCATATTGTGAAAATATAATTATTACTACAAATATGGAAAAAAAATTAAAAGGTTATAAAAATGCAATTGTAACTGGCTTAGATTTTGAGGAATATTTATTACATGATCATAGACACCAAAATATTACTCAAAGTTTTAATGTTTTTTTAAAATATGGAAATTTACCTGGAGTTCTCCATGTGGATGAATATAAAAAAATTCATAGACTACAAGAAATATTAAAACTTCAATCATTAAATGACACTCATTTTGAAATTTTAAAGATTTTATTTGAAAATATTGATGAAAAAAAATCTTTATTACAGATGTTTAATACTTTAAAATCTAAAATAAAAATTTCAAAAGATAAATTTTATGATACTTGTAAAAAACTAGAAACCAATAAAACTATATATTTTTTAGCTAAATATAACCAAGATAAAGCAACAAAAAAATTGTATTCATATAATCACTCTTTTTTAAATGCAATTTCTCATAATAAAAAATTTAAAAATGAATTTTCAAATATGATTTTTTTAGAATTAGTAAATAAATATAAAAATTTACACTATCTAGATAATATAGATTTTTATATTAAGTCAAAAGCTTTAGCAATAGTTGCCATCCCATTTTTTAACACTTTCTTAATGGGTTCAACACTAAAAAAGATATATAAAGTCATGGATGAATACGAAATAAAAGAATTAAATATTATAACAATTTCGAATGATGAGAAAATAACTCATAAAAACTTTGAAATATCTGTACTTCCTTTTTATGAATGGGCACTTAGTTAAATTTAATGTTAAACAAAGATTAATCAATTTTTAGATATAATCGCAAAATTGTAAAGGAATTATTGATGAATAAAAGAGTACTTGTAAAATTTTCTGGTGAAGCATTAGCAGGTGAAGAAGGTTATGGTATTGATACACAAATTTTGGATTATATTGCCGAAGAGATTAAAGAGCTAGTCGACAATAATATTGAAGTTGGTATCGTAATTGGTGGAGGTAACATTATTAGAGGTGTTACAGCTGCAGCTGATGGCATTATTAAAAGAACAAGTGGTGACTACATGGGAATGTTAGGAACTGTTATCAATGGAATTGCAATGCAAGAAGCATTAGAGCATAAAGGCTTAAGTGCAAGATTACAAACTGCTATTAAAATGGAACAAATTGCTGAACCGTTTATTGTAAGAAAAGCAATGAGACATTTAGAAAAAAATAGAGTTGTAATTTTTAGTGCAGGTACAGGTAACCCATACTTTACTACAGATACAGCAGCAACTTTAAGAGCTACAGAAATTGGAGCTACTATGCTTATTAAAGCAACTAAGGTTGATGGTATTTATAATAAAGATCCAATGAAGTTTGAAGATGCTGTGAAATTAGAAACAATTTCATACGATCAAGCATTAGAAGATCATATCAAAGTTATGGATGATACTGCTATTGCATTAGCAAAAGACAACAAACTTCCTATAGTTGTTGCAAATATGAATGAAAAAGGAAATTTACTAAAAATCATTACTGGTGATTATAGTAAATGTTCTATTGTAAAATAAAAAATTTATCGAAGGATTTTTAATGAGATTAGAAGAAAGAATGTCAAAAGCGTTAAAGCAAGTAAATAATGATAGATATATTTTAGCTATTGCTGTTGGACAAAGAGCGGATGAATTAAGTAAAGGTGCTAAACCTTTATTAGAGCAAAACACTCAGAACATGAAATATACAGACATTGCAATTGATGAAATTGCAGGTGGATTACTTAAAATCGAAGGTCTTGTAGATAAAGAATAGTTATAAAAGCGTAAGCTTTTATAACTAAAGTTGGGGAAAATGGATCCATTTATACACAAAATTCAAAATATCAATACTGTTGAGGAAGCTCTAGAAGAACTTCGTAATCAAACTACTATAACTCCTAAATTACAAGACTTAATAAGCTTTATTATTGAAGCCCACGAAGGACAATATAGAAAAAGCGGTGAACCTTATTGCGTGCATCCAATTCTTGTTGCTTGTATTACTGCACACTTTTCACAAGATGAACCTATTATTGCAACTGCCCTGCTTCATGATGTTGTGGAAGATACTAATTTTTCACTAGATTACATTGAACAAAGATGGGGAAATGATATTGCTCATATGGTTGACGGTCTTACTAAGATTGTAGAAATTAGAGAAAATGAGTTTATACCATCATCAAGCAATAACGACTCAAAACTAATATCTTCAGCTTTAACATTTAGAAAAATGTTAATTGCATCAATTGATGATGTTAGAGTTTTAGTTGTTAAATTATGTGACAGACTACATAATATGCTTACACTGTCAGCATTACCTGCTAATAAACAAAAAAGAATTGCAGAAGAGACTTTAGTTGTTTATGTACCAATTGCAAATAGACTTGGTATTTCTACACTTAAAAATACTCTTGAAGATTTAGCATTTTTTTATATTTATCCAAATGAATATAAAAAAATTGATACCTTCTTAAAAGAACAGCAACATGCAATTCAATTAACATTTAATAATTTTATATCAACAACAAAATCGCTTCTTGAAAAAAATGGTTTTGATTTGGAAAAAATTAAAATTTATAGCAGAATAAAACATCACTATTCTATTTATTTAAAACTACAAAGAAAGGGAATTTCTATTGATGAAGTTCTTGATTTATTTGCAATTAGAATATTAGTTGAAGATGACATTGATTGTTATAAAGTGTTAGGGTTTATTCATTTAGAGTATAAACCTTTAATCTCTAGATTTAAAGATTATGTTGCTACACCTAAGGAAAATGGTTACCAAACGATACATACAACTGTTTTCTGTAATTCTAAAATTTATGAGATTCAAATCAGATCTTTTGAGATGAATAAGGTAGCAGAATTTGGTATTGCAGCCCACTGGAAATACAAATCTGGGGCAAAACAAACAACTAATTTAAACTGGTTAAAATCTCTAGAATTTTCTAATGAAAATGTAGAAGAATTCTATCAAGAAACAAAAGATGATTTACACGGCGAAGATATAGTTGTTTATTCTCCAAAAGGTGAAACTTTTAGTTTACCTCTTGGTTCAACTGCTTACGATTTTGCCTATGCAGTACATACTGATATTGGTAAAAAAGCAACAACGTGTTACATCAATAAAATCAAGAAACCTCTATTAACAGAGCTTAAAAGTACCGATATTGTATCAGTTGAGACAAGTGAAGAAGAAATAGCTAGATGTTCTTGGTACGATATGGTTAAAACTTCTCGTGCAAAAAAACAAATAAGACTTTTATGTGCTCATAGACAAAAAGAAATTGATGTAATGTATGGAAAAAATATTATTGATACAATCTTTTCAAGATATCATAATGAAATTTCAAAAAAACATGAAATAGATACACCATATAAAATACCTCAAATTCTTGACTATTTTAAACATGTAAAACAAACTATTGAGAAAAAAATAGTAAGAGATAGAGGAATAATGACTAGATTTAAAATCTTAACTAGTAAAGTTAAAGAATTTAAATTTGACAACATTCTAATATATTCTAATTTTAGTATAAATTCTGTATCATTTGACCACTGTTGTCACCCAAAATTTGGAGATGATATTGTAGCATTTAGAAATGGAAACGAAGCGATTATTCACCATAAAATGTGTGATAAAGCTTATGATAAAATTAGAACAAAACATCAAATGCTATTTTGTAAATGGACAAAGGACACATTGTACCAATACAAGATGGTTGTTAGCTTACCAAATACAAAAGGTGAATTAGCAAGATTATTAACATATATGTCACAATATGCAGGTTATATTTTATCTGTAGATTATGGTAGACAAAAACATTCATATCGACAATATTGTGATATAGAATTTGAAATAAATAAATCAAATATAGATGAAGTTAGAAAATTAGTAGAAAAAAAAGTAAAAGTTATAGAATTCTTTTCAAAAAAAGATGCATATAAAAATTAGGTAAAAGGATAGATGAAGTTAATGGAAAAGAAAGTTCAAGAAGCATTAAATGAAATACAAAGAGGAACATCAGAAATAATTGATATCGAAGCAATTGAGAAATTAATTACTAGATATTATGAAACAGGTGAAAACTTCTATGTAAAAGCTGGATTTGATCCAACTGCACCTGATTTACACTTAGGACATACAGTACTAATTCAAAAATTAGCAACATTCCAAAGATTTGGAGGAATTGTTCAATTTTTAATTGGAGATTTCACAGCAACTATTGGTGACCCAACAGGTAAAAGTGAAACTAGAAAAGTTTTAAGTGAACAAGATGTTTTAGATAATGCTCAATCTTATAAAGAACAAGTATTCAAAATCTTAGATCCTGCAAAAACTGAAGTTATGTTTAACTCTAAGTGGTTAAAAGAACTAGGTACTGGTGGATTAATTGCATTGGCATCAAACTTAACAGTAGCTAGAATGTTAGAAAGAGATGATTTCTCAAAAAGATATTCTACAAATACACCAATAGCAGTAAGTGAGTTTACATATCCATTACTTCAAGGTTATGATTCAGTTGCAATGAAAACTGATATAGAATTAGGTGGAACAGATCAGAAGTTTAACTTACTTATGGGAAGAACACTACAAAAAGCATATAACTGTGGAAAACAACAAGCAGTATTAATGATGCCTATTTTAGAAGGTTTAGATGGTATTCAAAAAATGTCTAAATCATTAGGTAATTATATTGGTGTTACAGATGAAGCATTTGATATGTTTGGAAAAGTATTATCGGTTTCAGATGAATTAATGTGGAGATACTACGAATTATTATCTACAAAATCATTAAATGAAATTGAAGAATTAAAAGCTGGTGTTGAGAATAAAACTCTACATCCTAAAGATGTAAAAGATTCATTAGCAATTGAAATTGTTGATAGATTCCACGGTGAGGGAAAAGGTGAAGAATCAAAAGCTGAATTCAAAAAAGTATTTGCAAAAAAAGATGTTCCAACAGAAATGGATGAATATACTTTTGAAGCAGGAACTTGGATTGGTGCAGCATTAGTTGATTCAAAACTTGTAAATTCTACATCACAAGCAAGAAGAGACATAAAAGCAGGTGCTGTTAAACTTAATCAAGAAAAAGTAACAGATGATAAGCTAAATTTAGAGCAAGGCGAGTATATTTTACAAAAAGGTAAAAAGAATTTCGCTAAGATATTAATAAAATAAAGGGCTAATTTTGAGAATAGGTAAATATGAGATTAAACACCCAATCATCCAAGGTGGAATGGGTGTTGGAATAAGTTGGGATCAATTAGCTGGAAACGTAAGTAAAGAAGGTGCATTAGGTGTAATTTCATCAGTTGGTACTGGTTACTACAGAAACATGAGTGAAAATGTTCAAGTAGTAATGAGAAAAGATAAACCAAAAGATGCAATGAACTTTTATTCAAGAGAATCATTTTTTGAAATTGTAGCAAATGCAAGAAAAATTTGTGGAGATGCTCCATTAGCTTGTAATATTTTATATGCATGTAATGATTATGGAAGAATGGTAAAAGATGCTTGTGAAGCTGGTATTAATATTATTATCACGGGAGCTGGACTTCCTACAAATATGCCAGAATTTACACAAGACTTTCCAGATGTAGCATTAGTTCCAATCGTTTCAAGTGCAAGAGCATTAAAACTAATTTGTAAAAAATGGAAAAAATATAATAGAGTTCCAGATGCAATTATCGTTGAAGGTCCATTAAGTGGTGGTCATCAAGGTTTCAAATATGAAGATTGTTTCAAAGAAGAATTCCAATTAGAAAATATAGTTGAACCTGTAATTGAAGAAGCAAAAAACTGGGGAGAAGATATTCCTATTATTGCTGCTGGTGGAGTATGGGACAAAAAAGATATTGAAAAGTTCCAAGCTAAAGGTTGTACTGGGGTACAAATGGCAACTAGATTTATTGGTACTTACGAGTGTGATGCTCACGCAAACTTAAAAAATGTATTATTAAATGCAAAAGAAGATGATATTAAATTAGGAAAATCTCCTGTTGGATTACCAGCAAGATCTGTTAGAACTAATTTACAATTCTCTATGGAAAATAATACAGCACCAAAAGTACAGTGTATTTCAAACTGTGTAGCTCCTTGTAATAGAGGTGTTGAAGCTAAAGCTGTTGGTTATTGTATTGCTGATAGACTTGGTGCTGCATATAACGGTGATGAAGATACAGGTCTGTTCTTCACAGGTGCAAATGGTTATAAAATTGATAAGATTATTTCAGTTAAAGAATTAATTGAAAAACTTACTCAAGGAGAATAAAAATTTTTAAAAAATTTTTTATTCTTATTTCCTTATCATTCATTTTCTCTTTTTCTGCATTAGCACAAGAGAATTTGAAAGATGAGTATCATTCTTCACGAATGAATTATCTTAAAGCAGTACTAAAAAAAGATCATGAAACAAAAATCAAAGAACTTAAAAAACTAATAGTTCTAGGTGAAAAACTAAACAAAAACACAACTCCAGATAAAAAGAAATTAGAAATTTTAATAGAGAGGCAAAATAAAACTCTAGGTAAAAAAATTGCTCCTATAAAAATTGAACAAAATACTCTTGTAAAAAAAACTGACAATAAAAAAACTAATTACAAGTTTAATGCAATTCAATCAATTTATACTTTTGAAAATACTATAGTAATAAATTATACACATAATATTTCCAAAGATATAGTTCGTTTCTTTGAATTAAAACAAAAACCACAACACAAAGATGTATATGATTTAAAAGGTGCTTATTCACATGTAAGAGGTACTAAATTAAAAATCAAAGGTGTAGAAAAAATTGTTGTAGGACAATTTAAATCAGATACATTAAGAGTAGTAATAGCAAATAAGAAAAATCTTAAAACATCATTCTCGGTAAATAACAAACAAGTTGTAATTTCTATTGATGATTTAAAAAAAACTACTAAAAAAACAAAAATAATAAGTAAAACAAAAAATGAATCTGTTTTTGTTAAAAAAAGCGATACTTTTAAAAATATTTATATTGATAGAAAAAACTCAATCAAAACAGTGTTTACAAAAAACAACACTATTGTTGTTCAATTTAATAAAAACTTTTCAAATAGAGATTTAAAATACACTGCATATAAATCAAATAATAGATATCAAGACATTTTTGATATAAAAGGTAAGTTCAAATACGCTAAACCAATAAAGTTAAAAATAGATGGTTTAGAGAAAATTTCTATTGGTCAAAAGAATAACTCAACTCTTAGAATTAGAGTAAGTGATAAAAAAGACTATAGAGTTATTTATACTTTGAAAAAAAGAGAATTGGTAATCAAAATTCTTAATTTAAAAAATACAAATCAAACAAGCATTACGCCTGCTCTGCCTTATGCAAACTTCACAAGTAAAACTATAGTTATAGATGCAGGACATGGGGCAAAAGATGTAGGAGCAGTAGGACCTAATAAAAGATATGAAAAAGTTGTTACTTTAAAAGTAGCAAAATATCTATATAGTATTTTAAAACAAAGAGGTCATAAAGTTTTTCTTACAAGACATAAAGATAGATTTATTAAAGTTAATAATAGAACTATTTTAGCTAATAAAAAGAATGCTGATATATTTATTTCTGTCCATGCAAACTCAGTTCCTAAAAGTAAAGCTCATAGAATTCAAGGAATTGAAACATTTTTCTTAAGCCCAGCAAGAAGTGAAAGAGCTAAAAGAGTTGCAGCAAAAGAGAATAGAACTGATATTAGAAAAATGAGTAATTCAACTAAAAAAGTATTTTTAGAATCACTAAATAGACCTAGAATTACAGCCTCTCATAAACTTGCTATTGATACACAAGCTGGAATGCTACAATCAGTTAAAAAGAGCTTTAGAGGAGTAAAAGACTCAGGAGTAAGAGAAGGACCATTTTGGGTCCTTGTAGGTGCTCAAATGCCTTCTATTCTAATAGAGTTAGGATATATTTCACATCCAACTGAGAGTAAAAGGCTTTATAGTACTAAATACCAGAAATTATTAGCAAATGGAATTGCTAATGGTGTAGATTCTTACTTTTCAAAAAATCCTTAATCTCTTTTATTAAAGTTACTTGCTTCTTCTTAATAGGAGGCAAGTCATCTAAAGAGAAATATTTCACTTTAGAGTTTTCCCATGATAAATGATTGCTTTTCAATTTATACTCAGTAAACATTTCATCTAAGTTTTCAAGATTAGCAGAATTCACTAACCAAATACCAATATCTTTTTCTAAATTAATTTGTTCAAAGTAGTCTTCAAATAAAGCTATTTCAACATCTATTGAACTCTCTTCAAAAAACTCTCTTTTAGCACATTCAAAAGCTGTTTCGTCTTTAATTCTAAGACCTTTTAAACAACCCCAGTTTTCCCTACTCATTACAGATTTACATAATAAAATCTTTATATCATTTTTCTCAACTAAATAAGGAACTACACCATATGCTTTGATATGTGACTTCATAAATCTACCTTTTAAGAGTTCATTTTTTTTCTATAAAATAGCAATGCACCAAGTACCCATAATACCATTGGTAATAGGATTGAAAATTCTGGAATAATTACTCCACCACTAGTAAATTTAAATAATATAAAGAAGATTCCCCATACTATTAATGTACCAAAGATTGAAAAAGAAGTAAATTTACCAATATTAAAAAACCTACTATTTAATGATGAATAGGCAAATACCAATAAAAGTACTGGTATTACAAAAAATGGTACGAAAACTTGGTTATATAAAATTCCTCTGATTTTATCAGTATTAATACCTTGATTTGATAAAAGTATTAATGCTGATGTTGCATCTATTATAGAGAAGTTTGATTTCGATTCGTAAACATTGTCTAGAATCTTCGGTTTAAAGCCCTCTAAGGTATGTAAAAACTTTTCATATCTAATATCTAATTTAGAGTTTTCAAAGTCTAATTCTTGTGGTTTATTTATTATTTTTGCATCTACAACATACCATTTATCTTTTTGGAAGTATGCATTTCTAGCAATAATAGTTTGAATAATATCATCACCTTTAATTTTATAAATGTGGATATTTTCAGCCTTTTTTTCCAAAGGCAATAGTTTTTCAAAATATACATAATTATCATTATATTTTAAAAAAATATCTGTTTTTGTATTAATAAAATACTCGCCATTTGCAATTTTTCTTTTTTGTTCATAAGAATAAGCCAATGGTGTAGCTTGCAGTGCAATTAATAGTGTAATTAGGAATAATGAAATCTTTACAACAGGTGCATATATCTTATTACTAGTACTTCCAACAGCATGGAAAGCAACAAGTTCATTATTACGAGTAAATATTACTAAAGTAATTATCCATCCAAATACAATAGATAAAGGTAGAGCCAATGTTAGTGTAAAAAATGAATTATATAATAAATATAATAGTTGTAGATTGGCAGAATCTGGAAGTTTTTTGAAATTTTGTAGAAAATCAATTCCAACAAAAAATAACTCCAACGATACAAGAACAATGATAAAATTTAGTAGGTATTTTCTTAATATGTATTTAGTTAATATGCTCATTTTATTTCAATGTAAATTTTGATTTTACTTCGACTATATCTGCACCCTTTTTTAGTGCATCTATGGCTTTAATAGTATGAGTTATTATATCTTGTAGTTTATTTAATTCTTCTTTTGAAAAGTTGCTTAATACATAATTTGCAACATCACCTTTTTCTTGTGGTTTACCAATTCCAATTCTAACTCTAATATACTCTTTACCAATATGAGCATCTAAAGATCTAAGTCCATTATGACCACCATGACCACCACCAATTTTGAACTTTACAGTTCCAAAAGGTAAATCTAAATCATCATGTATAACAATAATATCTTCTAAGTCTATTTTATAATATTCTTTAATTGCATGACCTGCAATACCAGAATTATTCATATAAGTAGTTGGTTTTGAAAAAAGGTTATAACCTGATTTTAAAAGTGTAGATTGAAAGTTTGATTTGTTTATATTTGCAGTAGTAAGATTTTTAGTAATCTCATCGATTACTAAAAACCCTACATTGTGTCGTGTTAATTGGTATTTATCACCAATATTTCCAAGACCAATTATTAAATGCATTAATCTAATTACTTAGCTTTAATGATACCAACAACTGGAACTCTTGGATCTAAGAAACACTTAACGTCAGCTGGGAAATCTAAATCTCTAATTAAGATATTATCACCAGTATCTAACTCAGTAACGTCTAATGTGAAGCTTTGAGGTAAGTTCTCGAAAGCACATTTAACTGGAACTCTGTTAGTGTGAACCATTAGAAGACCTTTATTTTTGATCCCTTTAGCAAGACCTGTAGTATTAACAGGAACTTTATAAGATGCAATAACACCAGCTTGAACAACCATTAAATCAACATGTAATAAATCTGAAGTTAATGGACATTTTTGATATTCTTGAACTACAACTTTGTAAGTGTTACCTGCAACGCTAACTTCAAAAGCAATCTCTTCTTTAACTCTTAAGAATTTAATGAATTCATTTTTTTTGAATGCAGCAGAAACATTTTCTAAACCTTTTCCGTAGATGTTCGCAATTAAGAAACCATCTCTTCTTAAAGTTTTTGTAGCTTGTTTTGTCATACTATCTCTTACGATACCCTCTAACATAACTATCCTTTTATATTTTAATTTGAGGCGAGATTATATAGAAACTTTGCTAAAACTTTCTTTAAGATTTATTCTAATATTGAATTTAACTATTTGTAAATGAATTTTAGATAATATATCTCATTAAAATAAAACATACATAAGGTTCAAACCCCATGACAATAATTGATGGTAAAGCGTTATCGGCAAAAATCAAAGAAGAAGTAAAAGTTGAAGTTGCTCAGTTTAAAGAGCAGGTAGGTGTAACACCTGGTCTAGCAGTTATTTTAGTTGGTGATGATGCTGCAAGTGCAACATATGTAAATAGCAAACATAAATCTTGTGAAGCAGCAGGAATTTATTCAGAAGTAGTAACAAAAGATTCTTCAATTACTCAAGAAGAGTTATTAGCTCTAATTGAAGACATGAATAATAATCCAAAATTAGATGGTATTTTAGTTCAATTGCCATTACCAAAACATATTGATACAACAATTGTATTAGAAGCAATTAATCCTTTAAAAGATGTTGATGGTTTCCACCCATACAATGTAGGGAAAATGGTTTCAAATCTAGATGCATTTTTACCAGCAACACCATTTGGTGTAATGAGAATGTTCGAAGAATATAATATTGAGTTATCAGGAAAAAATGCAGTCGTTATTGGTTCATCTGATATTGTTGGTAAACCAATGGCATCACTTTTAACTAATGCAAAAGCTACAGTTACAGTATGTAATTCAAGAACTAAAGACTTATCAGCTCATACAAAAGCTGCTGATATTGTTGTAATTGCGGTAGGTGTTCCTCATTTACTTAAAGCTGATATGTTAAAAGAAGGTGCAATTGTTATTGATGTTGGTATTAATAGATTAGATACTGGAAAATTAACTGGTGATGCTGACTTTGAAGATTGTAAAGAAAAATGTTCTTACATTACTCCAGTTCCAGGTGGAGTTGGACCTATGACTATTGGAATGCTTCTTAAAAATACTCTTAAAGCTGCTAAGTTAAGAGATAAAAGAGAAAGTAAATAAATATGTTAAGAAAACTATATAACTGGTCCTCTTCTTGGACTGGTACGATTGTAATTGTTCTTACAATTATTTTCTTCGTAGCACAGGCTTTTGTAATTCCTAGTGGTTCTATGAAAAATACTCTTTTAATTGGAGATATGCTTTTTGTTAAAAAATTCTCTTATGGTATTCCAACACCAAGAATTCCATGGATTGAATTAAAAGTATTACCTGATTTTAATGATAATGGTCACTTAATTGAAGGTGATAGACCAAAAAGAGGTGACATCGTTGTATTTAGATATCCTAAAAACGATGCTATTCATTATGTAAAAAGAGCCGTAGCAACAGGTGGAGACTTAGTTGCTTTACAAAATAAAAATCTTTTATTACATCCAAAAGAAGGTAATGACTTTATCAAAGCAAATTATGCAAAAGAAGACATTATCAAAGTTGGAGATAGATTATGGGTTGTAAATCCATACAAAAGAGAACATCCCGGTATTCACAATGATCCAACTGTTGTAAATAATGGATTAAATCCTAGTGAATTATTTAATATGTTACCAATTAAAATTCCTGAAGATGAAACATTTATGATGGGTGATAATAGAGATCATTCAAATGATTCAAGATTCTGGGGAACTGTTCCTTATAAATTTATTGTAGGAACTCCATGGGTAGTATATTTCTCTTGGGATGAAAATAAAGAAATTAGATGGGACAGAGTTTTAAAAACTGTTGATTCTATAGAAAAAGAAATGGACGAAAAGTCACAAAAAATTGAACACAAAGAAGGAATTTATTAATATGAAATATTTTATTGGTGCAGATCACGCTGGTATTGATATCAAAGCTTATGTAAAAGAGCTATTTGAAGCAAGAGGTCACGAAGTAGTAGACTTAGGACCAAATACAAAAGATAGAGTTGATTATCCAGATTACGCAGCAAAAGTATGTGAAAGTGTATTAGCTGAAGAAGGAAGCAAAGGTATTTTAATTTGTGGTTCTGGTATTGGTATGTCTATGGCTGCAAATAAATTTGATGGAATTAGAGCAGCATTATGTCACAATGAATATTCTGCAAAAATGGCTAGAGAACACAACGATGCTAATGTAATTTGTATGGGTGAAAGAGTTTCAGGATTTGGAATGGTTGAAGCTATTATTGATTCATGGAATAACGCATCTTTTGAAGGTGGAAGACATGAAGGTAGAGTTGAGAAAATCAATGCACTTTCAAAAATGGGATCGTGTAGAGCATAACAATCAAATAATCACATAAAGGATTTATTATGAGAGAACCTTGGCAAGTATATCTAATGATGACTGTCGTGGTAGCTTTGATGCTACTTGGGAAAAAGATGATGTTTTTTGATGGAAAAAATAAAGATGACACAAAAGATAAAAATGACCCAAAGGATGAAACATGATAAATCCAAGGATTATAGATTACATATTCTCTTCTGCATCAATCCAGCGATGGAATGATTATCCTAGGATGGTTGAACTTGTAGAGCTTGATAAACAAGCTCACAAGTTTATAATCGCTTACTTTATTGCTAAGTTAGAAAAAGATGTAAACTACACCCACTTAATTGAAGCAGGTATATTTGAATTCTTACGGCGAATAGTTGTAACAGATATTAGACCAGATGTCTTCAGAAAAGCTCTACAAAAAAAATCTAAAGAGATAAACACTTGGGTTATCTCAAAACTCTCCCCCTCACTTAAAGATATTAACAATGGTAAATTTTTACAAAGATTTGAAGAATACCTAAGTAACCCAGATATGTATAAAAAAGAGCGGTTTATTCTAAAAGCAGCTTCTTATTTAGCAACTAAATGGGAATTTTCTATTGTATATCAAACAAGTCAATTTTTAAGTGATATAGAAGATGTAAAAAAATCTGTTGAAGAAGAAATAGAAGATTATTATGAATTAATAGCAGTTAGAAAAATAGCACTTAATAAAAAACTCGCAAAGGTTATAGATTTAAGTGGAAGACTTAGATTTCAAAAACGTTGGGCACAAACTCCTAGAGTTCCAGAAACTTCTGTATTAGGTCATATGCTTACTGTTGCCGTTTTTAGCTACTTTTATTCTATTGATATAAATGCAGGGGAAAAACGACTTCAAAACAACTTTTTTACAGCCCTATTCCATGATTTACCTGAAGCCCTTACTCGAGATATTATTTCACCTGTAAAATATTCAGTAGATGAACTATCAGATATTATTGCTGAGTATGAAATAATAAAAATTGAAGATGATATTTTACCAAATGTACCAGAATCTTTGCATGATGAATTCTCATATATATTAGGTTTATATGATGGTTCAAAAGATGAATTTTTAAATAAAATATATGAAGATAAAATTAAAGTAGTAGATGATATCTCAAAATACAATGATGATAAATACAATGCAATTGATGGAGAAGCGTTAAAACAATGTGATAAATTATCAGCATTTGTGGAAGCTAGTTTATCTATTTCCCATGGTATAAAATCTAAAGAGTTAATAAATGGTAAAAAACAGATTTTAAAAAGTCTAAAAGAAGTACAAGGAATAAACTTCAAAGAGATAGCAAAACAAATAGATCATGAGTTTGGAACAACAGGACAAACCCAAATAAGAATGGATTTTGATTAAGTAGAGAAGTTATCTTCCCTACTTTGATTAGAATTTAAATTTTAAATTAGTGTAAAGGTATCTACCTGGTTCATTAATTAATTCTGTATCACCAGTTCCAATATATTTAATATCATTATATGTATTTGTACTTGCATAAGTTTTATCAAAAATATTATCAATTCCAGCAGCTAATTCAAAATGCTTATTAACCATGTAATCATATTTTACATTAAACACTGCATATCCTGGTAATTCTTGCTCCCCATTATCTGAATCATAATCACTCCAAGATTTAACTGCTAAAACTTGTGTAGTAAACTTTGATTTGTTATTTTCATAAGTTAATGATAAATTAGCTTTTAATGGTGGAATCTCTGCCATATCTTTATCACTTTGACCCGCTAACGGATCATCTTTTTTACCTTTTAAGTATGAAGTTCCATAATCTAAAGTAAACTCATCATTGATAGCATATAAACCACTTATTTCAATTCCATAAATCTTAGCATCAATATTTTCAAATGTTGTTCCATTATTATTGTAAACATAATCTTTTAATACAGAATAGAATACTTTTGTTTTTAACATAGAGTTTTCATAATTTTTTTGGAAACCTAAATCTAACTCATAGTTTTTAGTATCATCTAAATCTTCATTTCCACTACCACTGTAATATAACTCTCTTGCATCTGGAACTCTTGATGATTTACCAATTCCTGCAAAATATTTTGTAGTATCATTAGCATTTAAAACAGCAAAGATATGTCCATTTAATGAATTATATTTATTGTCTTTTTTTGTACTTGAGTCTGTATCTATTTTAGTATTATCAAATCTAGTACCAACTTCTAAATCGATATTACCAAATGAACTTTCATGTTTTGCAAAGATAGCTTTGTTTGTTGTATCAGTTGAAGGTAAACTTGTCATATCAACACTTAAGTCATTATTGAACTTTCTACCTTTCCAATTTCTAATACTAGTATCTAAACCTAAAGTTAAAAGTGAATCATTTAAATTCATTGTATTTTTAACTTTGGCACCCCAAATTGATGATTTCATATGGTTAGTCATTTCTTTCATCATAGTTGCATTGTTTCTTAGTTTTACACTCATTGGATGATCAACTTTAGAGTAGTAATATTCAGCTTTTAACTCTTTTGAGTATTTACCTAAATCTCTTTTCGTATAAGATATTGTATAAATATCAGAATCATCATAATCAGCATCCATTGGAGTATTTGGATACATTACCTCATCACTTCTATTTAAAGTATAAGATAAAGCTAATTCTGAACTATCATCAATATTTACTAAGGCTTTTGTTAATAATGTTTTCTTTTCATAAGCTTTTTTATTATCTGCTTCTGATGAGTATTGATTTGCCATTGGCACACCGTGTTTCTTTTGTTGTTCTTTAAAATTATTACCATTTCCATCTTTATATGGATCTGATTCTTCTGTAGAAGCAGAAATCAATAATTTTACTCTTTCATTACCACCTTGAATAGTAGTTGATAATTTTCTATATGAGAAACTTCCAACATTTAGATTTACTTCACCTTTAAAGTCTTTGCTTGGTTGTTTTGTTTTAATCTTAACAGCACCACTTAACGTACCAAAGTTTTCAACATCATAAGGACCTTCAATTACTTCAACTGATTCAATATTGTTTGTTAATACATGAGATGTTGTAGGATCCATTCTATTTGGACATGCCCCATAGATTTTACTATTATCAATTAATACATTGATATTATCTTTTTTAGCACCTCTTAAAATAATATCATTAGCAATACCTGATCTTCTTACTAGTGAAACCGAAGGAATATTTTTTGTTAAAGCTTCTGCTAAATCAGCAGACTTAATTTGATTCGCGCTTACATCTTTAACAGTCTTCATATTTACTTTTTCTACAACACTAATATCTTCTAATGTTGTTTCACTTGCATTTAGTATCATTGCAGTACAAACAAGTGATAATGAAACAATCTTTTTCATTTAAAATTTCCTTGTGATAAATTAGTGAGATTATCACAAAGAGGTGTTAATTTAATATTAATTTTTTGTTAATTAAATGTTAAGTAATATAAGTTTTTAGAATAGTTCTTCTATTAGTTTTTTAGATTCATTTAACTCATTTTGGAATTTATCATTACTCCATAAAAGTTGAACTTTAAAGGTTTGGCATACCATAAGCAAACACTCTAAAGACTTCTTTTTGTCTATAAAACATAAAGATATTCTTCTTGCTAAAAAATCAATTGGCTTCTTTGCAAACTCATGTTTTATACAGTAAATTATCTCTGCTTTTATAAAAGGTAAATCCTTATGTATTAATTCAAAAGCATTATATACATAAGCTATTGATAAAATTCCTAAAGCCTCACTTCCATATAGATTTAATAAACTCTGTTTTGTTTGTTTTGATAACTTATCATGTATTTCTAATTCTTTTTTTATTTTTTTTAGATTTTTCCTTGAACCATGTACTTTTAGATGTTTTGTTTTACTTTTTTTAACTTTTTTATTTATACCTTTTTCACATACATAATCAACTAACTCTTCTGCCATTTTTCTATAAGTAGTCCACTTACCTCCAGCAATTGAAATTAATCCACTATCTGAACTTAGTATTTTATGTTCTCTTACTATCTCTTCTGTATGTCCATTACTAAGAGGTTTTACAAGAGGTCTTATTCCACTCCATACAGATAATATATCATCTTTACAAATTTTAATATCAAAGTATTCATTTATATGTTTTAATAAATACTCTATCTCTTCATTAGATGCTTTTGGTTCTTTTGTATATACTGTCTTTTCATCACTTGTACCAATTAGACATTTACCCAAGTAAGGTAAAATAAATATCACTCTACCATCTGAGGTTTGTGGAATTAATATCCCCTCATCACTAGGAAGAAACTTTTTATCTAAAATCAAATGAATACCAGAACTTAAACTTAATATTTCTTCTACTTTCTCATCATCTAATAATCTTATATTATCTACATTAGCCCCAGTAGCATTTATTATATATGAAGCATCTACACTAAACTCTTCATCTGTAATTTTATTTGTATATTTTAATGATTTTATTTTATGTTCACTATCATATATAAATTCTTTTACTTCACTATAGTTTCTAACAACTGTTCCATAATTTTGAGCACTTTGCAATAAAGCAATAACCATACGAGAATCTATAAACCTTCCATCAAAAAAAGATACAGCACCTACAAGGTCTTTTTTCTTTATACTTGGCTGCAAGAGACTTAATAAGGTTTTATTGATAAATGTATTACTTCCTATACTTTTCTTCCCTGAGATCAATTTATAAAGTAATAAACCTATATATACATAGATTATTTCAAAGTTATTATATATGGGAGTATCTAATTTTAGTTTTTTTGCAAGATGAGGAGCATTTTTGATAAATAAGGCTCTTTCATATAAACCCTCTTTTACAAGATTAAATTGTTCTTTATCTAATTGTTTTATTGCTTTCTCTAAATACCTAACTCCCCCATGAATTAGCTTTGAGCTTTTAGAACTAGTTCCTGAAGCAAAATCATTTTGTTCTAATAATAAAACACTAAGTCCCCTACTACTAGCATCCAATGCAATTCCAGCCCCAGTGGCTCCCCCACCAATGACTATAATATCAAAAGAATTATTATTAACTAAATTCATAATTTATTTCCTTATGTAATAATATTTAGTATAACATTTTTTGCTAACATGAGATATAATACTAATAAAAAAAGGAAACGATTTGAGTAAGATCACTTTAGATGTTGATAAGAAAGATGTAAATACAGTATTAACTATTTTAAATAATTTAAAAGCTGGGTTAGTTAAAAATATAAATGTTGATAATAAAGTAATCACAAATTCAATGCAAGGTAAAAAAGCTGTTAAACAAGCTATCTTAGAAGATGAATTTATTGCAAAACCAACTACTACATCAAAATATTTATCAAAAGCAGCATATAGAGAAAAACTAAACAAATCATCAAAATAGAAGGATTCAAATGCAAATTTTAATATTTTCACTAATTATTATTGCACTAATTGTTTATATTATTTATAAAATAAAAAAAACGTTTACAAAAAAAGAGCTTACTATATTCTTTTCAGTAATAGCAATTATTATTGCAGGATTAGTATACGCTAATAATGAAAATGAAAACAAACTACCAGATACTTTCAAAGCAAACTATCTTAAACAAAAAAATACTGAGATATTAAAACTATCAATAAAACAAACAAGTTTTGAAGTATTAAGTAATAGTAAAGAGATCTATAATTTTATTTATATAATAAATAAAGATGGAAAAGAGTTCGTTTGTGAAGCAAAAGATGTTGAAGCACAATTAATAGAAGACGAATATGTTTTCAAAGAATATAAAGAAGAATGTAGAAAAAAATAGATGAATGATTATAATGAAAACCTTGAATATGCAATAAATGAAATAGAAAAACTAGATAGTGATAAGCTAGACTATAAAGTAAAAACTTTAAAAAAAGCTTTTGATATCACTTATGAGAATGAGCTTTTAGCTTTATATGATTATGATAGTAAAGTTCAGGATGAATTAAAACTAAAACTATTTTCATCACTTACACAATATAGTGGAAGTTTATCTTTTCTAGTTATTCAGATATTAGCAGCCAATTCAATTATGAATAAAAACAAGTTCAAAAAAAGAAAAAAATACTTCAATAAAAAATGTGGTATTGCTATAAATCACTTAAGATCAAAAGAGACAAAAGTAGTAGCGAGAAAATGCCAAGGTGGATATAAACTAAATGGTATTTTAACTTGGGCTAGTGGATATAAAATATTTGATACTTTATTAATTGGTTTTCATTATGAATGTCATGAGTATGAAGTTCTTACAAAGTTTGAAGAAAGTGAAGGTTTTAGAATAGTAGATACTCCTAAAACTTTTGTTGGTCAGAGTTTAAATACTGTAAATATTGAACTACATAACTATTTTGTAAAAGATGAAGATATTATATCTTCTAATAAAATAGGTAACTATACAAAAAATAAATCCTTATCAAAAACTATTCATTACTCACTTTATGGATTAGGAAAAGGTGTATTAAATCATATAGAAGATGTAGATTTACAAAAAGTATCTAAAAAAAGATTAGAAAAACAAAAAATAGCTTTCTTAGAATCTAATGATGGAACACAACTTGATAAACTAAGAGTTGAACTATTTAATCTAATTCAAAAAATGATTACAACAGCTATGATATATAATGGTGGAAAATCAATTTTAAGACAGCGACAACTACAAAGATATTATAGAGAATTAATAATGTTTAATTCAAATGGTTTAAACAGTAAAATAAAAGAGTTATTTATAGAAGATTTTCTAAAATGAAAAAACTAATATTAGTTTTTCTATTTCTTATTGCATCTGCCTTTGCCCGTGATATAAAAGTACAAGTTTTAGGTTCAGGAGGTCCTGAGTTAAATGATAATAGAGCTTCTAGTGCATATATTATTTGGGTAGATAATAAAAGTAAAATACTTGTAGACTTTGGTGGGGGAGCTGCACTTAGATTCGAAGAAGTAAAAGCAAAAATTGAAGACCTTGATATAATCTTATTAACTCACTTACATATAGATCATACAGCAGATTTACCAGCCTTACTCAAAGCTAGTTTTTTCTCTAATAGATTTAAAGATATAGAAATATATGGACCTGATAAAGGACTATTTGTTCCAGATACAAAAACTTTCATAAATAGACTTTTTGAAAATAAAAAAGGTGCTTGGGAATATATGGGAGATTTCTTAGATGGAAATGCTCAATTTAAACTGCAAACTACAGTTATTCCTTTCTCAAAAGAGATAAAAACTATATATGATAAAAATAATATCAAAATAGAAGCTATTAGTGTAAATCACGGCCCTATTCCTGCAACTGCATATAAAGTATCAATAGATGGTAAAAGTATCACGTTCTCAGGAGATATGAGTGGGAAATACAGTACTTTAGAAAAACTAGCTGTAAATAGTAATATTCTAATCGCACATAATGCAGTTCCAAAAGGTGCTCAAGGTGTTGCAAAAAACTTACATATGACACCAGATATTATAGGATATATAGCAAAAGAAGCAAAGGTTAAAAATCTTGTTTTATCACATAGAATGCTAAGAACATTAGGAAAAGAAGATATTACAAAAAAAGAGATAAGAAAATATTACGAAGGCAAAATAAATTTTGCGGAAGATAAAAGTATTTATTTAGTGCAATAATGAAACTAATGTTTCATTATGCAGGTTTAAAACTTTGTGTTGTTTTACAAACATGAGGGAAAAGACAGTTATCACAATCAGGTTTTACAGCCTTACAAATGTATCTTCCAAATAAAACCATTGCTTGATGGAAAATATGTAAATCATGACCTTTTAGTTTCTTCACTAAATCAGCCTCAGTAATCTCAACTGTTTTACCATCACTAAGTCCAAGTCTATGAGAAACTCTAAATACATGAGTATCTACGGCCATTAGATTTGCACCTTCAAATTCAATCATAAATACATTTGCAGTTTTATTTCCAACACCTGAAAGCTTCATAAGCTCTTTTTGAATATGAGGGATTTCACCATCATAATCTTCTAATACTGTTTGAGCCATTTTTACAATATTTTTTGACTTATTATTAAAAAATGAACAGGATTTAAGTAAATCTTTTACTTCACCTACATTAGCAAAGGCAAGTTCTTTAACACTTGGGTATTTTTCAAAAAGTGCCGGAGTTATAATATTTACTCTTTTATCTGTACATTGAGCTGAAAGTATAATAGCTATTAATAACTCATAATCATTTTTATAATCTAACTCCGTAACTGCATCTGAGTATTTCTCTACAAATGCATCTTTTATAATTTCTATTTCTTTTTTTGTGGCTTTTTTCATTATCTGTCCTATAAAAAATTAAAATTAAATCTTTTTAACTTTATCTATTTCATCTCTTAATCTAATTGCTTCTTCAAAATTTAAATCTTTTGAAGCTTTTTTCATTTGTTTATTTAACTCAACTAAGATTTTCTTTCTCTCAGAGGCTGGCATTTTTTCAACTTTTTCTTTTTTCCAAGCTGTTTCATCATACTCTTCAAGTTTTAGACTTCCATCTAATCTTCTCTTAGTTGATTTTGGAATAATTCCATGCTCTTTATTGTGAGCTTCTTGGATTTTTCTTCTTCTATTAGTTTCATCAATTGCAAACTGCATAGAGTCTGTTATTCTTTTAGCAAAAAGGATTACTTTACCATTTTCATTTCTAGCACCTCTACCCATAGTTTGAATAAGTGCTGTACGTGATCTTAAGAACCCTTCTTTATCTGCATCTAAAATACCAATAAGTGAAGCTTCTGGAATATCAAGACCTTCTCTAAGTAAGTTAATTCCAACAAGTACATCAAACTCACCAAGTCTTAGTTGTCTAATAATATGGTTTCTTTCAATTGCATCAATATCAGAGTGCATATACTTAACTTTGATACCTAAATCACTATAGTATGAGCTTAATTCTTCTGCCATCTTTTTAGTAAGAACTGTTACTAAAACTCTTTCGTTTTTAGCAACAACTCTTTTGATTTCATCATGTAGTTTTTCAACTTGGAATTCAGAATCCATAATTTCTATTTTTGGTTCAACTAATCCAGTTGGTCTAATAATTTGTTCAGCTACTACCGTTGATTTCTCAACTTCTAGTTCATTTGGTGTTGCCGATACAAAAAGATATGAAGCTTTCTTTTCAATAAACTCATCAAACTTTAGTGGTCTATTATCCATAGCACTTGGAAGTCTAAATCCATAATCAACTAATACTTCTTTTCTAGATCTATCAGCTGCATGCATTCCTCTAAATTGAGGAAGGGATACATGTGATTCATCAACAATTAATAAAAACTCGTCAGTCATTGATTCAAAATAGTTCATTAGTGAGTATGGAGTTTCACCTGGCTTTTGACCAGTTAGATGTCGAGCATAGTTTTCAATACCTTTACACATTCCAGTACCTTCAATCATCTCTAAATCAAACTCGACTCTTTGTTTTAATCTTTGATGTTCAACTAGCTTGTCATTCTCTTTTAGATTAAATAATCTCTCTTCTAATTCTTCTTCTATTTGTTTTACAGCAACTGCTAATTTATCATTTGATACAACAAAGGGATTAACAGAATAGATAATTACTTCTTCAACCCCTTGAGTTTTATTATTTGTAAGATATTCATGTTTTGTAATAGATTCTACTTCATCACCGAAGAATTCAACTCTAATAAATTCATCTTCATAATAAGCTGGGTAAATATCAATTACATCACCATTTACTCTAAAATCAGATCTATCAAAAAACTTATCGTTTCTTTTATAACCCATCTCTACTAGTTTTAGTAAAAATTCTCTTTGTGAGTATTCATATCCAACTTCAATTCTTTGAACCATTGCTTTATACTCTTCAGGATTTCCTAAACCATAGTTAGCAGATACAGAAGCTACAACAATAACATCATCAAAAGAAAGTAATGAAGCAGTAGTACTAAGTCTTAGTCTCTCTAATTCTTCATTAATAGAGGAATCTTTTTCAATAAATAAATCAGTTCTTGGAATATAAGCTTCCGGTTGATAATAATCATAGTACGAAATAAAGTATTCAACATGGTTATTAGGGAAAAATTGTTTAAACTCAGAATACAGCTGTGCTGCTAGTGTTTTATTATGAGTCATAATCAATGTAGGTTTTTGAGTTTTTTCAATAACCTTAGCCATTGTATATGTTTTACCAGAACCAGTAACACCTAAAAGTGTATTATATTTATTACCTTCGAGAATAGAATCACTTAAAGCTTCTATTGCTTGTGGTTGATCTCCTGCTGGTTCATATTCACTTACTACTTCAAACTTTGCTATGACTTACTCCTTGAAGTTATTTCTATTGATTAAATAATAAAAAATTACCGAAACATCTCTACTTGTCCAAATAATTTCATTACATAATTCATCTTTATTTCTATCAACATTTACTTGATTTAGATACTTACTTTCAATTCTTTTCATTAATCCTAAAATATTTTCATTGGGTTGATTTTCAATAGATGGATGAAAAGTACCTTTTTGTGTTGGCACATAAAAATTGTATTTAATTTTTACAGTTCTTAAAAGTAGTGATACTTGCCAAGTATGCCACTCTTTTTTATCTAAAAAACTCTCTTGTTTTGAAGCATAATCTAAAGCTTTAAAAGTATCAAATATTTTATTACAAGCTTGAAATAAAGTATGATTATCAAACTTTTCAACCCTATTTGGTAGTTTCAAATCAGAACACATAGTTTTAGGTTCTTCATCTTTTTGGATACTTGTAGTATTTGTTTTTACAGTAGTAGATTTTGAATTATTCTTTTTTATTAAAATAATTACCAAAAGAATTAATAGAATTAATACGGGGATAACAATAGCAAAAAATAAAATATTCATATTTGTTCTCCTATAAATTTATTGTCAATTAATCTCATAAATTTATTATCACAACATAAAGATGGAATATTTACATAAGTTTTATTATCTACATTATATGTGCCACCTTGGTGATAATGTCCTTCTATAATTATATCACTTTCATAAAAAGAAACTCTTCTTTTTACAAGTCGCTCAAAATCATTCATTCTATGACAAATGTTTTTTCCCAATAAAGAGTTCTCAATTTTCTTAGAGATTTTATAATTAAAATCAATAAGATTCATAAATCGAAGGAAGATTGTATTTCTAATAAATTTACAATATAAATTATAATGCCAATTAATAAAATTATCTCCGTGAGATAAAGCAACACTTTTATTCTTATATTGAGCAAAGAATGGTTGATTTTCTCTTTTGATTACTTTTATGTTAGGAAATAATATTGCAAGATTATAATCATGGTTTCCTTCTAAATAAACAATCTGTATTTTTGAAGAAAGATAATTTAGAATATCAATAACTTTTTTATTCTCTTTTATAAAGTATTTACTTTCACCTGAAATAAAATCAATCATATCACCCATCAAAAATAATTGAGTAGTACAGATTTCTTCATTTTGAAGTTTTTCTAAGAATATTAAGAATTGTTGATTTTTTTTATTGAAGTGAGAATCAGCTACGAAAATAGCTGATTCATTAATATTAAGGTACATAGGCTATTTTTGGGATACCTTCGTTTTCTTCATAACCACACATAATATTTGCATTTACTACAGCTTGAGATGAAGCTCCTCTTAGTAAATTATCAATTGAAGAATTAATAAATAGTGCTTTTTTATTTCTTGCAACAAAAATATCACAGAAGTTTGTACCTGCTGTTGATTTTAAATCAACTGGTGATTTTCTAACTCTTACAAATTCAGAGTTTGCATAAGTATCTTCTAAAATCTGCTCAACATCAATTTCATCTTTTAATGTTGCATAAACAGAAACTAACATTCCTCTAGTAACTGGTAATAAATGAGGAACAAAGTTTATTTGGAACTCTTTATTTTTAACTAGTTTAATTTTTTCTTCAATTTCAGGCATATGTCTATGTTTGAATGGATTATAAGCAAGTGTATTTTCATTTAGATTTACAAAATGAGCTATTTCACTTAGTTTTTTTCCAGCTCCAGAAACACCTGATTTTGCATCAATAAAAATTGGCGTTCCCTCTTGAATAAAATCAACAAAAGGTAATAATGCTAATAGTGATGCTGTTGGATAACATCCTGGATTTGCTACAAGTTTTGAGCCTTTAATATCTTCAGAATAATATTCAGGTAATCCATAAACAGAATCTTTAATATTCTCTTTGTCTTCATGATCACAATAATGTTCTTCATAAGTATCTAATTCTAATCTATAATCAGCAGATAAATCCACTACTTTTACATCTAGTTCTAATAACTCTTTTGCAAAAGACATAGATGTTTTATGAGGTAAAGCTAAAAATGCTAAATCAGCAGCTTTTGCTACATCTTTTGCATTTGCTTTTGATACTTCAATATTTACAACATCTTGTAAACAAGGGTGAAGTTCTTGTACATTCATTTCCCCTGTTGAATTTGCGATATAAGTGATGTTAAATTTTGGATGAGTTAATAAAATTTTGATTAACTCTAATCCTGTATAACCACTCGCTCCAATAATTGCTACATTCATTAGATTACTAGCTCCTTGTAAGATACACCTAATACTTCAAAAGTTTTAACTCCACCAGGTAAAGTAGCAGTAATTTCATCACCCTCTTCTTTTCCTAATAGTTGTTTTGCTAAAGGTGAGTTAAAAGAAATCAAACCATTATCTACGTTTGCTTCTACTCCACCAACAATTGAATAAATAAATTCTTCATCTGTATCAGTATTTACTAGTTCAACTGTTGAACCAAAACTTACTTTGTTATGGGGAAGAGTTGAAGGATCAATAATTATTGCTTTTGAAATAATTGAACCTAATTCTGCAATTTGAACATCAATTAGCGCTAATTTTTCTTTTGCAGCATGATATTCTGCATTTTCTTTTAAATCCCCTAATTGTCTTGCTTCATCAAGCTCAATTACGGTAGTAGGTCTCTCTTGAGATTTTAGAAAATCTAAACTTCCTGTAATCTTTTCGTACCCTGCACTTGTCATTGGTTCTTTATCCATCAATGTCTCCCAAAATTATAATTTATGATATAATACCGAAAAATTTTAAAAGAGTAGATTATATGCAATACGATAGAACAATAAAACTATTTGGTGAAGAAAAATTCAATAAATTTAAAGATGTAAAGCTTATTTTATTAGGTGTTGGTGGAGTTGGTAGTTTTGCCCTTGATGCTTTATATAATACTGGTATTAAAAACATAACAATTGTTGATTTTGATACTTATGAAATATCAAATACAAATAGACAACTTGGAAGTGTTGGAAATATTGGTAGAGTAAAAGTTGATGCTTTAAAAGAAAAATATCCAGAGGTTACTGCAATTCACGCAAAAGTAACTCCTGAGTGGATTGATAACTTTGATTTTTCTCAATACAACTATATTTTAGATGCCATTGATGATGTTAAACCAAAAGTTCATTTAATTAAAAGATATTACACAAAAGTAATCACAACTTCTGGTGCAGCAAAAAGAATTGATCCAAGTAAAATTGAATACAAATCAATTTGGGATACATACAACGATCCATTTATCAAAAAAATTAGAAATCAACTGAAAGAAGAAGGCTTTAAAAGGAAATTTAAAGTAATTTTTTCATCTGAAGATCCTAAGTGTATAGAAAAAGGAAGCTTTGAGGGAGTGACGGGTTCATTCGGATTAATGATGGCTTCAGTAACTATGCAAAAACTACTAAGAAAAATGGAAAAATAATTAAAGTTACTTAAAGAATAAAAGATATATAATAAATAAGTTTATACTTATTAAAGGATTCACATGAGCGGTATTAGTGGCAGTGTTGAGCAAATGACTCAAGCGCACCTTAGAAATGTTCAACAGTTGGCTGTTTTTTACACTGGTCACGATAATATTTATGCAATCAACATTGCAAAAGTAAAAGCATTTATAATTACAGAAGAAGTTACAATTAATGATACTCCAAAAGAGAGTGAAGTGATTGCAGGTATTGCAACTATTAGAGGTGAACCTGTTACTTTAATTAATTTAGATGTATGGTTAGGTTTAAAAGCACTTGAAATGAGTGAATATAAACTAATCATCTATTGTGAATTCAATCATAAGAAGATTGGTTTCTTAGTAAGAGATATGTTAGATATTGTAGAAAAAACTACAGATGAATTAAGACATACAGAAGAGACTAATTCAAAAATCACATATACAACATATGTTAAAGTTGATGAAAAAGACGAACTATGTACTGTATTTAATGCTGAGCAACTATTAAGAGATGTTGGTTGGACTGATGATGGAGAAGATGATGTTAAAAAGTTTGTTGATGATAAAATCGAAACAAACAAACTAATCTTAGCTGCTGAAGATTCAGGAGTTGCAAGAGAAGTGTTAAATAAATTCTTCAAAAAAACAGGTGCAAGATTTGAGATTTATGCAAATGGTAGTTTATTAATCAATAGATTAGATGAATTAGATCCAGAAACAGTAGGTATGGTTCTTACTGATATTGAAATGCCAGGAACTGATGGATACCAAGTAGCATCTTATGTTAAAAATACTGCAAAATATGCACATATTCCAGTTATAGTAAACTCATCTATGACAACTGATGCAGTAAGAGGAAAAATGAATCAAATTGGCGTTGATGCATTTGTAGGAAAAACTGACATTCAAACACTATTTGAAATGACTAAAAAGTTTTTATAATTAGATGAGATAATCTCATCTAATTCTTTTTTATTCTAAATTCTCATCCAGAGGATTTATTCTCCCCCTAGATTTTTATTATTTATTTTCTTCTAACCATTCTTTAAATACATCAATTTGATTTAATGTTTGTTGTGTTGAAGTTCCACCAAATGAAGTTCTAGCATTCATAGAGTTTCTTAAATCTAAATACATAATAATTTCTTCATCAATATCTTTTACTTCATCATTTGATTCTCTAATCTCATCAATTGTAAGCTCAGAAATATCTTTGTTTAAAGAGTTCGCTTTTTCAACTACATCTTTAGTAATATAATAAGCAGTTCTAAATGGCATGTTTTGTTTTTGAACTAAGAAGTCAGCTAAATCAGTTGCAGATAAGTGTCCAATTTTACAAGCACCTTCCATTTTATCAACATTTACAATCATAGTTTTAATAACTTCATTTAAAATCTTTAATGAAATTTCAATAGTTCGTACTGAGTCAAAAACACCCTCTTTATCTTCTTGAGTATCTTTATTATAAGCTAATGGTAAACCTTTCATTACAGTAAATAATGAAATCATGTTTCCATAAACTCTACCAGTTTTACCACGTAAAAGTTC
Source organism: Poseidonibacter lekithochrous (assembly GCF_013283835.1). GTDB lineage: Bacteria > Campylobacterota > Campylobacteria > Campylobacterales > Arcobacteraceae > Poseidonibacter > Poseidonibacter lekithochrous. The sequence continues at coordinate 943,641 of NZ_CP054052.1, read as the reverse complement.
AGGAACATCTGGATTTTTCTTTTGAGGCATAATAGATGAAGTTGTAGCATACTCATCACTCATTCTAACAAATTGGAACTCATAAGAAGACCAAGTAACTAACTCTTCAGAAATTCTAGAAATATGCATCATTGAAGTGGAAATATTAAATAAAATTTCTAAAGCAAAATCTCTATCAGATACAGTATCCATAGCATGTGCTGTAGGTGCTGTAAATCCAAGTTTTGAAGAAGTACTATCTCTATCAATATTATGTGGAGTTCCAGCTAGTGCTGCACTCCCTAATGGAGAGTAGTTATTTCTTTCATGTGAGCTTTCAAATCTTTGGAAGTCTCTTTTGAACATATTTGCATATGCTAACATGTGATAACCAAAGTTAAGAGGTTGTGCATGTTGTAAGTGAGTCATACCAGGAATTAAAGTTTCAGTATGCTTTGAAGCCACAGATACAAATGTTTCTACTAACTCTTGTAATTGAGCTTTAATTGACAAAGACTTTTCTTGAACATATAATCTAAAATCAGTTGCAACTTGGTCATTTCTACTTCTTGCAGTATGAAGTCTTTTTCCTGGTTCTCCAATAATTTCAGTAAGTCTATTTTCAACTGCCATATGAATATCTTCATAAGCTAATGAGAATTCAAATTTACCTGATTCTATTTCTTCTTTAACTTGTAATAAACCAGATTCAATAACTTCTTGCTCATCTTTTGTTAATACACCTCTTTCACAAAGCATTTGTGAATGTGCAATAGAACCTTTGATATCTTGAGAATAAAGTTCTTTATCGAACATAATAGAAGCATTAAATTCATCAAGAATTTGTGCGTTAGTATTTTTTAATATTTGATTGTTTTGAGTTGACATCTATATCCCTATGTTATAATAAGCTTAATTTTCGCGTATTATAACATAAGTGAGATTATTTAAAAGCAGACATATCCATTGGGTCAGTTTTTGCTATTTCTTTATATTTTAATCCACCATTTACACAGTTAATAAAAAATAGAATATTTGAAGCAATAAATACAACTGAAGCTAAGAATATAACTCCATTTATATAGTATGACAATACAAATAATACTATAGATGATAGGTGTAAAAAGAAATGGTATTTAATAAATTTTTCATCAATAAATTCTCTAATAGTTGGGACGTTAAAGTAACCTTTTGATGTTAAATGAAACCATGATAAAAATGGAATTATTTTATAAACCATTCCTTGTAATAATGAATATAAAAAACCTAAAGCAAATATAATAGCTAATATATAATTATCTTCCATTGCATTACTTAACCAAATAAGAATTGAGATAAGTAACATAGATAATGATAATTTCCAATACCAAAGTGTTACATCAAATACTGGTCTTCTTCTATTGTTTAAAGACTTAATCCCAAACAAAGCAAAAGAGCAAAGAAGTATTGAAAATAGTGCTTTTATAAAAAACATATCAAGTTCCATATAAAAAAATACAAAACTGATACATAATAGAATAAATAAAACTAGAGGCATTTTATCTTGCATTAATTTGGGGAAATCTAAAGCAACATAAAACATAGGAATCACCTGAAACGAAACTCCCATAATAAGTAATACAGCAAAACCAAATAATGCAAATAGTATATGTGCATTAACAAAAACGTAGTGGTTATCTGATATATTTGAACTTATGTGTCCACTAGCTATATAAGCTCCTAAAAGCACTGTTATTAGACCACATAAGGCAAATAACTTCATAGCTTTAACTGTAGAAGTTAAAAACTCTACTTTAAATAGTAACTTTATTGAATAAACAAAAAAAGTTAAAAAAGAAATACTTAGTAATAATACTGCTATATGAAGTGCAATTTTTATATTAAATATAAAATAAGCACTAAATGCTAAAGTACCCAAAGTAAGTGAAGTATGTACAATATTTGCAAATACATTTGGATTTGGAATAACTACTCCAGCTAAAACAGGCATCATTTGTTGCATAGCACCAAAAATTATCATCGCTAAAATACCTAAAGTAAATAAATGAACAGCCCCAATTGCTAAGGAAGAGTATTGGTTTGATATAGTTTCAAAAGGAGAGAAAAAGAAAACTAATCCTAATAATATTCCAAATATTGGTGCTGTCATAAAAAATCTAAATGGTATTGATATTGGTGGTGCTTGATCTAAGCTAAGTCCTTTATTGAACATCTATTTATAAAGCCTTCATATTCTCTACAACATTGGCAACATCATCAGCTAAATGAGCATCTGCCATTGCATATAACATTTGTTCTTCTTTCATATTATGTTGTTGCATTAACATCATTAAACTTTCACTTACACCAAAGAAATGATTTTGATCTTTTGAAACTAAATCATCTTTTAACTGATCAAGAATTTGTTTCATTTGTTCGTGTTCCATTCTCATCATCATTGTTGGACCTTGAGTCATTCCAGTTTTATCTTCAAAAGCTACAAACATAACTTTTTCTTCCATATCAAAATGGTGAAGTAAGTCAGATGAAAATTTATTAAACTTTTCATTTGCCTCATCCCAGTTTTCTTGAGATACTGCATTTTCCATATTTGCGAATTCTTCATCACATGCTCTGTGATCGTGAGTTAAAAAAGTTGAGATTGTTTCCATATAAATACCTTTTATTTTATTTATAGGAATATTATAAGAATAAGTGATTATTTTCATTGATAACAATCAATAATTTATTTCTCTAAATTATTGATTGCTTCTTTAATAATAGCTATAATTTTTCTTTTAGCTTCTGGTTCATCATTTTCTGGAACATCTAATCCAACAATTGACATATACTTTGAAACCAAAGAGTTTACATCATCAACTATTCCATCATGTAATTGTTTTAGTTCTTTATCTTGTGCTGTCATAAAATATCCTTTTTTATTATTATAGCATAAACTTAAGTAAAAATAATTTTAAGAATATTAGCACCTAACATAAATACAAGTACAAATATCAATACTTTTTTAATAAAGGCTTCGCCACCTTTAATAGCATAATGACTTCCAACATAAGAGCCTAACATATTTGATATAGCCATAGGAATAGCAATCATCCATAATACCTTTCCAGCCATCATAAAAGCAATTGCTGATCCTATATTAGTTGCTAAGTTTAAAGGTTTTGTAGAAGCAGTTGAAATAATATAATCTAAGTGTAAAAACTTCTTCATAGAAATAGTCATATATGTTCCAGTTCCAGGTCCTAATAATCCATCATAAAAACCAATAGGAGCAGTTGCCAATACAATATTCTTTTTTGATAATTCTGTTTTTTCTTCTTTAAATTCTTTACTTTTTTTCAATAAAAAAATTAATGCAATTGGAATAGAGATAAGAATTGCCCATTGAATTATATTATCAGGCACGTACATTACAAGTTCACTACCAATATAAGATGCTAATAAACAAGGTATTATTGCAATACTAACTACCTTTAAAGAAATCTTATTACTTAAATAGTATTTGATTGTTGCCATTAATGTACCAAATAGACTTGCCATTTTATTTGTAGCTAAAACAAAGATAGGTGGGATTCCACTATATAAAAGAACAGGAACTTGTATCATTCCCCCTCCTCCAGCTATTGAATCAATATATCCAGCAATAAAACCTGTAAGTATAAATATAATTATCCATGAAGTTGTTATATTTTCTAAAAATTCCATATATTCTCTTTAATATTTTTTCTTGATTATATCAAAAAGTTATGTGAAAATTACGTATAAAGCATATATTTATTAGACATAAAAAAAGGCCTGTGCTAAAAGCACAGACCTTTTGAATAATTGTTTATATTTATATCAGTATTTATTAAATTATTAGATTGGTAAAACTCTTAAGTTTTCATCAATTTTTTGTTTTAATACAGATTCGATTGCATATAAAGTTCCAGACGAACCAGACGCACATCCTGAACAAGCACCTAAGTATCTAATGTATAAATCATAGTGAGGAATGTTTTCTTTAATATCAATAATTTCCATGTTTCCACCATCCATTGCTAACATTGGTCTGATTTCTTCATCTAATAATGTATCAATTGCTTTAATTCTTTGAACTAAAGTCATTTTATCAAATGTTAATTCTCCAGATTCAGAAGCATCTGCAGCAGTTTTTAATTTTTCTTCTTCCATTTGTGCTCTAGTGTCAGCTAAAATATCAACTAAGTAATATTCTTTTTCTTCATGCCCACCAGGCTTAATACATGATTTACAGAAAGCTCCTGCTTTAGTAAAGTCAGTAATTTCTTCTACAGTTTTTAAGTCATTAATTCTAATAACTTCTCTTAATGTAGCTAATGAAACTCTTGCACATTCACATACAATAACTTCAGTTTCAAAAGATTCCATATCTACACCTTTATACTCAGATGCAGCTTTTTTGATAACATCATAAGCCATAACTGAACAGTGCATTTTTTGAGGTGGAACAGCTGGAGTATCTGCATTATCTCTTAAAGCAAATTCAACATCAATATTAGTAATTTTTACAGCTTGATCTACAGTTTTACCAACACATAACTCAGCCATAACATCAGAAGATGCAATTGCAGTACCACAACCAAAAGATTTGAATTTAGATTCAACAATCTCATCTGTTGTTTCATTTACAGCCCAGTATAATCTTACTGCGTCACCACATGATTCAGCACCGAAGTCAGCAACAATTAATTTTGTTCCTAATTCTTTTGCTCTCTCTTCTGTAATTTCACCTTGGTGTTGAGGGTTGTTCATTCTATTTACAACTTGGTCTGAATATTCATCCCAAATAGATCCGCTAATTAAATCATTTTTTGCCATTAGTCTTTCCTTTTAATCTTCTATTTTTTCTTATAAACCAGAGTTATGTGATTCTGGTGCGTATGCGTAAGAACTTGAAATAGCTCTTAATCTAACAATTGCGCCTTTAATAACATCAATTGCATAGTCAATTTGTTCTTCTGTATTAAATCTACTTAATGAAAATCTTACACCTGTATGTGCTAGTTCACTATCTGAACCAAAAGCATTCATAACTGGGTTTGCTTCTAAATCTTCAGATGCACAAGCACTTCCTGTTGAAGCTCCAACACCTTTTTGATTTAAATCCCATAACATAGATTCACCTTCAACACCTCTAATTGAAATTAAAGTTGTATTTGGAGTTCTGTTATCTTTACCACCAATAACAATAGTTTCTGGTAATTCTAAAATTGCAGATTCTAATTTATCTCTTAATTTACTTACGTGATTTTTTTCATAAGCTAAAGCCATAGTAGAAGTAGCTAAATGCATAGCCCATCCCATACCTACCATTGATGCAACATCAACAGTACCAGCTCTTTTTCCACCCATTTGTTCACCACCGTGAATTAATGGAGTTAACTCAGAACCTTTTTTAACATATAAACCACCAACACCTTTTGGTCCATGGAATTTATGTGCAGAGAAAGTTAAATAATTAATATTACAATCTTGTACATCTACTGGTACTTTACCAATTGCTTGAGTAGCATCTGAATGGAAAGCAACACCAGCTGCTTTACAAATAGTACCAATCTCTTTAATTGGGAAAACTTTACCAGTTTCATTATTTGCCCACATTACAGTAACTAATGCAGTTTCTTCTTTAATAAACTGTTTAACAGTCTCAGCTTCTAAGATACCTTCGTCATTTACAGGTAAATAAGTAACTGCAACTCCTTGAGTTTCTAAGAATTTACATGTAGCAGTAACTGCTGGATGCTCAACTTCAGTTGTAATGATGTGTTTTTTATCACCATTTAAAATTTTATCAATCCAAACACTTTTTAATACTGTATTAATACTCTCACATGCATTACCAGTGATGATGATATCATCTTCATCTGCTGCGTTAATACCTTCATATAAAAAGTCAAGAGCTTCAACCATTTTTGGATGAGTTCCAGCACCAAATTTATGTAATGAATTTGGGTTACCATATTTGTCACAGAAGAAAGGTTTCATTTCTTCATAAACTTTTGGGTCAACCATTGTTGTAGCATTATTATCTAAATATACTTCCATCATATTTTTGTTCCTATTTAATGATATTAATTATCACTTTTATTTATAATTATTTTTTATATTTCTTATTTGATTTTTTGTATTCTAATCTAAATAGGATAAAATTTGTCTTAATTGTCTTTCCAAGAAAAAATTTATTCCATTTTGTAACACAATACAGTAAAAGTAAATATAAATATTATTAATATAAATTATAAAATTCGCGAATATTATATTCAAATTTTGATAAATAAATCGACTTTTAATAAACAAATGTTAAGTTTAGTATGGGATAATATAACAATTATTAAATAAGGAAATTTATGAAAAAACTATTATCAATCATAATGATTAGCTTTTTATCTGTGTTTTTTACTGCGTGTGATAACAAAACAGAGGTAAAAGAAGAGAAAAAGGTTTTAAAAGTTGGAATGGAATTAGCTTACCCTCCTTTTGAAATGAGTGACAAAGAAGGTATTCCTCAAGGTGTATCTGTAGACTTTGCTAAAAAACTAGGTGAAGAATTAGGAATGGAAGTTGTTATTGAAAATACAGCTTGGTCTGGATTAATTCCTTCTTTAAAAACTGGTAAAATTGATTTAATCATTTCATCAATGACTATTACAGAAGAGAGAAAAAAGTCAATTGACTTCTCAATTCCTTATGCACAATCTTCTTTAGCAATTTTAGTTAATAAAGATTCTAATGTTAATTCTATTAACGAATTAAATGTAGAAGGTAAAAAGATTGCTGTTAAAAAAGGTTCTACTGGACATGTATATGCAAGTAAGAATTTAAAAAATGCAGAGATTTTAGTATTTGATAAAGAAAATACTTGTGTATTAGAAGTAGTTCAAGGGAAAGCAGATGGTTTTCTTTACGATCAATTAACTATTTACAAAAACTATGTACAACATAAAGATACAACTATTGCTTTATTAAAACCATTTCAAATTGACTTTGAATACTGGGGAGTTGCACTAAGACAAAATGATCCATTAAAAACTAAAGTTGATGCATTTATTACAAAAGCAAAAGAAGATGGTACATTTGCAACTTTTGCAAATAAACATTTAAAAGAAGCAAAAGCTACTTTTGATGAGTTAAATATCCCATTCTTTTTCTAGGAACAAATTATTTTTAAATTTAAAAACTTATTTATAAATGAATTGAATTATAAAAAAACAAACTCCCTATCAAGGGGAGTTTATTTCTTCAATCTTCTATTTTTAGCAATAATTGTTATTACTCCTATTTATTTGATGTTTTCAAATATTTCATATAACTTTAACTGGGCTCATGTATATGAATACAAACAAAAGTTTATTAATGGTTTTATAATGACTATTATAATCTCATTTTTTGCTTTGATTCTTAGTTTTATTATTGGTCTATTTTTTGCTTATGCACAAAACTCAAAAGTAATCATATTAAGATTTTTTTCAAGATTTTATATTGAAATTATTAGAGGAACTCCTCTTTTAGTACAGATACTTATTTTCTTTTATGTATTTGCAAATAACTTAGGTTTTGAAAATAGATATATAGTAGGAACATTTATACTTGCTATTTTTTCAGGAGCTTATGTATCTGAGATTATTAGAGCTGCAATTCAATCAATTGAGAAAGAACAATTTGAAACAAGTTTAAGTCTTGGAATGTCAAATTTTCAGATGTATAGATATATTATCTTTCCTCAGGCTTTTAAAAGAATGTTGCCTGCATTAACAGGTCAATTTGCTTCTATTATCAAAGATTCTTCACTATTATCTATTATTGCTATTAGTGAATTTACTATGAATGCACAAGAAGTTGATGCTATTACTTATTCAACTTTAGAGAGTTATATTCCCCTAGCTATTGGGTATTTAGCACTTACTTACCCTATTTCTTATTATACAAAAAGACTAGAAAACAATATTAAATAAATTTAATTTATTCTAGTTCTTTTTAAACAAGACAAATTTTATCCTATTTAAGTTTTTTTTAATTATTTTACTGTTATATTGAATTTAGGACAAATATTGTCCTATTTAAAATTCAACATAATTTGGAGTCTGTTATGAGCAAAAACAAACAGCTACATGACGTTATAAATAGTGATTATAAATTAGGATTTGAGACTTTAGTACAAAGTGATACTTTTGCTAAGGGATTAAATGAAAATGTTATAAAAGCAATATCAGCAAAAAAAGAAGAACCTTCATGGTTACTTGACTTTAGACTAAAAGCATTTAAGCGTTGGCAAAAAATGAGTGAGCCATCTTGGGCAAATTTAAAATATCCAAAAATCGATTACCAAGATATCGCATATTATTCAGCACCTAAAAAAGCTTTAGATTCACTAGATGAAGTAGACCCTGAGATTTTAAAAACATATGAGAAGTTAGGGATTCCACTTGAAGAGCAAAAGCAACTTGCAGGTGTTGCAGTTGATGCTGTATTTGATTCAGTATCAGTTAAAACAACATATCAAGATGAGTTAGAAAAATTAGGAATTATCTTCTGTTCTATTTCAGAAGCCGCAAACAATCATCCAGAAATTCTAAAAAAATATTTGGCTTCAGTAGTTCCAGTGGGAGATAATTATTTTGCCTGTTTAAACTCGGCAGTATTTACAGATGGAAGTTTTGTATATATTCCACCAAATACTCACTGTCCAATGGAGTTATCAACTTACTTTAGAATCAATGCCTTAGATACAGGTCAATTTGAAAGAACTATTATCATAGCTGATGAAGGTTCTTACGTTTCATATAATGAAGGCTGTTCCGCTCCAAGTAGAGATGAAAGACCACTTCATGCCGCAGTCGTAGAATTAGTTGCCCTAAAAGATGCACAAATAAAATATTCAACTATTCAAAACTGGTATCCAGGTGATGAAACTGGAAAAGGTGGTATTTTAAACTTCGTTACAAAAAGAGGTTTATGCCAAGGTGATAATTCAAAAATATCATGGACACAAGTTGAGACAGGTTCATCTTTAACATGGAAATATCCTTCATGTGTTTTAAAAGGTGATAATTCTGTTGGTGAATTTTATTCTGTTGCCATATCTTCAAAAGCTCAACAAGCTGATACTGGAACAAAAATGATTCACTTAGGAAAAAATACAAAATCAACTATAATATCTAAAGGTATTTCAGCAATGCATGGAGTTAATGCATACAGAGGATTAGTAAGAGTTGGGAAAAATGCACATAATGCAAGAAACATCTCTGAATGTGATTCATTACTAATAGGGAATACATGTAATGCCCATACCTATCCTTATCATGAAATAAAAAATATGAGTGCTCAAATAGAACATGAAGCTACAACTTCTAAAATTTCAGATGAGCAATTATTCTATGTACAACAAAGAGGTATTAGCGCAGAGAATGCCGTATCTATGATTGTAAATGGTTTTTGTAAAGAGGTTTTAAAAGAACTTCCTATGGAATTTGCAGCAGAAGCAAAAGAATTATTAAATATATCATTAGAAGGAAGTGTTGGTTAAACCAATACGTGGAAAATACTATGTTAGAAATAAAAAATTTAAAAGTAAATATTAACGATAAAGAAATTTTAAAAGGCCTAGATTTAAATATCAAAGATGGTGAAGTTCATGCGCTTATGGGAATAAATGGTGCAGGAAAATCCACTTTAGTTAAAACTCTTAGTGCCCATTATGACTGTGTTGTAACAGAAGGTTCTGTAACATATAAAAAGAAAGACTTATTAGAACTAGATGTTGCCCAAAGAGCTAATGAAGGTATCTTTATGAGTTTCCAAAATCCTGTTGAAGTTCCTGGAGTAAATAATAGTTACTTCCTAAAAACAGCTTTAAATGAAAAAAGAACTTATAATGGTGAAGAAGAAATCGATGCTATGCAGTTTTTAAAACATATTAAAGAAGAGACTTCAAAATATGATATTGATAGAAAACTACTACAAAGAGATTTAAATGATGGATTCAGTGGTGGTGAGAAAAAAAGAAATGAATTAGTTCAGCTTTTATTACTAAATCCAGATTTAATCATGTTAGATGAAATTGATTCAGGATTAGATGTTGATGCAATTAAAACTGTTGCAAATGTAATTAATGCAATGTTAGATGGTAAAAAATCAGTATTAATGATTACTCATTATGATAGATTATTAGAATTAATTAAACCAGATTATGTACATATTTTAAATGATGGAAAAATTGTAAAAACTGGAGATTATAATCTTGCTTTAGAACTTGATAAAAAAGGTTATGAAGGAATAGGAATTAAAGATGAGAATAATTGATATTGAAGGTTTAAACCTTCCTTCAAAATATGATGAAGAGTTCAAAAAAGTAGATTTTAAAAATCTTTTTACAAGTGAATTTAAAAACATTGAAACATATGAATTTGATATTATGGGATTAAAAAGTATTAAGGATGAAACAGTTTATGAAAATTCATTATTTGATATAACTAGAAATTTTGATGATAAACAAATAGTTTTAACTATTAACTCTAATATTCCAGAACCTTTATGTTTAATTCACAAAATTAAAGAAGATGATACTTTTTATGTAAATTCACTAAAAGTCGAAGTGAAAGAAGGTGCTACAGCCTCACTAATAGAAGTATTTACTAATAGTTCAGAAAATAGTGCTTATAGTGTAAATAGAAGTTTTAATATAGAAAAGAATGCTAATTTTGAATATGCAAAAATTCAACATATTAGTGAAAACAATTCACTTTTATATAATGCTAATTTTACACAAGATGATGATTCAAAAGTGAAATTTACTAGTTTTGAATTAGGAATTGGATTTGTTGTAAACAACTATATAAACATTATTGATAATAAAAATATTGAATATAATCTAAATGGTTTAGTAAAATCACAAAATGCTGCTAATACAGCAAATTTGATTAAAACTGTTCACAATAATGAAAGTTCAACTAGTGATATTAATTTTAAACATTCACTAAAAGATGAAGCAAAAGCAGTATTTAAAGCTAAATCAATTGTAAATCCAAATGCTTTGTTTTCAAAAGCATTTCAAAACTCTAATACAATTTTATTAAGTGATGATGCAAGTATTTACGCACAACCTCATTTAGAGATTTTAATTGATGAATTAGAAGCTAGCCATGGAGCTACAACGGGAACATTAGATAAAGAACAATTGTTATATCTTCAATCAAGAGGAATACCAAAACAAAAGGCTTATGATATGCTTTTAAAAGCTTTTGAAAGCCAAATATATGATAATATAAATGATATATTAATAAAAGAATTTATCAAAGATTATTCAAGGAGCAAATATGTTTAAAAAGGATTTCCCTTATTTTAAGAATTCTGAAATTGCATATTTAGATAATGGAGCTACAACTCAAAAACCACAATGTGTGATTGATGCACAAGTTGAATATTATGAAAAATATTGTGCAAATACACATAGAAGTAATTTTGGAGATGCTAATAAAGCAACAACAAATTATGAAGGTGCAAGAAAAATATTAAAAGAGTTTATTAATGCTTCAGGAAATGAAGAAATTATATTCACTAAAGGTGTAAGTGAGTCAATAAATTTTATAGCATCTTCTTTTGTAAGTAAATATGAAACTGTAATTATTTCTTCTTTAGAGCATCACTCTAATATCGTTCCTTGGCATATGCAAGGCAGAACAATTGGAAAAGGATTAGAGGTTGTAAAGTGTGATGAAAATCTTTCTTTTGATTTTGATCACTTTGAAAAACTCCTAAGTCAAAATAAAAATGCTTTTGTTTCAGTTACTCATATTTCTAATGCCTTTGGAAAAATACATGATATAAAAGAAATAACAAGATTAGCACATAAATATGGCGCTGTTGTTATGATAGACGGAGCTCAAAGTTTAGCCCATATGAAAGTAGATGTTCAAGATTTAGATGTTGATTTCTTTGCAATATCAGCACATAAAACTTTTGGACCAACAGGAGTTGGTGCAATATATGTAAAAAAAGAACATTTAGCTGATTTATTACCATACCAAACAGGTGGAGCTACAATTCATGAAGTTGATTATCACGGTTCAACTCTATTAGATTCACCATATATGTTTGAAGCTGGAACTCAAAATATTGCAGGAGTAATTGGTTTTGCTCAAGCCTTAGAGTATATAAAACATGTTGGATATGAAAATATTGAGACAATAGAAAAAGATGTTTATACATATTTAGATAAAAGATTAAGAGAAATACCAGATATTGAACTTTATAATGACATAGAAGATTCAGTAGGTAGCAGAAGTTTTAATATAAAAGGTTTAATCCATGATGATGTTGGAATCTTAGTTGACAAAATGAAAATAGCTCTTAGAGTTGGACATCATTGTGCCCAACCTATTATGAAACAACTAGGAATAAAAGGTACGATTAGAGTATCTCTTGCTTTTTATAATAACTACACTGATATTGATAAATTAATTCTTGCATTAAAAAAAGCAATAAGTATGTTAAAAGATTAGGATAAAAAATGAGCATAGAAACTAAAGTAGAACAAATAAAAGAAGATTTAGACTTTTTCGAAGATGAATTATCAAAATATGAATATATTATTGATCTAGGTAAAAAGTTAAAACCCTTAGATGAAACACATCAAATTCCAGCAAATTTAGTACATGGATGTACTTCTCAAGTTTGGCTAATTGTAGAAAATAAAGATGGTAATTTATATTTCAATGGAACATCTGATGCAATTATTGTAAAAGGTCTAGTTTTTATGATTTTAGAAATATTCTCAGGTGCAACAATTGAAGAGTTAAAAGAAGTTGATATGGATATAGTTCATGAACTTAAATTAGCAGAAGTGATTACTCCAAATAGACAAAGTGGAGTAATTGGAATGATTAAAAAAATAAAAGAGTATGCATTAAAAGCATAAATAGGATGAATTATGGAGCAAGAAAAAATTGAAGAAATAAAAGAAAAAGTAATTGAAAATCTAAAAAATGTGTTTGATCCAGAAATACCAGTAAACATTTATGATTTAGGATTAATATACGAAATTGGTTTAGAAGAGAAAAAGAATTACTTATATTGTAATATTATTATGACACTAACAAGTCCAGCTTGTCCAGTTGCAGAAGCCTTGGTTGAACAAGCAAAATATGTAACTTTAGCAGTAGATGAAATAGATGAATGTTATGTAAGTTTAACTTTTACACCACCATGGTCAAAAGATAAAATGAGTGATGATGCACTAGAACTAATGGCAGCATCGGGGGCTGTAATATAATACAGAAAATGTTACAATGTAACTAATATAATAAAAAATTATAACACTACACTAATTTTAATAAACGGTTGAGAAAATGAAAGACAATAATTTAAATGAAATTCAAGTAGATGAAGTTCCAATATCATTAGAACAATTCACAAAATTATCAGATATTCAACAAAATATTTTATCTATGGTTTACTCTCATAATAAAACAGATGTAATCTTAGATAAAATCTGCTCCCTTGCAGAAACATTACTCCCTAACTCTGTATCATCTATAATGTTAAAAGATCCAACTACACAACTAATAAGTGTTCGATCAGCACCATCAGTACCAAAAGCTGGGCATACAGCATTAGCAAATTTAAAACCAGGACCACATGGTGGTTCATGTGGAAATGCAGTTTTTAGAAATGAAGCTCAATATGTATTAAATACTTTTGAAGATCCTAGATGGGATGAGCTTAGACAAGTTGCAATAGATTTTAATATTTGTTCTTGTTGGTCTATGCCAATTCGAGATATAAAAGGTAATGCAATTGGTTCTTTTGCTTTATCTTCTTTTGAACACAGAGCTCCAACAAATTTTCATAAAACACTTTTAGATACTGCTGCGACAATTGTAAGCATTGTATTAAAAAACCAAATTAATGAAAGAAAAGTTGAATTATTCTCAGATATTGTAAGAAATGCTGCAGAAGGTATTATTATTACAGATAAGAATAATAGAATTATAGAAATCAATAAAACATTTGAAGATATTTACGGATATTCTGAATCTGAATTAATGGGCTATAGTCCAAAAATGTTATCATCAGAACAGCATAACAAAAACTTTTTTACTCAAATGTGGACACAACTAGAAACACAATCACATTGGAGTGGAGAGATAACGAATAAGAAAAAAGATGGTTCTATAATAACTCAATGGATGAGTATTAGAGTTATATATGATGAAAATAAAAATATTCAAAATTACATATCTATATTTACGGATTTAACCCAATTAATTAATGCGCAAAAAAAACTTGAGTATATGTTATATCATGATTCATTAACAAAATTATTTAATAAAACATATCTAGAAAAAATTACTTTAAATAATGATTATAATTCTATTATCTTATTAAATGTAGATAATTTCTCTTATTTAAATACTGTTTATGGATTTGAAAATGGAGATGAACTTTTAATTAATATTGCTAATACATTAAGAATAATTGGAGATACTAATAATATCTTCAAATTTAATAGTGATGAATTTGCATTACTTTATAATGAAAAAATTGATCTTGATAAAAAGATTCAAGAACTTCAATCATATTTTAATAGTAATTCAATTGAGATTGCAAATACACAAGTGAATATATCATTCTCTTATGGTGCAACTTACGATAAAAGTAATATTCTTAAAAATAGTGCTTCAGCGCTAAAAATTGCAAAAGAAAATGGTAAAAATAGATACTATATTTTTGATTCACAAAAAGATACTTTGGATCAATCAAATAGAGAATCCTTTATCTTAGCAACTAACTTAATAAAAAATGCTATTGAAGAGGATAATATAGTTCCCTTCTTCCAAGGAATTTATGATAATAAAAAAGAGAAAATCACTAAATATGAATCTTTAGTTCGAATAATAAACAAAGATGAAATAATTAGTCCTTTTTACTTTTTAGATGCTGCTAGATTATCTGGATTTTTACCCCAAATAACAAAAATAATGATAGACAAGACTCTAAAAGTTATGACAGAGTGTAAAGAAGAGTTTTCAATAAATATTACAGAAGATGACTTAAGCCAAAACTACTTGTACTCATACTTTATAGAAAAAATAAATAAATATAAAATAGAAGCAAAAAGAATAACTCTAGAAATTCTTGAGGGAGTAAGTTCAAGCGGTAAAAAAAACCATATCAAACAATTAGATAAACTCAAATCTTTAGGTTTAAAAATTGCTATTGATGATTTTGGAACAGAATACTCTAACTTTGAGAGAATACTAGATTTAGATGTTGATATTATTAAAATTGATGCTAAATATATAAAAGATATTGATACAAATAAAAGAAGTTATGAAATCACTAAAGCACTAGTATATTTTGCTAAGAATGTAAATATTTTATGTACTGCTGAATTTGTACATAATGAAAAGGTTCAAAAGATAGTAAATGAACTGGGTATAGATTTTTCTCAAGGTTACTATTTTAGTGAACCTAAAAGAGAATTAATAAACTAGAATAAGAGCTTTCTTATTCTAGTTCTAGTTTTACATAATTAATATATTTTGCTTTTAATTCAAGTAAACCAGTAACATTATAAACTTTACTGTTATCCCTATTTTGAAGTTTTAAGTAGTATTTATTTTCATTTACTTCTATTAATTTTTCAGCTTCTACTTGAGTATGAGCATGAACTAACCACTCTTCATCATACATAACTTCATACATATAACCTTTACAAGAAACATGAGGTTCATTCATTATTGAACATTGAGACAAAAAGACTTTTGTTTTATTGTCTGCACTTTTTTCATATTTAATTACAGATATTTTTCCATAATCTTTTGATGTTTTTTTAACCTCAATAGGATTAATAGTTTCCATTTTTTTTGAGTTTGTAAGTATTTGATTATTAGTTGAAGAAGAACAAGAAGTAAATACAAATATTGTAATTACACATATAAATATTGTTTTTAACATTATAAACCTTTTTAATTTGTGACCTGTTTTGTGACATTCTAACAAGTTTTTATAATGTTTTTTATTATTAGTTAAGTAGTATGATTATTTGAGTATTGTATTTTCTATAAATAATTTCTATTATTCTAAAGTATCTAAGAGTAAATACCATTATTTCGAGTATTTATAATATTTTTATCTAGTTTTTTTATTTAATAATATTTAGATATTTGAGAGTTTTTATCTCTATGGCTAAGTTTTACTAGCCATAGAAAAAGCAGTTTTTATATTTTCTAGAAAATATAAACCGCTGCAAACCAACCAAAAATGATTAGTGGAATATTGTAGTGAATAAATGTAGGAACAACAGAATCCCAAATGTGATCATGTTGACCATCTACATTAAGACCAGATGTTGGTCCAAGTGTTGAATCAGAAGCAGGACTTCCCGCATCTCCAAGAGCAGCCGCAGTACCAATTAAAGTAATTGTTGCCATTACAGAGAAATCTAACTGTAAACATAATGGTGCATAAATTGTAGCAATAATTGGAATAGTTGAGAAAGAAGAACCAATTCCCATAGTAATAAACAAACCAACAATTAACATAAGTAATGCTGCTAAAGATTTATTATTACCAATAATATCAGCAACTGAAGAAACTAATGTTTCAACTCCACCAGTACTATTAATAACACTTGCAAATCCATTTGCCGCAATCATAATAAAACCAATCATTCCCATCATTTTAAGACCTCTAGTAAAGAAATCTTGAGTTTCATTAGCTCTGATTACTCCTGCAATAATAAAGATGATAAATCCAGCTAATGAACCTAAAATGATTGAGTTAGTATATAACTGTAAACCAAGTGCTGTAATAATAGAAACTAATGCGATTACAATATAAAAACCATTAATCTCTTTTTTTTCTGATTCTACTTCAAGGATTTTACTTACATCATAAACTCTTTTTTTTCTATATGTAAATAAAATAGCTACTAATAAACCTAAAAACATTCCTAAAACAGGAATTGCCATTGCAACTGGAAGTTGTCCTGACATTGCATTAACACCATTGTCAACTAAGTTTTTCAATAAGATTTCATTTAAGAAAATCCCACCAAAACCAATAGGTAAGAACATATATGTTGCTACTAAACCAAAAGTAATAACACAAGCCACTACTCTTCTATCTAATTGTAATTGAGCCATTGAGTGTAATAATGGTGGAATTAAAATAGGAATAAATGCAATATGCACAGGAACTAAGTTTTGAGAAGAAATCGCTGCAAATAATACTAATGTTAACATTACATATTTAATATAAATAAATTGCATCTCAGAAGCACCTGAATTAACTTTTTTTATAATCACATTTGATAATAAATCAGTAATTCCAGACTTTGAAATCGCAACTGCAAATGTTCCTAACATTGCATAAGACAATGCTATTGTTGCACCATTTCCAAGACCTTTATTAAAAGCCCCTATTGTTTCATTTAAACCAAGTCCACCAGTAAGACCACCAACTATTGCTCCAATTATTAAAGCAATAACAATGTTTACTCTCACTAATGAAAGTAAAACCATTACAGTAACTGCAATTACTACAGAATTCATCTGTTTTCCTTTTGTAACAAAATAGACACTTAAATACTATTTTATTGTAATAATTGTGCAATTCTACTAGCTAAGTATTAAAAACTAGATAAAACTAATAATGGTTTACTAAAGTCAATACTACAAATTTAATTAATTATAAAAAGAATCAATCTTCTCTTTATGATTAGTAGCCCATTGTTCAAAACTCATGGCTTTATCTTTTTCTACATTTGCTTTTGTTTGAGTATAAATTTCTTCTGCTTTATCTTTTGGAATAACGGCAATTCCTTCTTCATCTGCAACAATAATATCACCAGGATTTACAGCAATACCACCTGCAGTAATAGGAACATTTACAGGTACTGCATTTTTTTTGCCTCCAGGCATTGGTAAAACACCTCTTCCAAACATTGGCATTTTTAACTCTTTTATTTCACCTATGTCTCTTACCGTTCCATCTATTACAAAACCTGCAATTCCTCTTTTTTGGGCAATTTCTGTAACATTTCCACCTATTACTGAATAATCAACTGTGTTTGATTGTGCAACAATAATAGAGCCTACAGGTGCTTCATAAATTGCTCTATGAAGAGCTAAATTCTCACCAGCAACCATTTCAACAGTAAATGCAGGACCTGAAACTCTAGGAATTTCTGGCCATAATTCTTTCATTCCAGCATCCATAAAACTCTCTCTTTTTAATGGCCCTGCATAATCACAAGGTGAAAAATCTGCAAATTTTTTGTAATCCATTTCTACTCCTAAATATTAATGAATAATTATACTATTCATTAATAAAGTAAAACTTGAATTTACAATAAGTTTTATTTTAATAAAAAGCAATATATTCACTCGTCATATAGTCAATTATAGAAAGGAGCACTCTAGTACTATTTGCTACTCCTAGATAATCAAATATTAAAGTCAAATATGTAAAAATAGCATTATGAAAAAAAATAACTTGTATAAGATGCTTAAAATGCACAAAAGAAAGTTTTTAATAACTTTATTAAGTCTGCTTGGACTATTTCTGACTGTCACTGTTGTAGAAAATAGTAAAAGTATAATTCATGCAATTTATTATGGAAATTCAAAACCTGTTAATGGTTCAAAACACACACCACAAAGACTTCAATGGGTTGATAGTTTTAAAGGTGTAAATAATATGAAGAACAAGTAAGCTTTTAATAAAAGTATGTCAAAATTATAATATGAAAAAAGAAGAAAAGAAAAAATCATTATCAGATACTATATTTAAAGTACTAGTAATTGCTGTAATTCTTGTTTTTGCACTTATAGTTCTTGAGCAACCATCAGGTAGTTATTCAATGTCTGAAAATAAGTTACGTACTCAAAAATCAACTAACACAAGCAGTAGTAAAAGTAGTAAGAAAGCAGATAGTGCGCCGTCTGAACTTAATTGGTTTGACTCATTTAAAGGTGTATCAAACGAATAATAAATATCTTCTCTCTTAAATACACTTACTTTAATTTATCAAGAATAGCAAAAACTTCATATATTACTTCACTTTCAATTACAATAGATATAAAAAATATAATTTCAAATTTAAATAAAAACATTCTATTTATTTTTTCGTTTAAAAATCTAAAATCTTTTTTTATCATATCATAGGCATGCATTGATAAACTATGTTTTACATTATGTTTAAACCACTCAATATAAGCTTCTCTTCTATTTATAATTTTTTTAGATGTAATTTCATGTAAAAAACAAACATGAAGTACTGATATAAAAAAAGTTCCAATAGGAAATATGTCTTCCATTAAAAAATAGAATAATATGATTATAAATGGATATGTGACAATAAAACAACTGAGTTGTTTATGTTTATGATAAATGTAGTTAACAAAAAAATATTTCGACCCTAAGTCATTTTCCATTCTTTTATTAAAAATTAGTAAGTTTATAAAGATTATAAAAAAAGTAACGATATGCAAATGAACTAAAGAAACCATAGTAATTCCTCCTCTAACTCAATAACGAACATTCCTTTTTTAATCTATCCTAGTTTTATTTAATAATAAATAAAAATTATTTAATAGATTTTTTTTTAATTTTTATATAAATTTCAAAAGTATGATTGCAATAATGTACTATGCCAAATATCAATTAATTTATATAATTACTTCTACTAAATATAAAAGGAATACCAATGAATATAACATCTTTTTTAATCTACTGTATTATTATAACTTTCTCACCAGGTCCTACTCATATTGTTACATTATCAACAGTTCAAAACTATGGTATAAAAAAAGCAATTAGCTTTTGTTATGGGGCATCTATTGCATTTTCTATTATATTAGTATTATCTGTTGTACTAAACTCTATATTAGCATCATTCATACCAAAAGCTATTTTTATAATGCAAATTATTGGAACTGCTTATATTCTATATTTAGCATATCAAATTTATAACATGGATACTATTTCAGAAGAAAGAAAAGATTTTAGCTCTTTTAAAACTGGATTTATTATGCAATTTATAAATCCAAAAGTGATTTTATTTTGTATTACTATTTTTCCAAGTTTTATAATGCCTTACTATAGCACTTTTTATGAATTAACAATATTTATAGTAATTGTTTCAAGTATTGGATCATTATCATTCTTTTTTTGGGTAATGTTTGGAAGTTTATTAAAATCATTTTTAGTAAAATACCAAAAATATACAAATATTTTGTTGTCTTTATTTCTAGTATATTGTGCTATTATGATATCAGGTATTACGGATTTTCTAGGGTAAGAAATGGATAAATTTATATATAAAAACAAATTAGATATTACAGTCCTATCTGCAAAAATGAGTAAATTCTCTTATAAAAAACACTCCCATGAAGAGTACACTTTAGGTGTAACACTAAAAGGCATTCAACAATATAACCTAGAAGGAACTTCACTAGCATCTCATAAGAATGGTGTAATGCTTTTTAATCCAGAACAAGTACACGATGGTAATGCAGCAAACTATAAAGATGGTTTAGATTATGTTATGCTATATATTAAACCTCAACTATTTTTAGAAGCACTTGAGAAAAAAGATATTGTTACTTTTAATAAACCAATTGTTTATGAAGAGAAATTAAAAAATGATATTCTAAACCTCTCTTACTCAATATTAAATAATAAAGATTTAGCTTTATGCAATGAATTGTATTTAAACCTAATGAATAATTTTACTTCAAAAGACTTTTCACTAGAGTATACAAATGAAACTGTATTTATAAAAAAAGCAAAAGAGATTATTTATTATAACCTTGGAGAAGTTTTAGATATTGATGAAATATCTAAAGAATTAAATATATCAAAATTTCAATTTATTAGAACATTTAAGGCTAATACTGGAATAACTCCTTATCAATATTTTTTGAATTGCAAAATTATTCATGCAAAAAAACATCTAGATATTACAAAAGATTTATATGGAACAGTAGTTGAGTTTGCATTTACTGACCTTTCACATTTAAATAGGCATTTTAAAAGAGTTTATGGAATTACAGCATTTGAGTATATAACAAATTTAAAATAATATAACTACAAACCCATAATAGTAGCAACAATTTTTCTACTACCACCATAATCTCTATGCTCACCTAAATATATACCTTGCCAAGTTCCAAGGTTTAGTTTTCCATTTGTAATAGGTATAGTAATATTAGAGCCAAAGATTGAAGATTTTAGGTGGGCTGGCATATCGTCATCACCTTCATAGGTATGTTCAAAGTATGCTTTGTTTGAAATCACATCATTTACAAATCTTTCCATATCATCTCTTACTGAGGAATCGCAATTTTCATTTATTGTAAGACTTGCACTTGTATGTTTTATAAATAAATTTAAAGTACCTACTTTAAAACTAGATAATTCTTTTAAATTTGATAGTATTTCATTTGTAATCAAATGAAATCCCCTACTTTTTGATTTGAGATTAAACTCTTTTTGTTCTATTTTCATAAAAAGATAATAACAGATTTTTCAAATAATTTGAAGAATTTACAAAAAATATGTAAAATATAAGTATAAAGAAAATAGTAGAAGGAGCAGCAATGGAACTTTTATTTATTCTAGTATATTTTATTCTTTTTCTTATTGCAATAGTACTGTCTTTTCAAACAGTTAAATATTTTAGGACTATGTGGAAATTTAAAAATAGAAAAAAAGATGGAAGTGAAGATAAAGACTTTAAGTATTTTGATTAATCTTCTTTTTTGAATACAAAGACAAAACTACACCAAAAGATACTAATGCAGTTGAGATAAATAGGCTCATAGTTAATAACTCATCTAAGAATATAATACTTACAATAATTGCTAATATTGGAACAAACAGTTGAATTATTCCAGCTGTAACTATTTGAATTTGAGGTAAAACTTGATACCACAATACATATCCTAAAGCAGAAGTAATACTACCTGATAAAATTGCAAATATTAAACCTTCAAAAGTAAAATACATCTCATCTCTTATAAATATAAAGAAAAACAATATTATAAAAAAACTTGCTTTTATAAAATTATCCATTGTATTAAACAGTGCATCTGAAGAGTTTTTTCCAAGTATTGAATAAACAGCCCATGCTATTCCAGAAATAATCATTAAGAAAATATGAAAGTATGATAACTCAAAACTTTCACTAGGATATAACAAATATATAAGACCAGAAAATGCTATTAATAAACCTAAGATTTTAGTTTGGGATAAAGACTCTTTATAAAAAAATGAACTAGCTAACATAACTATTTGAACCACTGCAAAAAGAAGAAGTGTTCCAAAGCCGGCATCTATGCTTAAATATGAGTAGGAGAAAGAAACTGCATATAAAAATAGCATAAATGAGCTAATCCAATTTTGTTTAAAAGAGATTGATATTTTTTTATTTTTAAATAAATAGATTATTACTAACATGGCGCTTGCTGATAATAATCTAAAAAAAGTAAATGAATATGCATCAATGTAGTTATTAACTAATGCTGCTTTACAAAAGATTGAGTTCAAACTCAAAAATAGTAAAGAAACACTTATTAAAAAGAATAAATTAATATTTTCTTTTTGATGGATATTCATTTTTATATATTATTTTGCCTCTACAATTCTATGTAATGTTGCAATTGATAAATACTTATCAAAATATGCTCTACTAAATCTTTGTTTTGCTGATGTTAATAAGAAGTTTGCATCAGTTAAATCAGTACTACTTGAGATACCTTCATTAAATCTATTGCTAACTATATTATAATTTTCTTTTGCTTGTGCTAATGATAATGTAGCTGTTTCGTAATTATCATTTGCAACTTCTAAATCTGATTTAGCATTTTCATACTGTAATTTAATATCAAGTGATGTTTTTACTAATTGTGTTTTTAGTTTAGACATTCTTGTTTTATAAATGGCAATTTGATTATCATCACTTCCACCATTATATAAATTCCATGATGCACTTAAATTTGCAACATTTTGATTATCAATTCCAGAATCTACCTCATCAAACCCTAAATCATCATAAAATCTATTATGAGAAAAAGAAGCATCTAACTTAGGGTAAAAAGATCCCTTAGTTGCTTTTTGTTGATTTCGTACTGATTCTAAACTCATTTTTAAAGCTTGGATTTCACTTCTTTGATCTAAAATATTTTCATCATAAGTTTTAATATTTAGGTTTTTTTCATGTAAAGGTTCAATAGTTTCACCCTTTAAATTCATACCACCTAAAATATTAGATAACTCTAATTTAGCAATTTTAACATCTGCTTTAGCTCTTACAACATTTTGTTTTGCACTAGACATATTTACTTGAACTTGTAATAAATCATTTCTAGCTACTAAACCTTGATCATATTTATTTTGAGCATCTGTATATTGTTTCTCAAATAATGTATATTCACTCTCATAAGTTTCTTGCGCATTAACTTTATCAAGATAGTTAATATATGCATTTTTTGTATTTAATACTGTATCTTGTTTTAAAGCTTCTAAAGAATACTTTGATGATTCAGATAAATATTTTGATGATTTTTTTGTTGCAACATCTTTAAATCCATTAAATAAATTATAAGAAATTTTTGCACTTAAAGTACCATCTTCTTTTGTTTGTGTTGCATTAACTTTATCTCTATTATTATAACCGTAAGCTAAATCTAACTTAGGTAAAAAATTAGCATTATTTGCTTTTACATTTTGAATTGACTCAATATAATCAAAGTTTTGAATTTGTAAGTCATTATTCTTTTCTAATGCAATATTTACAGCTTCATCTAAATTCAAAGCATTAGCACCAACGGCAAAGAAAGATGCCGCTAGTGATAGAGTTAATAATTTGTTTTTTATTCTTCTCATTGTTTTTCCTTTTATGCTTTACTTACATCAACAGGTGTATTAGGTTTCTTACCTACTTTTTGCTCTAATTTAATAAAGAACATTAGTAATGCTGGTGTAACAAAAATCGTAAAGATTGTAGAGAACGCAAGTCCTCCTGTAATAACAGAACCTAATCCTCTATAGAACTCAGATCCTGGTCCTGGAATTAATACTAATGGTAACATCCCAAAAATAGAAGTTAATGAACTCATATAAATTGGTCTAATTCTTGTTTTAGTAGCTTCAATAACTGCTTCTTTGTGCTCCATTGCTTCATTTTTAATATAATTTAAACTCTGGTGTACAATTAAAATGGCATTATTTACAACAATACCAACAAGAATAATAAATCCTAACATGGTTAAAATATCCAATGTCTGAGGTGCTACAAAGGCATTAGTTAAAGCAAGACCAATAAATCCACCAGCAGTTGCTAAAGGCACTGTAAACATAATAACAATTGGATATAAGAAGTTACCAAATAATGCTGACATTAATAGATATACAATTACTAATGCTAATAAGAAGTTACTTGTTAATAAACCAATTGTTTCAGTTAATTTATCAGCCGTACCAGACATACCAATTTCAACTGTAGGAGGAATCATACCTTTAGCTTTCATACCAGCTAACATTCCACCAATTGTTTTCATTGCTTCTTCAATAGTTGTACCTTGTGGTGGTGTAACTTGAAGTGTAATTGTTCTTTTTCCATCTAAGTGTCTAATCTCAGAAATACCTGTAGTAATTCCATATGTTGCAATAGATGATACAGGAACAAGTGAGGCATTAGGTAAAACAATCTGAGCAGACATAATATCTTCAGGTGTTTTAATTAAATCTTCATTTGCTTTTAAAACTAAATCAATTTTCTTTTTACCATCTTGTTCAAAGTCACCAACTTGTCTACCACTCATTAATACATCAACAGCAATACCTAAATCTTCTGATGACATACCTAAAGCTTTAAGAGCATCTTGGTTAGGTTTAATTCTAACTTCTGGGTAAAGTAACTCAACAGAAGGAACAGGTCTTACCTGAGAACCTTTTAATGCACCCATTGTTGCACCAAATAGTTGACCCCCAACATTTGCGATATCTTCAATTTTTTCACCAGAGATATCAATATTAACTGTATTACCTTCACCAATACCATCTTCGAATACACCAGATTGAATTGATACACCAAATACTGATGGTAATGAATTTACAATTGGTCTAAACATTGGAATAGTTTCTTTAGCTCTATCTTCATGCATAGATGTTCCACCAAAGATATTAAAATCTCCAAATGATACATAAAAGGCTCTATTTAAACCAGGAATACCATCAACATCTTTATTAATATGTGGCTCAACTTTTTTCATTAAGTATGTACCCATATCATATCTTTCTTGATATGATAATCCCGGAGGAGCAATTAAAATATTAAAAATTAAGTTCTTATTACCTTGTGGTAAATAATCAAGTTTTGGGAACAATGTATAAATCGCACCAACTGAAAATGCCGATAATAAGAATATCGTTGCTAATTTTGTAAATAAATTCTTTAAAGATGCTTTTACAATTGACATAATAAAGTCAACTATTTTATGTCCAAAGTTTGCAATAACTCCTGCATCTTTTGGTTCAGATTTTGAAACTCCTGCAAATTTTTTCCAAAGCATTGGAATTACAGAAATTGAAACAAATAAAGAGAATGTAACCGCAGCAGTAACTGCAATCGCAATATCTTTAAATAACTGACCTGCTTCATCTTGTAAGAAAATGATTGGTAAGAATACAGCAACAGTAGTAGATGCAGAAGCAATTAATGCACCCCATACTTCACTAGCACCTTTATATGCAGCTTCAGCAACACTATCACCATTTTTTCTATGTCTATCAATATTTTCTAATACAACAATAGCTGCATCTACTAGCATACCAACTGCAAATGAAATACCTGCAAGTGAAATTGTATTTAAAGATCTTCCCATAACAGAAAGAATAATAAATGTACCAATTACAGAAATTGGAATTGCAACTGCAACAACAGCAGTTGGAGAAATACTTCTTAAGAATGTAATTAGAATGAATACGGCTAAAATACCACCAATCATAATGTTTTGTTGAACTAAATCAACAGAACCTACAATATATGGTCTTTCATCATAAATCCATTGCATTTTAAGTTGTTCTTTTTTTAACATACCTGCGTTAAGTTCATTTACAACTTTTTCAACATCATTAGTAAGTTTTACAATATTTGCATCAGAGTTTGGTTGAACTCCTAAGAACATACCATCTTTACCTAAGTACATTGCAACAGTTTGTGCTGTTTCATATCCGAAGTTTACTTTTGCAACATCACCAACTGTAACTCTTTGTTCTCTATTTGATATTAAAATTACATTTTCAATATCTTCTATAGTTGAGAATTTATGAACAGTTCTAATTCTATAAGATCTTCTATCAAGATTTTGAATACCAGCTGCTACATCAACATTTTCACTTTGAAGTGTTGAGATTACTTTGGGAATTGTTAACCCATAAGATGCTAATTTATTTGAATCAAATTCAACTTGCATCTCTTGATCTCTACCACCAGCAGTCATAGTTCCAGCAACACCATCTACTCTTTTAATAGCAGGTTTTATTTCATCATCAAAGAATGTTTTATACTCATCAATATGTCTAGGATTACTATCTTCAGTTTGAAGCATCATCCAAATAACTGGGCTTGCTGTTGCAGTTTCAATTATTGGTTCTTCAACATCATCAGGGTAAGAGCTAACCTCGTTTAATTTATTAGATACATCTTGTAAAGCTGCTCTTAAATCAGTTCCTAATTTAAATGTAAGAGTAACTTCACCATAATTATCTTTTGCAGAAGATTCGTACTCTATTAAGTTATTTAAACTTTTTAAAGCATCTTCTTGCTCTTCAATAATTTCTCTTTCAATTTCATAAGGAGTGGCTCCTCCCCATGCAGTTGTTACTTTAATCTCAGGTTTAGTAACTGAGGGCGTTAATTGATATGGTAATTTATTTAAAGATAAAATACCAAATATAACTACGATTAAAACCGATACAATAATAGTAACTGGGTTTTTAATCGAAAATTTAATTAAATCCATTCTATATTCCTATTATTTATTTAATACTTTTACTGGAGAATTAGGGAAAACTCTTTCGTTTCCTTTTAATACAATCTCCATACCTTCAACTAAACCTTGTCCTGAAATAGCAATTTTATTAGATACATATCCAATAATTTGTACAGGAATCATTTGAGCTAACATTTTGTCATTTACAGCAAATACTACATTTTGACCAAATCTTTTAATTACTGCATCTCTTGGTAAAATTAATGCTTCTTTTTTTGCATCTTTAGATAAAGATACTTTTGCTTGTTGACCATCAAATACAAAATTGCTTTTAATATCTGCATTAAATTTAACTGGGAAAGTTCTAGTTAATTTATCTCCATTTGGAATAATTGCTGTTAATTTTGATTTAATTATTTGGTTTGAAACTTGAATATCATACATATCACCTTTTTTTAATCCATTTGCTACATTTAATGGTACATTAAAAATGAATTCAGCTTTTGAAGTATCTACAATTTTTGCAATAGCAGAACCTGCATTTGCCCATTCACCTAAGTTGATATTTTTCTCTACAATTACACCTGAAAATGGTGCCTTAATTCTTTTTTTATCACTTTGAATTTCTAACTCTTTTAAGTTCGCTTTTAAAGCTTGAACATTGCTAGAAGATGAATTTGATTTTAAAAGTGCATCATCATACTCTTTTTGAGTAATTGCTTTTGAAGCTAATAATTTTTTATATCTATTATAATCTTTTGATGAATTTACAGATTCGTCTTTTGCAATTGAAAGATTTGCTTTAGAGGCTTTAATTTGTGCATTTAATAAGTCTGCATCAATTTGAACTAATACTTTACCTTTTGATACTTTATCACCAAGTTCAAAATTAATTGACTTTACAACACCTGAGTTTTGTGCTGCTAATACTGATTTTTTATCAAAATTTAAAGTTCCAACAAACTCTTGTAAAGGATTAACTTCACCTTTTACTATTTTAGTAGTTTCAACTAGTGAAGGTCCACCCATAGCAAATGCACTCAAACTTAATAATGCTGTTGCTACAATCTTTTTTATCATATTATATTCCTTATTTAACTATTTTATTTGTAATTTTATGCACAAGTGGTGCAACTATTAATATTATTGGGAAGGCAAAAGCAAAGGCTTTTACAAAAGCTTCCATCCATTTCATAACAAATCCATCAACTATTCCTAAATTAATAAATGTAATTATCATACTCATCACAAAACTCATGAATAAAGACATGCAAAAAGCAAATACTACATTTTTAAATTTAGATGGAATCATTTTTAACCTCTATTAACTTAAAAATAGTGTCAATGAATTTTTCAAAATCAGCTCGAACATCAAAATTACTTTGACTCATTTTTCTAAGAGCTAATCCTTTTTGATAAGTTAAAATACCATCGGCTAAATCTAATGATTCTTCTTTTAACTCACCTTTTCCAATTCCTTCAGCAAATATTTTTACTAATTCACCTCTAAAGAATTCATTTTTATCACAGTTAAACTCTTGCATTGTTAAATTCTCTTCTGCTAAAACAATTGATAAAAACTCTTTATAACCATTAAAGTGTTTCATGTTTTCATCACAATCGTTCAGAACAAAATCAAAAAATAGTTCTATTTTTTCTCTAACAGTCGGTAACTTTTTCACTTCTTGAGTAAAAGCATTATGATGTTCTTCGATATGAATATTAATTATTTCAAAAATAATGTCTTCTTTATTATCGAAATATTCATATACAGTACCCTTACCAATGCCCGCAGTTCTGGCAACTTCCGCTACTGTTAACTTCTTCATTCCTACATCATGTATTAAATCAGAACAAGCAAGAGCAACTTCTCTTCTCTTTTCTTCTTTGTTGACTTTTCTAGGACTCATAGCACTCCTTTCTTTTTATATATTGGATACAATATTTATTTTGACTGACCGTCGGTCAAGTATATTCTAGAAGTATAGTTTATTAAAACTTAAACTTATTTTAAATCTTGACCGACGGTCAGTCAAAATCAGGAATTAAAAAAATAATAAGAAAAAATAGTGTGGAAAAAGTGGGATTTATAATAAATTTATAATTTTCTAATAATAGAGTTACTTACTCTATTTTAGTTTCATATTTACTCATGGTAAAATATATTTTACTATTATGATAATAATTATTGAAAAACACACTTTTATTTAATAATATAAATAAATTTATCAAATAATAAAGGATTTTAAATGAAAAAAATTGTTATCTCTTCTTTACTTACTATTGGATTACTTTCAAGTGCAAGTGCCTATGAATTAAATGGAAACTTAGGTGTAAAATGGACTGGATTTAAAACAGAAAAAAAAGCTCCAGTTTCTGGAACATTTAAAGATATAGCTTTAAATATTACTAAATCAGACGATTTATCAGCTTTCTTAAAAAGTGCAAAAGTACAAATTGCTAGTGCATCTTTTGATTCAAAAAATCCTTTTAGAGATAAAAACATTACAAGTACTCTATTCTCTCTTGCTACATCAAAAACAATTATGGGTTCAATCTCTAATGTTGATACTGCAAAGAATATGTTGACTTTAGATGTAACTATGAATGAAGTAACAAAACAAGTACCCATGAAATATGAAATGGTAAATGGTTCTATTGTTGCAAAGGGAACTATTGAGATTTTAGATTATGGTATGAAAAATTCATTTATGGCTTTTGCTAAAAAATGTGCAGGATTCCATCAGAACAAATCATTTTCTGATGTAAATATAGAATTTACATTACCTTATAAATAAGAGTAAGCCTTAGGCTTCTCTTATTAAGAAGAACAAGAAAGTTGTGTGTTAGCATACTCCATTGGTGTAGGTTGTGCGTATTTTTCAAAAGCTTCATGTTCATCAAAAGGATTTTGCGCAATATTCAATAAATCATTTACCAAAGTATAATCTCCCTCATGTGCTAATTCAATAGCATCTTGTAACATGTAATTTTTGATTATATATTTTGGATTTATTTTTTTCATAATTACTCTTCTATCTTCAAAAGTACTTCCATCTTTTTCACATACTTTTTTATAAGACTCAAACCAGTCTTCAATACTTTGTCTAAATACAGCAATATCTGTAATACTTGAAATATCATCAAAAGATTCTAAGTTTGTTAATCTATGGAAGAATACGTTGTAATCCATTTGAGCACTTTGTAGAGCACCTAATAATTCAACAATTAAATCAAGATTATTATTACCACTATTCTTTGGATTAAGCCCTATTCTTTTATTCATCATTTGCAAATATACATTTTCATGTTGTGGTAAAAAGGCATGAAGATAATCTTGCATTTTTTCTAAATTTGCTATTTCACTTAAAGCTTGTGCTAAAACCATTAAGTTCCATCTAGCTACATAAGGTTGATTATTATAAGAGTATCGCCCTTCACTATCTGTATGATTACAAATACAGTTTTTATCAAAATAATCCATAAATGCAAAGGGGCCATAATCAATAGTAAGACCTGCCATTGAGAAGTTATCTGTATTCATAACCCCATGCATAAATCCATATGTTTGCCATTTTGCTAATAGTTCTGCACTGTTATCTACAAGAGCGTAAAACATCTTTTCATATTTATTATTTTCATTTTCTAGGTGTGGATATGTATTTTTGATTACATAATCTGCTAGTTGTGAAAGATTCTCTTTTGAATTATCCGTATTTGCAAAAAACTCAAATGTTCCAATTCTTATCCAAGAAGGAGACATTCTCATAACTATTGAACATGATTCTTGTTCCCACTCTCTATGGGCAAAAGTATCTGAATCAATAATAGCTAAAGCTCTTGTAGTTGGAACTCCTAAAGCGTGCATTGCTTCACCCATTATATACTCTCGAATAGAAGATCTAAGAACTGCTCTTCCATCCCCTCTTCTTGAATAATTTGTAATACCTGAACCTTTTGTTTGTAAATGCCAACCATTTACAGCTCCTAGGTTAATAGCTCTTCCATCGCCTAATTGTGGTACAAAGTAACCAAACTGATGTCCTGCATACACCATTGAATATGGAACTGAGCCTTTTAAAACATTACTTCCATTGATGAAGTCAATAAACTCTTCACTTTCACACTCTTCATAATCAAGATTGATTAAATCACAGGCTTGTTTATTGAAAGATATTAATTTAGGTTTTGATAGTGGTGTTGCATCTAGTTTTTGATATAGTTTTTCATTAAATTCAAAATAATCTACATTTAATTCTAATTCTTTTAATTTCATAATTTTTCTCTTTTGATAATTGTTTAATTTTATAATTTCACAATAGCAAAAAAGTTTATAAAAGAAGATAAAAATTATCCTCTTTACCCAACACAAACTACACATATAAAAGTTATAATGAATGTTACAAAGGATAATTATGTTTAAAACTATTTTTATTTCTCTACTTCTTATAAGTAATATATTTGCATTTGAACATCTAAATGAAAACAATTTTGATGAAAAAATAAAAAAAGGAAATACAGTAGTAAAATTTTATGCCACTTGGTGTGATATCTGTAAAGAAACATCTAATAACTTATCCAAATCAAAAATAGATAAAGATCTTAATTTATCAATATACAAAGTTGATATAGGTGAAGAAGTTTATTTGACTAAAAAATATGATGCAATTACTATCCCATTATTTATTTATTTTAAAGACGGAAAAGAGATAGCTAGAGAAGATGCAATAAAAACAACAGAACAAATTGAAGATAGTTTTAACAAATATTTTCAATAGTTTTTTTTGTATTTACAAAAACTAAACAAAGTTTTTATATTATACAAAAAAAGGATCAAAGATGAAAAAACTAGTTCTGTTTTTATTTCTTGGGTTTAGTTCATTATTTGCATTTGAAGAATTAACTGCAGATAATTTCGACCAAAAAATAGCAAACAAAAATGTAATCATTGATTTTTACGCAGTATGGTGAGGGTCTTGTAAGGTTCTAGAGCGGAACATGACAAAATATAATACAAGCAAACCAGACAATGTAGAAATCTATAAAGTGGATATTGAGAAAGAACCTGCTCTTACTCAAAAGTATAAAGCCTTCGCAGTGCCAATGTTAGTTTATATTAAAAATGGTGAAGTTCTTGCAAAAGAGCGAGGAATCAAAACTGTTGAGCAATTAACAAATAGTGTGAATAAGTATTTTAAATAAAAGAGATAATCTCTTTTATTTAAGCTTTTAGGTTTCTATTTGCAATGTTTTCTATTAAAACAGTTGCGTATGAACCTTTTGGTAGTGTAAATCTTACTTTACATTTTTGTGTTTCTTTATTGTATTTGATATTAATATTAGTTGGATATACAAGAGCATCTCTTCTATAACCTTTTTCTTGAATATATGTATCATCATACTTTTCTTCAATCTCTTTAGCTTTTCCAATAGCTCTAAATGCTTTTCTACCAGGTAATAATCCACTTGGAACAATTTTTTTAGCTTTAAAATCTTTTTCCATAGCTTCTGTTAAGTTTTTAGGAGTGAAAAATCTATCTGTTTCATAAACTCTAAATACATCTCCATCTAAAGCTTCAAATGACTCATCACTCATGTTTAGTCTTTCAACTAACCATTTATTAAAGAAATCACTTTGATAAGCAGCAACTAACATTTTTGATAATTTTCTATCTTTTATTGTTAAATCACCGTAGATATATTTTTTTGCTTTTTCTAAGTTTTCTGCTCCATCATGTCCAAATCTTTGGTATCCAAAATAGTTAAGCATTCCTTTTTTAGCAACTTGGTTTATATATTTTTCGATTTTACCTACATCTTCTTGTTTTACTTCATGTAAGTTAATCTCAAATTTATTACCAATTAAATCTCCAATATTTAACTTCTCTTTATGTAGAGTTGTTTCTAATATTTTGATTCTTGGATGTCTAAAGTTTTTTAGATCTTTTGCATACTTTCTTGGAATTGAAATATATTGAGTTGTTGTTGCATTTTTATCTTTAAGACCTGCATATCCTAACTCATTTTCATATATTTTAAGCCCTTTGCTTAGAGCTTCCATTAAGTCCCAAGTACCTAATCTTTCTTTTTTAATTTTGGCAATTATAAAATTACCTTTGCCTGTGAATTTAATAGGCACTTCTTCAACCACAAAATCATCTACATTTTGATAGAACTTAAAATCTAAACTTTTGTGTTTTTGAAAGAATTCTCTTTTTATCATATTTTATATCTTTTATTTATTTTTCGCAATTATAGTCAAATTTGTATTTAGTTCTCATTGCCTTCAATACTATTGTATGAATAGCTCGATATCACACCATCTTCAGTGGTATATGATATTTCGATTGGACGACAACAAACTTCACAATCATCTATTAATGTTGTATATTCATATACACCTGTATCTAATAAAACTGTTACCGCTTGTAAACAGTATGGGCATTGAATGTGTATTTCTTCCATTTTCTTGACCTTAGTCACTTGATTTATATCTATTTTTTAATTACAATGAATCTATATATTATATAGGAGTTTACGATGGCGCTAAATAATGAAATTCTATCAGAAATTGACTGTACTATATACAAGTACAACTTCAACAAAAATTCTTTTCAAATAAGAAACTATTTTAATACAAATACGATTAAACTACTCGAAGAGTATGATAATATCGTTAATGCACTAGTCAAATATAAAATCAAATTCAACATTAAGAGTGATAATACAATTATAGTAAATCAATAGGTTCTTGTTGTGTAGCACAATGAATGCTACCTCCACCAGAAGCAATTCCATCTATTCTTATTTGTTCAATAATTCTATTTGGATACGCTTTTTGTAGAGTATCTTTTGCTTTTTTATCAGCATAATCATCTCCAAAACTTTGCATAATCACAGCATCATTACATAAATAATATCCAATATATCCCGCTGCAAAATCTTCTATTCCATACTTCTCATTTACTTCTTGAGGATTTTCTAATAATGTGATTTTAAACTTTTCACCTTTTAGGTTTGTAGCTTTTGCTAAAATAGAAATATTTTCTTTTGTAAGTTCATGTTCATATGATTCCTCATAGGGTTCATAAGCTACGATAATCTCATCACTACTTATAAATCTTGCATAAAAATCGGTATGACCATCTGTAATATCTTTGCCTTTGATGCCTTTTAGCCAAATGATTTTTTCTAATCCTAAAAGATATTTCAGTTCTTCTTCTACTTCTTTTTTACTTTTGTTTGGATTTCTATTGTCATTTAAGATACAAGATTCACTCATAATGGCTAAACCTTTACCATTTATTTCAAAACACCCTCCTTCTAAAACGAGGTCTGTTTTGATTGTTTTTGTATTTGCAGTTTTTGTAATAAAAGAAGCTACAGTTGAGTCAAGCTCATGTTCTTGATCTTCTCCCCAACCATTAAAATTGAAATCAACTCCTAATTTCTCATTTTTATTATTGTATACAAATGTAGGTCCTGTATCTCGAAGCCATAAATCATCTATTTCTTTCTCTACTAAAGTAATAGGATAATTATGAGAGTCTAAACCATCGAGAAGCTTGATAACTTTGTTTTTATCATATGGGCTTACTAATACTGATACGGGTTCGTACTTAGCAATAGTTTTTGCAATTAGACTTAGATTTCTTTTTACCTCAGATATTTGTCGTTTTGACCAAATATAATCATTTGCTACAAATGACATCCATGTTTGTTTGTGTTTTAGGGATTCTTCAGGCATATAAAATTCAAAAGTATTCTCACTCTTAGTAGTTTTTGCATTTATATTCATAGATAATCCTAGAGATAATAGTGATGATGTATAAATAAATTTTCTTCTTGAAATCATGGGGAATCTTTTTTCTTTGATTATAACTATTTAAGCCATAGAAAAGAATTACAATATTCTTTCTATAATCACATATTTACAATCTTAAAATAAGCCCTTATACATTAGAATTCAGAATATGATTAGAGGAATACCCAAATGAATACAAATTTAGATTCTATCAAAGTAGATAGACCAGAAATTATCACTACTGACGTTGATGCTATTAGCTTCTATCGAAAGATGGATATAAAAGCAACTGTAAAAGATATGATTGCAGGAAGATACGTAATTGCTGAAGAGTTTTATAGTAATGGACTTTTAATTCTAGGTGAATTAAAAAAGAGACTTTCGTTTAAATATACTGACAAAAGTTTTAGAGGACAAAGAGAATACAGAAATGCTTTTAGAAAAGCATCTCATAGATTATTAATCAAAGTAAAAGACAATAAATTAGCAGTTAAAAAAGCACCAAAAGTTGGTTGGTTAGAACTGTTATACCCAGATGTTTCAGAGTTTTATGTATCTTTCCCAGATGTTCAAGGAATGAACAGCTCATGGCAATGGTATGAAAAAGGTCTTGAAGTTAAGACTTTAGATATTACTCTTAAGCCTTATTTTGGAACATACTTCCCTACTAGATTTGATCACTTAAAATTATTCGATAGATACCTAAAAAAATATGATGGACCTAAAGATAATGTTATTGAAATCGGTGTTGGTAGTGGAATTTTATCATTCCAATTAATCCAAAATGGTTTTGATAATATTTATGCAACAGATTCAAATAAAAATGCTGTTATTGGTGTAAATGAAGAAACAAAAAGATTAGGATACGAAGATAAGATTACATTAAATCATGGAGATTTATTTGAGAACTGTGATGTTAATGCTGACCTAATTGTATTTAATCCTCCATGGATAAAAGCTAAGCATAAACTTGAAGAAGGTATTGACAAAGCTATGTATTATGAAGAAGAGTTATTCCCAAGATTCTTCGAGCAAGCTGCACAACATCTAAAACCTGATGGAAAAATAGTACTAATATTCTCAAACCTTGCACAAGTTGTAGGTGAAGATAGTACAAATCCAATCATTGAAGAGCTTAGAAACAATGGTAGATTTAGAAAAGACTTACATCTTACAAGAGAAGTAAGAGCATCTTCTAGAAGAACAAAAAGAGAAGATAATAGAAAGAACGAAAAAGTAGAACTTTGGGTTTTAGCTCCAAAGAAAAAATAGATTAAAAAGAGAAGTATACTTCTCTTTTTATTTAAAACTGATAGAAATACGAAGTATACTTCTTAAAACACTCCCTAAACTTTAAATATTTATTAACAAACAATAAAATATATTAAATGAAGTAATTTAATACTGTAAATAAATAAGTAGATATTAAATTTTTCATACAACATTAAATAATAATTTATTTATTAGTTAGTAGTTAATTGATATACTATTTAGTTTTAAAAATTATAGTTAAGGAATAAAATGGATGATTTGATAGGTAAAATCAAAGCATTAAAAATAGATGTACTCGCAGAAAGTATATGGAAAGAAGATATTAATAAATTAAGTATTGAAAAATGGCTAAATAATTTTGAGACAGAGACAGAAAAAGAATTAGTGCTTAAACTTCTTAGCCAATTTATGTACTTTAATGTTAAAGAAATTCGCACATGTTTAAATACGATGTATGAAGACTTATATAAAACACCAATTATACAAGAATATAGAAAAGAAACAAATTCCTTTAATTTAGAAGAATATACAAACTTTTTTAATCATGAATTAAAAAAAACTAGATTTGTTCTATTAGGTAACCCCTCGGAAAGTAGCTCGTTATTATTATATTTTTTTAGACAAGAAAATAGTTTAAGAAAAGATTTATTCTGTAGTTTATCTGAAATCAAAACAATTCATGAAGACATAGAAAGAGTAATAATAATTGATGATTTAACAGCATCAGGAAGTCAAGCTATAAAATTTATAAAAGAAAATGTAAACGATTTAAAGAAAGATAAAATAAAATTTTCATATTATGTTTTATTTGCAACGACTGAAGCAATAGATGAAATTATGAAAACCATTAAATCACTAGAAATAATTAGTTTTGAATTAAAATTTATTTTTAAACTAGATAATACATTTAAAGTTTGTAATGAAAAGTCAAAGTATATTGATAATAAAGAAGAAATCACTTTATTAAAAGAAAATTCTGAAACATTCTACTATGATAAATTTGATTTTGATTATAAAGAATATGGCCTAAAAGACAAGGATAGTTTAAAAAAATACCTTAAAAGTTGTGGATTTAAAGATTCTCAATTATTGTTAGGTTTTTTTTATAATATTCCTAATAATACTATTCCGATTATTTGGGCAGAATCAGATGAATGGACACCAATATTCAAAAGATATGAAAAGGTATATAGATAATGAAAAATCCATTTGAAATAACAAAAGCAGAACATTTAGATGAAAGTCATATTGTTAGTTATTGGGCAGAAGTAAGAGATTATTATAAGGATCTATTAGTTTCACCTAAGCCAATGTATATTTTAGGGGCAAAAGGAAGTGGAAAAACACACTTGATAAGATACTTCTCATATGATTCTCAAAAAATTAGAGCTAATAATGACTGTAACATTATTAATACAATAAAACAAGATAAATTCTTTAGTGTCTATATATCATTAAATGACTATTCTCTAAGTAGATTTAATAGAATAAAAAAAGAAGAACAAGTACTATGGAATGAATATTTTTTTTATTATTTAAATCTAATTATGATAGAAGAATTTTTATACACGATAAAAGAAATAATTCATGATAGTAATGTTGATGAATCTAAAATTGAATTTATTGAAATAATTGAACAATATTTATATCTTGATGAACATAGTATAAATAGTTGTGAAGATTTATATCTATTATTTAGAAAAAAACATAAATCTTTTGATAAAGCAATTTCTAAAATAAACATGGGAATGGCAAAAAATCTAGATGAAGATCTATTATTATTTGATAGTAGAAATAATATTTTTTACGATATCACTCATGAAATCTTAACTAAAATTGAATCTCTTAATGAATTAAAAGTTGTTTACTTTATTGATGAATTTGAAAATCTTAATGAAGAACAACAGAAGTATATAAATACAATTATTAGACATCCAAGGTATGTAGATGAAATTTCAATAAAAGTATCAGGTAGGCTATATTCACTAAAAACAGAAGCCACTTTTGATGCAAATGAAAAATTATTACATGGAGCAGAAGTTGAAAAGAAATTTATTGGTTATAATTTGGTTAAAGCCGATAAAAGAAATAAAGATATTAATGAAAAGTTTTGTATAGAGCTTTTTAATAAAAGAATTAACGCACACTACTCTAAAGAAACGTTAGATAGTCTTTTTGAAAATGATGAACCTATTCAGAATATTAAATTCATATATAATGAAAAAAGTGAAGAACGAAAATATTTTAAAAAATTAATCAAAGAATTATCAAGCTTTGGAATAGAAAGAGAACTAATAAATCAAATTGTAGAAAATTTAAGTGTTAAAGATAATGCTGTGTATGAAAAAATAAATATATTAGAATTTTACAGAAAGTTTAAAAATAATAATTATTTAGAAGTAAGTAGTTTAATAAAAAAAGAATGTTTAACTAAGTCAAAAGAATACATGGGTCAAGTAAGACACTTTAAAGAAGATTTAATATATCAAATTTTATTGACATATAACAAAAAAATCAATTATTCAGGATTTAAAACTATTATAAATATAACTAAAGACAACCCAAGAGCATTTTTACAAATTCAGAAATCAATTTATAATAACTGTCTATTTTATGGTAAGGATATGCTTGCGAGTGGATTAATTTCTAAGGAAATCCAAAACTTATCAATTAGGGAATCATCAAATTGGTTTTGGGAAAATGCAATAATTGATGCAAACAATAAAATAACTAATGCAATTCACAGGTTATGTAATTTTTTTAGACTTTATAGAAATTATGACAAAATATCGGAAGAAACATTAATATCATTTGCATATAATCCTGTAAAAATTGGTGCAGCCTTAGATAAAAATATAAATGATGCAATAAACCATTCTTTACTTATTAAATTAGATGGAAGAAAATCTAAAGATGGAAAAACAATTCTAAATCAAGTTAAAATAAATCCTATGTTATCTCCAAAATGGGATTTACCTATTAAAGTTGGTAATTCTATTCCTCTTGACAAGGATACTATTGATGCTTTATTTAGTAGTGAAGAAAAAAAATGGGATTTAATTATAAGAAAAATCACTCATGAAAAAACATTTTTAAAAGAAGTAAATAAAGAACAAAAAACAATTTATGAGTTTATCAATGATTAGTATTTATGAATTGATGAAAAGTTTTGAATTTTATGAAGATAATATTAATGAATTATCAAATACAGATTTTGATATATTTATTTCTGCTTTTAATAACGAAGAGATGGTTTTAAATGTTTTTAATAAAATAAAATCTGAAGAAAAATTTTGGCTAGTTTTACCTGAGTATAAATTCACTACAGAAGAAACTTCAGAATTAGTAAATACATATTTTTTTAAAGAAGAGTATAATTCTCTAATAGAAATAAACTGTATAAAAAATATGTTTGAACAATTTAATATTCAAGATTTAAAAAATAAAAAAGTTTGTATAGATGTAACAGGATTTATAAAACCATATATGATTTTCTTGATTGAGTATTTACACGAATTTGAAAATATGGATAAAATAAGTATTATTTACTCAGAACCAAAAAAATATGAAAAAAAAGGAAATACTCCTTTTTCAAAAAACATATTAGATGTTAGAACTATACGAAACTTTACCGATTACTCTGGTCAACAAAGAAAAAATGATTTAACAATAATTAACGTAGGATATGATCATAAGTTAGTGGATAAAGTTATTGGTGACAAAAAACCTAAGAACAAAAAAGTACTAATTGGATTTCCTTCATTACAACCTGATATGTATCAAGAAAATATTGTTAATTTAAAACAATCAATGGATTTAAACGAAGACTTAAAAGAAGATGAGTTTATTTATGCTTCTGCTAATAATCCATATAGTACAGCAAGAAATATATCAAATAGCGTAACTAAATACTTAAATAATAAATCTAGTACAAAAATTGAAAATATTTCATTAATTCCATTAGCTACTAAAGCACAAACATTAGGAATGATATTATTTTTTATATTCGAAAAAGAAAAGTACGAAGAGAAAGATATTAGTTTAAATTTTACTTACCCCTTTACCGAACGATATTCTTCATCCGCAGGAGTAGGGCTTTCAAAAGTGAATTTATATGAAATAGAATTTGATCTAATATCAAAAATAGATATTAAATAGTAGTATAGAATGATTACCTGTTAAATAATTATTCAAATTTTCCTCAGTAGATCTAATATACCTCATAGTGATTCTAATATCACTATGACCAATATTTATCTTACTTAAGAATACTATAGGCGCTTTAAGTAAAAGTATTAAACCCTAGTATTATTATCGGCTATTAGAAAAACTAATACTATCTTTTTCCACATTCCCCACTGATTTTTACTCTCAGAAAAACTTAGATATAATCACGTTAAATTATATAAACTATTAGGATTCTTATGAAAAAACATGTTGAAACATCACTAAGCCATATTGCAAAATTTGCACCCTTTGCTGAGAAAACGGGAGCGTCACATTTTCCTATTTACAATACAGGAACATTTGATTTAAAAAAACAAGATGGTGATAAAATCTATGATTACACAAGAAGTGACAATCCAACTAGAGAGATGTTAGAGAATCTATTCACAGAAGTAGAAGGTGGAGCTGGATGTGTATGTACACATACTGGTATTGCATCTGTTGCACTTTTATTCGAAACAGTTCTAAAAGCAAATTCTCATATCTTAGTTGAAGCTGATTGTTATGGTGGTACGTTTAGATTACTGAAAGTATTCAAAGAAAAATACAATGTAACAGTACACTTTGCCAACTTCTTAGAGTTTGATGCCATGGAAGAAATCCTAAAAAACAACCCAATTGATTTAGTATTATGTGAGAGTCCTACAAACCCAGGTCTAAAAATCATCGACTTAAAAAAAGTAGCTACTTTAGCACATGACAATGACGCTTTATTTGCAGTTGATAACTCACTTGCTACTTTCATTTCTCAACGACCATTAGAATTAGGAGCTGATTTCTCACTATTCTCAACTACTAAGTATATCTCAGGTCACGGAGCTGTAGTTGCAGGTGCAATTGTTGCAAAAACAAAAGAGTTAAGTGATGAGATTCACTACTATGCAAATGCAGGTGGAAGATCTCAAAACCCAATGGATGTATATTTAATCACATTAGGTATTCCAACTCTGAAAGTGCGAATGAAAGAACATGAGAAAAACTCTATTATCATTGCTAAGTACTTAGAAGAACAAGACTACATAGTAAAAGTATCTCATCCCTCTTTAGAATCACACCCTCAACACGAGTTAGCAAAAGAGCAAATGGATTATATTCCAGGACTATTTTGTGTAGATTTCAATAGTGTAGAGTTAGCTGAACAGTTTATTGAAAATACTAAAATCTTTGGAGAGAAGTGTTCATTTGGATCTCCTGATTCAAGAGTAGAAATTCCAGCGAAAATCTCTCATGCTTCATTCTCAAAAGAAGAATTAGCAGCTATTGGAATCGCTGATTCTACTGTTAGATTCTCTATTGGATTAGAAAATGTAGAAGATTTAATAGAAGATATTGAGCAGGCTGTAAAATAGATATGAATCAGAATTATTTTAATCACATAGAGTGTGGACAAACATTACCAGTAAACAACGTTCACGCTGTTTCTGTATCAATGCCACATATTCAAGATGTGGTTGATTATGAGGAACAAACACCAGAGATTTGTGAAAAAATCAAAAGTGGATATCCTAGATTTATATTACACCCATATTTAAAACAATTAGGGCTTTATATCAAAAACAAATATTCTATTTGTGATGATTATGAAGTAGTACTTCTAAGCTCAAAAAAAGCAGTTGAATTAATAAGTGATAAATACTTTATTCACAACAAAGTAGAAGTAAATGAAGAGTTTGGAGTTATCTTAGTACAAAAAGGCACTTCACAACTACAAAAAGTACTTATGTATATTCAACATGTTGGTTGTAATCTATCTTCAAGACTTGCAGAAAAATATCTTTTTGATGTAGGTTTGATTGATACTATTCATGAAGAAGAAGTAGAAGAGAAAGATCTAGCAAAAGATATTATCATTGATACTTTAGCTAACGCATACAATCAACCAAAACAAAATGTATGTTTAGCACCATCAGGAATGAACGCTATTTATTCAGTAGTTCGAGGTCTTAACTCTATTCAAAACCATAATGGAAGAACAGTATTAGTTCAGTTTGGATGGTTATATCTTGACACTATGAATATAGTAAATCATCACTATAATCAATCGAAGATTTTTCCAGATATTTTAAATCTTGATTTATTAGAAGATTATCTTAAAATTGATGGAAATAAAGTAAGTGCTATTATCACAGAAATCCCTACAAATCCTCTACTTAAAACAGTGGATATCAAAAGATTAAGGGCTTTATGTGATGAGTATAATATTCCATTAGTAATAGACACAACTTTTGCAACACCTTTTAATTTAAACTTAGAAGATTATGCAGATATATTTGTAGAGTCACTTACAAAATTCGCCTGTGGAAATGCAGACGTTTTAATGGGTGCGATTATTCTAAATAAAAGACATAATCTTTCACATATGAGTGTAGAGTTTTTCAAGCACTGTGATCCTGTATATATAAAAGATATGCAAAGATTAGCCTTACAAATCAAAGGTTATGAGACAAGAGTAAAAAAGATTTCATCTAATACAAAACAATTAGTAGAATACTTCAAAACTTGTCCATATATAGAACATATTTATTACTGTCTAAATGATGAAAATAAAGACAACTATGCTCAAACAATGAGAGATGATAATAGCCTTACAGGTATCGTATCAGTAACTTTCAACAAAGAGTTCAAAGAAGTATATGATAGGCTTAATTTTGCTAAGGGACCTAGCCTTGGTACTGAGTTTACACTACTTATGCCTTATACGTATTTAGCCCATTGGGATTTGATTATAAGTGAAGAAGGAAATAGATTTTTAGAAGAGATAGGACTTCCTATTGATTTACTAAGAATCTCTGTTGGAACTGAACCAATAGAAGAGATAATAAAAGAGTTTGATAGAATCAAATAAAGACTAGAATTTTTCTAGCCTTTATTTAGATTAGATATAAATACAAAACTTACAGTTTTAAAACACCCTGAACACGTGCTACTGTATCAGCTTTAGATAGAGTAAGTCTTACAACACTCTCAGCATTTGCTTTAAGATTATGAACTACATTAGCTTCTAAAGACACTACATCCCCTTTTACTAATGAATAAACCATTTCACCTACACCAAATTCTATTTCACCTTCACAGATTTGTACAGAAATAGGAAAAGACGTTTTATGGTCTTTCATAATTTGATCTTTTTTGAAAGCTATTCTAATTTCTTTTGAAGTATCACTATTAAACATTGGTGTGATTTTTACTTTGTCTTCACCAAATTCTAGATTATCATATATATTAAATTTATTCATTTTAAATCCTTTGTGTTTATATGAAAAGTATAACTTGTTTTATGATAGCCATTATTGATTGAAATCAACAAGTTTTGCTAATACATAAAATTGTTTTTCATTAGAATCAGACTTTATGATTTCGTAATCACTATTTATTAAAGTAAGTATTTCATTTTTATCATTTTTTTCCAAATCAAAAATATGGAAAATCAAACCATTTTCATTTAGTATTTTCTTTTGATTTTTTAATGATTCGTTAATTTCAGATAAATCAAATGAATCAAATGAGTTTTTAGAATAAACACAATCAACTTTTTTGTGAGTATCAACAGTAATAACATCAAGTAAAATAACTCGAATATCTATAAACTCATCTTTTAAATATCTAGTTTTTACTTTTTCATTTTCACTTGCGATAACTTCATAATATCCATCAAGAGTCTTAAGATCTTCACCTTTTTTACTTCCTAGTTCCAAAACTTTTTTGAAACGAGGAAGCTCATCTTTTAAAATAGAAATAATATCAAACATAAATTTCCTTATAAAATATTTGCGTTTAATAGAAGCATTAATCCTAATATAAACATTACAATAGGTGCTAATATCTCAACTATATTTATAATTTTATTTTGTTTAGCTGATACTTTATTTAAAGTAACTCCTAAAAATGATGAAGCAAAGATTACAA
Organism: Poseidonibacter lekithochrous; assembly: GCF_013283835.1. Taxonomy (GTDB): domain Bacteria; phylum Campylobacterota; class Campylobacteria; order Campylobacterales; family Arcobacteraceae; genus Poseidonibacter; species Poseidonibacter lekithochrous. The sequence continues at coordinate 899,433 of NZ_CP054052.1, read as the reverse complement.
GACCCATTCCTAGGCTGATTGCGATACTTGCAAGAATTACGGAAATATATGTTTTTAGTATGAAAGCATATACAAAAAGAACTACAGTTCCCGGACAAGGAACTAATCCAGCAGTAAGTACAAAAAATAAGTCTTCTTTTTTTCTTGTATTACTAAAGTGTATTTTTGAAGCTTTATTAGTCTGTACAAAGTTCATATTTGTATTTTGTGTTGAGAACATTGGTTTATCCTCACTTATATTACAAGCAGAACAAACACAAGATTTTTTCTTTAGTTTTCTGTATAAAATAAACAATGATAAAAGCATAATTAACACAGCACTAGTACTAGTAATATAAGTAATAGAATCATCTAAGAAACTATTCAAAATACTTTTTAAAATCACTATTGAGATTAGTACTAATACTAAAGCTCCTACAATATGAATAAAGGCAGTAGCAAGTGAGATGAAAAAGGCTTGTGTATAAGAGCTTTTTTGTGCTGAGAAATATGAAAAGGCTAATGCTTTACCATGTCCAGGTCCAATAGCATGTACGATTCCATAAGCAAATGAAGCAAATAATAAAAATGCTAGAGCTGTTTTATCTTCACCCTTCTCTATTTCTACTAGATAGATTTTGATTTTTTTTACAAACTCTTCTAATAAACTTATCTCTTTTTTTACAACAGTTTTAGAAGTATCATCTTCAACAATCTCTTCATTTATTGTTTTTTCGATAGTTTTTTGTTTAGATTCAGATTTTATTATTTCATCTTTATTTTCTATTTCATCAGTTTTAATATCAGTTGAGGCTAAAACTTCTTCATTATTATCAGTGATTTTTAGATTAGGGGCATCAATTGTAAAGGTAGCACTATTATAATCTAACTCTTTTTTGATTTTATAAGGGATTCTAAGGAATTGCTTTTTCTCATTGGCAATCATTATAAAATAACCACCCTCATCATAAATCTCTACATATAATTTATGTTTATCTTTTATTTTATAGTTCAAATCAAACTCATAATCAAAACTTAGAATATTGTTTTTATATGAAAATTTGTATTTTTTTACATTGATAGGATTTGATTGTTCGTTTATTTGAGTGTCGTAAGTAATAAAAGTTAGGAAGTTTTTTGGTTCGATATATGTAATTAGAGCTTCTTGAATAAGTTTTAGTTCACCTTCATCAAAAGATGCATCAAGGTTCGTATCATATATTTGTAATAATTCGGTAGTGAAAGCTTCGGCGAATTCCCATTTTATTTTGGCGGTTTTTATATATTCTTTATCTGCTTTTATATTTATGGAGAAGTGTGTCTTGGGAGAGTACACGGAGCATAAAGTGCACCCAAAAAGGATGCTCTTTAATAAAAAGAATAAGACTATATGTCTAATCATTTGTAACTTTTCGCGATATCTTTAGCTACTTTTAAAAGGTTTTTATCCCAATCTTCTGATAATGGGTCAATAATTGAAACATTTCCATCAATACTATTAGAGATTGTTTTTGCACCTTTTGTTGAGAACTGAGGAGCAACAAATACAATCTTGATATTATGCTCTTTAGCTTCATTAATTAGTTCAACTAATTGTGCTGGTTTTGGTTCTTTACCTTCAATTTCAATAGAAATTTCTTCTAAATCATATCTTTTTGCAAAGTATCCCCAAGATGGGTGAAATACCATAAATGCTTTATCATGTGAACCAGATAAAATAGTTTTTAATTCTTTGTTTAAAGCTTCTAATTCACCTACAAATTGTTTGTAGTTTGCTAAATAAAACTCTTTATTAGCTCCATCAATTTTAACTAATGCTTCATAGATATTTTTTGCTTGTACTTTTACTAAAACTGGGTCAAGCCAAATATGAGGGTCTAATCCAGTATGGTCATGTCCTGCATGCTCTTCATGTTTTTCTTCTTCATGATCGTCGTGATCATCATGGTGTTTAGCATGTTCTTCATGTTTTTCGTGATCATCATGGTCTTCATGTTCATCGTGATGTTTTCCATGCTCTTCATGTTTATCATGATCCTCATGCTTTTCATGATCATCGTGTCCATCATGGTCATCATGTTCGTCATGTTTTTCTTCTTCATGATGATTATGAGCTTTCATTTCTAGTTTTTTAATACCTTCATCAGTATCAACTACTAACATATTTTTATTTGAATTTTTAAATTTTTCTAACCACACATCTTCAAATGGTACGTCGATTGAAAAATATATTTCTGATTTTGCTAATTTTCTCATTTGTGATGTTTTTGGTTCGTAAGTAGCAGGTGAAAACCCTTTTCTTACCATTACATTTACATCTATTTTATCTTTTGCTATTTTTTCTACAAAATATTTTTGAGGTAAAATACTAACAGTTACTTCTTTTGCTAGTAATACTGCTGATAGTGAAAATAAAGCTAATAAAATCTTTTTCATAATTATCCTTTAGTTTTGCGATTGGGTTGCATATGTGGAATAATATTAAAAATATTCTTTAATGCAACTTAGTTGTAATTAACGTTTTTATGCTAATTTTAACTAGTAAACACATACTTTTCATAGCTATATGAAGGCTATATTCCTAAAGTATACTTGAAGATAAAATCCATAATAAACATATATATAAAAGTCTAAATTCATAGTTTGTCATAAAAATAATGAATTATATACAAGAAGGAGAAATAAGATGTCAAGAAAAAGAAGAATAGAAATCCCAGGATTCCATCACATTAATAATATTTCTATTGATAAGAAAAAAGTACTAAAATCCCATGAAGACAAAGAAAGGTTTATGGAAATCCTAGAAGAAGTGTCCAGTAGGTATAATTTAATAATTCATTCCTACTGTATTACAAAAGACTCTTATCATTTACTTATCCAAAATTTCACAACAAATCTCTCACTAGCAATGAGACAATTAAACTCAATGTATTCTATGTATTACAATAAAAAATACTCTAGATCTGGTACATTGTGGCAAGATAGATATAAATCTTGGTATATTTCAAATATAAAATATTTACATACAATATATAGATATATAGAATCTACTCCTGTTTTTGAAGAACTCTCATATAATATAGGAGAATACAAATACTCATCTTCTTATAGAATCTTTAATAATAATATTTTGGACTGTTCAAAAAACTCTTTTATTCTTAACAGATTTACAAAAAAAGAATTAGCCCAGTACTTAGATAAGCCCTTTGGCGATGATGAACTAAAAACAATAGATGAATTTAGAAAAGAAAAATTTATTCTAAAAAAAGAAAAAGTAATCAAAGAAAAGACTGAGAGTTTATATACAATTTTTAGAGATTCAAAATCTAAAAAAGAGAGAAATAAAAGAATATTATTTGCCTTTAATAAGGGTTATAAACAAAGTGAAATTTCACTTTATTTAAATCTTTCAAGCTCTAGTATTTCTAAGATTATTCAAAAAAGTGGAAATTCATGACCTGACCCCAAAGCCCATAAATAGGCTATTTATGAGCTATAATTCCAATATATACTTCCCTCACAAAATGTTTTGAAAGAGATTTTCAAAGTATTTATATAGTGCGCAACACAGCTTATTAATTTTACTATTGAGTTTTTGCGAATTTGTAAATAGTAAATTAATAAGCAAACATTTAAAACAAAAAAAGAGGAGAAGAATATGAATAAGAAAAGATTAGCATCTGTAGCTACATCATTAGTAATATCGTCTTCAGCATTAGGTGCTGAATTAAGTCTTTTATCAAACTTAGAAATTGAAGGTGATGCAAGAGTAAGAGGTATTTCAACTTCGGGAATAACAAGTAATAGTGATAAAGCAAAAGAGACTTATGACTCTAGAATAAGAATAAATCTTAATACTACAACAGATTCAGGGGTGAAAATTCATTCAAGAGTTGTTTTAGATAATGATACTTGGGGAAAAACAAGTGATAAAAATGTTGAATGGGATGAGGCAAGTGTTCTTGTACCATTAAAAGACTTCTTTGTTTATGCAGGTAGAGTTAATGATACTTATGGAACACCTTTTTATGGTTCTCACAATGACAAAATTGATTTAGCGTTTATTGGATATACAGGTATTGAAAATACTTTATTATATGGATTTGATTATAAAGCGGTTGAAGGTGCTTATAATAGTAGTAATGGTCAATTAGGTTCTTCAACAGGAGATGGTGATTATGATGCTTATGGTCTTGGTGGACAAATTACTATTGATAAATTATTACTAGGTGGTAGATACGTATCATTACAAGATAATAGATCTGATGATGGTGGAAAAACATTTAGAGATACAAAAGGATTCTTTGTTGATGCCTTTGCTAGTGGAGAAATTGTAGGACTTGAACTACAAGCACAAGTTCAACAAAATGGCGGAGATAAATACTCTGGTGGTAAAAAAGTAGATTTAGAAGCATTAGGAATGTATTTAAATGTTGCTAAACAATTTGATAGATTAAAAATTGGTGCCATTGCTATTTCAACAGAAGATGGTTATGTAGCAGGTGGAGATTTAGAAGCTTCTTATTTAACATCACCAACAAATGGTGCAATTGCAACTCTTGGAAGAGTTGGTGGATATGGAGATACAGTTTTATTATCTGGACAAGTTAAATATGATATTAACCCTGAATTACTAATTGAAGCTACAATAGCTTCACACTCTATAAAAAAAGCAACTCTTAATAGCTTAAATAAAGACCTAGAAATTACTGAATATAACCTAGGACTTCAATATAAAATTGCAAAAGATGTAACTTACAAAATACAATATGCAGCAGCATCTTTTGATCAAGGTAACCTTGATGATATTCAAAATGCAATGCATTCTATAAACATCAAGTTTTAAATAAAAATATTCAAATCTCTTTACTAGCATAAAGAGGTTTGTTTATCCTAATAAAAATGTATCAAAATAGTATATGACTATTTGACTTAAAAGTAATATTCAATTTCCTGCACTTATACACAACTGAGTTTAAAAATAACTAGATATAATATTATCCATGAATATAGAAACATTAATACATGAAAAAAACATAAAACTAACTACGGCTCGAAAAGCAATTTTAGAAATCTTATTACAGTGGGATAAACCTCTGTCTTATGAAGATATAAAAGACCAACTTGCAATGGACAAGGCGACTTTTTATAGAAACATAACAAAGTTTGAAGAAGAGAATATTATCAGTTCTTTTGAATCAAATGATAAAAAAAGATATTTTGAAATTCAAAAAATCAAACATTCTCATTTTATTTGTTCTGTATGCTCAAACATTGAATGCATACATGAAAAATTAGATTTCAATCTTCAAGGTTATCAAGTAGATAATATTATTATAAAAGGCATTTGTCCAAACTGTTTAAAATAATTTAAGAGGAAATACTTATGATGCATCCATTAATTACCCTAGAAAAGTTTATTAACAAAGAAGCCCTAAGTGGTGTTCTTCTTTTTATTGCAACTGTTGCTGCTGTTATTGTTGCAAACTCTAGTCTAGGTCAGGCTTATTACGACTTATGGCACATGCCACTTGGTATGAATATAGGTAATATAGAAATGTCAATGACGCTGACTTATTGGATTGATGATGCTTTAATGGCACTATTTTTCCTAATGGTAGGGCTTGAAATCAAAAGAGAAATGTTAATAGGTGAATTATCATCTGTTTCAAAAGCATCTTTTCCAATAGTTGCAGCCATTGGTGGAATGGTAATTCCAGCTTTAGTTTATGTAGCTTTCAACCCTAATAATCCCTTAGGTTTTGGTATTCCAATGGCCACAGATATTGCTTTTGCCCTTGGTATTTTAATGCTTTTAGGAACACGAGTAAATCCTGCATTAAAACTATTTTTAGTAGCCCTTGCTGTTGTTGATGATTTAGGCGCAGTTTTAGTTGTTGCTACTGTATATACTAGTGATATTCAAAGTCAATACTTTGTACATGCAGGTATTATATATGGAATTATTTGGTTACTTAATATTAAAGGTGTTACAAAACTTTTACCTTATTTAATTTTAGGTATTGCATTATGGATTTATATCCATGCAATTGGTATTCACGCGACTATTGCAGGTGTTTTATTAGCCTTTGCTATTCCAATTAGATCATTTATGGACGAAAGAAAGTTTATTAAAGATACAAAAAGAGATGTTAAAGATTTCGAAAAACATATAGATGAAATACCTATATTAAATCATCATCAAATTGACTCCCTAGAAAATATTGCGCATAACTATGATAAGGTTCAAAATCCACTAGTTAGGTTAGAGCATAACTTACATGGTTTATCTGCATTTATTATTATGCCTTTATTTGCTTTTTCAAATGCGGGAGTTATTATAGACTTCTCTACAGTAAATGCAAATTTAATGATTGTTTTAGGAGTAGTTGCGGGACTAGTAATTGGTAAACCTATTGGTATTTTAGGTTTTACATACTTAGCAACAAAACTGAAAATTATTAAAAAACCTGAGAATATCTCTTGGAATGAAGTACTAGCAGTTGGGTTCTTAGGTGGTATTGGATTTACAATGTCAATTTTTATTACTCACTTAGCATTCTTAGATGAAGATATTATTGCAGCAGTTAAATTAGGTGTTTTTGCAGCCTCTTTTGTAGCAGCTGTAATTGGTGTATTCTTAATTTTAAACGCAAAAAAAGCAGCTTAATTACAGCTGCTTTTAAAACTCGAAACTTAATCGCAACTTTATACTATTTTTAACATAACTTTTTCGTTATAATATCTTATGAAATTAGAATCATTAAATGAAACAATCTTTGAAAATATAGAAAGCTCTAATGGAAAGTTCTCAAAACACTTCCATGATACTTATACTATTGGATTAACTCATGATGGAAAATTTCAATCAATAAATCAAAATCAAACTACACTTTCATATAAAAATTCAACTAGAATTATTAACCCAGGAGAAGTTCACTACGGGAACTCTGACTCATGGAAATATACTAATTTTTATCCAAAAATTGAGCTTTTAGCACAAATACATGAACAAGTATATTTTGAAAAAAAGATACCAATTTTTACAAAACATATTATTGAAGACATGACTTTATATCATTTATTATTAAACTTCTTTTTAAGTGCTTATGAAAATAATGATAAGCTTCTTATGGAATCAAATCTTATAAATGCTATGTCTTATTTAATAAAAAACTATACAGATACAACAAGAGATTATTCAGGTTTATTTGATGATAAATTAATTGTAAAAAACTCAATTGAATATATAAAAGACTTATTAGATACAAATATTTCACTTGAAGAGTTAGCAATGAATTCTAATTTGAGTAAATATCATTTTTTAAGAGTATTCAAAAAACAAATGGGCTTAACACCTCATCAATATATTCTAACTCAAAGAGTTCATAAAGCAAAAGAGTTAATACTAAGTGGTGAAAAACTTAGTCACATTCCTTTTAGTGTTGGTTTTAATGACCAGTCACACTTTATTAGGAATTTTAGGAAAATCTATGGATATTCTCCTAAAGAACTACAAAAAGAAAGCAATTTTATTCTATACAAATAAATCACTTTCTCTTATACTTCCAATAAATTTACAAACTAAAGAACAACAATGACACAAACAAACAAAAATATATTTTATGCTTTAATGTTCCTTGCAATGGCAGGATGGGGAGCTTCATGGGTTAATGCTAAAGTACTTAGCTCATATATGAACGAATATGAATTAATCTTTTTTAGAAACGTATTTACTATTATTACATTAGCTCCTGTACTTATATTCTCAAGAAAATACTTTCATATAAACAAAAGAAGTTTAATGCTTGCAGTTGTATCTGCAATTATTATGATCGTTTATCTAAAGTGTTATTTTTTAGGAACAAAATATGGTACAGCATCACTTGGGGGAGCATTGGTTACTACTCTAATTCCTATTAATACATTTTTGATTATGGCAATATTTTTTGGTAAAAAAATACAAAGAAAAGATTTTTTTGCTTTAAGTCTTGGAGCACTTGGAGTATTAACAATGCTTAATTTTTGGTCTTTCTCTATTGAAGAGATATTTTCAATTCAAAATATTTATTTCTTAGCAGGTTCAATATTATGGCCTATTCTTACTATTGTTAGCTCGAAAATTACAAAAACTTCACCAATGGTTTTCACATTTTATATGTATGTAATTATGACAATAATTGTAAGTATATTCTTTGTAGAGTTTGAAAAAATAGATTATTCTACTTATGACTCAATATTTTGGATTAATATTATTAGTTTAGCAGTTATATCTACTACTTTCGCAACTACTGTATATTTTATTGGAATTGAAAAACTAGGAACAAATGAAGTTAGTTCTTTTGTATTTCTAGTGCCATTATTTGCAATTATACTTAGTGTTATCTTCTTAGGTGAAGAAGTTAGTTTATCTATTATGATTGGAACGGCTCTTACTATTATTGCCGTTAAAATACTAAATAATATTCAAATCTTTAAAAAGAAGAGCATTGAACACACAAAGTAAAAAACTAAACACCCTAACCTTATCAGGACTTATTATTGGTCCTATTTTAGGCTCTGGACTTATTTTACTTCCACCATTGTTATATAACATGGTTGAGAACTTCTCATTAATTATTTGGGCAGTAATATTAAGTCTTGGATTTGCTTTTGCATTAATCTTTGGAAAACTAGCTATTTTATTTCCAGGAGATGGGGGAGTTAGTTTAGCTACAAAAGAAGCAATGGGTAAGAAGTATCAATTACTTACCTCTTTTTATTTAATCTGTGCGGTATTTTTTGGACCTGTTGCTGTTTTATTAATTGCAGCAGAATTTGTATTAGAGTACTTTCCTAATAGCTCATTAGTTGAATTAGGCTTTTATATTTATGTTCTTACATATATATTACTACTGATTAAAATAGATTTCTTAGGAAAACTAATGTTAATAGTAAGTTCTGCTATTACTATTATCTTTTTTCTATCAAGTGTAAATATTTTACTAAATGTTAATGAGTTTAATTTTGCACTACCTAATATTGATATCTCACAAATGGGATACTCTTTTCTTTTAGTATTTTGGGCAATAGTAGGTTGGGAAGTAATTGGTAATTATTCAAATGAAGTTGAAAAATCAAAGACTTTAACAAATGCAGTAATATTCTCAGCAGTTGTTGTATCACTTGTTTATATTCTAATTGCTTTATCTATTTGTTTTGGTGAGTTTCCAAAGAATGAAGAGTTTAAACTTGTATGGTTAATAGAACCAATCTTTGCAGGCTATTCTAATGCCCTATTAGCTTCTATTTCTATTATCTTGTGTATTGGTACTCTAATTTTATTTGTAGGTGGAGTAGCTAGGCTTATCTCATCTTTAGAGTTTACTTCATATAGCTCAAAACATTTAAAAAATGGTACTCCAATTGGGGCATTAAACTTTTTGAGTTTTATATATATTATTACTTTAGTATTAGTTTATTTGAGTTTTCTTACTTTGGATAATCTTGTAGCTTTTGCAGATGGTTTTTTTATTGCAAATGCAATTATTGGATTAATCACAGCTATTATATTATTTGAAAAAGGTTTATTGAAATTTTGGGCAATTGTTCTTACTTTTGTTTTTTCAGTAATTTTACTATTTTCAAATATTTATATTTTAGCTGTAATTGCTATTTTGTTTTTATTCACATACTTTAAGAAGTAGAACCCTACTTCTTAAGCTGCTTTTATTTCATCAGATATTTTTTTAGAACTTGATGAAAAGCTTGTTAATCTTCTCATTACAATAGAAGCTGTTAAATCCCCAGTTACATTAATAGTAGTTCTACACATATCTAAGATTCTATCAACTCCTAAAATAAGTGCAATTCCCTCCACTGGAACACCAATACCTTGAAGTATTGTTGCAAGTATTACTATTCCAACTCCCGGAGTACTAGGAGCTCCAATAGATGCGCCAACAGTTGTAAGAGCTAAAATCACAATTTCAACTAAAGATAAATCAACTCCAAATAACTGTGTTAAAAATATAGCCGCAATTACTTGGTATAAAGCAGTTCCATCCATATTAATTGTTGCACCCAAAGGTATTACAAATTTTGAAATTGGTGTTGGGATATTTAGTTTATCCTCTGCTGTTTTCATAGACAAAGGCATAACTGCTGCTGAACTTGATGTTGAAAATGCCATTAGTTGTACTTCTCTTATTTGTCTTAAAAAATCAAGAGGTTTTATTTTTCCTACAAAATAAACAATAAGAAGATAAAAACATAAAAGAGTAAATAATCCTAAAATCACTGTAAATACATACATAGACATTGATGAAATAGCATCAAAACCTATTTTAATAGTAATACTTGATAATAATCCAAATACAGCATAAGGTGCTAATTTCATAGCCCAATCAACAATTTTCATAGAAAAAGCTTGAAAAGATTTTGCTAAGTCTTTCATAGGTTTAGCATCATCATTTTCCATATTCATCATAGCAACACCAACAAAAATAGCTAAGATCACAAAAAATAAAATATTACCATCAAGTTCAGCTTGAGATACATTCACAGGGATTAAACCTACTATCATATCTGGAATTGAAACTTGAGATAAAGGAGTTACTTCTTTTACTACTACACTAGCACTTGATATAGAATTTACAACATCAGGGGATACAAAATCTCCGGGTTGAACTAAAAAAGCAATAAAAATTCCAATGCTTACAGCAACTACAGTTGTAAATACAAAATACGGTGCAATTTTAACACCTAAACTTTTCAGGGTTTGTGTATCTTCCGCACTTGTAATTCCTAAGATTATAGAACTCATAACCAAAGGAATTACAACCATTTTAATTAAAGCCAAAAATACATTACCAGCTAAAGCAACCCATGGAGCAATTGCATATGCTATATGTTCAGGAACTAAAGCAAAAGCATTAGGTGAAAGTATTAATCCAAAAGCAATTCCTAAAAACATTCCAAGTACAACTTGAACCCAAAGTTTTTTTAACATAACAATCCCCTTTATTTTAATACTACATAAATTTAATGTTTAAATAGTGTTTTACCTAACATAATCAATAATATTTTTTCCACTATAATATATTATATTCGCTTTTTTGATTTCAAGTTCATATAAGACATTTTTTAATGTACTAATTGCATCATACTTTTCACTTAATGCTTCGAGGAAAGCTACATTATCAACTAATGAATTTTGGTACTTAGCTTCTATTGCATCAAAAGTACTATTTGCTGATTTTAGTGAAGCATTAGCTGATTTGATTTTCATTTTTGAAATTTCATAAGATTTATATGCAAGTCTTAAATCCACATTCATTTTATTTTTTTCATATTCATACTGAGATTTTAAAGCTTGATATCTTTTCATATTTGCTTCATAAGTTTTTTTAGTTGAATCAAAATCAAATAATTTCCATGACAGATTTACCATCAAAGTATTTTGAGCATCTACATTTGGATCATAAGCTTTATTATCAAAGTTATTGTCATAATAGCTCATTGTATTATCTATATTTACTTGTGGGTATAGGGAACTTTTTGATGCTTTTGCGTCTGATTTCACACTTTGCATTTCATACTCTAAAGCTTCTATATCTGCTCTTAACTTAGTATTTAATGCAGATGATTCTGTAATTTTTGAACCATTATTTATATTTACTTTCTCACCTATTATATACTCTAAGTTATGTAAGATTGTTTGTTTTTGAAGTTCTATTTCTTGAAGTTGAACATTAGCATTCTCTAACCTTGATAAGATTTTTTCAACTTCATCAATAGCAATAGTTTCTGTTTCAAAGAATCTTTTTTGTTTTTCATATTGTGTTTGTAGTTGTTTTATTTCTTGAACTTTTACCTTGTATGTTTCCACATATGATAAATAGTTAAAATATAAAGATACAACATCTAATGCAATTTTATTTTTCAAATCATTTAGATTTAAATCTTGCATTTTTATTTTTGACTCAAAAGAGTCATAAGTATTGTTTTTTCTTCCCCCATCATAAATATTATATTGAAGTTTCAAAGAAGAATTAAAACTACTATTAGCAGTAGATGGAGTTTCATTACTAGTATTTGAATAATTTGAGTTTAAATGAACACTTGGTAAATAAGAGTTTTTTAAACTCTTATAATCTAATTTTGAAGCATCAATTTGATTTTTTGATGCTTCTACTATTTTATTATTGATTGCTTTCTCAAGCAGTGATGGAAGAGTATTACTCAAAGCTATACTTGCAAATACTGATACTAATAAAATCTTTTTAATCATTTTCTTTTACCTCTACTAATTTCTCACTTTTATAAAAAATTGAATAATAAACTGGAACTAAAATCATAGTTAACAGTGTTGAAACCATTAAACCGAAGATAATTACAATAGCCATTGAACTAAAGAATACATCAAATAATAAAGGAACCATTCCAAGAGCAGTTGTAAGAGCAGCCATTGCAACAGCTCTTAATCTACTAATACCTGAATTGTAAATAGCAATATTTAAAGGCTTTTTCTCAATTTCGTTTTCTAAGACAATTTCATCTACTAAAACAATGGCATTTTTGATTAACATTCCAGATAAACTTAATAATCCAAGTAAAGACATGAAACCAAATGGTGTATCCATTATTAATAATCCCCAAACAACTCCAATTAAAATAAATGGAACAGTAAGCCAAATAATTAACATCTTTTTAATAGATTTAAATAAAGCAATAATAATTAACATCATTAAAACAATCACTAAAGGAATAGATTCTGAAATTGGTTTTTGAGCATCTGCTGAGTCTTTATATTCCCCATGCCACTCTAAATAATATCCATCTTCAAACTCTAAAGCATCTACTTTATCTTTAACTTGAGCAAGTACATCATTTCCATACTTTCCACTAATTGGATCAGCATGAATTGTAATAGCTCTTTTTCTGTTGTATTCAAAAATAATATCATCTTCAAATACAGTTTTATAAGATGAAATTAACTGTTTTAAAGGAATCATTTTATTTGCATATGGTGAGAAAATCTGAATACCTTCAATATTTTTAATATCCCCTCTCTCAGAGTCTGGTGATCTTAAAATAATTGGTAATAATTGATTGTCTTCTCTATAAACTCCAACCGTTCTTCCTTCAAATGTATCTTGAATTGCATTTGATATATCATCTCTTGAAATACCATTTAAATTGGCTTTTTCATAAGAGATTACAGGTTGAATTACTTTTACTCTATTTCTCCAATCACTTCTAATACCTTTGGCATAAGAAGCTTCCTCAAAAATACTTTTTACTTTTGATTCATATTCTCGTAGTTTATTTAAATCTCTACCAAAAATCTTAGCTTGTACTTTTCCACCCTCACCAGGACCTAAAATAAAGTTTTTAGCATTTGCACTAATATCTGGATATTGTTCTTTAATAGTATCTTCAATAGCTTTTTTAATTCTTGTAGATTTTTCATAATCATCCACATCAACAAGCATAAATGAATAAGCAATATTTGGATGTTCAGGAGAATATGTAAGTAAGAATCTAAGTGAACCAGCCCCAATAAATGTAGAAGTATGTGTAACACCCTCTATCTGACTTACTTTTTTCTCAATCTCTAACATATTTTTTTCATTTGCTTCAATAGAAGTACCTTGAGGCATAAAATAATCAACCATGATCTGAGGTCTTGACGAGTCAGGGAAGAAGTTATGTTTTAAGAACTGGAAGTTATATAATGAAAAAATAAATATAGAAACAGCAAGTATTAAAGTAATAAACTTATGATTAATAGAGTACTTTAAAAGTGCCCCATATACTCTATAAACAATAGAGCTATTTGCCTCTTTCTTATCTGCATTTTTTTCAGGTTTTAAAAACTTGATTGCTAATAATGGAGTTAATGTAACTGCTGTAACCCATGATAATCCTAAAGATATCATTACAACATAAAATAGTGATTGAGTAAACTCACCAGTTGAATCTTGTGATAAACCAATAGCAGCAAAGGCTAAAATAGCAATTAATGTAGCAGCAAGTAAAGGCATAGAAGTTTGTTTTACTACTTCTATTGCAGACTCTTTTGCATCTTTTCCTTTATTTATACGAACGAGTATTCCATCCACTACTACAATGGCATTATCAACCAACATCCCTAGAGCAATAATTAAAGCTCCAAGTGAGATTCTCTCTAACATAATTCCTAGACTTGGCATAAAAATAAAACTTGAAGCAATAGTTACAAATAATACAAAACCAATAATTAAACCACTTCTTAAACCCATAAATAAAAGTAAAACTAAAACAACAATAGCAACAGCTTCTAAAAGATTAATCATAAAAGAGTTAATAGCATTTTCAACATCTTCAGCTTGTTGAGAAATAACAGAGATTTCCATACCTAAAGGTTTTTTCTCTTCTAACTCTTGAAGTTTTTCATTTATTTTTTCGCCCATTGCTACAACATTTCCACCTTTTACCGTAGAGATACCAATACCAATAGCTTTATGTCCATCATAATGTAATATTTCAGAACTTGGCTCTTTATATGTATCTTTAATATTTGCAATATCTTTTAAGAAAATCTGAGCTTTACTTGACGTTCCTTTTATTACAATATTTCCAATTTTTTCAACTGTTGAAATAGATTTTGCTTTAATAGAAATATATTCACTTCCTATATTTACTTTTCCAAAATCTGATACTAAATTTCTTACATATAATTCTTGCTCAATTTGAGCTTTAGTGATTCCTAAAGTTGCTAATTTTTCTTTTTTAATTTCAATAAAAATAGCTCTTTGTTGTTCTCCAAATGTAGAAACCTTTCCAACTTGATCAACTAAAATAAGTTCTTTTTTTAGGAAGTCAACATAATCTTTTAGTTCATCATATGTATAATCATCTCCATAAACAGAAAAGAAAATACCATATACATCACCAAAATCATCATTAACAATTGGAGTTTGTGCTCTTGGAGGAAGTTTATAACTTTCATCACTTATTTTCTTTCTAAGTTCGTCCCAAATTTGAGGTAGGTGTTTACTATTGTATTTATCTTTCATACTTACAATAATTAAAGACTGACCATCCATATTTTTTGTTCTAATTTTTTTGATATATGGAAGTTTTTGAATAGTCTCTTCTAATTTATCTGATACTTCTTTTTCAACTTCTAGAGCACTAGCTCCTGGATAGTTTGTAATAACTAAAGCATCTTTAATTGTAAACTCTGGGTCTTGTAGTTTTCCCATTTTATCAAAAACAATAAAAGCGTAACCTACACATAAAAATGTAAGTATATAAATTAAAAGTTTGTTTTTTATACTAAATTCAGCAAAATTCATACTAGTTACCTATTTTTTGATATTCTTTGATTTCATCATTTTCACTTAAGAATCTAACACCTGAAGTTACAATTTTTGAAGATTTACTTAGACCTTCTTTTATTTCAATTGAGTTCTTTTCTAATCTTCCTGTAGTAACTTTTTGTTTATGAACTCTATTTTGTTCATTTATAGTCCAAACAAAAGAGTCTTTTGAAGAATCTGAGAATAATGCATTTAAAGGAATAAATATAGGTTCAGTTTGTTTATCTTTTCTAACAACTTCTACATTTGCAGTCATACCGGGTAAGATATTTAGATTTTCAAAAGATTTAATTTTTAGTGTAACTTCAAATGTTCGACTAACCTCTTCTGCTGTAGTTGAAATATCAATAAATTTAGCAGGAATTTTCTTTTTCATTTTTCCAACACTTACAAAAAAATCAACAGCTTTTGCAGCTGATTCTTCAGTGATTTTTTCTTTTACAGATAAGATATCACTCTCTGGTGCAAAAAACTTTACTTTATAAGCTGAATTATCTTGTAATCTTATAATTCCTTGTTTTTCAGAAATTCTCTCGTAATCTTTTACAAGTTTTTTAGCCATAACACCATCAAACTCTGCAATTAATTTTGTTTCTTCCAATCTTTTTTTAGCAATATTTAAATTTGATCTATTTACATCTAAAGTTTGTTTTACTTGTTCAAAATCTCTTTTTGCAATTGATCTACTCTCATAAAGTTTTTTATATCTTTTAAAATCTAATTTAGCTTGATTATAATTTGCTAGGCTTGAGTTATAGTTTGCTTTATAAATAGTGTCATCAAGTTTGGCAACAACTGAACCTTTTTTTACAAAATCACCTTCATTAAAATAAAACTTAGTAATTTTTCCAGAAACTTCAAATGCCATTGATGAGTCTTGCAGTGAATAGATTAAAGCAGGATACTTACTGCTTTCATTGTAAGCATTAGTATTTTTTAAATCAAAAGTTTTTACAACCTTAGTTTTCTCTTCTATTTTTGTTTCTTTTTTCTCTTCATTTACACAACCTGCAAATAAAAGTATTACACTAAAAAGTGAAATAAATCTCAAGTTCATATTTTTCCTTCTCTATTTTCAACTAACCGTTCGGTTAGTTTTTATTGAAATATTAATATAAAATTAATTTATTGTCAAGTAGTACAAAATAAAAAGCTGATAAAATTTGATATATTAATTAAAATTTATGGGGAAAATATAGAGAAAAGCTGGAGATAATTCCAACTTTAAAAGTTGGAATTTAAATAAAAAAACTTATTTACAAATAGCGTCTAATATAATATTTGAAACAAAATCACTAATAAAATCCAAACTTTTATCTGCATCTTTTTTAAGTTCATCTTTTGTTCCAACACTTAAATCACTCATTTGTATAGAATAAAAAGTAAATATAGTTCCTACAATTAAACAGTGGAAAGCATAAAGAGTTAATTCTTTATAACTATCTTTTATATCTAATTTATCTAAAGCCATTTGAAGATATTTTAGGTCTTCTTCAAAAAGCGGAGTAACTGTATCATCGATATCAGCCCCTAAGTTTGCTATTTCTCTTAAAGCAAGAGCAGCAGTATGTGGCATATCTTTTATACACTCAACTTGTATTTGGATATAAGCTTTAAAAAACTCTTTTCCTTCAAGATTCTGAGTAAAAAGCAATCTTGTTTTTTCATTTATTGCTTCAACTACACTTTTTATAACTTCTATATATAATGTTTTTTTGTCTTTGTAATGGTAATATACTGTTGCTTTATTAATATCTATTTTTTTAACTAGATTATTCATACTAACTGCATCATATCCATACTTGGAAAATTCAACAGAAGCAACATCTAAAATTTTATCTTTTGTCATTTTTAAACCTTATACTAAACATTCGGTTAGTTTTATCGTATATTATTATAAATATTAATACTTGTCAAGAAATATGTTTATATAAAGATAATTATGAGTTTAGAGCTAATAAGAAAAGACTCAACCAAAAGGTTGATTCTTTTTATCTTGGGTAAGAGCAGTTATTTATATCTATACAAGTACCATTAATATACTCAGGACATTCAGTTGCTAACCACACCATAGCTTTTGCTACTTCTTCTGGTTCTGCAAATCTTCCTGTTGCTACTGTTTTTTTGAATTCAGCTTTTCTCGCTTCTGAGTTATGCACTTGCATTTCTGTTTCAGTTGGACTTGGAGCTACACAATTTACTGTAATTCCATGAGCACCTAATAATTTTCCATAAATCTTAGTTGCATTAATAAGTCCTGCTTTTGCAATACCATACCAAACATCAGGATGTCCAATTTGTCCAGCAATTGAAGCTGTATTAACAATTCTTCCATATCCTCTTTTTTTCATACCAACACTAAATAGATTCATTAACTCAACAGGAGTATGTAAATCTACATTTAGAATATCTTCTTTAGCTTCTTTTGGATAATTATCATAAGTATATTTTGGTTGCATATACCCAGCATTATTAATTAATACATCAATTTCACCAATTTGTTCTACAAGACTTGGTAAATCATCTACGTTTGATAAATCATACTCTATTTCAGTTACTTGAGGTAAACCACCTAAAGGGAAGTCTTTAAAGTCTCTTGCAACTACTACAATGTCGTGACCTAATTCAATCATAGCTCTTGAAACAGCTAGACCAATTCCTTTATTTCCACCTGTAATAAGTACTTTTCTTTTTGACATAACATTCTCCATAGTTTTATATGAGTAAAGTATATAAATGATTAGATTAGTTTTTAATTAAAAAGTATCCCAATCGTCTTCTTCTGGATCTTCAGGATCTGGTCTGAGTTTAAATTTTAGTTTGGTACATGATATTTTTTGAATAGGCTTTTTCATTAATAGCTCCTCTTATATTATGAAAAGCATTTTATTAGAAAAAAGTATTTAAAAGGTATTAAAAAGAGTTAGCCTCGAATCATTCTCATGATTCTTCTTCTCTCTTGAGTTTTACATTTTGTTAGGTCTTGTTTACTTCTTGAGTTTTTGAAGCAAGATAAGGTTTTTGATAATACATTTACACGTTTATAAAGTCTATCTATTCTAGCTACTTCTAAACGAGATTCATAATTTTTAATAAGATTGATTTTTTCATTTTCTAGCTTTTGAAATTTCTTCTTATAGAATTCACTTGTAGAGTCTTTTGCAAACAGTGATAAAGCTAATATAATTATTAATGTTATTTTCAATGTTATATTCCTTATTAAATTAGATTCTATCAAAAATATTGTAAATAAAATCTAAATTTAATAAGAAAAGGATAAATAATAAATTATTTGTACTATTTATCCTCAAAAATATTATTTTTCTAAAAGATGTTCATATCTTTTGTCAGTTAATAGTTTCATAAAGGCAACTAATGACTCTACTTTTCTATCATTTTGTTTTTTTGCTTTTAATTCTTCAAGAGAAATAGTATCTTTTACTTCAGGATCAGCCCACACTTTACCAGTTTCAGGGTTAATAGTTCTAGTTTTATTATTATATTTATCATAGAATTCAACTACAGTTTTTAACTCTTTAAATACTCCATTATGCATATAAGGAGCAGTAACAGCTACATTTCTAAGTGTTGGAACTTTGTATTTTCCCATCTGCTTTTCATCAGTAACAGCTGGGTTATTTAATAAACCTTTATCAATAGCAGTAACACCATTTTTAGCTCTTAAAGAAGTATTTACAGGAACACCAATATTATGGAATTCATAATTACTAAATGTCTCCCCTGCTTTATCTTCACCTTTTAATACGTGACAAGTTGCACAAGAGTTATTCGCTTGTGAGAAGAATAAAGAACGACCTAAATCTTCTAAAGGTGTTAAATCATATTCACCTCTTAAGAATCTATCATATTTAGAATCAAAAGGAGAGAATTCAGAAGTCATCTCAAACTTTTCAATAGCATCTGCCATTGCAGAATATGCTTCACTTGAAGAATTGAAAATATTTTCCCCATAAATCTTTTTGAATGATTCAACATAAAAAGTATTTTCTAAAAGTCTATCAACAGTATCTTTTTTACTTGGCATTCCCATTTCAATTGGATTTGTTGGAGGTCCACCTGCTTGTCCTGCTAAAGTAGATTCTCTACCATCCCAGAATTGTCCACCAATGTACTTTTTCTTTTTCTCATCATAATGGAACTCTGGAGCAAATTTTGCATAAGCAGCAGTTGGAGCAGTTCTATCTCCTAATGACTTACCATCATCTCCTAAAGATACAGCAGCACCTACACCATTCTTTCTATCATCTACAAATCCAGCATCTGGATTATGACAAGTTGAACAAGCTTGTGTTCTATTTTTTGATAAATTCTTATCAAAATACAACACCTTCCCTAACTCTTCTTTTGCTTTTAGGTCAGCTTGAAGTTTTGCTTTTGATACTTCTGCTGAGTTTGAACACGCAGTAAATAATAAAGCACAAGAAGCTAGTCCTAGTATTTTTAAATATTTCATAAAATCTTTCCTCCTACAAATAGATTTTTAAAAGGCGTAACTAATAAAGCCCAAATTGATGTGTAATCTTTCATTTGATTTTTTCTAAGACCAAACTTCATTATTTTTACTTCATGTGATAGTTTTAATGAACCAAAAATCCTATCCCAAATAGCTAAACTACCACCAAAATTTTTATTAAAGTACTTTGTACTATGATGAATTTGGTGTTGTTTAGGTGAAATAAAAATCTTCTCAAAGAACTTTGGATAAGCAAAAGCTACATGAGAATGTCTAAGGTTTGAGCCAAAAATAGAAAAAATAAATATGAAAATATTTACACCAAGTATCGAATATATATCAATCATCGCACCAAAAAAGTATATAAACACCCCAGTTACAAAACCAATACTAAGTGAATATCTAAATCCAAATAATAAATTTTCAACAGGATGAACCCTATAAAATGTAATAGGTGTTAATACCTTTGCGCTATGATGAATCTTGTGAAACTCCCACAAAAATGGAATCATATGTAAAAACCTATGAAGCCAATATCGTGTGAAATCACTCACAACAAAAAGCGCGATGCTATATAAAAATATAACCTCACCATAAGATAAAGCAGAATTTTCATAATAATCAAACTGTAAATACAGCTGTTTATTTACAAAAAGCGCGATTACTTTTGCACTAATTACAATAGGGAATAACATAAATACTTTTATAAAATATCCAATAAAAAAGTAATAATAATCAAGTTTAGCACTTGGATGTAACCAAAGCTTTGATGATAGGTTTATTCTTAATTGTTTTCTATTAAAATAAAAATATATACATGCTAATAATATTGAAGATAAAATATAACCCCAAAACACTCTTTTGTTTGGGTTTATAAAATACTCTAGTGCAAAAAAATCACTCAAGACTTAGTCACCATCTGCATCTAAGATTTTTGCTGTTACAGATAACTCTTCAACTAAAGATAAATAGTATGCATTATGAATTGCTTTTGCTGATGTAAATAAAGGTTTTCCATTTGAGAAATCATCATTTTTTAATTTAGTAATTTCTTCAAATGTTTTGGCAATTGCATCTTGTGCTTCTTTTGTTTGAGAAGTAGCTCCTGCTTCTTTTGACATAGAAGCAAAGTTATAATACTTTTGATCTCCCATTACTTCATTATGCGCTTCTAAAATTGCTTTAATTGCATTAAAAGAGTTCTTACTTAAGAAGTACTCTGCTCTTTTGTTTTTAGGATCATTTTTATATTTTGTCGAATACCCAGAAGCATCACCAATTCTCCACTCTTTAAGTCTATAAGAGCTTGCAATTAATGTATTAATAATCATTGCATTTTCCCATTTTTCACTTTGGTCTGGAGATTTGATATAAGCTTCATAAATTTCTTTGATATCTTCAAGGTTTGAAATCATAGAATTTAAAATCTCAACTGCTAAAAGCTTTTCTCTAGGAGTTACTACATCATCATTAAATAATACATACTCTAAAGCATTAATAGTTCTAAATGAGTTTTTAAATAGTGCAACTCTTGGAGCATCTTTTGAATCAATTGCTCTTTGCATTTGAACATTAAGATTCTCTTTTAAATTATGAAATACATCAATATATCTTGGAGTATCAATATAATCTTCATTAATATCACCTGCAAAATATAAAGCCTCAACTCTTTTCCAAGACTCTAATAGTTTTGTAAAGTTTTTAGCATTAATATCTTTTTGTAATACCTTTGCATTGTTAATAGTTTTATTAACATCAGGAATTGAAACATTATTCAATACTGAGATTAATGTATTTGGGGCTGCAAACATTGTACTTGCAGCTAAAATTGCTGATAAAACGATTTTTTTCATTATAACCTCTCTAAAAATTTAATTAATTTTTCTCTTTTTTCTTTTGCTAAAGTCATGTATGCATTTTTTGCACCACTTGCTTCACCGCCATGCCAAAGAATTGCTTCTTGGAAATCTCGAGCTCTACCATCATGTAAAAGTCTTGGTTTTTTACCAGTTATTTTCTCATGAAGTGCTAATCCCCATAAAGGTGCAGTTCTCCACTCATTTTTATTAGCTTTAAACTCGCTTCTTCCATCACTTAAATCATTACCCATATCATGAAGTAATAAATCAGTATAAGGGGCGATATTTAACCCACTTTTTGTTTTAAAGTTAGTTATATGACACTTTGAACAAGAAACTTCTTCAAAGATTTCTAAACCTTCTTTAAAAGATTTTGTCTCTTTTGGTTTATAAGCTTTTAAATTTCTAATATAATAAGCCATAGCACCAAGTCTTAAATCTGTAATATCATTTTTATCTCTAGGTTTTGGAGCTTCATTACATAACTTTTGAGAGTCTGTACAATTCTCAATTTGAATCAGTGAAGAAGTAAGTCCCATATCATTATGTGCTGCACCTGCTGATTGTTCTAAAATAGTTGCAGAACTAGCTTTCCAAGTATATTTACCTAACTCAATTCTCTTAGTTAAAGGTGAATAAACCATATTTGCTTTTCCAGAGATACCATCGTTATTTTTATCATTAATATCTTGGTTTACTAAGATATCTTCATTTGAAATATCTTCTAATAAACCTAATCCATGTAAAGATGGAGCCATTCTAAATGTATATGAAGTGTTCTTATCAAACTCCCCATAATTATTCTCAATTAGAGTGTATTTTGGTTTTAAAATTGTATCTTTCTCTCCATCTGGAAATACTACAGATACTTCTTCAAACTCTACTTTTGGCTTAGCTTCAAAAGGAACACCATGAACACCATTAATTGAGATTTGGGCACCATAAGTTGGTTCAGGAACAAAACCCATTTTCTCTTTTTTTGTTTCATGTAGCAAAGATCCATTTGAAGGGATAGATAATCTAACCACTAAAGATCTAGCTGTATTGCCTTTTGAATTAAATAAAATTCCTCGTCCATTTCCTGGATGACAGCTAACACATGTATTTGCATTAAATAATGGTCCTAAACCATCTCTAGCTGTAGTTGCACTAGGTGCTTCAACCCAAGGAATAGTAAAAAAACTTCTTCCTAAAATAAACTGATCATACTCTTCGTCATTTAGCTTTTTTATTGGCTTTAATAGTAAAGACTTATTATTATCATTAGAGAAATATTTGCCCTCACTATTAACGGCAAAAAGCCCTGTAGCAAAAATTGCTACAAGGCTTTTGGCGAAAATGATTTTTCCTAAAGAGTTAAAATTAAAGTTTAGTCTCTTCTGGATCAGTAACATCGTCAGTACTTAAATCAATTCCATTTGCTTTCGCAACATTAACCATTTCATCACCTAGTTTTCTCATCTCATTCTTAAGTTTTACAATAACTTTAGCTTGAGGATTTCCTGGTTGAATTTGGTAATCGAAGTGTTCTTTTGTTTTAGCCATTTCGTCAACATTGTTGATTTTAGCTTCAATAGAACCCATTAATGCCATGATGTTTGCTTTTGTTTTTGCATCAACTGCATCTAACATAGAAGCTCCATACTTTTTACCCATGTAAGTAGAAGTAAGAACATTTTTGAATCCTAAGTAGTTATTTAAGATATCTCTATGTGTATTATCAGAGAAACAAGAATGCTCATCTTCTTCTGATGGAGTTAAAACTGCAACTGCAATTCTTTCATTTGCTAATTCAGATTTGATGAATACACCAAGACCAGCAAGAATTTGTTTTAATGCTTCTTTTGATTCAATGTTTTTAGATGCATCAGCACCAGTTAAAGTACCTTGGATTGCAGCTTGGTATAAACCATTCTTTTCCCAAGCAGAGTTAACTAATTCTAAATCTTTAACAACTTTTTCTGATGCCGCTTTTAAGTATGCAAGTCTTCTTTTTGCATCTTTTGCAGTAGTGAAATCAGCTAAAGTTCTTTGACCAGCAGTTAAAGCACCGTTAGTAATTGAATCTTTTGTGAAGTTAGAGTAATCTTGATCTTGTCCCCATAATAAGAACTCAATTGCATGGTATCCAGTAGAAACGTTTGCATCTCCACCATTTTCATTTAATTCAGTTAAAGCATCAACAGTAATTTTTTTAACATTTACTGATTTTGATTCTTCTCCACCTGGGTTAAATGAACCCTTAGTGTCAATAATGTTACCAGAAGTTTTAGATCCATTTGCATCAATAGTATAATCAATCATGTTCTCATCTAAAGGCCAAGCGTTTAATTGTCCTTCTAAAGCACCATAAGTATCAGCAACCCAACCTTCTTCAGCATCAATAGGACCGTTAGCTAATCTGAATGCTTCAGTTTGACCGTAAGATTCTCTTGAAATTAACCAAGCTTTTTTAGCCGCTGCAAAAGTTTGCTCATTTGGAGTAGATGCTAATGCATCAATTCTAAATCTTAATACGATTGCATCTTTAAGTGCATCTGAATAATTTGCTTGTGCAATATTCGCGTATGAACCTAAGATTGTTTGTGATTTAACACTTTCCATTTTTGACATGTTGTCATTATTTGAAGCAGTACAACCAGTAAGTGCGATTGCTGCTACAACAGATAGTGAAGCTGCTAAAATTTTTGTTCTTTTTAACATTATGTTCCTTTTTTAATTTTAATATTAATTATCATTATGGTATTAAAGCTAATTTAACTTTAACAGTGACTTAAAGTGACAATCATTATCAATTATTTTTGATATTTATTATTAATTTGTTTTTTTAACATAAGAAAAAGATGATTTTTGAAGAAGTAGGAAGTGTGAATATAAGACTAAAGCCGAAGCTTTTAGTCTTAAAATAGAGACTTGAAGTTATTTAGAAGGTCTTTTGCACCTTCATCGCCTAATTTATCTTTTAGCTTATCTCCAAGTTTTTTATTTATTTTGTCATTTATTTTATTCTTGAATAAATCTTTTGTATTTAGTTTGATTTTTGGACTTTTTGTATTTCCTTTAATATCAAAATCTAAATTTAGTTTTCTAATTTGTGCTTTTACATTAGCATCTACAAAAGTTTTTTCTAAATCAAGAATAGATTTCGTTACATCAATTTGAGTATTTTTACTTTTCATTTTTACTATTGTTTTTAAAACTAAGTTATTAATATCACTATTAATATCAACCGTATCATAAATTTCACGTGTTAGGTTGAACTTAGCAAATTGATTAATTAAAGATGAGAAATCATTTTGTAAAAAATGTCCTTGAATAAGGTTTCCTGTTAATTTACCTTTTTTTGATAAAAGATTGTAATCAAGTTTTAGTTTTGATGTTGAATCAAATACTTCAGGATAATACATCATATGTGTTAATTGTTTTACTTGAACACCATTTACATTAGCATTAAAATTATCATCTTTTAATATAAAGTCTAAAGCTCCACCTAATAACTTAGAATTACCTCTAACTAAAAGAGAATTAGCTGAAGATTTAATATCTCCATTTAAGTCCATTTTACCTCTCATTTTTGTTTGTGTAACATCATATAATTTTGAAAGGTCACTTACCTTTACTAAATAATCACTATTTAAAGTGGCAGTTTTAATATCAAATACTGCTTTATTTACATCAATACTTGCTAATGATGAAAGAATATTTGCTTTTGAAATTGCTTGTGTTTTAGCAAGTGTTGTATTGATATCACCTTTAAATGTAATAGTTTTTTTTAGTTTTTGTTTGAATTCTTTATTTACTACTGAGTTTATAACTTTACCATTAGTGATTGTTGTTGTAATTAAACCATCAAGATTAGATACATCTGCACTTTTAATATTTGCATCAATATTTATTTTTCCTGTTGCCATTTTTGGTTGGTTTATAAGATATAATAGTTTCTCAATTTTTGCATCTGAGATATTAGCTTTTATATATTCAGCTTTTCCATTTGCAAGTTTGATACTATATTTACTTAAACTATCAAAAATATCTGTTTTACCATCTGCTTTTATAATTCCTTTGTTTATTACCACATCACCTGATGTAGAAAGAGAACCATTTAATTTTGTACCAATAATTGATTCTAATTTACTCAAGTTTGGCACCTTTAATAAGTAATCAGAAGTGATTTTTCCACTTGGAAGTTCAACAATACTTTTTACTGTATTAAGTGTTGCAAGAGAAGAGATAAAATCAGTTTTTGAAGTAATTAAATTTTTTGATAAAACTGCATTTGTGTTTGACTTAAAAGTAATTGGAACATTTATATTTTGATTAAACTGCTTATTTGCAATTTCGTTAATTACTTTTCCGTTTTTTACACTTGATGTAATTGTTCCATCTAATTGTCCAACTTTTGCATTTTTGATTTTAGCAACTATACTTAAATCACCTTTTGCAAATTTAGCTTGATCTACTGTATATAATAGTTCATCAATTTTTACATTGTTCATTGTAAAGTCTATATTTGATGGTTCAAAATTTTCTAAATTTACATTATATTTAGCTTCACCCTTTGCAATAGATGCAATACCAGCAACAACAGCTAATGAAGCATCACCTTTGAAAGTACCAGAAGTTGAAAAAGAACCATTTAGTTTTTGTTTGATTAGTGCTTGTAGTTTTGATAAGTCTTTGATATTAATATCATATTTTAAATCAGCTTTTTTAGCAAGTAATTGTAAATCTCCTGAGATATTGATAATTGAGTTATCACTAATTACAGCATCAAAATTGATAGTATTAAATGTCAGTGTAAAATCATTTACTTTTAGTTTTACATCTTTTTGTTGTTCATTAACTGTATCTTCTATATATGAAGCGACTATATTGTTTCCAGGCTTTGTGAATAAAATCCCATAAACAGACCCTAAAACAAATAAAATGAAAAGTGTTAATCCTAGAAAAATCTTATTCATGTGAAATCCTTTATTTATAACTTGTTTTATTATAACAAAATAAATAAATTATTTCACTTGAATAAATAAACTACATTTCTAAAAAAATGTAGTTATTTTTGTTCTTTTTGGCTTGCATCTTCCACAATTTTTTGTGCGATTGTACTAGCTTCTTGAGCGATTATATTCGTATCTGCTGCGATACTTGCATTGTGTTGTGTTGCTTCATCAATATGATTAATAGAATCATTTATTTGTTCTATTTTTTCTCTTTGAATATTACTATCTCTTGCAACTGAATCAATAAGTTTTGTAGTATCACTAATATTTTCATTTAATACTTCATAACCTTTAATCATTTCATGGGCAATACTTTTTCCCATTTGTGTTTGAGATGTTGCAATTTCAACTAAATCTTTAATCTCTTTTGCAGCTTCTGCACTTCTTGCCGCTAGGTTTCTAACTTCTCCTGCTACAACTGCAAATCCTTTTCCTGCTTCTCCTGCTGTTGCAGATTCAACTGCTGCATTTAATGAAAGGATATTTGTTTGGAATGCAATTTGGTCAATTACAGTAATTGCTTCATTAATTGCTTCTACTTTTTGGTTTATTTCATCCATAGAAATTGCAGTCTTTGAAGCTAATTCTTGACCTTGTTTTGAAGATTTTGTTACTTCATTTGCAAGTTGTGACATTTGTTTACTACTTTGTGTAGTGTTTTGGATATTTTGAGTTACTTCACTTAAAGCATCTGATGTTTCATTTAATGATTTAGCTTGATCTTTTGATGAGTGTGCTAATTCTTGAACATTTTGAGAGAAAACTAAAGATGAATCATATAAAGCTTTACCATTTTTAAGATTTTGAGTGCTTAATCTTGTAAGTGTTTCTCCTAAGAAATCTACTTGTTCAAATAGTTTTTTAACTTCCCCAGTTGTTGAACCTTTTGAATCTATTCTTTTAGAGTATTCATCACTAGAATAACAATCTAAAACTGTAAGAGTTCTATCAATATTGTAACTAAGAGATGAAAGAAGATTATTTACAATAGAAGTTAGGTTATTAATCTCTGGATTATTTGATGTAGCATTAATTTTCACATGAAGATTACCTTTTGAGGCTTCCTCACATACTATTGCACTCTCTTTAATAGCTTCTGCATCTTTTTCTAAACCTTTTGTTGTTCTTGCTATATTTTCATTTAAACTTACAACAATTTCTCCAATTTCATCCATACTATGAACTTTGAAAGGTTTTATATAGTCTTTTTCATGGGCTAAGAAAGAGAAAAATATTTCTAATTCATCTTTTAGATTTTTTAAAGGAGATGTTGTTCTTTTAACAACTAACCAAACCACTAAAATTGTAAATACAATGAATGCTAATGATGTCATTAATATTTCACTAATTGTTTCGCTAATTGTGGCATCTGCTTCATCAAGTGAGAAAGTTACATCAATAACTCCAATAACATCACCTTCTTGTTGATTAGCATGACACAATAAACACTCTTGCGTTGCAATCATAGGTTTTAAAACTCTTAAATAATGAGAGTCATTTTTGAAGATTTCTTGAACTTGTTCTTCTTTTGTTTCAAAAGTTTCTAAAGTTTCTTTATCATTTGTATAGGCTGAACCAGGTGAATACATCTCTATTGTTTTCTCACTTTTTGCAACAATAAGACTTGTAAGACCTTTGATTTCAGCACGGCTTTCTTCTTCAGCTTCTTTAATAACAGCTGGATCACCTGTATTCATTGCATTTCGCAATGTAATAAAAATAGAGTTCGTTAACATCTCTAATGACTCTTTTGCACTATTTTTAGCCAAAGTATTCATTTGATGGGTGGTTATATAATTTGTCACGACATTACCAATTGTTAAAATAATCACAATTGGTAAAATGATTTTTGTTGAAACTCTAAATTTACTGAACATACTTTTCCTTTTCACATAAGCTGGTTATTTTATCAAATTAATATTAATTCTATGGGCTTTTAATATATTATTTTATGAATATACTTTTTGATATTTTTAAAAAATAACAAAATTGTTTTTTATCTTTTTACTAAGTTATAATAGTGTTACAAATAATGTATTTTATTTTTTATAGTAAAAAGTTTATGGAAATATAAATACCAATTCTATTATTTTTTCATAAGTTATAATTAATTTTCTTTAAGATAAAATACACGCGAACAAAGTGACAAGTAGGGAAATAATTGCATTTATGTAGTTATTGCTAATTCTTATGAATTGGTTACGCTATCCGAACGGACTTTGAACATAATATATTATAAGGAATCATGAATGAAAAAAATCGTTCTATTAATGCTAGCTATCGCTGGTGCTGCTTTCGCTGCTGATGGTGCAGTTGCAAATGAAACATTAAAAGCTTACTCTGTAGTTGCTGCAGGTATTGGTCTTGGTCTTGCTGCACTTGGTGGTGCTATCGGTATGGGTAACACTGCTGCTGCAACTATTGCTGGTACTGCTAGAAACCCAGGTTTAGGTGGAAAATTAATGACAACTATGTTCATTGCTTTAGCGATGATCGAAGCACAAGTTATTTATGCACTTGTTGTTGCTATGATTGCATTATATGCAAACCCATTCCTAGGGTAATCTATAAGCTACGACTTATAAATTATAAAAAAGGTCAAGAGTTTTTCTCTTGGCCTTTTTTTTTGCCTTATTTTCTCTAACAATAATTTCAACTCTCACTTAATTATATTCATATCTCATATTTATTTTAATAATATCAATTTACACCAAAATGCCACTTTTAAGTGCTAAAATAATGTTAAAGTGTCAAAAAAAGGACTAATATGAAAGTAAATAGTATAAAAACAAAACTTCTAATATTAATATTAATAAGTATAGTCGTATCATTTTCTATACTTGGATTCTATAATGCTCAGAATAACTACACAGCACAATATAATCTAATAAAACATCAAGAATCTGATTTAGCAAAAGAGACTTCAAAATTTATTAATAGTTACTTACAATCAAAAATTGATATTGCTGAGGCAATTAGAGATGTAATGCCTACAGATGATAGTTTTGATATTCACAACGAAGATATAGTAAAAAAATTACAGCTTGGAACTAATGCGGGTAACTTTGCTTTATTCTTTATTGGGGTAGAAAAAAATGGTAACTTCTTAGGTTCTAATGGACAAAAAAGAACACCACAAACTACAGATTATGATTCGAGAAAAAGAGATTGGTATAAACAAGCTCTAAGAGAAGGTAAAGGCGGAGTTACTGCTCCTTATGTGGATTTTGATACTAAAAAACTTGTAGTATCAATCTTTGCTCCACTAGTTAAAGATGGTAAAACAATCGGGGTTGTTGGTTCTGATATTTTTATTGATACTATTGTTGATACAATTTTAAAAGTAAATCTAGAAGGAAAAGGTCTTGCATATTTAATAGACGGAAATGACAAGATAATTATTCATAAAGATGAAAAACTATACAACAAAAAAGATTTACTTTTTGCTCAAATTAAATCTACAAATAAAGACTCATTTGGAGAAGCAAGTGAAAATAGTGTTAAAAAACTAGTAGCATATAGCACTATTGATACTACTGGTTGGAAACTTGTACTTGAACTTGATAAAGATGAAATATATGAAGAGATTGATAAAAATGTAATTCAAGAGATTCTTTTATATGCAGTTTTACTAATAATTATCTTATCAATAATTTTCTATGCTCTTCTAAAAATATTAGCTCCAATTAAAGAATTAGAAAATGGTCTAATCTTTTTCTTTAGATATTTAAAAGGTGAAGAATCACATATTAATAAACTAAATATCAAAACAAATGATGAGTTTGGAAATATGGCAAGTATGGTTGATAAAGAAATGGAAGTAATATCTTCTGGACTTGAACAAGACAGAGAATTAATCAATAATGTAAAAGATGTAGTTTCTCACGTACAAGCTGGAAAGCTTGATATAAAAGTGCAGAACTCAACTTCTAATAAAGCATTAGAGGAATTAAAAGATATTCTAAATGATATGATTGAAACTATTAATGAAAATGTTAATAGTGATATTAATCCTATTTTAGCTCAATTAGAAGAGTATTCTAAACTAAACTTTGTGAATAATATTGAAAATCCAGATGGAAATATATCTAGAGGTTTAAATAATCTATGTGACATAATCAATAAAATGTTACAAGAAAATAAAGCGAATGGATTAGCATTAGATGATAGTTCGAAAATACTATTAACAAATGTTGATATATTAAATAAATCATCAAATGAAACAGCTGTATCACTAGAAGAAACAGCAGCAGCACTTGAAGAGATAACATCAACAGTAATCAATAATACAAGTAGAATATCTGAGATGTCAGATCATTCAAATGAATTATCTCAGTCAATCAAAAAAGGTCAGCAATTAGCTAACTCAACAGTAGTATCTATGGATGAAATAAATGAGCAAACTCAAGCTATTGCTGATGCAATTACTGTTATTGATCAAATTGCATTCCAAACAAATATCTTATCACTAAACGCAGCAGTAGAAGCAGCAACAGCAGGAGAAGCAGGTAAAGGCTTCGCAGTAGTTGCACAAGAGGTTCGTAATCTAGCAGCTAGAAGTGCAGAAGCTGCAAAAGAGATAAAAGACTTAGTAGAAAATGCTACACAAAAAACAGATAATGGAAAACAAATAGCAGACCATATGATTATGGGATATAAAAAACTAAATGAAAACATATCTAAAACAACAGATGCTATTTCTGATATTTCAGAAGCTTCGGCTGAACAAAGAACAAGTATTGAACAAATCAATGATGTAATTAATAGACTTGACCAACAGACACAAAGTAATGCTTCTGTTGCAAATGAAACACATCAAATTGCCGAAAATACATCTGAATTAGCTCAAAAAATACTACATACAGTAAACGAAAAAAACTTCAGAGAAAAATAATCATAGATTAAAGGGTAAAACCTTTGCTCTTATGACAACATTTATATAATTTATGGGTTATTTTTAAGTCTAAAAGTAGTATTATTTCATCTGATTTTTTATTAAATACTCTTAAAAATCAACTTACTTAATGTGCAGATATGGTGGAACGGTAGACACGCGGGCTTGAGGGGCTCGTGCTTAATCGCGTGAGGGTTCAAATCCCTCTATCTGCACCACAATAACTTACAAAACAAAATTCTTATCATTTTTAACTCATTATCATAAACTTTTTACTTCTATATATTCAATTAATTTTAATAGAAATACTATTTATATTCTAAAAGTTAATCTCTTTAAATTAATTTAAACCATTAAGAATATTAATAACTATTATTACTATTAATATAATTTAAGTATTCTTAAGATAAAATCCTTCGATATTTTAATAGTATAAAATTACATAGGAGAGAGAATTGAACTGGAAAAAAGTTAATACAAAGATACACTACTGGGGGTCAGCAGTTATTATTATTCCTTTACTTATTGTTTTAGGAAGTGGTTTATTACTACAAGTAAAAAAAGAGTTTGCCTGGATACAGCCAAAAACTATGAAAACTAAATACAGAGATTTAACTTTAACATTTGACAAAATATTAGAAGTTTCAAAGACTGTAGAAGAGGCTAAAATTAATTCATGGAAAGATGTGAAACTTTTAGATGTAAGACCGGGAAAAGGTATTACAAAAGTTAGAGCAAAAAACAATTGGGAAATTCAAATACATAATGAATCAGCAGAAGTACTTGCTGTAAACTTTAGAAGGTCTGATATTATCGAATCAATACATGATGGGTCATGGTTCCATGATGCAGCTAAGCTTTGGATATTCTTACCATCTGCAATAATTTTATTACTTCTTTCATTAACTGGGTTTTATCTTTTCCTTAAGTTATTACCATCAAAAATGAAAAAAAGAAAACATAAACTTTCAAATAAAGACTAATAACATCACTAAATTCATACATAATATTTATTAATTTATGTATGAGTTTAACTAATTTACCAACTATATTGTAACTTAACATAAGAAGATGGATTTATATCTTCGTTATTGTAATCATCAGTTAAAGGTTTAGCTACCCATGCTTCTACATAGAAGTTATTTTTAATATAGATTTTTGTTCCAAAACCAACACTATATGCTTCTTGTTTTTTCTGCCTTGATGTATTATTTGTATTTTGATTATCATTAAAGACCATACCATAGTCTGTGAAAATATATGGAGTTAATCTTTGTATTTCTGATACTAAATTATCGTAAGAATGAGCTATTTCAAAACTTCCTATGTATCCACTTTCACCTACAAAATATCCTGGTTTATAACCTCTAAGAAAATTTTCACTACCTAGAAAAAATAATTCTGATCCAACAACATCTTTACTCCCAACTTGGGCATATCCCTCAGCTCTAAATTCAGTTTTATTATTTATTCCAAGAGGAGTAATATACCCTCCTCCAATTCTTAGATGATTAAAAGATTTTTTTTCATTACTATTATAATGTTCTAGATTTTTGCCATGGGACAAAGTTGCACCCAATGAAATACTACTTCCATCATTAGTATGATATAGATCAAAATATGAAAGTCTAAATACATTAAGTTTTACATCTCCTAATGTATCAGTTTGTTCATCAGTATATTCATACTGTCCAATTAAAAAGCTTTCTTGATTATGAGATACGATTATTGGTTGAGCAAAAGAGATTGTTCCATAGCTACCATCATAATCATTTTGAGTTGTACCAGTAAGTGGCGAATATAAATTAGTTTTTGATTGATTATCTCCATAAGTTACTTCCCAATAACCACCATTAAACTCTAATTCATCTTGATAAGAAATAGAAAAGCCTGTTTGACTTGATAAGCTATCACCTTTTACTTTAGAGCCTTGGAATCGTATAGCATCACCTGATGTGATTGTAGAATAGAAGTTTTGACTTAATGTAACTCTAGTTCTATTTCCTAATCTTGTTGGGATATTATCTATTGAAATACTTCCATTTTGTTTGATTTCACTTCCCGATGCAATTACAGTATATGTACCATCTTTATCATCTCTTTGAAATGAAAAGGTAGATGAAACTCCAGGAATAGAATTAATTAAAGTAAGAACTTTATCAACTCTTTTAATAGTTAGTTCACCCTCTTTTAATCTTGAGATATATTTATTAACCATCTCTTTATTTGGACTAGAAATTCCAGTGATTTTTATTTTTGAAATAGAACCTAAATCAATATAAATATCATTCTTATAATATTCTACCCTAGTTAAAAAGTAACCATCTTTTTCTAAACTACTTTGTATATTATATGAATACTCTTCTATATTATCAAATGAAGAAATATCAATTTTATCTAAGTGTTGTTTTGAAATACCATGAACAATAAAATTCTCTTGCGCAAAAAGTTGACTTGAAATAACTATTCCTAATACACTCTTAGCTACTAATGATTTTAAAATATTTTTTTTCATTACTTACTCACTGAAATTAAACAATTATTGTTTATTGATATATTGTTTGATATATGTGTAAATGTACTATTACGGAAATGCATCGTTTCTGCATGACCTACAGTTACCTCTTTTTTATCATTTGACTTCATATTTCTATATCCTAATCCTGAAACTTTACATCTCCATACTTTATTATCATGATCTATTAATATTGCATGATGATTTTGTTTTACATTATTACCAGGAACAGTTGATATAAGGTGTTTATTAATATTACTAGCGTCAATTTTATTTGTATTCTTATAATGTAAATTTGCAATTTGCAAGGAAACAGTTTGTTTTGTCTTTGCTTTTTTTACAGAAACACTCTTTTTATTTGAAATAATATTTTTATGTTTAGAGTTGTAATTAAGTGCAACTTGTTTGTGAGAATTCTTCACAATTATTTTTGAATACTTAGTTCCCGTTCCTTTTACATGAGATACAAGAATTGGAATTTTTTGTATTATTTTTGCTGGCACTAATATAGGTTTTGGACTTGGAGTCTTTCCTGGTACTAGTGTTGGTGTTTTTCCTGGTACTAATATGGGTTTTAGACTTGGAGTCTTTCCAGGTACTAGTGTTGGTGTTTTTCCTGGTACTAATACGGGTTTGGGACTTGGAGTCTTTCCAGGTACTAGTGTTGGTGTTTTCCCAGGTACTAATACGGGTTTTAGACTTGGAGTCTTCCCAGGTACTAGTGTTGGTGTTTTTCCTGGTACTAATACGGGTTTGGGACTTGGAGTCTTCCCAGGTACTAGTGTTGGTGTTTTTCCTGGCACTAATACGGGTTTTGGACTTGGAGTCTTTCCTGGCACTAATGTTGGTGTTTTTCCTGGTACTAATACGGGTTTTAGACTTGGAGTCTTCCCAGGTACTAGTGTTGGTGTTTTGCCAGGTACTAATACAGGTTTTAGACTTGGCGTCTTTCCAGGTACTAGTGTTGGTGTTTTTCCTGGCACTAATACGGGTTTTAGACTTGGAGTCTTCCCAGGTACTAGTGTTGGTGTTTTTCCTAGCACTAATACGGGTTTTAGACTTGGAGTCTTCCCAGGTACTAGTGTTGGTGTTTTGCCAGGTACCAATACTGGCTTCTGAGTTGGAATTATATTCGGTACTAAGGTAGGTGTTTTTCCAGGCACTAACATTGGTTTTGGTTTTGGTATATTTATAATAGGAGTAGGAAGGACAGCCATTGGCTTATTAATTCCATGCCAAGAACCAGCAAAATAATAAGTAGTACCAGGATCACGCTTTAATTCAGATACTACACCTGAAACCCCAAAGGTATCAACTTGATAACTTGCCCAATGAAACCCACGAAAACTTTTGACAGTATAATAATATTGTCTATTTGAAGATTCTATTACTAAGTTTCCATTTATATAGTTTCCATTTTCCCAATGTGCTACTAGTTCTCCACTATCTATACTTCCTTGAATTAGCTCGCGAGCACATATTTCAATATGTGCAGTATCGCATCTAGGTTTAGCGGAAGCATTAATACTTAAAAGCAACATTACAAAAAGAAACGTTTCCATTTTAAATTTTAAATTTTTCATAATTCATTCTAACAAACTCAATCTAAAAGAAAGGTAGATTTATATTAAATTATATTTAAATAATATAACTAAATACTTTTATTTTTTTAACTCATTATAATATTCTTGAAATTCTTCATATTGTTTTATAGCATTTACATAATACTCTTTTGATTTGTCATCAAGTGATTTATCATGATATTCTTCAAATCTAGATATTACCTCATCTAGTACTTTATTCATATCTAACTCTATTGATAAACCATACTCTTTTAGTTTTTCATTTATATAGTTTTTTAAAGGAAGCAAGAAATTATTAATATCTTGAATATCTTCCATTTGTTTTACAGTATCAAATAATGCTCTATTAAAATCATCATCTTTAGTAGCACTTGTTGTATATAATAATGCAGAGATTCTACTATTGTGTCTAATACTAGTTTCACTCATCAAATTACCATTTGAATCTTTTTGAGAGATTAGCTGACTTATTTTTTGCATCTGTTCATAACTTAGAGAATCCATCTCTATATTTGATAATTCTCTATCTTCTAGAATCTCTCTAAAAAGTTCTTTTTCTGCTTTACTTAGATTATCCACATCAAGCATTTCTAAAAGCTGTTCAAACTCTTTTTTCTCTCTAATATCAGCATCTTTTTCTATATCTTTATATAATTGAACTACTTCATTATTATAAATAGGATTAGGTTTTGTATTTCTTGTATATTGTTCCAGTTCAGAAGTATTTTTTATTTTGATTGCATTATATTGCATATCTATTTGAGTATAGATACTTATTAATCGTTCATAATCTTTTTTTACTACTTCATCACTAGTACTATTAAGACCTTCTTTTAGTTCAGATAGACGAGATTTCAAGAATTCTTGCATATCTTGCCCTATGTATGTTTTATATCTTACTCCTGCATCATAAGCATTAGAACTTAATCTATTTTCAAAAGCAATTTTATCTTCATTATCTACTATACTTGAAAACTCATTTATAAAACTAAACCCTTCTTCTTGTGGTAAGTTTAGATTCTTTAGTACATTGAATACTGCTTTATTATAGTTTTCATCATCACTTATACTAGGAGTTGCTAAATAAGGAGCCATTTTCAAGTCTTCAAATATAACAAAAGTATCAGGAATAAAATTTCCATTCATATCACTTCTATTTAACATTTGAGTAAACTTACTTATTTGTTCATAACTTAGTTTATCAAACTCTTCTTGTGTAACTTTTCTATCTAATACAATAGATTGAAATAAAGTTTTATCTTCATTGGATAAACCATCTATTTGTAAGGTATCTATCAAATCATCAAACATTGAGCCACTAATTGGATCTTTTACTGCATCTATTCGTAATCTACCAAACTCTTCTTTTGTGGCTATTCTTGAAACTTGCATTATTTATCCTAAAGTATATTTAATAATTTATTATATCATTATATTTACTTTTATAAAGGCAATGAGATTGTGAATTCTGCACCTTTATACTCTTCACTTTCATAAGAGTATTCTACATTTTCAACTTCTATTTTTCCATCTAGATGTTTAGTTACTATCTCTTCACTCATATATAGCCCTATTCCTGTACCTTGTTGTTGATGTTTTGTTGAGAAATATGGCTCAAATACTTTATCAATAATATCAAGAGGGATACCAGAAGCATTATCTTTTATTTTTATAATTAGATCTTCTTTTTCTTCATATACATTTATAAAAATGAGTCTTTTATCTTCTCTTTTTTCTAATAGTGCATCTCTTGCATTATTAAGTATATTTATTAATACTTGAAGAAGTTCATTTTCTAAAGCAAGTACTTGTGTATCACTTATATCTTTTATAATCAGAATATCATGATTTGTAAACTGCGCTGATACAATCTTCAATGTTTTATCAAATACATCATTAATTAAAAACTCTGTTTTATCTTTATTGTGTTGAAAGAACTTTCTAAAATCATCAATAGTTTGAGATAAAAATTGTGTAGTATTATTAATATTATCCATAGCTTCATAAAACTCATCACTAGATAATACATCTAATTCTTTTTTTAGTTTCATACCAGTTGAAAGAGTAGAGATTAGACTTAGAGGTTGTCGCCATTGATGGGCAATATTCCCTAACATTTCTCCCATTGATGCCATTTTAGATTGTTGGGATAATACATAGTTTTTCTTTTTTAGTTCACTTATATCTTGTGCAATTGCATATATAGAGTTACTCTCTTTAGAAGCAACCCCCGACCAAGCTAGTGATATTGTTTTTCCATTTTTATGAACAAACCTATTTTCAAAGTTATAAATATTTTTACCTTGAACCATCTCATCTAAAGTATTATGAGAAATCTCAACATCAGTTTTATATATATAATCAAAAAGATTTTTACCCATTAACTCATCTGGTTCATAACCTAGTATTTCATGAGAAGCTGGATTTATTTTGATAATATTCCCATCAAAATCAGTTATTAATAAAATATTCAAAGACAAGCTAAAAAAGCTTTTCCAGTTTGATTCAATAAGAGTATTTCTTGTTGTATCATACAATGTTCCCGCTACTCTTAGAAGTTTGCCATTTTCATCATAAAAACACTTTCCTGTTTCTTTAATATATTTTATTTTTCCATTATTTAGAAGTAATCTATATTTCATTTCATGGTCTGTTTTATTTTTGATAACTTCATCAAAATTATCTAAAACATCTTGTTTATCAGAAGGATGTATAAAGTTTATATACTCTTTGTAAGATAATTCTTTCTCTTCTATCTCCAAAATAGAATAAACCTCACTAGATAAAAATATAGTGCCCTCTTCTTTGTTAAGTTCCCAACTACCTATATGATATTGCTTTTGAGCAAAGTCTAAATTTTCTTTTGTTTTTTCTAATAAGTTTATTGTTTTATCAAGAGTCTTTTTTGCTACAAACTCCTCTGTAACATCTTGGATAATAGCAAAAATCGCAACTTTTCCATCATATCTTGTAGGAGTTGAGAATACTTTAACATTTACTATTTCACCTGATTTTAGTTTGTGTTTTGCTAGGTTTTCTCCAAAGCCATTATCTATCACAGAATTTATAATTTTTGAAACAGCTATTTTCCCTTTGATATTTATATCTGAGGCATTTTTCTTTTTGAATTCTAAGTGAGTATATCCATAGAACTCTTCTGCAGATTTATTAGAGTTTAGGATATTTAAAGTCTCAGGATCCATTACTAATAACATTGATCTATTATTATAAAAAAGCTCGCTAAACTGTTTTTCTTTTTTTAGCATAAGGTCATGGTAATATTTTTCTTTTGTTATATCCCTATGAGAACCAACCATTCTAACAGCTTTTCCAGATTCGTTAAAAAATACTTTTCCCTTATCATCAATCCAAACCCAACTATTATCTTTATGTTTTAGTCTATATATTGCAGAATAGAACTCTGATTTCCCAGATATATTAAATTCTATTTCTTTATCAACTAAAGCTTTATCATCTGGATGTATTTTTTCATACCATTTCTCATAATGACTTTCAAACTCATCATCTGTATATCCCAACATTGATTTTAGACTAGTAGAGTAATAAACCTCATTACTGATAAGATTCCAATCCCAAACACCATCTTGTGTAGCTTCCATTAAATATCTATATTGTTCTTCTTTTTTTTCTAGTTCTTTTTGGTATTTTTTATTGATTTTATTTTCTAATATCTCTTTTTCTAAAAGCAAATTCTCTTTCATAAATTTTGATATTTTTCTATATAAATAACTAAGAAGTACAAAAAATAGCATTAGAGTAAAAGAGTTAAGTATTATTACTTTTTTAAAGTGTTCTTGATACTCTACTTCTAAAAATGCTTGCTTATTTTTGATTATATTTTCAAGTCTATTTAGAGGAATTCCAGTAGATACAACCCAATTTAATTTAGGATAGAGTTTAGAATAAGATACTTTTTCACTAACTGTATCACTATTTAACTCTTTGAAAAAGTATTTAGAGAATAACTCTCCTTTATCATTAATTCCGTTTAATTCATCAAGATATGGTCTATTTCCAAAAATATCATAATCTAAGGTAGATAGTTTTTTACCTTCTGTATCTTTTAGATTTGCATGAAGAACTCTAATAGCATAATCTTTACCACCTTTATAATCTAGGATTTCATTAATCCACATATATCTTTTATTTTTTTTATCTACAAAATAAAATATTTTTCTTATTTTATTTAAAAGTTCATTTTTAATTGTTTTATTTTTTATATATAAAGTGAACTTATTATCATTTATATTCAGTTCTTTAAATACAAATGGTTTAGACTCTAATACACCTTTTTTTAGAAGGATGTCTTTATTATATATATTTAGCAAAGTATCAATACTATTTCCACTTTTGTTTAATTCAAGAAGTTTTTTTATATGAGTATTTAAAATATTTTCTTTATTCTCAATAATATCATTGAACATTACATCCATAAATAAAATACTTTTTTTTACATTCTTTTCCATACTCTCTTTATAAGCTTTGATAGTAAGGTTTTCAAGATTTTTGATATTTGTTTTATAGGATTTGCCATGTGAGTTTATTTCAAAATAAGTTGTTAAAAACATAATTCCACTTGAAACAAATAAGATAGAGATAATGAGATATTTTATTTTATTTTTCATTTTAATATACCTTCGCTATGTATATTATACAAAAATAATCTATTCTAATATATAAAATTAAAGAGTAAGTGATTTAATCATATAATATCACTTATAAATACTAATTCCTATGGAGAAATTATGCTAAAAACTTTAATACTTACTTTATGTATTCCTTTGTTATTACTAAGCCAAGAAGTACAAGACAAACCAGTTGAATTAATCAAAACTGTAGAACCAACAAAACAAAGTAAAGATACAACAACAAAAGATGAAGTAAATACAAGTAATTTAAAAAAAATAGAAATAGAGAGTAACTTAGAAGACATTTCGAATCTTACAGAAGAAGAACAACAACTTAAACTTCAAAATAAACTTCTAAGTGATGTAATAGAAAATATTAATAATGAATCTTTTCTAAAAACACTAAATAATAATGAAAAGTACTCAAATGAGCTAACTTTATTAACAAATAGAATCAATATTAATACAAAAGCTCAAAATGTATTAGCAGTTAAAAGAGATCAACTAGAAGTATATTTAATCAAAGAAAAACAAACTTATGAAGATACTCTAAAAAATATAATTATTGCAAAACAGCAATATAAAGATAAAGCATATATAAAAGCACTGTTAAATAATGCAATCACAACAATAAATGCAACTCCAATTTCAGAATATACAAGTGATTACGATAAAGAAAAACTTGTAACAAATACAATATCTACAGCTTTTACAAAAAATTATGTAGAGTTATACAATCATAATCATACACAACTATTTGTGCTTCAATACTTATCTGATAATATTACTAAATTTAGAAAATCAAACTTTATTATTGATGAATTTAACCTTCAATATTTTGTAAATCAAATTGATTCAATAAAAGGTATTTCATTTGTTTCTAATCTAACATCTTATTACCTAAAATTCTCTATTGGGGAAATAGTAGTAGTTTTATTTATCATTATGTTTTTTAGACTTTTAAATATAAAAATCATTTCTTTATTAGCTAATTTCTTAGCAAAACTATTTGTAAAATCAAAACATGAAGATAGTGCAACAATAAGAGAGTATTTAAGACAATCTATTGATACTCCACTAATTTATGCTTTATATCTTTTGGCAATACAAATATCTATATTTATTTTAGTAAAAGATCCAGTTTTAATAGAAAGTATAATGCCATGGATTAATACTGTTTATATTGCCTTATTAACATGGGCTTTATATGCTATTTTAAACAATAGTATCAATATCTATGCTCACAGCTTATTAGAAACATATCCAAATGTTAGAAAAGAGATGATTGCATTTATATTAAAAATCATCAAAATAATTCTAGTTTTATTAGTAATTCTATTTTTATTTACACAATTAGGAATAGATATTAAAGCCATTGCAGCTTCTCTTGGAGTTGGTGGTATCGCCATTGCTTTAGCATCAAAAGATACTTTAGCAAACTTCTTTGGTTCACTAAATATTATGACTGATAACTCTTTCTCACAAGGGGATTGGATTAGAACTAGTGAAATAGAAGGAACTGTTGTTGATATTAGAATGAGAACTACAAGAATTAGAACTTTTGATAATGCAATGATTACAGTACCCAACTCACAATTAGCAAATACACATATTATGAACTGGTCAAAAAGAAAGATTGGTAGAAGAATTAAAATGAGTGTAGGAATTACATACGAGAGTAAAATGGAAGATATTGTAAAACTAAAAGATGCAATTTTTGAAATGCTAAATACTCATCCAGATATTGCCACAAATAAAACAGCAGCACTATCACCTTCTAAAAAATTTGAATCAATTAAAAAAGAAGATTTACAAGGTGTAAAAAGAACTCTTTTAGTTTATGTAGATGAATTAGATGCTTCATCAATAAATATCTTAGTTTATTGTTTTTCAAGAAGTCCAAATTGGGAAGATTGGTTAACAGTAAAAGAAGATGTAATTGTAAAAATATCACAATTAGCAGAAGAAAATAACTGTAGTTTTGCATATCCTACACAAACTGTTTGGCTGAATAAATAACAGTAAGTGACATAAAGTGACAATTCTTATTAGATTATCACTTTTTTTATTATATATAAGTAATTGTTTACTTAATTATAAGTCCTTATAAATTATAATCCTCCTTAGCACAAGGAGTTTTATAAGATGACTATACAAAAAAAATCATTTGTTTTAGTAAGTACATTTTTTATTTTATTAGTATTAAATGCAGTAGGTTTGTTCTTTTCAATGGATAAAATCAAATATTCCAATGAACACTTAATTGAACGAGCACAAGTAACAGAAGCGTTTTTAGATATGAAGTTTCTACTAAAAAATCTTCAAGAAGTTTCAACAGATTCTGCACTAGTAGGAGATGAAGAAGGACTGTATGTATTAGATGAATTAA
Organism: Poseidonibacter lekithochrous; assembly: GCF_013283835.1. GTDB lineage: Bacteria > Campylobacterota > Campylobacteria > Campylobacterales > Arcobacteraceae > Poseidonibacter > Poseidonibacter lekithochrous. The sequence goes on along the minus strand of NZ_CP054052.1, from coordinate 856,744 downwards.
AAGAAGAATATACAAAGTCATACCAAGAAATAAATAAACTTCCATTAACAAAAATAGAGAAAGATCAACTTTCAAATATAAATAATAAATTTAATCCATATTTTCAATCACTAAAGAAAATGGCACAATTTGGAATCGACAAAGTTATCTCAAGAGAAAATTCTATAGATGAAATGAGCTCATTTGATAGAGCAGTTTCAAGTATTGAAAAAGATTTGGATGATATCAAAGCCTTAGATGAAATCAGTCTTTTAAATCTTAAATATCATATTATATCTATTCAAGAAGTATTAACAGATGCTTTAGCAGTTGGTGAAACTACTGGATTTAAAGATGTAGATAATATCAAAGTTTCTTTATATGAAGAGATTGATAGTCTAACAGCAATATATCCGGTACTAAAATCTAAACTAAAACATCTTAAAACTGATGTTGACAATATGGCAAATATTGGTAAAAAAATGGCTTTAAAAGGTAAAACTTTTAATGAAATGTCTGACAATGTAAATGCTGAAATGATTAGAGTTGATGAATATTTTGATTATATAGAATCTACAATCAGAAATATAATCAAAACACAAAAACAGTTAAATAAAGAAACAATTCAAGAAAGTGAAGATACTTTACACAGCTTCCAAAATGTAGCTATTGTATTAAATATTTTATTCTTAATTGCCGTAATTTTTCAAATGTTTACAGTAAAAAATATTCTAAGTAATATTCAAAAACTAAACAAAGGTGTAAAAAACTTAATTGATTCAGAACATGCAAATAAAATTGATATAGAATCAAATGATGAAATTGGAAGTATTAGTAAAAACTTCAATAAATATATAGATAAAATTGATGAAGATTCAAAACAAGATATCAAAGTAATCAATGAAGCTAGAAGTATTATGGGGAAAGTAAATGTTGGTCTTTATAATGAAAGAATTCAATTAAAAGCAAGTTCAAGTGCAACAAGTGATTTAATTGATGAAATCAATAATATGATTGGTACTACACAAACAAATCTTACTACTTTATCAGAAGCATTAATTGCATTAGCAAATGCAAAATATGACCAAGATATTCCAAGAATCCAAGGGGTTACAGGTCTTATTGCATCATTATTAAGTGGTACAAAAGTAACTCAATCTACAATCAATGAAGTAATGGCATTAATTGATAATTCAAATAAAAGATTAACATTTAGTGCACAAGATTTATCAACAGCATCAGAAGAGTTAAGTAAAGCTTCTAATCAACAAGCAGCAGCGCTGGAAGAAACAGCAGCAGCAATTGAGGAAGTAACATCAACAATTGCGGCAAGTAGTGAAAACGCTGCTAAAATGTCTGAGTACGCTAAAGAAGTAACAAACTCAAGTGAAGAAGGAAAAGAGTTAGCTTCTAAAACTTCTATATCTATGGATGCTCTTAGTAATGAAGTAAATACTATTAACGATGCCATTACAGTAATTGACCAAATTGCATTCCAAACAAATATTCTTTCACTAAATGCTGCCGTTGAAGCAGCAACAGCAGGAGAAGCAGGAAAAGGCTTTGCCGTAGTTGCACAAGAAGTTAGAAATCTAGCAGCTAGATCTGCGGAAGCTGCAAATGAGATTAAAGCCTTAGTTGAAAGTGCTACTAGTAAAGCAAAAGAAGGAAAAGAAGTATCAGCCTTAATGATTAATGGTTTTAATAAACTAGATACAAATATTAATACTACAATTGAATTAATTGGTGAAGTTGCAAATGCTACAAGAGAACAACAAGAAGCAATGAATCAAATTAACGATACTGTAAACTCTCTTGACCAAGCAACACAAAGTAATGCTCAATTATCATCTAATATCTTTGATATGGCAAAAACAACAAAAGACTTATCATTACAACTTCAAAGTGCAGTTGATAGAACTACATTTAATCCTGATGCAAAAAGAAGAGTTTGTAATACAGACTTTATTTTTGATTTAAATAAATTAAAATCAGACCATATTAACTTCAAAAATGTAAACTTCTGCGAATGTAAAGTAGATAATAAATTTGTAGTTAAAGACCATACACAATGTGATATGGGGAAATGGTTAATTGCAAGTGAAGAGCAAGGCTTAGACTTTGCACAAGGTAAGTTATGGGATGAGTTAAAAGATACTCATCAAAAATTCCATCATATGGTACAAGATACAGTTGATTTATATGCAGAAGGTTATGATAATGGACAGATTATCGCAGTAACTGAAAATATAGAGATACAAATAAATGTAATCTTTGAATTACTTGATAAAGTAAAAGAACATAATTGTGATTTACAATTCAAAAAAAATAGATAAGTTTTTAAACTTATCTATTTGTCTACTAATAAATCTGCTTTACTTCTAATCTTTTTTTTATGTAAAAATTGTTTTTCTCTATCTGTGAATTTTTCTTCTTTTGTATCTACTTTTTCTTTTACTATTGGTTTAGCTTTTTTTGTTTTTTTCTCTTCTTGTTTTGCAATTACTTCATCTTCTTTTTTAAACATAGTTAAAATAAGGTAGATAGAAAAAGTAAGGTTAAATAGTATTATCACCCACTTTGAAATCAAGGCTAACTCTAAATATTGTAATAACTTTTTTAGTTTAAGATACTCAATCAAATCCCCATAAATAGCATTTGCAAATAAAGCTACAATCAAAAGAAGGAATATTAAAATTACTCTTTTTCTAAACTTATATAAGTAGTACCAAAATAGTGCTGATTTTACTTGTTTAAACATTCATTATCCTAAACAAAGAAGTTTAAACCAAGAGCAGCAAGGGCAACCACTAAAGACTTAGTTTTTAAATCATCTACTATTTTTCTCTCTTCATCTGCAATAATTACTTCTAATTCATCATCTGAGTAATCATCAAAAGTTTTATGATTTTCAACTAATCTAGCTTTTGTAGCTAAAACAGCTTTTTCTCTAACTTTTGCATTTACAGCATCTTTTAGTTGTTCACTTTTTATTTTTGGGTAATCAAATGCAGAAGTTGCATTCTCTCGTGCTATATTTAGTAATTTGTTTGAATTCTCTTTTAGTTTATCTTTTAGACTCATATTATATCACTTATTAATTTTTTATTATTATATCATTTATGTATTAACGAAATGATAACTAGTCGTTTTTCAGCTCACTAGCACTTTTGATAATATCAATACCAAATTTAGTTCTTAATTTTTGTACTTGGTCTGTTAGTTCTTTCTTTTTTAAATCACCTTCATACTCAAAAAGATTATAAGTATATTCATTTGTCTTAGCAAAATTTGATACAGTAATTGAAAGCTGAACAACCCCATGAGTTGGATGAATATCATTGTCATCAAAGAGTTTTGCCATTGCTTCTTTGAAGTCTGTTTCATTGAATATTCTATTTACATTTATATAGTTTTTGGATTTTACTTTGTATTCATATTGTATTTTAATAGCATAAGTCAAAGGGTTTACATTTGCTTTTCGAACTAAAAAGCACAAATATCTACTAAGAATTATCACTCTTCTTCGAATTTCAACCCTATCAAAAATAGCATCAAAGCTTCGCCCTATTCCTATGGATTTTTTTTCTCTCTCTAAAGTTAGTTTATTATCTCTTATTCCACATACACGATTGTATAAATCAATTCCGGGTTTCTTCCAAGAACAAAATAATTCTCTATTTTTTTTGATATCCCCTAAAGTCTTAATAGCATAACCTGATAGTTTTTCTTGGAAAGCTTTTCCAATTCCAGGGAACTCTTTGATAGGAATATCTTTAGTGAATTGGGCAATTTTATCTTTTGGTACGAACTTTACTCCATCTGGTTTTGCATGTTCTGTTATTAGTTTAGATAAAAATTTTGTATTAGCAATACCAATAGAAATTGGAAGTTTAAGCTCATCAAAAACTTTCTGTTTTAACTTGTATGCAAACTCTTCTACCTCATCTTCTTCTAAATAACCTGTAACATCTCCAAAGAATTCATCAATTGAGAACTGTTCAATCAAAGGCATCTCTTTTTGTAATAGTGCTTTTAGTTTCTCTGATAAATCATGATATAAAGGATAGTTTGGTGCTAGCATTTTTAAATGAGGACATAATCTCAAAGCCTCATTTACTGTCATGGCAGTTTTCACTCCATAATCTCTAGCTTCATAAGAACAAGTAGTAATAATCCCTCTAATTCTTCCATCTTGATCTACAAAATAATCTTTGAAACTCTTTTGGCCTTCATTTGTAAGAATAGTACTTACAAAAGCTCCTGAATTTGAAGAGATTTTTCTAACCTCTTTTTTTGAAGAAAAAATATTAAGATTACTTCTTCCTCCAACAGCAATTGGAATATTATGAAGTGAATTATCTAAGGTACGATGTGCGGATGCAAAAAAGCAGTCTAGGTCTAGGTGTAAAAACATTTTGGGATTATACTCTAAAAATTGAACAATATTTAGTTTTATTTCATATTGAAAGATTTTTCTTTTAAAAACTATTATGATAATATTGCACAAATCAAAAAGGATTTATTATCGTTAATTGTAAAAACTGCAAAAGAGAAATAAAAGAAAAATCAAGACAATGCCCATACTGTGGAATATTAAATCCAACAGTAACACTAAAAGATGTATTTATAGGAACTGCATTTGTATTAGTTGTAATGTCTATAGTTACGTACTTTACGAATAACTAAACTACAGTTTTATCTATTACAGCCTCTGTTGAGCTCTCTTTATCTTCTAGAGGGTCGCCTTTTAATTCATAAGATTTGAAAAGTTCCATAACTTTATCTATCTCATTAATATCATATTTACCATCTACGGGTTCTTTTAGTTTTAGAATATTCTCAACTATATCTTTTTCATAATCATTTAAAACAGAAACATCCCCATCATTATCTTTTAATTTTGTAAGAATATTTTTTGTTTTTTCATCATCTGAGTTTAATAACAGTGCAATAATCAAAGAAAAAACATCATTTAATTGCATAGATAAATCTGTTAAATCAGAAGCATTTGGGTTGTCTTGATCCCCTGCTTTTGCTCTTACAATATCTTCTATTTTCAAAGAATTTACATGAGCCATAAGTAACTCTTCTTTACTTATTGATTCATTTGTACTATAAGCCTCACTCATATCAACTTTTGAATTAAAATCCTTATCTATTGATAAAGTCATATTTAATTCATCATCCAAACTTTTAGCTCTATTTTCACTTCTATATAAACTAGTATATTCATCTGTTTCATGTGCATTGATATATGATTTACTTACAGTTTCTTCAACATCAACATTTAGTTTTTCATTTCTTTCAACACTTACTTTTATAGTAGCTTCAAAATTGTTTTTTGTTTGGTTGTATTCATCTCGTGATATTTGACCGTCGTTATTAGCATCTGCTTTTATAAAATCTCTTTTATAAGCAATATCCTCAAACCAACCAGCTACATAACTCTCAGCTTTATTATCTAGAGTTACAGTTCCATTAGGACTTCTATATACATCATCTTTACCAAAGTACTCTTCTATCTTTGAAACAACATCTTTGTTTAAAGATACTGCAACCATCTTACCATTTGTTGGGTCTTCAAAAGTAGTAGTGATAGTATCATTATCAAAACTAGTACTTTGATAAGATATATCTTCACTTTTAGAAGTTTGGCTCAGAAGCTGTGCAAAACTAGAGGCTTGCTCTTCTAACTCTTTATTGCTTCTATCTTTTGATTCAACTTCGTTTGCTTCAAAAGCAATACTATTATCTACTGATGTATTTATTTGCATTTTTAAATCCTTGGAGATTATTAGTAATATTATACAGAAATTTTGTTGGGAGAGATAAATAGAAAGTAAAAAATATATATTTATCACACAATGCAATAATGTACTATCCTAAAAACTAACAAATGAATATAATTTGGAAAAAGGAAGAACATGAATATATTATCGTTTTTAATCTATTGTATTATAATCACATTTACCCCAGGTCCTACACATATAGTTACATTATCAACTGTTCAAAACTATGGTGTAAAAAGAGCAATTAGCTTTTGTTATGGTTCATCTATTGCATTTACAATTATATTAGTATTATCTGTAGTATTAAACTCTTTATTGACTTCGTTTCTACCAAAAGCTACGGCGATTATGCAAATAATCGGAGCAGCCTATATCTTATATTTGGCGTACCAAATTTATCATATGAATAATATAGTAAATAATAATAAAAATTTTGGTACTTTTAAATCTGGATTTTTAATGCAATTTATAAATCCAAAAGTAATCTTATTTTCTATAACAATTTTTCCAAGTTTTATTATGCCTTATTACAATTCTTTAAATGAGCTACTTTTATTTGCTATTATTATTTCAATCATAGGGTCTTTATCATTCTTTTTTTGGGTAATATTTGGAAATCTCATGAAATCATTTTTAATAAAAAACAAAAAAGCTTCAAACATTTTATTGTCCCTATTTTTAGTATATTGTGCTATTATGATATCGGGTGTTACTGGTACTTAGAGGTAATTTATGGATAAATTTATATATAAAAACAAATTAGATATTACAGCCTTATCTGCAAAAATGAGTAAATTCTCTTATAAGAAACATGCCCATGAAGAGTATACTTTAGGAGTGACTTTAAATGGTGTACAACAATATAATTTAGAAGGGAAATCACTAGCTTCTCATAAAAATGGAGTTATGCTTTTTAATCCAGAACAAGTACATGATGGAAGTGCAGGAAACTACAAAGATGGCTTAGATTATCTAATGCTTTATATTAAACCTGAACTGTTTTTAGATGCTTTAGAGAAAAAGGATATAGTTACTTTCTCACAACCTATCGTTTATAAAGAAAAACTAAAAAATGATATATTGAATCTTTCTTATTCAATTTTAAATAATAAAGATATTACTTTATGTAATGAATTGTTTTTAAATTTAGTAAATAATTTTACTTCCAAGGATTTCTCTTTAGAATATAAAAATGAAACAGAGTTTATAAAAAAAGCTAAAGAGATTATCTATTATAACCTTGATGAAGTTTTAGATATAGATGAAATTTCTAAAGAACTAAACATTTCAAAATTTCATTTTATTAGAGTTTTCAAAGCAAATACAGGAATAACACCTTATCAATATTTTCTAAACTGCAAGATAATTCATGCAAAAAAGCATTTAGATATAACAAAAGATTTATATGGAACTATAGTTGAATTTGGATTTACCGACCTATCTCATTTAAATAGGCACTTTAAAAGAGTTTACGGAGTTACAGCTTATGAGTATATATCAAAAAGTTGAAGCCAAACTTTTTAATATACTTTATCTTCTAATCATGGCATAAATAAAACCAAGACCAAGACCAATGAAGTGTGCATACCAAGCAATTGGCATACCTATAAGTAGTGGTGCTACAGAGATTAGTAAAACCCATGTAATAATTCCACTTCTTTGAGATTTATCTAAATAAGCTACATATCCAAGCAGAGCACAAATAGCACCAGATGCACCTACTAGATTTACTTGATTATCTAAAAAGTATATATAGGCAAAAGATATTAAAGAAGTTAATATTCCACATACAAAATACAGTAATAAGAACTCTTTAGTTCCTCTATATTTCTCTATTAATCCACCAAACTGAAATAGTACAAACATATTCATAGCAAGGTGCATAAGTCCACCATGAGCAAACATAGTAGTTAGAGGTTGCCACCAAAAATCATATACTACAAAATACATATTTAGTCCCATATATAAACCACCACGAGTTATACTCTCTTGGGCTAAATACATTAGAACAGTGATTACAATAGTTATATTTACAGCAGTGAAGCTTGATTTACTTAAGTTTTTTAGCATTATTTTCATATACCTTTATTGAGCAATCTATTCGTGATAATATCTCATCTTTATCATACAATCTAAAGTCTGTGAATATCTTGAATATTTTTTTCTCACCTGCTTTAAAAGTAGTCATAATTGAACCAGAATAAAAACCTTTTCTTTTCACATCAGAAGTTTTAGAGTTTTTATCTTTCTCGATTAATACATACTCTATTGTTAAATATGTTTTGATATTTTCTTTATTTTTTTTCTGTATTGCTTGAATATAATAATCATTCATTTCATCAAGTGAAATAAACTCTTGGGCTACAGATTTATTGCTTTGTGATTTTTGGTAAGAACCTTCTAATTTATAATAGCCTTTGATTAAAGCTTTTTGAGATTCATTTAATAGTTCTTGATTATATACTTTATATTTTGTCAGAGTATCTTGTTCACAAAGAAGAGGAATAACCTTTTCTTTTGTGATTTCAGGTTCATTTGCTATGTATTTAACATATAAAGTTAATACAATAGATATGATTATGATTGAGGCAAGAGTAAAAAAATTGTTTACAACTTGACTCTGCCTCACTCTTCTCATAATTTTATTCTTATACTAATGCTTCTTTTAAAACATCTTCAATAACATCTACAGGTTTAAGTTCCATAGCTTTTTTCACTTCTTCAGGGATATCTTCTAAATCTCTCTCGAAGTTCTTTCTAGGAATTAATGCTTTTGTCATTTTTGCTTTAAAGGCTGCAATTAATTTTTCTTTTAATCCACCAATTGGTAATACTTTTCCAGATAGAGTTAACTCACCTGTCATAGCAATATCAGACTTGATTTCTCTTTCACTTAAAATAGAAGCAATTGTTAATGCCATTGTAATACCAGCACTTGGTCCATCTTTAGGAGTAGCACCTTCTGGGATATGTAAGTGAATATCATATCTTTTATATACTTCACTAGAATCTAGTTTTGTATCTTCGTCTTTTTCTTTGAATGATTTAGGAATAATATCTTGATTAATCTCTAAAGCACCCTTGTCAATTAAAACTTTTACAACAGAATAAGAGATTCTAGATGATTCTTTCATTACATCACCTAAGTTACCAGTAACAGATAACATTCCTTTACCTTTAAGCTTAATAGCCTCAGATTTAAGAACATCTCCACCTACTGCTGTCCAAGCTAAACCATTTGCAATACCAATTGAGTTTTTCTTATCAGCTGGGTCAATTTCAAAGATTGGGTTATCTAAGTATGTTTTTAAATTCTTAGTAGAAATAGATACTTTTTCTAACTTATCATCAGTAAGTAATTTCTTAGCTGCTTTTCTAAATAATTTAGAGAATACACGTCTTAAGTTTCTAACACCTGCTTCTCTTGTATATTTAGCAATAATCATTTCAATTGTTGGTTTAGATAAAGAAATCTCTGACTTATTTAAACCATGTTTTACTAACTCTTGAGGAATTAAGTAATCTTTTGCAATATGGTATTTCTCATTTGGTGTATATGAAGAAATCTCAATAAATTCCATTCTATCTTTTAATGCAGGTGGAATTCTTCTAATATCATTTGCAGTTGATACAAAAATAATTTGAGATAAATCAATCGCAAAGTTTAGGTATAAATCTCTGAATTCATTGTTTTGTTCAGGATCTAAAACTTCTAACATTACAGCAGTTGGATCACCTCTATGATTAGCACCAAGCTTATCAATCTCATCTAAAACCATTACTGGATTCATTTTTTTAGCATCAACTAGACCTTTTACAAGTCGTCCAGGCATTGCTCCTACATAAGTTCTTCTATGTCCTCTTAACTCATTTACATCTTCCATTCCACCAAGAGCAACTCTTACAAGTGGTCTTTGAAGTGCTTTAGAAATTGAGTTTGCAAGTGAAGTTTTACCAACACCTGGAGGTCCCACAAAACAAAGAACTGTACCTTTTGATTTTAAATCTTCAATATTTCTTTGCTCTAATAATTGTTTTACAGCGAAGTATTCTAAGATTCTCTCTTTTGGTTTGATTAATGAATAGTGATCTTTGTTTAATTGTTTTTCAACATTATTAACAGAGATTTTTTCATCAGAATATTCACCAAATGGAATATCTAGAACTTGTTCAATATAAGTTTGTAAAAGTGAAGCATCAGGAGAATCTTGGTGCATTCTGCTTAATTTATCAACTTGTTTTTTAGTCTCTTTATATCCATCTTTTGGCATATGAGGCTTAAGTTGTTTAAGTCTTTTTTTATAAGCTTTAATCTCTTCGTCTTTTTTATTATCAGTACCAAGTTCTTTATTAATAGCTTTGATTTGCTCTTTTAAGAAGTAATCTTTATGAGTTTTTTCAATTTTAGAGTTTACTTTTTGAGTAATCTCTTTTTGAATTTTAAAAGACTCAATCTCTTTTTTTATTACTTCAATAATATCAAGTAATCTTTGTTCAATATCAGTTTGAGCAAATAACTTGTAAGCATCATCTTTTTTAACTTTTAATACAGATGAAATTAAATCAGCAATTCTAGTTGCATCATCATTTTCTTCAATAGTTTTGATTAAATCAGCTGGAAATTTAGAATTTAGTCTAGAAAGTTTTTTAACTTGCTCAACTAAAACAGAAATAACTGATTTAACACTCTCTTCTTCGAAAGGTTTGTTTTCCAAAATATCAACATTACATAACACTGGTTGTTCTTGGTCGAATTGATTAATTCTACCTTTTGATAAACCTTGGAAAAGTACTTTAATTTTACCATCTGGTAAAGATACTTTTCTCATAATATTACCAACAACACCAACATCATAAAAAGAATCGTCTTCTCTTTTCCCTTCTTTTCCTTGCTTTGAAACAGCAACAATAACTAACTTGTTCTCTTCAATTGCATGCTCAACAGCACTGATATTATCATCACTGTTTAAAAAAAGTGGAGCAATCATGAAAGGGTATAAAAATATCTCATCCTCTATAATTAATGGTATGTCTTGTGGAAACTTATCATAATTTTCTAATTCCATATCTACTCCTTGTTATTTGTTATTTTTTATGTTTTATATCTTATTCGAATATTGATCTATAAAATGGAACTTTAGGCTCTATAATTTCCTCTGGATTAATCCAAGATTCTTTTACTTTTTCATTATAGATTGCAGCAGCCTTTTCTTTATCTTTTCTTTTGTATAAATCAGCAATTTCTTGATCTAAAAGTGCTTTAGCCATATATAATCTTGCATTCATAGTGTCTACTAAAGGCATATATGGAGATGATTTATATCTCAATTTGAATTCTTCAATCTCTTCAATTGTTTTTTCAATTAATGCTTGATCTCTAAATTGGTATCTAAAACCTAAAAAGTTAGCTTTGATTTTTAAATATCTTGCATAATCAATATTTTTGCTTAACGCAAATCTCTTAATATATTCATCTAAATAGAAGTTTGCTAAAGCATACTCTTCTGCATCAATATGTCCATTTACTAAAATAAGTATAGATGTTGGGATTAATGGCGAGTTTCTGTGCTCACTTTCTAAAGATGTATATGTATCATCAGCTTCATCTAAATCACCTTTTGTGATTTGAGTTACCATTTTGTTGTACCAATATAGTGCTGGTTTGTTATATTCTGCCGCTTCTTTCTTACTAGAACACGCAGTAAAAATAAAAACTAAACTTGACGCAAGTAATATATTCTTAATTTTAAAGCTTGTTATCATATAAATTCCTTTGTCTTAAAGCAAACATTTTATCTAATACTAGCTTAGGAAATATCTGCTATAATTATTAAAAATAATCAAAAAGGCAATAAAATGAAGCTAACTATCATAGGAAATGGAATTATGGCTCAATCATTAGCTAGAGGATTAGTAAAAAACTATGAAGTTGAAATCATAGGAAGAGATACTAATAAGCTAAATGCAGTGAAAGAGAAAATTCCAGAAGTTTCAGTAAGAACATTAAATGACAATGAAGATATAACAGATAAAAATATAATTTTTTGTGTAAAACCATATGCACTTCAAAGTGTATCAGCAAGATTATCAGGAAAAGCGAATGTATTATTATCAATCTTAGCAGGTACTACTCTTGAATCATTAAAGAGACAAATTGAATCTAAACATTATGTAAGAACTATGCCAAATGTAGCAGCATCAGTACAAAACTCAATGACAACAATCACAGGAGATAATGAAGCTAAAAATATGGCAGTTGATATTTTCTCTACAATTGGAAAAGCAATTTGGGTAAATACTGAAAATCAATTAGATATTGCAACTGCGGTTGCTGGTTCTGGTCCTGCATTCTTGGCACTTGTAGCAGAAGCTCTTGCCGATGGTGCTGTTAAAGCTGGACTTGAGAGACATATCTCAACTCAATTAGTTCAAGGATTATTTTCAGGAACTGCATCACTATTAAAACACTCACATCCTGCAATCATCAAAGATTCAGTTATGAGTCCAGGTGGAACTACTGCTGCTGGTTATGCACAACTTGAAGAAGGTGCAGTAAGAGATTCTATGATTAAAGCAATAAACGTAGCTTATGAAAAAGCTCTAGAGCTTGCAAAAAAATAGTTTTACTCTTTTTGAGACAATAGTAAGTATTACATTACTTGCTATTGTTATTAGTGGATTTATTCACTCTAATACTTCCAATAACAATGATATTTTATTTCAAAAACTAAATGAATTAGAAAATAGTTTTGATATAAAAAATTATTCGACACTTACAAAATCAAATACAAATATAACTTTTATAATAGATGGAAATATAGAAGAAGAAATTCTTGTAAAAAAATATCAATATAAAAATGAAGATATAAAGATTTATAAATATGAAAAATAGTTTTTCAAGTTTAGAATTAATAGCTAGTATTATAATTTCTTCAATTGTAATAGTATATTCAATGCTTTTTATAAAAGAGAGTATGTTCTCAAATACTAATAATCAAGAAATAGAAATACTAAAATTAGATTTATTATCAACAAAAGCCTTTTTACAAAAACATCAAGATTTAGAATCAAAGTTAAAATTAGAAGATAAAATTTTATATTTTGAAAATTCAATTTTATTAAAAGATGTTTATGATTTTCAAATCCAAAAAAAAGCCACATATTATGAAATAGATATAAATTTAGATGAAAAGATTAAACAAGTTTGGAAAATAAAACTATGAGTACAAATAAAACAAAATCTAAAAAAGCATATACTTTATTAATCACTATTGTTTTAATTTCTTTATTTTCTTATTTGATAATATCAACAATGCAAACAAAATCTTTTGCAAATAAAAATATCCAAAATCAATATTTATATATTCAAGCCAAAAATCATATGGGCTTTTTTAGAAGTCATATAAATAGTATGAGCACTGAGCAATTAAAAAGTATGAATAAATTAGAATTAAAAGATGATTCATTTAAAATTGAAGCTAATATCTCAAGTGATACTAACTCCAATCTTCAAATTGATATTTTTGTGAAATCTATATCTTTTGATATAAGATTACACGAAAGAGTAATTAGATAATTACATCTAAAACTTTTTTCGCAAGTTTTAAAGCTGAACTTCTATGTGAGAATTCTTTTTTTACTTCATGTGGCAATACACCTAATGTTTCATCAAATCCTTTAGGAATAAATAAAGGATCATAACCAAATCCTTCAGTTCCAACAGGCTTACTAGTAACATCTCCATGCATCCACCCATGAACAGTATAAACTTCACCTTGATAGATAATAGCTATACAAGCAGTATAATACGCTGGTGTTCGCTCAATACTTTTTGCTTGTAGATTTTTAATCATTTTATTATTGTTATCTTCATCACTAGCATTTTCACCTGCATACCTAGCAGAATAAATTCCTGGCTCATTATTAAGCGCAGGAACTGTAATACCAGAATCATCAGAAATTACAATAACATCTTTATAATTTTTATTTATTAATTCATCATAAATTGTTTGTGCTTTTTTAATGGCATTACCTTTGAAGCTATCTTTATCTTCAATTATTTCTATATCACCTAGAATTTCTTTGAATGCTACTACCTCGTCATTTGGCATTAACTTCTCAAACTCTTTGATTTTCCCTTTATTCCCTGAAGCTAAAACAATCTTCATTAATTTTCCTTTGATACAAATTATTAAGCATTAATTATATATAATCGCAAGAAATTATATAATGTTTAGGATTACAAATGATTAAATCGGTTTTACCACTTAGTTCAATTATAGCCCTTAGATTCTTAGGTCTATTTTTAGTTTTACCCGTAATATCTGTATACGCTATGAATTTAGAGGGAGCATCAACTACTTTAATTGGTATTGTAGTTGGAGGTTATGCCCTAACTCAAATGATTTTCCAAGTACCATTTGGAATCATTAGTGATAAGTTAGGAAGAAAAGGCACAATTGTTATGGGTCTTGTTCTTTTTGCAATAGGTTCTTTAGTTTGTGCAATTTCTACTGATATATATACATTAATGTTAGGTAGATTTTTACAAGGTGCAGGTGCAATTGGTGCAGTTGTTACAGCAATGATCTCTGATTTAGTAAAAGAAGAGCAAAGACCAAAAGCAATGGCTATGATGGGTATGTTTATTGGTATCTCTTTTGCAATTTCAATGATTGCAGGACCAACTTTAGGTTCAGCTTTTGGAGTTGAGAGTCTGTTTATTATTACAATGGTTTTAGCATTAGCTTCTATTTTTGTATTATTAAAAATGGTTCCAAACCCTCCTCATATCACTCATTCATATAATGGGAAAGCAAAGTTATCAACAGTATTAGGAAATACAAACCTAATTAAAATGAATATTACAAACTTTTTACAAAAAGGTTTAATGACTTTTGCATTTATGATTATTCCAATGGTTTTAATCAATAACTATGAATGGCAAATGAAAGAGTTATGGCAAGTATATTTACCAGCTATGATTTTTGGTTTCCTTGCAATGGCACCTGCTGCTATTATTGCTGAGAAAAAAGGTAAATTCAAAGAGATTTTAGTAATTGGTATTTTATTATTTGCAGTTTCTTATTTAGTAATTGGACTTAGTTCTTCAACTACTATTTTTGTAATTGGTGTAGTTATCTTCTTTATTGGATTTAATATGCACGAACCAATTATGCAATCACTTGCTACAAAGTTTGCTAAAGTTCACCAAAGAGGATTAGTTCTTGGAATCTTTAACTCTTGCGGTTACTTAGGTACATTCTTAGGTGGATTACTTGGTGGTATTTTCTTTGATGGTTTAGAATCTTTATCAACTATTGTAATTACAATTACTGTAGTTTGTATTTTATGGGCTATTTTAATTATTACAATGCCTAATCCAGCTAAAAAGAAAATGGCTTATTTACCAGTTAGTGAATACAACTTAGATAATAGTAATAACTTAGAAATTGATTCTATTGACGAGTGGTACATCAATAATACTGAAGGTACAATTGCTATTAAATATGACGAACAAAAGATAGATGAAGAAGCTATCAAAAACTTATTAAAATAATTTTATTAAATAATTTAAAGATTACTATTATAGAATTAGACTAAACAAAGGAGATAATTTGAAAAAAATAATATTATTTTCTATTCTTATTATCTCCACATTAGCAGTTATTTCTACAACTGCTAATAAAACTTATTTCATTGACAACTCAAAAGTAAAAAAAGTAAACAAAAAATACGGTGCAAAAGCTAAAAAAAGAGTTGAGCTTTGGGATAATATGCTTCAAAAATCTAAAGATGAAAAAATCCTAAAAAAACTAAAAAATGTTAATGATTTTTTCAATAAGATTAGATATAAAACTGACCCTAAACATTGGAAAAGAAAAGATTATTGGGCAACACCATACGAGTTTTTGGGTACTGCTGCTGGAGATTGTGAAGATTATGCAATTGCAAAGTATTATAGTCTTAGAAAACTTGGAGTTCCAGAGAGTAAGCTACGAATCACTTATGTTATTTACAAAAAAAGAAATACGAGGTTTGATCAAGCTCACATGGTATTAACCTATTATCATAAAAAAGGTGCAACACCTATTGTCCTTGATAATATTAATAAAAAACTAAAACTTGCAACAAAAAGAAAAGATTTAAAACCTGTTTACAGTTTTAACGCAAGTGGTTTATGGCAAGCAAAAAATAAGGGTTCTGTGAAAATCGGAAAAAATAATCTAAAAGCTTGGAAAAGCATGATGAACAGAATCTAAAAAGGAAAAAAAATGTCTTTATCAAAACAACTATATATAATCATGGCCTTTATATTTTTTATGATATTTGCTGGTAATTTTATAATCAGTGTAAAAAATACTAAAGAGTATTTACAAGTTGAGTCTATTACAAAAGCTCAAGATACAGCAACTACTTTAGGAATGACTTTAAAATCACTTCTAAAAGATAAACATGACCCAGAAATCGAATCCATAATAAAAGCTATTTCAAATAGAGGTTTTTATAAAGAGATTAGATTAGAAGATGTAAAATTTAGTATTACTGATAAAGACTTAATAAATAACTCTTCTGATTTAGATGACTCAATGTGGGAAATTTCAAATGTTATTATGGATAAAGAATTTGGAGAAATCAAAAAAGATGAATTAGATTTAGAACTTGAGAATGAACTTTCACAATTAGAAAATGATTCTGAAAATATTGAACTTTTTGATGAAAACCCTCAAAATTCATATACTTATTTGCCAAGTGATTCATATAAAAATGGTGGAAATATCTCTTTTTCATTTACTGCAAAAAATGATAAAAACCAAACTATTGATACTTTTGCAAATATAAATCTAAATAAAATTATTGTTCAAGTAAATAGAAAAGAGAAGTTTGATTATATTCCAGAGTGGTTTATTGATTTTATTCATATTGATTTAGAAGAAACATATAGTGAAATCTCTGATGGTTGGAATACAACAGCTATTATCTACGTAAGTGCAAATGCCGGAGAAGCTTATGCAAAACTATATGATCAAGTAAAAAGTGGTGTGATATATGCAATAGTTGCATTTATTATTGCTATGGCTATTTTATTTGTATTTGTACAATTTATTTTAAAACCTCTAAAAAATATTGAGAAACTTGCTAACTCTATTGCTCAAGGAAAATTTACAACAATTGATAATTTACCATGGACAACAGAGATTAAAAACGTAGCACTAGCAATGAATGACATGTCATCAAAAATTGAAACAATCATTACAAAATTAAATAAAAACTTAGAGAATATTACAAACAAACTATCTCAAGATGAATTAACAGGGCTTAATTTAAAACAGAGTTTTGAGACAGATATGAAAGAGATGTTTATTCATAAATCAAATGGTTATGTATTTATGATTAAGATATTTGATTTGGCAACTTTTGCAAAATCACATACAAATAAAGAAGTAAATGAATTTATCAAAAAATTCGCAGAAGTTTTAGATAAAACAAATATTGATAAGAAAAATGCAAAAACTATTTCATATAGATTCTTTGGTTCTGAATTTGCAATGATTGGTAAAAATTTTACTTATGATGATGCAATATCATTTACTAAAAAATTACAAAATGAATTTGAAAACTTATCAAGTCAATTTGATAAAAATGATATTGTACATATAGGTGCAACTCCATTTAATCAAATTGGAACTACTCCTGAAATGCTACAAGCTGCAAATGAGGCTTACGAAAAAGCTACATTAATTGGAGCAAATGAAGCACATATTAGAGATGAAGAAGACTTATCTATGGATATGGAAACATGGAGAGAATTAATTTTTGATATTATTGATAACTCTAAATTTGATATTCAATATATTAATGATGCAAGAAGAGTAGATATTGAATCTAAAGAAATTGTAATGCAAGAAGCATTTACAAGTGCAAAAGATAAAGACAACAATGATATTCCAATAGGTACATTTGTATCAATTGCTGAGAGATATGAAAAAGTTATGGATTTTGATGAAAAAGTTATTTTAAAAGTAATTAACCATATTCTAATAAACAAAATAAGTCATGATATTTCAATTAACTTATCATTAGAATCTATTAATAATACAGCCTTTATTGCTTGGTTAGAGAAAGTATTAAATGAGCATAGAAATATTGCTAATCAACTTGTATTCTCAATTACAGCATATGCTGTTGCTAAAGATGTTGATAAATTCAAATTCTTTGCTGATGAAATGCATCAATGTGGAGCTAAAATTATTATCAAAAGATTTGAAAGTAAATTTATTCCATTAGAGAGTATTAAAGATTTCAATTTAGATTATATTAGACTAGCTAGGGATTATACAAACAATGTATGTAATGATCACTCTAAACAAAGTTTCATAGAAGCTATTCATGAACTTTCTACTTTACTAAATATTAAAGTTTTTGCAGAGAATGTTAAAGACGATAAAGATTTAGAAATGATTAAAAAATTCAAAATTTATGGGGCAAGTAGATAATAATATCTCTTGCTTTATAACTAATCTATCACAAATGTTAATATTACATTAACAATCATATATTATAATTCTTTCTTTTTAAAGGCTATAAATGTTTGATAAAATCTTACGATTTTTTGTAAATAATTCTCGTGTAAACTATACTTTATTTATTTTAGTTTTTGCCATTGGTATTTGGTCATATAATAAAACTCCAAAAGAGATTTTCCCAAGTTTTGAACTAGACATGATTTCAATCACAGGTTCATATTCTGGTGCATCAGTTGATATCCTTGATAGGATGGCTGTAATTGAAATAGAGGACAATGTCAAGAATATTGATAGTGTTGATACTATGTCAACTATAATCTCTCCAGGTCGATTTACTATTGTATTAGAGCTAAAGAATGGCAAAAATAAATATAATGAAGCAGATAAGATAAAAGATGCTATTTCTTTAATAAAATCTAATCTACCAAGTGATATGGATGAACCAAGTGTTAATGTTTTAGAGAGAAGTCGTTCTGTTGTGGATATTTCTCTTACATCTAGTAAATACTCTACTGATGAACTTAAACCTTTTGCAGATAACTTAAAAAGTAAAATACTTGGAGTTAATGGTGTAAATGATGTAACTATTTTTGGAGATTCAGATAAATACTTTGAAATACTTCTTGATGATAGAAAAATTGAAGCACTTGATTTAAATAAAAATGAAATATTTGATGCAATTACAACTTTATCATATATTTTTCCAGTTGGGAAAATAGAAGATCCTAAGAAACACTACTATATTTCTACATACAATGGTGCCAAAAATGCTAATGAATTTGCTAATACATTACTAAGAATTGGTAATAAAAGTGTTTATTTAAGTGATATTGCAAGTACTTCAAAAAAATATGAAGACTCATCTACACTATATTCATTTAATGGCAAAAATGCTTTATCTTTAGCAGTTGAACAAAGTGATACAGCAGATGCAATTGTAATTGTGAAGAGTATCAAAAAACTTCTACCTTCTTTGAATAAATTAAATCCTGATATTAATATTTCAGTTGCAGATGATAATTCTGAGAGAATTGTAGATAGATTAAATATTGTAATTTCTAATATTATTCTAGGAATTATACTAATCACAATTTTAGTAATGATTCTAATTAACTTTAGAATGTCATTTATTATAGCCGTTGGTATTCCTACATCTTTTGTAATTGCAGCAATATATATGTATCTAAGTGGATATACAATTAATATGATTTCCCTAGTTGGGGTATTAATTGCAATTGGTATTGTTGTTGATGATGCTATTGTTGTAAGTGAAAATATACAACAATATATAGAAGAAGGACTTCCACCTAAAGAAGCTGCAATTAAAGGTGCAAGTGAAATGGTTAAACCAGTAACTGTTGCATCAATTACAACACTATTTTCATTTTTACCAGTTCTAATGATTTCTGGAACAATGGGTGAAGTGATGAAACTAATTCCTATTGCACTAAGTGCTTTAGTTGTTGCATCTTTAATTGAGTCGTTTATATTTTTACCTATTCATGCAGCACATTCTCTTAAAAATGGTGCAAAAGTTACCTCTTGGGAAAAAGCAAATCAGATATACAATAAGATTATTCATTTTTTTATGAATTGGAAAAAAACATTTCTTACAATATTTATTATCATGGTTCCTGTTTTAATAGTTATGGAAGTAACTAGTTCTAAGTTTCAATTATTTCCAAAGTTTGATGCCTCTGATGTAAAACTTTCATTTAAAATGGATGCAAATACAACACTAGAAGAGTCTTTTAAAATAGTTCAAGAAATTGAAAAAGACTTCATGGATAACAGAGATAAATTCTTTATTAGAAGTATAGATTCTGTTGCAGGATATAGAAGAGATGTAGGAGGAAATACTGAAAGATTTCCTTATGTTATGTATATGACAATTGAATTACAAAAACTAAAAGCTGCTAATATTTTAGATAAATATGTAACACCAAATTTAAGTTTTTATTACGATGATGAAGATAGAACTAGAACTGAAAAGTCTAGACAAATAGCAAAAAAATTAAAGAAATTCATTGAGAAAAAAAATTATAAAGATAAATATAATTTAGAAGAAGCAGAAGTATTAGAGCGAAAAGTAGGTCCAGTAAAAGCAGATGTAAAAATTGGACTAATTTCTCACGATAACCAAAAAATCATAAAAGCAATTGAAAAACTACAAGTAGAAATAGAAGCTATTGAAGGTATTAAATCAGTTTCAAATTCACTAAAATTTGGTATCGATGAAATTAAAATAAAAGTTAACTCTTATGGAGAACAACTTGGAATTACAGAATCATTTATTGGTTCATATCTTTCAAACCTTTATTTGTTAAAAAAGAAAACGGTAACTTTTGATGAAAAAGAGATGTTAGATGTAAAAGTTCAGTCAATTAATAAAGATGATTTCCAAAGCTTTAAAAATACACAAATTCCATTAAGTGATGGAACATTTGTTTCTTTAGAACAAATAGTTGACTTAAATTCTATTAGAGGGTTTGAGCAATTATTAAAAGATCAGGGAGAAAAAAACTTTTACATTTTTGCAAATGTAGACCCAGATATTGTAACTTCAAGTGAAGTTCTAGTAAAACTACAAGCTAGTTTAGAGACAATAAAAGAGAGCGGAATAAGATTAGTATTTAAAGGTGAAGCAGAAAAAAATAAAAGCTTAATGAATGATATGATTTTAGCAACTGCTTTAGCCTTGATTCTAATTATGATGTCTATGCTTTATTTATTTAATTCATTTAGAGAAACATTCATTGTAATGAGTATTATTCCTTTTTCAACCCTAGGGGTATTAATAGGACATCAAATCATGGGATTAAATCTATCTATGCCTTCAATGATTGGAGCACTAGGACTTGCAGGGGTTGTTATTAATGATGGTATTATTATGATGACATATCTTAAAAAAGCAAAAACTATGGATGAGATATTCCAAAGAGCTACAAAAAGATTCCGACCTATTATAATTACTACAATTACTACATTAATTGGTATGAGTTCACTTATTTTCTTCCCAACAGGGCAAGCTGTAATCTTCCAACCAATTGCAATTGCATTAGGATTTGGATTAGCATGGGGAACAATTCTTAATCTGATTTATCTACCAGTATTATATACAATCACACACAAACTAAGAAAAAGTAAGGTTTAAAAGCCTTATTTAGATTATAAATACAAAACTTTTAATAGCTGAAATACTCATATCATAAGGTTCTACATTTATCTCTTTTAGAGTATGTTTTATATTTACTAAAATCTCTGAAATTATATTCTCAAAAGAGAAATTTGAAGAATCATAAATACTCTCTTTTTTTGATTTAATATATTTTAAATCTTTAATAATATTCAAATTACTATCATCTTTTTTCATAAGTTCTAACTGCCAGTTATTCTGCCAAGTATTAAAAAGATATTGATTTTTATTGTCTTTTGATGTTCTTATCTTCCATCTAATAACTTGTAAGTATTGATATAATTTTAACATCTCACTTTTATTATATTGAAGTGAAGTAAAATGATGTTCTTCTTTTAGATTGTATGCATTATAAATAAGTTTATATAAACCAATAATCAAAAAATCATTTCTATTTTTAACTTCATCTTTTGAAAAAGCATAATGCAAATATTCTTGAGAAGTTTTTAGTTTTACCTTATTCTGAATTATATTTATATAGTTTTGATTTGTATTAATTTGGAAATATATATTCTTTGCAAGTCCTCTATTAAAAGAGTTTGGATTACGAATATCTAGTTTCTTTTTGTATTTAACTAATAAGTCTAAAGTTTCATTTTTGAATTCAACTATTTGAGAGGCAGAGTCTGTTTGAGCAACACTTTGTAAAGTATCTTTGTTAACAGAACAAGCTTGAAAAGTAAAAACTAAAACCAATAACAATATATAATGAAATAGTTTTAGTTTCATTTCAAGCCTTTTAACTAGAGTTTAAAAGCTATTAAGAAATAGCCTTTAATTCGTTTTGTATTTTTTCTAATTTATTCTTTGCATCTTCTAATGCTTTTCTATTTTCAGCAATAACTGATTCAGGTGCATTAGCTACAAATCTTTCATTTGATAACATTCCGTTTAGTTTATCAAACTCTTTTTGAGTTTTTGCTTGTTGTTTAGTTAATTTATCAATAATTGGACTCATATCAATTTCAGAAGTTGGAAGATATACTTCTAAATTATTAGATACATCTGTAATTGAATTTTCAACTTTTGCATCAACAAATTCAATATTTTCAACTTTTCCAAGTTTTTCAATAAATGGTTTTGCAATATCTTTATCAATATTAGCATCTAATTTGATGTAAGCTTTAGCAATTTTTGAGTTACCCATATCAATAACAACTTTAGCACGTCTAAGAGCTGTAATTGCCTCTTCAATGATAGTAAACATTGATTCTACTTCTTCATCTTTTGCAATCTCTTTAGGGAAGTTACAAACCATTAATGAATCAGCACCCTCTTCTAAAGAAGTTCCTGTTAATTTGTGATATAAGTAATCAGAAATAAATGGCATAAAAGGACTTACCATTTTTAATGTCTCTTTGAAAATTGCTCCAAGTTCTACAATTGAGTCTTTTGAACCTTTAGAGTACTCAATACCCCAATCACAAAACTCTGTCCATACAAATTTGTATAATACAGATGCTGCTTCATTGAATTTAAATGCTTCTAAAGTAGCTCTTACATCATCAACTGCATGTGAAAGTCTTGATTGCATATATTTTCCAAGAGGAGTTTTAATCTCAATATCTTTTAAATCTGGGAATGTATCTACATTTAATGTTAAGAAATTTGATGCATTATATAACTTGTTTGTAAAGTTTCTAAATTGCTCTAAGTTTTTAGCACCTAATTTAATATCTCTACCTTGAACAGCTAAATATGCAAGTGTAAATCTAATAATATCAGCAGAATGTTCTTCAACCATATCTAATGGATCAATTACATTTCCTTTTGATTTAGACATTTTTGCACCAGTTTCATCTCTTACTAGTGCATGCATATAAATATCTTTAAATGGTAATTCACCTTGGAAGTGATCACCCATCATCATCATTCTAGCTACCCAGAAGAACATAATGTCAAATCCAGTAATTAATAATGAGTTTGGATAGAAGTCTTTCATATCTTGCATTTCATTATATAATTCTTCTAATTCACCATTATTTCCCCAACCTAATGGTGACATTGCCCATAAAGCAGATGAGAACCAAGTATCAAGAACATCTGGATCTTGAGTCATTTCTTTGCTTCCACATTTTGGACAACATTCTGGTTCATCGTCTTTGTCAGCCCATTGGTGGTTACAAGATGAATCTGCACAAGTAAATACAGGAATTCTATGTCCCCACCATAATTGTCTAGAAATACACCATGGTCTTAATTCATCCATCCATGCTGTATATGAATTAATCCAATGTTGTGGGTGGAAGTTATTATGAGCTTTTGTTTTATCAATTGAAGATTTTGCAATTTTCTCAGATAAGAACCATTGTTGAGAAATAAATGGCTCAACAATATTTTTACATCTATAACAGTGTCCTACTTGGTGAACATGATCTTCGATTTTTACAATATATCCAGCATTCTCTAATGCTTTTACAATAACTGGTCTAGCTTCAAGTCTTTCTAATCCTGAAAACTCTCCACAGTAGTCATTTAAGATACCTTTTTCATCAAATACTTTGATGAATTCTAAATCGTGTCTTTTTCCCACTTCGTAGTCATTTTGGTCATGTGCTGGAGTTACTTTTACAACACCTGTACCAAATTCCATATCAACATGAGAATCAGTAATAACTTTGATAGTTCTATCAGTTAATGGTAATAATACTTCTTTTCCAACAATATCAGTATATCTTGAATCATCAGGATGAACCATAATAGCTGTATCCCCAAAATATGTTTCAGGTCTAGTAGTTGCTACTTGTAATTCACCTGAACCATCAGCAAATTTATAAATCATAGTATAAAATTTACCATTTACTTCTTCGTGTTCAACTTCAATATCAGATAAGGCACCATCATGTGTACACCAGTTAACCATATAGTTATTTTGTGCAATGTGTCCATCATTGTATAAAGATACGAATGCTTCTTTAACAGCCTCTTTAAGACCAGAATCCATAGTAAATCGCTCACGTTTCCAAGCTGGTGTAACACCTAATTTTCTCATTTGGTGAACAATATTACCACCAGATGTTTCTTTTTGAAGCCAAGCTCTCTCTAGGAATTTTTCTCTTCCTAATTCTTCTTTTGTAGTACCTTCAGCTAAAAGTTGTTTTTCAACAACATTTTGAGTTGCAATACCAGCATGGTCTGTTCCAGGTTGCCAAAGAGTTTTGAACCCGTCCATTCTTTTATATCTAGTAATAATATCTTGTAATGTAAAAGTAAGTGCGTGACCAATATGTAATGATCCTGTTACATTTGGTGGTGGCATCATAATTGAAAAGTTTTTACCCTCTTCTTGAATTGATTTGTTACCATCAATTTCAAAATATCCTCTATCTTCACAGATTTTATAATAATTATCTTCTACTTTTGATGGTTCGTATTTTTCGCTCATAAAACTTCCTATATTTCTTAAGTCTTTTTCTAATTTAGTCGCGATTATATCCAAATTATCCTTTATAGTAAAATCTAGATACTTTTTTTAATTATTAATTAGTTATAATTCATTTAATTATTATGTTTTACTTAAAAAAATTATTTAGTTAAAGTTGAAAAATGTTAAAAAAAATTAAAAAGAAAAGCAATTTTTTCTTATTGTTTATAATAGCTTTAGCTATTGCTTTTATCGTAATAACACAGAATAAATTAATTGAAAACTACCATATTGCAAACAGCAAAATTAATCATAAAAATATAAAGTCTTTAATAGAAAAATTAGAAGATAGAATTGACTTTATTCATAAGTTAAATCTAGAATATTCAAGTCTAGATGAGACATATGAATTTATAAATGACCAAAATCCAGATTATATATATTCAAATTTTAGAAAAGATTCTTATACTTTAGAAGATATAGATTTATCTTATTTTATACTAACAAACAAATCAAATAAACTTTTATTCTCAAAAAAAGCAAGAAATATCACAAATGCAAAAGATCATAATTTTGAAGAATATTTAATCAAAAAACTGGAGAAAATAAAAAAGATAAATGGAATTATAAAATATAAAAACAACTCATATTTTATATCTAAAGCTCCAGTATATCAAACAGATTATTCTGAGAACTCTAACGGGTTTTTAATTTTAGGTAAAAAAATAGATAACTTATATTTAAAAAATATTAATTCTAATTTTTTAGAAGTTAGGTTTTCGAATAAACCAAATGAAACATCAGATCATAAGCATTCATCGAAGAATTTTCCTAAGATTATTGTAAATAGCCAAGAAAAAATCGATTATTTCACTAATAATATCTATTTTTACAATGAAAAAAATGAGCTATTATTATCAATTCAAACAGAAAGTGATATTGAAATATCAAATGATATATTCAAAACTACATGTATATTATCAACATTTTTATTACTAATTATTCTTATTCTAATTTTGACATTAAATAGTTATAAAAAACTATTCACCCATAATCAAAAGAATATTGAAAGTCAAATAGATAGTAAAACAAAACAAATCAAAAATGCTATGGAAGAGTTAGAAAAAGTAAATCTTCAACTATATGATATTGCTCATACTGATCATTTAACTAAAACAATGAATAGAAGAAACTTCTTTATTCATGCTCAAAATATTTTCTCAGTTTCAAAAAAAGAAAACATAGAGTTTACAACAGTAATGATAGATATTGATAACTTCAAATCATACAATGATAAATATGGCCATGATGTAGGAGATAGAGTATTAATAGAGTTTACTAAAACAATCCAAAATCAACTAGAATCAAATGATATATTTGGAAGATTAGGTGGAGAAGAATTTGCCTTAGTATTTCCAAAAACAAATCTAAAAAATGCTATCAAAAAAGTGGAAGATATAAAAGATGAAATTGAACAAATAGATATTTTTGTTTATGAAGAAGTTATCAATATTACAGCAAGTTTTGGAGTTAGTGATAACTACGGAAGTAATAATATCGATGAAATGCTACAAAAATCTGACAAACTTTTATACAATGCAAAAAAAGATGGAAAGAATTTAGTTAGAAGTAGACTACACCTGTCTTAAGAAGGATCAGCAGCAGTTTTCTCTTCTGGATCACCTTTTACTAATCCTGCTTCTCTTAAGAATGGACTTGCTACAAAAGTAAGCTTTTTGATTTTATCAAATTTTGCAAATGAAAGATAAAGTATATCTTTTGCTCTTGTAACTGCTACATAGAATAATCGTCTCTCTTCTTCTAGACTTCCACCCTTGCTCATTAGCTTTCTATTTGGAAATCTTCCATCCATTAGGTCAATTACATATACTTCTTTGAACTCTAAGCCTTTACTTGCATGAACAGATAGTAGGTTTACACCATCACCCTCACTCATTTCACTTCCACCTAAAATCATTGAGTTTACAAACTTTGATAAGTCATTGAAGTTTCTTGATAAGTTTTTTAGAAGCATTACTTTTCTATTAATTTTTGCTAAAGATTTTGTCTTTTGCATTACATTAACAGTTCCATCTTTTTGTGTTGCTCTTTTTGTTGATAAAGCATCTTTAATCTTAGAATACATCATTGATGAAGTAATACTAGTTACTAATGAGTCTGGATTTTTTGTACGTCTTAAATGTTTCATTAATAAATAAAAATCATATACATATTTAGCACCATCAACTGAAAGTTTTGGGTGTTTTAATATAGGATTAGATAAAAAACCTTCTTCAAAATTACAGTCTTTAAATTTTGAAATAGAACCTAGTTCTATAAAGTCATCAAACAATCCTAATTGAATATTTTTAACTTTATTAGACTCATAAGGATTTCTCATATCAGGATCAGGATGAAATAATCCTTTGACTAAATCTCCTCCACCTAGTTTTATTAAAGCATCGAAGATATCTTTTGCAATTGCTTTTCCAATACCTTTTCCATGCTCTAAAGTGTGAATAAAAGCCATCATATCATTATGGGACAACTGCATTACAAGTAAGTCTAATACAAACTTAACTTCCACAGAATCAAAGAATGACATTCCACCTTTTCTTTTTGCTGGAATTTCAAACTCTCGCAAGTTTGCTTCAATCCCATCAGCACTTGAATTGTTTCTGAAAATAATAGCAATTTCATTATGAGGAGTATCACTTTGAGAGATTAACTCTGAAATATAATGATACTGAGAAAATAGCTCATTAAAAGCTAAAAGTCTAGGAGGATTTGAAGTCTGAGTTCTCATTACCTCTAAGTTCTTTTCATAAATTCTTTCATTATGTTCAATTACTTTTGTTGCTAAATCTAAAATAGGTTTTGAAGACCGATAGTTCTTTCTTAATGTGTAAACTGTAGCATTATCATATCTTGTAGCAAAAGTAGAAATAATACCAATATCTGAACCATTAAAAGCATAAATACTTTGATCATAATCCCCAACACAAAATAGTGATGTAGGTCTAAAACCATCAAGAAGTCTTCCTTGCAGTGGATTTGTATCTTGATATTCATCTACTAATATTTCTTTGAATTCAAACTCTTCTTCTTTTAATGTTTCTAACATAATTGTTAATAAATCATCAAAGTTTGCATATCCATACTTTGCTTTTAACTCATGAAACTCTAATACAACATCTTCATAAATCATCGTATATAGTTCGTGGTCTGGGTTTTTATCTTTTACCCATTCTCCAAAATCTTCACCCTCATTTGAGTTAAGATAAAGTGAATATAAATCATATAAATATCCACCATCATAAGGATTAGTATCCTCTTCTCTCTCCACAAAAACTCTTTTTTCGTAGATAGATCTAAATAGTGTTTTTAATTCATTTGGTTGTTTTAAAGTGATATTTTTATTTAGTTGTTTTAATAGTTTATACGATACAGAATGAAAAGTTCCTGCCATAATTTGTTTTGCAACTTCTTTACCAAAAAACTTAGCAACCCTTTGTACCATTTCAGCAGCAGCTTTATTTGTAAAAGTTAATAATAGAATCTCTTCAGGTTTTACACCCTTATTAATTAGGTTTGCTATACGTCCAACAATAGTAGATGTTTTACCTGTTCCAGCACTTGCAATGATTAGATTGAATCCGTGATCACATGTAGCAGCAGATAGTTGTTCTTGGTTTAAATTTGATAATGGCATTAGTTGTTTGATTTTCTCACGATAAAGATTTGTTATAAATGAATAGTATCATAATAGGTTTAAGACTGATTGAATAATGAAATTTTGGAGTTTATATAAAAAGAAAGGGGTGCCATTGCTGACACCCCTTTAACACAAGGAAACATAAAAAAAATTATTTATATTTAAGAAATTCTATCTTAAAAATACTTACATAAATAAGTCGCTGCGTCAACCTATCTATATAAATATTATAACTATAGGAAATTAACTGAAACATAATCAATAATTAACCAATGGTTAACAAGTCTATTTTATTTTACGTGATTGTTTCTAACAATTATTTGTAGTAATTTATAATATCCAATCACAATTATTATAACGATATAACAAAACAGGTCTAGAGCTATCGTTTTTTGGGCCATTATGAAATGTATTGTAATTAAAACTAATGCAATATAAATCAATCTATGGTACTTATTAAACTTTCTGAATAACTTTTTTGTTGAAGTTAGAGCCATAAATAATAGTATGAAAAAAGCTATCATTCCTAAGTAGATAAATGGTTTATCCAAAGTCTCTTCTATTATAAAGCCTAGGTCTAATTGAGCATCAAAAACAATAAAATTCACCATATGTAATAGTGCGTAAAAGAATCCAAATAATCCTATATCTTTTCTAAATTTCATTAAATTTATATGTTTTTTTATCATTGATATAGTGATTGAAAAAAATAGTATTACAGTTGCTGTTATACCTGATACGATATAAATATATTTGATAGGATCATTTACCTCAAAAATAAATAATTGAGCTAATAAAAATACCAGTGGTGATAATAGCAATAGGTGAATTGTTAATCGTTTCATTATATATACTTTCTTAAATCCATGCCTTTATACAAATGTGCTACTTCTTCTTCATAACCATTAAACATTAATGTTTTTTGTTTGAAAAATTTTCCTAAAACCCTTTCTCTTTTTTGAGACCATCTTGGATGATCAACATTTGGGTTTACATTTGCATAAAATCCATATTCTCTACTATTGGCTTTTTGCCAAGTATTTAAAGGTTCTTCCTCTACAAAAGAAATTTTTGCAATAGATTTAATAGACTTAAATCCATATTTCCACGGAGTAACTAATCTAATTGGAGCACCATTTTGTTTTGGTAATCGTGAACCATAAAGACCAATTGCCATAAATGTTAAATCATTCATAGCTTCATCCATTCTAAGACCTTCAACATAAGGATAATCAACTGAACCAAACACACCTCGTGATTGATCAGGGAACATCTCTTCATCATATTTAGTTTCAAATCTAATGTATTTAGCTTTTGATAATGGTTTTGCTGCTTTAATTAAATCTTTTAAAACAAATCCATTCCAAGGCACAACCATTGACCATCCCTCAACACATCTAAATCTATAAATTCTTTCTTCAATACTCATTTTTGAAATCAAATCTTCTAAGTCTAAAGTAAATGGTTTTTCTACCAAACCATCAATTTCAATTTTCCAATTATTAGTATCCAAAGTATGTGCCAAATCTTTTACTCCACCTTTTGATGTAGTAAACTCATAAAAATTATTATAAGTAGTAATTTGTTCATAAGTATTTAGTTTAAGATTATCAATATTTTTATCTTTGATATATTTTAAGTTTGCTACAGGAATATTATCTTTAGCCAATGCTTCAATAATAGCACCACTAGCAACCATAGAAGCCGCACCTAGTTTTAAGAAGCTTCTTCTTTTATCAAATAGTTCTTGAGGAGTTACATCATTCTCAGATAAGTTCCAAGAAGGTTTTTTAATTATGTTCATACATTATCCTTTACACTTTTTCTATTTGAATTTTAGTTATTTAGTGTAAAGAATATGTTTAGTAAAGTAACTTGGTCTAGTTATTTACCTTTAAAAAGAATAGTTAAGTACTTTGTTGACCATATAATCAATCCCGCTATTAGCAAGATTGCAGTTGTATTAATAAGTGTTAAATACATATTGTCAGAATTTAAAGCAAATGATGAAACTATTCTAAGTAATACAATAAATTGTACTGCTACAAATATAACAATAGCAAAGTTGTTAGCATGTGGTGTACTTCCTGAGTGACCTAATACAACTCTAGTACCAAATCCTAATAATACAGTTACAAAATATCCAAGAGCAATAGTATGAACAACAACTTTTTCAAATAATATTTCAGGTGAATAAATAGCCATAATTGACTCTACAATTGACAATAAGAATGCTACTGGAATCCAATATAAAGCTAAATATAATACCCACATAATTGCAGGAACTTTAAAGAAAGGAAGTTTCCATTTTATTAATTCTCTTGTAATTAAAATAAATAAAGGAATATCAACTAATAAGTTAAAAGCCGTATCTAAAAATGCTAAAACTAATACTTTAAGAGCTAATAATACATATACATATAAAAGAATATTTTTTGTTTTATTTACAACATAACCAGGTGCTTTTGCCGTAGTAAAAAATGGAATCATTCTTTGAGATATCGCAAATATAATCATAAATAAAAATAAGTAGAACCCTGCATTTAATGCTAATTTATTTATTAAGAAAGAGTAATTAAAATCAAAACTTGAAATAATAAATAAAAGATGAGCTACTAAACCAGAAGCAAAACCAATTAAAACCCATTTTGTATCTTCTTTTACTTTCATTAAACTTTTTTTATGTATTTCAAATAGTAGTTTAAAGCTTAATACTTGGGCTACAAACATTATTAACTGGAAAACAACTGTAATCTCTGAAAAGAACAATAATGACAATAAAACACCTAAAGATGATAATAAATACAATTGAAATTGTTGCATATAAACTTTTGGTAAAATTTCTGCTTGCATTAAAAATCTAGGGAAAACTACAAATAAGAATCCTAAAAAGAATTGGATGAAAACAACAAAAATCATACTATATGCATGATAAGTCAAAACAGATGCATCTACATTAATAAGCCCTGAATATACAGCAGTAAACATAGATAAAAAAAGAATGAAAAATATAATACCACTAGTAAAAAAAGGTTGATGGGGTTGAGATGAGAATTTTTTATACCATACTTTAAAACCGCTTTTTTTAACGGGTGGTACATTTGGGGTTTGATCAAAAACCATATATAATCTCCTAAAAAAGCCATCCTTAGAGGATGGCTTATGTTTTTAAGGGATTATAACGACTTAGTCAGTTAAAAGCCTTGACTACTGACAAGTTCCACAACAAGAAGTTGAAGTAGCATCTTTAGCTGCTGCTAAAGCACCATCATAATTAGGCTCTTCAGTAATTTCTGGACAAATTTCTTTGTAAGTTACAACACCAGAAGCGTTGATTACAAATACTGCTCTACAAGTTACACCAGCTAATGGTCCATTTTCAATTAATACACCGTAAGCATTAGCGAAATCTTTAGCTCTGAAGTCAGAACCAACAGTTAAGTTTTCAATACCTTCAGTTGTACAAAATCTACCCATTGCAAATGGTAAATCCATAGAAACTACAGTTACTTCTGCATTTTCAATTTTTGCTGCTTCTTCATTGAATTTTCTAGTTTCTGCTGCACATACAGGAGTATCTAAAGAAGGAACTACAACAACGATTTGAGCTTTACCTTTTTCTCCACCAACTTGAACGTCAGATAAATCTTTTGCTGCAACTGTTACAACAGGAGCTGTATCACCTACGTTTACTTCATTTCCGATTAAATTTACTTCATTACCTTTTAACTTAGTTGTTGCCATGTAATATTCCTTTTATTAAATTTTTTTAGCATTATAATTAATTCGGATAAATTTTGTCTTAATTAATCCATTCTTAAATAAAAATGTTACTATTTTACTCTAATACTATCAGATTCTAGTACAATTTTATTCTCATTTATTAGTTTAGTAAGAGTTGCTTTGAAAGCTTTTTTACTCATTCCAAACACATTTTTGATATCTTCTGAATCACTTTTATAAGTAAAGTTCATCTCTCCACCATTTTCATTTAAAATTTCATAAACTTTATCGTCAGAAACTTTATTCCCAATTTTTTGTAAAGAAATATCAAGTTTTCCATCTTCTCTAAGTTTTTTAACATAAGCACGTTTATTTTGTCCTACATTAAGATTTTCAAAGATTTCATTATGGAAAATCATACCTTCATATTTATTATCTACAATTACTTTGAATCCAAGTGGTGTTTGAGAGTATAATAATACATCAACCTCATCATTGATATTATAACCTTCTGGGTCTTTTAATAACTCAAATTTTTCACTAGCGATTAGTCTATTAGTTCTATCATCTAATTGTAGTTGTAAAACTTTATATCCACCAACTGAGAATGAACTTTTTTGTTTATTTTTAGGTACTAAGATATCTTTTGGTAATCCAATATCTACAAAAGCTCCAAATCTTGCCATATCAACTATTTCTAAACAAGCATATTCATCTAAATACATATATGGTTTAATTGTAGTTGATACTAATCTATCTTCACTATCTGTGTATACAAATACATCTACAAAAGTATCAATTTCCATTGATTTTTCAATGTACGCATTTGGAAGAAGTATCTCTTCATCATCTTCAGCT
Organism: Poseidonibacter lekithochrous; assembly: GCF_013283835.1. Lineage (GTDB taxonomy): Bacteria > Campylobacterota > Campylobacteria > Campylobacterales > Arcobacteraceae > Poseidonibacter > Poseidonibacter lekithochrous. The sequence continues at coordinate 823,590 of NZ_CP054052.1, read as the reverse complement.
ATCAGGTAAATACCTGGTTCACTAACTCTATTTACTCTTAATTTGTTGATTTCACCAACAAGTATATTTTTATTCATAGGTTTTTCCGTTCTTAGTTTTATTTTTTTATTAGTTTTACAATAGTTAGCAAAGTAACTGCAGTAATAATGATGCTTGCCCCTGAGCTAATATCATAGAAATATGATATTGCTAGACCAATAATGGTAAACATTGTAGCTAAAATTGAGCTAATTATCATCATTGTTGATAATCTATTAGCAAAAGCCTCCGCCAAATATGTAGGGATTGTTAATAATGCTATTACTAAAATAAGTCCAACAGCCTTAATAGCTGCAACTACACAAAGTGATGCAAGTATTAAAATCAAAGTATAAAAGAACTTAGTATTTATACCTCTTAATGCAGCAAATTCACTATCATAAGATACTGCTAATATCTCTTTATAAAATATCATTACAATTGATATTACAAAAATATCTAATATTGCCATATACCAGATATCAGCACTAGATACTGCAATTATTGAACCAAATAAATATGACATTAAATCCACATTATATCCAGGTGTTAAATCCACAAAGATAATACCAATTGCCATACCAAAAGCCCACATTAAACCAATTAGAGAATCTACCCTATTTCGTTTATTTAGTGTAAGCATTGCAATAATAACCGCTGTAATAATAGCAAATACCGTAGCTCCAAAAAGTACAGGTAACCCTAAATAAATAGCAATACCAATTCCACCATATGAACTATGTGCAATTCCACCAGTTAAAAAAGTAAGTTTATTTACAACTACAAGAGATCCTATAATACCAGCAGCTATTGAAATTAAAACTCCAGCGATTACTGCATTTTGGATAAAATCATATTGAAACATTTCCATCATATCTTATCCTTAATGCTTATGATCACAACAAACTTGAGTTTTCCCAAGTGCTGAAAGAAGTTCTACTTCACATAAATGATCATCAGTTGTATTAATATCTTTTTTAATACTTTCAAGTTTATGATAAACCAATGACTTATTCACATGAGCTACGTTTTTTGCATAATTTAAAAGTACTGAGATATCATGACTTACTACTACTATACAAATCTCTTTGTTTAGATCTTTTAGTAGTTCATAAATTTCATTTTGACCTTTAACATCAATACTTGCTGTTGGTTCATCTAATAAAATTACTGTGGGTTTTGCACAAAGAGCACGTGCAATAAATACTCTTTGTCTTTGACCTCCACTTAAGTCTCCAATTTTTCGATCTTCAAAACCTTTCATTCCTACTTGTTCTAAAGAATTCTTAGCACAAGAGATATCATGATTTGAATAACCAAATATTTTTCTTCTTACTCCAATATGACCCATTAGAACTACTTCTAATGCAGTTATGGGAAAATCAGTATTTAGGTTTGTATTTTGTGGAACATAACCTATATCATCATTTTTAATATTTTTTTGAATTTTTCCATTTTGTGGTTTTAATAAACCTAAGATTAGTTTTAGAAGAGTTGATTTTCCACCACCATTGGGACCAATGATTGCTAGAAAATCGTCACTATTGATACTAAGATTTATATCTTCTAAGACTTTAGTATTTTTACCATATTCATATGATAAATTTTCTACATCTAATATTTTCAATTTCTACCTTTATTTGCAACAAAGTTGCAATTTTAGCGTAATTTACTTTAAGTTTCGTATATTAAATATAGCCTTTAATTTTGTACCAAATTAGACCTAAATATTCATGTATTGCAACTTCAACTTTATGAATATTTCCTCCTGAAAAATAAAAAGAAAAGCCTTTTTTATTATGTGCTAAATGATTCGTAGGAGCAGGAATTGGATTCAATCCTAATTTTTTAAATAATAATACAGCTCTTTTCATATGAGATGCTGATGTAACTAAAATAAAAGACTTATCTCCTACTAGTTTTTTCATAGCTAAGGCTTCTTCTCTTGTATCTCTGGGATTATCAAACCTTATAATATCTTTTTTATCCACACCTAAAGAAGAGGAGAGAATACTTTGCATAAAAGCATGTGGATTTCTATCATATCCACCATAACCAGATACAACTAATTTTGCATTTTCTAAAATATTATAATGTTTGATCCCCTCATTTAATCTATTAATAGCAGTAGTATTAACCTGAGAAGTAATACTTAAATTTTCATTTGAGAAATGTCCATTCCCTAAAACCAAAATATAATCAACTTTTGGTGTTTGTAATAATGCCTTATGAGAGTTCTCTAAAGGAGCTAAAATTGCATTAGCTACAGGTGAATAAGATAACAAAGCAAACCAAGTTAGAGTCAAAAATAAAAATACTTTTGCTTTTGTATATGAGTTTCTAAATAAAAAATAAATTCCCAAAGCAAATAAGAAAAGCCCAATAGGAACTGGCATTAAAAAAGATGATATAAATTTCTTCAAAAAAAACATCTAATTTCCTATTAATGCTGATGTATAACCAACAACCCTTGATGCATCTTTTGTTTTATTATAACTAGTACAATAATGTAAAACTTTTGAATTATAGTTTTTCTTTATAGCTGAGTATATAATAGCTTTTACACCAATTTTCCCACAGGCTTCACAACCTTCATCAAACATTTCCATATCTTTTTTTGCTATTGCATTTAGACAAATATTATCAAGTTTATTTGCTTTTTCTTGTGTATGAAAATGACTTAAGTCTGTTGATATTAAAATCAAATTTTCTTCATCTTCCAAAAACTCATCTATTACTTCACTTAAAGCTTTGAAATCAACTTTTCCATATATCATCTCTATAATTTGGGCATCTGGAAAATAGTGTTTTATAAAAGGAGCTTGTGTTTCTGTTGAGTGTTCTAAATGTAATTCTTCATTAAAACCTAAAACATCATATTTTTCTATTAACTCTTGAGAATATTTCTTATCTATTTCTATATTTCCAAAAGGAGTTTCATACTCATCATATAAAGCAACACTTGCTTTTTCATAATAAACATTATGAGTAGGTCCTATTACAATAACTCTTTTAGGCTTTTTATCTTTACAAATATTATAAGCAATATTTGCAGTAAATCCACTATATACATAGCCAGCGTGTGGAACAATCATAGCTTTAGTATCAAAAGTTCCATTTACTTCAAAGTTCTTATTAAAATCATCTATATATGATAAGATTTCTTCTTTTGATTCAGGATAGAAACTACCACAAAAACCAGTTTTTCTTATACTTTTCATTTTAGGATATACCCCTTCTAATTCATAGTTACACTTTGGACATTTTCCATTTTTTACACTATTTTCTAATACTTCAAATCTATTTCGTTTTAAAACTATTTCATTACACTTTGGGCAGTGTGTATTATTATCAAAACCAATATTCCCAATATATACATATTTTAATCCAAAATCTTTCCCAATATCATGAGCTAGTTTCAAAGACTCAAAGGAAGTTCTTGGTAAATCTAAATCTTTATAATCAGGATGAAAAGAAGAAATATGCCAAGGAGTGAACTCATCTAATTCTTCTTTTATAAATCTAGCAATTGATTCTAACTCTTCTTTTGAATCATTTTTTGTAGGAACCAAGAGAGTTGTAACCTCAACCCAAATACCATTTCTTTTAAAATGTTTTAGATTTTCTAATACTTGATTTAGGTTTCCACCAAGATTTTTTTTGTAATATTTATCATTAAAACATTTAAGGTCAATATTAACAGCATCAATAAGACCTTTCATATCATCAATTACTTCTGAACTTTCAAAACCATTTGAAACATATACATTTTTAATTCCATATTTCTTAGCTTCAATTGCAATATCTTTTGCATAAGGATAAAAAATTGTAGGTTCATTGTAAGTATAAGAGATTGATTCACATTTATATTTTCGTGCAATATTTACCACATCTTGAGGACTGTGATATTTTGATTTATCAATGTTTTTTTCTTGACTCATTCCATGGTTTTGACAGAAAGAGCACTTAAAATTACAACCAACAGTTCCAAGAGATAAGGATTTAGTTTTAGGCAAAAAGTGATAAAGAGGTTTTTTCTCAATTGGATCAATATTAATAGCACCAATATGTCCATATACTAAACACTCTATTTTATCACCAGTATTTTTATTAACGCCACAAATACCAGTTTGATTAGGTTTTAATTTACAGTAGTAAGAGCATAATTGACAAACAAGTCTATCATTCTCTTCTTTGAAATATAACACTATTTTATCTTAATAGCAGTGTAAGTATATATAGTTGGTAAGTCTTCTAAACAAGAGTTAGGAAAACCTGCTTTTTTAGATAGTTGAGTAAAAAAATCATCAAAATTAGGAATTTGCTCCCAAACTTGAGGTAAGAAGGTAGCTCTTTTCCCATCTAATTCAAGAATTACTCCATGCTCCCCTACTTTTATTTTCTCTTTTAAATCTTCCACATTTTCATAAGGAAGTTTAATTGCAGGAGTTAATACAGATATTTCAATAGATATATGTTTAAACTCTTCAGGGCTTAATCTATTAAATCTTAAATCAGAGAAAGCAGCATTATAAGCATTATGAATCACATCATCAATTAATGGTTTGTGAGCTATTAATGAACCAATACAACCTCTTAATCTTCCATTTAAATTTAATGTCACAAAACAAGCTCTTTGTTCACTTAAAATAGGATGCTCTTTTATTAATGCTTCTTTATCTATAATAAATGATGAGTTAAACTCATGAAGAATACTATTTCTTGCTACTTCTAATAAGGCTTGTTCAACTTTCATATTAATTCCTATTTTATAATATTTTTAATAGCTTCAATAAATGTATCATTATCATTTACACATTTACATACTTTAAATTCATTTACACCAATCTCTTCTGCTATCTCTTTATACTCAATAGCCAATTCAAAGTCTGTTTCAGAATTATCAACAATAAAAGCAATTGGATAAATAATTACATTTTCACTTTTAAAATTAGTAAGCATTTCATCAAGTGAAGGATCTAGCCATTTCATTGGCCCTACTTTTGATTGGTAAGCTAAATTTATTGACTTAAAATTCATACCTCTATTGTTTAACATAGAAGTTAAAATCTCAACATGTTCAATCATCTGTTTTTCATAAGGATCACCAGCATCAACAATCTTTTGAGGAAGACCATGAGCTGAGAAAATTAGATTAAAATCTTGAGGAAAATTTGTTTGACTTGAAATCTCATCAATAATACAATTATTAAAAGCTTCATTTTTATAAAAAGGCTCAATAACTCTTGTTTCAAATGCACCCTTAGCATGCTTTTCAAAATCTTCTAATGAAGACTTTGTAGTAGTAGTTGAGTATTGAGGATATAGAGGTAATAAAACTACCTCTTCAATTCCATCTTCTTTCATTTGAGCAATAACATCTTTTGCAAATGGGGGAGTATATCTCATCATTTGATATGTTTTATATTCACCTATTTTTTCATTTACTTTATTTACTAATTTTTCAGTCAAAGGATTAATAGGAGAAGCATTTCCTATTTCTTCATAATTTGTCCATGCTTCATCTAATCTTGATTTAACAATAAAAAAAGCAATCATTTTTCTCAATAATGGATTTACTGTTAATATATTTTTATCATTAAACATATTTGTTAAAAACATTTTTAATTCATCTTTATTTCTAGCTCCACCCATATTAAGTAGAACTAAGGCTTTTTTATTTTCTTGCATCTTCTTCCAATCGTATAATTTTGTCACTACACCAAGTAGCTAAATCCATATCATGTGTAATTAAGAGTATTGCACATGAATCAAGATATTTAATAAGTAGTTTCATAACATCATAAGCAATGACATTATCCAAAGCTGATGTTGGTTCATCAACTAATAAAAGTTTTGGTTTCATTAAAAGTGCTCTTAATATTGAACATCTTTGTAATTGCCCTCCACTTAATTCGTGAGGACGTTTCTCTATAAGTTTTGCATCAAGACTTAACTCTTGTAAAAAAGCATTCATATCCTCTTTAAAATCATAAAATACAACATCTTTAATTTGTTCAATTATTGTATATGTAGGATGAAAAGAATTATAAGGATCTTGAAAAATCAAACTAAGATTTTCTTTTCGAATTGTCCCTTTTTGAGGTTTTATTGTTCCAGTAATTAATTCAAATAAGGTAGTTTTACCTGAACCACTTTTTCCAAAGATAGTGAAAAGTTCACCTCTTTTAAGCTCCATAGAGAAGTTCTTATATATAGGAAAATTTTCTTTATAATAAAAAGTTAAGTCATTGACTTCTAGTACTGTTTCATTGTTCATAAATACCCCAAAATTAAAAATATACTATATATAAATATCCCTTTATATTTGCAAAAAGTAATTAAAAAATTCTTTCACAATTAATGCACAATTATAGGTAACACTTATACTGATATACAATAATTAAATAAAAGTATTAAGCTAAAAAAAAAGAAAATAAAGCTAGAATATTTGTTCAAATTTAAGGAGAAACAATGAAGAAATTAGTATTAACTACATTATTTGCTGCTTTAACTGCTGCATCTTTATCTGCTGCGTCTTTCGCTGCATGTGCTGGATGTCACGGTCAAAACGGTGAAAAGAAAGCATTAGGTAAATCTGCAATTATCGCTGGATGGGACGAAGCGAAACTTGTAGCTGCATTAAAAGGTTACAAAGATGGTTCTTACGGTGGAGCTATGAAAGGTGTTATGAAAGGTCAAGTTGCTAGACTTTCTGACGCTGATATTGCTGAATTATCTAAAAAAATTGCTGCTTTTAAATAATTAGTAATTCTTCAAAAAAGTTAGTCTTAATTGACTAGCTTTTTTTATCTTCTTTTTCACTATCTTTTTTAATTTTAGATTCTTTAGCATTTTTCAATTTATTTTCTTTATTAATAGCATCATTTAAATCTTCAACACTATCAAATAATAAACCATCAACCATTTTATTAGAATCATCAAATTGTCCGCTTTTCGCACCCCAAACAAATAGTAGTAATAAAGCAAAAGAGATAATAAGCCCAACAACTAACATCATAAATAAAGTATCACTAATCATAAATATTCCTATTTCATTTTAATTCTAAGAGAATTTAATACAACAAGCAGTGAGCTTAAACTCATTGACAGTGCTGCAACTAAAGGTATAACATATCCAAACATCGCAAAAGGTATTGTAACTATGTTGTAAACTAAAGATATACCTAAATTTTGCTTTATAAACTTGTAAGTTCTATTTGAGATTATAAAAGATTCTTGTAGAGAATATAAAGAAGAGTTTAATAAAACTATATCAGAAACCTGCAATGAAATATCAGCAGAATTTCCCATAGCAACAGCAACATCAGCATTAGATAAAGCAACAGAGTCATTAACTCCATCTCCTACCATAACTACAATTTTTTCTTCTTTTTTAAACTCTTTAATAAAGGAAGCTTTTGATTGTGGAGTTTGTTTTGCATAGAATTTAGAAATACCTAATCTCGAAGAAACTTTTTTAGCAACATTTTCATTATCTCCTGTTAGCATTATTACTTCAATATCATTTGCTTTTAAATAATCAATTAACTCTTTTGCATTCTCTTTAATTTCATCTTCAAGCTCAAAACTAGCAATAACTTCATCATTTATTGCAAAAATGTAAACTGTATTATTTGAATCTAAAGAGTATGTAATATTAAAATCATTAATTAAATCTTGATTTCCACCAAGTAAAGAAAAGTTCTCACCCTCATCATTTTTATATTGAGCACTTACACCTTTTGCATTCAAAGTTTTTACTAAATTTAATTTTTTTGACTCTAGTGAGAAGTTAGCCTTTAAATATTTTTTTACAGATTTACTAACTGGATGATTTGAAGAATCTAATAATGAATAAAGCAAAGATAGTTTTTCATTATTATCATCATAAATATTAGCTTTTACTACTGATAATTGACCTTTTGTCAAAGTTCCTGTTTTATCAAAAACAACAGAATTTACATTTGCTAGAGATTCAATAAATTTAGCTTCTTTAAATAAAAGACCTTTTTTTGCAAGCTGTGAAATTCCAATTAAACTAGCCATTGGAGTAGCTAAAGCTAAAGCACAAGGACAAGCAATAACAATTACAGAAATACCTACAATAAAAGATTTTTCAAAATGATTAGTATCAGCATAATCAAATCCTAAATCAACTCCAAAGAAATACCAAACTAAAAAAGTTAGAAAAGATAGAGTTAAAATAGCTGCTGTAAAACCTCTTGAAACTTCATTTGCTTTTGTTTGAATTTTGGGTTTAGAATTAAGAGAATCTTCTAATAAAGTAACAATAGATGAAAAAGTTGAGTTTTTAAAATCTTTTGTAACCTCAAAATGAATTAATGCATTAGTATTAATTGTTCCACTATATACAGTGTCACCAATAGTTTTAAATACGGGAATAGATTCACCTGTTAATGATGATTCATCAAAAGAAGCTTCCCCACTTGTAATAATTCCATCAACGGGTACTTTATCACCTGTTTTAATTTCAATTACATCACCAATATTAATATTATTTAAAGATACTGATTTCTTTTCGTTATTTACTATAACTGTAGCTTCAAGAGGTAGAGTTGATTTAATTTTATCAAGTGTATCTACAGCAGATTTTTTACCAATAACCTCAAGGTATTTACCTACAAGTACAAAAGTAATGATCATAGCAACAGAGTCAAAATAACTCTCCCCTTTTGCTCCAAACAGAATAAATAGTGAATAAATATATGTTAAAGTTGCACCAGAAGCAACTAAGAAATCCATATTTAACATTCCGTTTTTTAATCCAAAATAAGCACCTTTGAAGAATACCCATCCAGAATAAAGTAAAACAGGAGTTGAAAGTAAAAATTCACCTAAGTGTAACATCCATTTAACATCATCACTCATTCCAGTAAAGAATCCAGAATATTTAGCAACACCTAACATCATAATATTCATCGATCCAACAACTGCAACCATCATTCTAATAAAGTAATCACGTTTTGCTTTTGTTGCTTTTTCATCAGCTAAAGAAGAGTCATAAGCATAAGCGTTATAACCAATTGATCTAATTCTTAAAATTATCTCTGATAGTTTTATTTCATCTTCATCCCAAGTAATTCTAGCTTTGTTTGTAGTGAAATTGATATTAGCTTCAATAATCCCAGTAGTTTCATAAAGTATTTTTTCATTTAACCAAACACAAGCAGCACAATGAATTCCTTCAATAATTAAATCAACTTGATTAAAACCATCATCACTTGTAGATACATAAGATTTAGTAAAACTAATTGAATCAAACTTTTCTAAGTCATCATTCTCAAGATTTAAAGGTGGCGTAATTGTTTTATTTCCTAATTTGTCATAAAAAGAGTCTAAACCATCATCTTTTAGTAAGTGGTATACACCTTGACATCCATTACAACAAAAACTTAACTCACCCTCTTTAATCATCACATCATCATTAAAAGTTAAATGACAATGATTACATTTTGTTTTTGACACTTATTTATTCCTAGATTCATCATTAGTTATTAATTTTTTTCTTTTAATAATTATTATTTTCAATTCAAAAAATTTATTTTATTTTATTTATTATTTATTTTTTACGAAAGAACGTTCTTTTCAAACAGTCCGTGTTATAGGCTTTGTTATATAAATAAACTATCTTAAATAAATAATTTATCTTTTTAAATCACTAAGTTTTAAGATACCCTAATACTTTTTCAAATAATTAATTATATATATATTAAAATATGATATTATATCGTAATAACTATGGAGTAAATCTTAATGATAAATAATATATCTATACTAAAAAATATTACTATTTTATATGCTGAAGATGAAAAAGATTTAAGAGAAGTAACTCATCAAATCTTAAAAGGCTTTACAAAAAAACAATATGTAGCACAAGATGGTGCTGAAGGCCTTGAACTATTTAAACAACATGAAAATGAAATTGATTTAATTATTACTGATGTTAATATGCCAATTCTAAATGGATTAGAAATGGTAAAAGAGATCAAAAAAATCAATATGAATATTCCTATTATCGTTGCAACTGCTTTCTCAAATAAAGAGTACTTACTAGAAGCAATTGATATTGGTGTTGATAAATATGTATTAAAACCTATTGATGTAGCAAAACTTTTACAAGTAATGTCACAATCACTTTTATACCATGAATTAAAAGATTTATATATAGATAAACTTACAAATCTTCCAAATAGAAATAGACTTAAAAAAGATTTAGAGACTAATAATATTGATTTAATGGCATTATTAGATATTGATGAGTTTTCAACTATCAATGACCTTTTTGGTGAAAAGAATGGGGATATTATTCTTTCTGAAATGGCTAATACAATTAAAAAACATTTTAACAATGAACACTTTACAATTTATAGAATGGAAGCAGATAAATTTGCTATTGTTTCAAAAGACAATAACAAAGATGTAAATGAATTCTATGATTTATGTAAAAACTTTGCAGACAAAATTGAAAAAGATTCTCTATTTATTAATGAAGATGAAATTGATATTAATGTTACTATTGGTATTGCGCAAGGTGATGGTCAAAGAGCCTTTAAATACTCTCAAAGAGTAATTAACTATGCTAGAAGTAAAATGCAAAGAATTCTTATTTATAATGAATCATTTAATATTCAAGAATCATTTGAAGAGAATATCAAATGGGTTAAACAAGTAAAAGTAGGATTTAGAGAAAATCTATTTAAAGCATATTTCCAACCAATTGTAAATAGCTTTACAAAAGAGATATTCAAATACGAAGCTCTTATTAGATATGTAACAAAAGATGGCCAAGAAATCTCTCCTATTAACTTCTTAAATGTTGCTAGAAGAACAAAACTTTATCCAAATATTATAAAAATCGTAATCAATGATTCTTTTCAATTAATTAAAGAAAAGAATAAAAGAGTATCAGTAAATATTTCATTTGATGATATTGCAAATAAAGAGACTACATCATTTATATATAATATATTAGAACAAAATAGAGAATATTCTCACCTTTTAGAGTTTGAAATCTTAGAATCAGAAGAGATATCAGATTTTGATGAAGTAACTAAATTTATTGCAAATGTGCGAAAATTTGATTGTTCAGTTGGTGTTGATGACTTTGGAGCTGGATACTCAAACTTCAATCTTTTAACACTACTTGATATTGACTTTGTAAAAATTGATGGTTCATTAATTGAGAATATTAATACATCTAAAGATTTAGAGATTATTGTTACAACAATTGCTAACTTCTCTAAAGAGTTTGGAGTTAAAACAGTAGCTGAGTTTGTATCAAATGAAGCTATTTATAATAAAATTAAAGAATTAAAAATTGACTATTGTCAGGGATATTATTTCGAAAGACCTATTAGTTACGATAAAATCGACTAGGTTATTTTAACCAAGTCGATACAATCGTTTTTTTATCAAAAAGTTTTGCTTTTACTCTTGTGATATTAGCAATACTTACTAATTGTTTAGCTGCAGTTTCTAAATCATCATTTATAATTAAGTAATCATAATCTTGGAAAAACTCAACTTCATGTTTAGCATTCTTGATTCTTTTTTCAATTACTTCTTTTGAATCAGTTGCTCTATTATTTAATCTAGTTTCTAATTCACTTAAATTTGGTGTTGTAATAAATACAGAAGTTACAATAGAATCTAACTTCTCTCTTACTATTTCATGTCCTTGAACATCAATATCAAAGATTACAAGTTTACCCTCTTTTAAAGCGGCATTAATAGGCTTTAACGATGTTCCGTAGTAATTCCCATGAACATTAGCATATTCTAAGAAATCACCATTTTCAATATCTTTTTCGAACTCTTCTTTTGAAGTAAATAAGTAATCAACGCCTTCTGTTTCACCCTCTCTAGGATCTCTTGTAGTAGTAGAAATAGAGAAGTAATAATCATCTATATCTTTATAAACTTCTTTTAGTAGAGTTGATTTACCACAACCGCTAGGTCCTGATAAAATTAAAATTGCGCCTTTTTTTTCGCTAATCAAATATTTTCCTTTAAAACTAATCTAATATCAACACTCTCACCTGTTGAAAGTTTATCAACAACTTCTTGGTTAAACTTTTCTAATAAAGGTTTTAACTCTTCTAAGTTGTAATCACTTAATACTAATTTATATGGCAGGATTTCTGATTTACCCTGACCTTCATCTAAATTAAATTCATACTCTTTTACTTCATCTAAAGCATCGTCAATAATATCAGAGATATCTTTCCAATCTTCTTGTTCTAAAGATATTTCATTTTGTGTTTGTTCATCTTTTAGTATTTGATTAATTTTTGAAAGTTCTGTGAAATCTAATACTCCACCTTCATTTAAAGAAGCTTGACTAATAATACTTTCATCACTCTCTTCTTGTATATCATTAAAAACTTCATCAGCTAAAGACTCAACATAATCAGTAACAGGAACAGTCACATCTGTGTCTTCATCATACTCACCATAAACTCTTGGTTCGTAAGCTTGAGGTGATTCAATTACTTGAGCTTGTTTTTCTTCTTGAATTATTAACTCAACTTCTTCAGCTAATAATTCTTGTAATTTTGTAGGTAAAAAAGGTCTAGGAATGATAAAATCTCTTGATTTATCAAAAGGTAATTCTTCACTAGAAATTGCCCCTAATTTTTTTGAATACTTCTTAATTATATTAAATTTGTCATCGATAAAAGCTTGGTCAATTACAATTAAATCGTAATTGTCTTTAATATCATTTGTTGAATCTTTTATAGTTAGTTTTAGTTTTAATTTTTTACATACTAATGTAAAAATTTGTTCTATTATTGGTGTTTCACATATCAATAATAAATTCACTTTAACTCCTGAAGTTTTGTATCTACAAGTTTGTATACTTTATCGCATTGCATTGCTAAATCATTTTCATGAGTTACCAATACTAAACCTGCATCATTACTTTTAATATAATTAAAAAGTGTATCAATTACCATATTAGCAGTATCTTTATCAAGATTACCAGTTGGCTCATCTGCAAATATAATTTTTGGTTTTTTAGTTAATACTCTAGCTATTGACAATCTTTGTTGTTGTCCACCACTTAACTCACCTACACCTTGATTTATCACATGTTCAATTTTTAAATCTTCTAATAGATTCTCATCTATGTCATTTTCACTTAATAAAGTTGCAATATCTAAATTTTCACTAGCTGTAAAACCTCTAAAAAGATAATGAGCTTGAAAAATTATACCAAAATCTTCTCTTCTTATGTTTAAAAGTTTGTTTTGTTTTAATGAATAAATATCTTTTTCATTAAATAAAACTTCACCAAAACATGGCTTTAATAAAGATGATAGAATATTTAAAAGTGTTGATTTACCACTTCCACTCATTCCTATAATTGCAATTGATTGTTTTTTTGATAATGTTAGATTTATATCGTTGAATAGTTCATAGTCAAAACTATGTGTTAAGTTTTTAGCTTCTAATAAGAAGTCAGAGGAAATGAGTGATTCTTTATTATAGTCTTCACTCATTTTTAATTCCTCTTTCTTTAGATTATTTTGGGTAGTTATTATTGACCCATTTGTGCAGCAACTTCTGCAGCAAAATCTTCTTCTTTTTTCTCGATACCTTCACCTAATTCAAATCTAACGTAAGAAGTTAATTCAATTGATGCGTCAACAGCTTTAATAGCTTGTTCAACAGTCATTGAATCATCCATAACGTAGTTTTGAGATAATAGTGCGTGAGCAGTATCTAATTGAGAGTTATCTTCAATCCATTTGGCAATTTTACCTTTAACGATATTTCCGATAATTTTCTCTGGTTTACCTTGAGCTAATAATTCTTCAGTCATTTTAGCTTCAGCAGCTGCAACAGCTTCTTCAGTTAATTGAACTCTAGAAACAAACTCAGGGATATTTTTAAGAGGTTTTCCAAGTCTTACTAACTCTTCATTTAACTTTTCAATATCAGCAATAATTGCTTTGTTTTCTGATTCAATGAAATCAGCAGCTAAATCTTTGTAAGAAATAACAGTTGGTTTCATTGAAGCTGCGTGCATAGCAACTTTTTTTAATAAATCTACAGTTTTTTCTTTTGCAGCTTCATCACAAGTAGCAGCTAAAACAACTCCAACTTTTCCTAAGTGAACGTATGCATTAACAACGTCACCTTTTACATTTGAAACTTTTCTTGCAACTAAGTTTTCACCGATAACTGCAATTTTTTCATTTAAGAAAGTTGTAAAATCTTGACCATCAATTGAAGATGTAGCTAAAGCTGCAGCATCTGCAATATCATTTGCTTGAGCGTGAGCAGAAATTCCATTAACTAAGTTAAGGAATTGCTCATTTTTAGCAACGAAGTCAGTTTGAGAATTAATTTCAATCATAGTTGCATTAGTATTATTATCATTTACTAAAATGTTAATAATACCTTCTGCTGCTACATTTGAAGATTTTTTTGCTGCTTTAACTAAACCAGCTTCTCTTAAATACTTAACTGCATCATCAATGTTTCCATCACACTCATTAAGTGCTTTTTTACAATCAAGCATTCCTGCACCAGATTTTTCTCTTAGTTCTTTAATTAACTTAGGAGTTGCACCAGCCATGATTACGCTTCCTCAGTCTTAGCTTCAGTTTCACCTTCAGCTACTGCTTCAGCTACAACTTCTGCTGCTTCTTCAGTAGATACAGGAGCTTCTTCTGGTTCTTCTAAAGATGCTTTACCTTCATTAATTGCTGCAGCCATTTCGTTGCAGAATAATTGAATAGATCTGATTGCATCATCGTTACCTGGAATTGGTAAATCAACAACATCAGGATCACAGTTAGTATCTAAAGGAGCTACAACAGTAATTCCTAATCTTCTAGCTTCTTGAATAGCAATTTTTTCTTTAACAGCATCTAATACAAACATCATGTCTGGTAATTTATGCATTTCTTTGATTCCACCAAGGTATAATTCTAACTTAGTTTCTTTTCTAGTAAGCATTAATGCTTCTTTTTTAGTAAGTAAGTCTAATTGACCTTCTTCTCTCATCTTTTTGATGATTTCTAATTTTCTAATAGATTTTTTGATTGTTCCGTAGTTAGTTAACATTCCACCTAACCATCTGTGGTTAACGTATGGCATACCACAATTTTCTGCAGCTCTTTTAACAGCTTCAGAAGCTTGTTTTTTAGTACCAACAAAGATCATTGTTTGACCTTCAGCAGCTCTGTCTCTAACAACATTATATGTGTATCTGAAATATCTTAACGTTTTTTGTAAGTCAATAATATAAATATTCTTTCTAACACCGAAAATGAACTTTTTCATTTTTGGATTCCATCTTCTTGTTTGGTGTCCGAAGTGTACACCACATTCTAATAGGTCTTTCATTGTAACCATAATTTCTCCTTGGATATTTTGTTTATTTTGAGTTTTGTCCTCTATGCCCCTTAATGCTTCGAAAAATTTCTAGGCACAACTCAAATCAGGATGTTGACATATGTGAGGTTCTAATTAAATTAGAGCCGTGATTATATCTAAGTAAAGTTTAATTTTTTCTTTAAGTGTTTTTGGAAGAGTTATAATTGAGTTTATTTATTCAAGATATCATAAAAAGCACTACTAAAGGACAAGAAGTAGTGCTTTTTATAATATCCAATAACAAGAAATCGCAAACTTGTTATTGAATAAGAGTTAATTAACCTAGAGATAAAAATATTCCAACAACTACAAAACCTGCTAACATAAAATAAATACCTCTTCTTTTAAATCCATTTTTACCTTTTACCATCCAAAAAGATGAGATAGCTAAAAATGACAAGATAACACTATATAAAATTGCAAGGTAGAACCATGCGCCTTCATGTGCTGCTTTATGTGCATCTATAAACAATTCAACTACTGCTGGATAACCAACATATTTTACATTTAAAGAACCATTATTTGAGTCATACCTAACTTCTAATGTTCTCCAAGCTTTGTAAAAATAAACAGTATCTTCTTGTTTTTTTAATTTTAAATTTAAATGCTTTTTTACTGATTCATAACTACTAGTAGGAAAAACTTCGCTTATTGTTCCTTTTTGTACCTCAGCAATAAAAATATCATTAAACTTTTTTGTTTCAATACTTTTTTGTATTACAGCTTGAGATTTAAACTCTTGTTTAAACCAACCAAGCCCACGCCCTGATAATATAATCCCCGTAATTGCATAAATTAAAGTTAGTCCAATTACAAAATATCCAAGGTCTCTATGAAGAGACCTTACTGTATTACTAAAAGATTTCATTTACTAATTAAAACTTATAAGCTAATTTTACTTTGAAGTTTCTACCAACTTCATAATCTGTATATTCTTCACTATCGAAGTAAACACCAAATGCAGTATGTTGTGCATATTGTTTATCAAAAATATTATCAATACCAAAGTTTAGTGTTGCACCTTTTAATGATCCATCTTTAATTTTATAAGTTGAGTTAATATTATGAACAGCATAACCACTTCTAGAAACCATTTGATCTGATTTATAAGCATATGTATTACCTAAAACAAACTGAGAAGAATAAGCTACTTTTAGTGCATCAGAGAAACTATAATCAACTCCTGTTTTAAAAGAATGAATTTTTGCAGTTCTTGGATCTTTTTTACTTCCATCAGATAAACTTTTTTCTGATCCATCTGAATAAGAGTGAGATAAACTTAATCCTAAGTCATCTTTGTTATATTTAAATACAGATTCAACCCCATGAACTTTTACATCATATTGTGGTGCTAAAGCATTATTTTTTGTAGGATGAGAATAATTGTCTACATTATATGTATATGCTGTAAATCCAAAGATTGCATCATCAGCATTTAATGCTTCCGATAAATCATAATCAAATCCTGCCTCGTAGTTATGACCTTCTTGAGCTTCTACACCATCTGCATTCCATGAATCAATTGAACTTTGAGAAAGAGTTAAAGTCTCTGGTAAAGCAGGAGCTTTGAAAATTTTTCCGTATGCAAATCTAAAACTTAAATCATCATTTACTTGATATTTACTTTTGAATTTAGGTGTTACTTTATTGAAATCACCACTATACCAACCACCAAGTTTAAATTTGTCATATCTTGCACCAATATTTAAAACTAAAGCACCAAGACTTAGTTCATCTTCAATATATATTCCTTGTGAAGTTAATGTACCAGAACCATCAATATTATTACTATTTGCTATATCTGAATTACTTCTTGAACTATAGTAAGTACCTTGATCCCCAATAGATCTTTTAGTTTGTTCATCTTTTGAATAATCAACTCCATATGTTAATACATGATTACCAAAGATTGAACTATTTCTTAAATCAAAACCTTCACTAGTGTTTTCATAATATCTATCACCACTTTGACCAGATTTTACTTTATTTTGATCAAATGTATCTGCTTTTGCTCTAAACATTTCTTGTGAGTTTAAATATACTTTTGCATCAACTTTTACTAAATCATTATCAGGATTATATTCGTAGTTAAGAGTATATGTATCTCTTGTAATTTCATTGAAGTCATTATCAGTTACTTCTGTTGCATTACCTTTTTCAGCAGAAATATTTCTTCCTCCACCATCATTATATTTGTTATATGATAATTTTAAAGTATTACTGTCATTTAATTTAAATACTGATTTTAATAAACCACTCTCTAATTTACTCTCTTTATCTTTTACATTACCAGCTGGTGTTTCAATTTCACCATCATCAACAATATTTCCAACACCTAAGATTTCTACATGTTCATTTACTTTTCCAAATAATGAAAGGTTTACACTATTTCTGTTATATCCCGTTTCATGACCAAAAGAAATTTTTCCACCAAAGTTTTCACCATCTTCTAATAAATCACTTGGATCTTTTGTTTCATATACAAATGAACCATTAACAACTCCTGGTCCACTTAAAGCAGAATTAGGTCCAAGTTCAATAGAACCAATTTTTAACATCTCTGGATCAATTGTTTGATCTCCTGAGTGATGAAAAAGTTGTCCTGTCATTCTAGCACCATCAATAGTGATATTAGAAAACTTATCTTCTAAACCTCTTACATATACTTTTTGAGAATATCTTGAGCTTCCTGAAACATTCACAGATGGAAGTGAATCTAAAATATCTTTTACGTCACTTGCTTGAATTAAATCTAATTTTTCTGAAGTCATACTTTTAATATGCGATTCAAATGCAGTATCTTCAATTGAGATTTCCCCTAAACTTTCTGTTTCACTTGCAATTGAAGATAAAGCAAGACAAGCAGATGCAGAAAGACTAATAAATAGTTTTTTACTTTTCATTGTATAATTCCTTTGTTTTTCTAAATGATATTGAGAATCATACTTATATATAATCACAGAATAATCACATTTTAATTTTCAATAATATTTATAGCAATTAGATATTGTTTTGCTTTATACTATGTACTTTTATAATAGAAACAGATGATATTTCATAATTTGTATAGCTTTTATAGCAAGTTCGCTTAATCTTTCTTTAAATTGATAGTGAGTATCATAACCATTAATTTTAACAAAAAAGGATTTTGTTGACTAAATTATCAAATTTATCACAAAATGATATTGACATCAGTATTTTAATAGTAGAAGATGAAGTAATCCTAGCTATGTCTATGGAAGTTAGTTTAAAAAAAATGGGTTATGAAGTAACAGGAATAGAAACTAGTGCGGCACAAGCTATAAATCATGCAAGAAATAGACTACCAGATTTAGTAATTATGGATATAAATTTAAATAATAGTTCAGGAATTGATGCTGCCAATGAAATTTGGAAAAGCCTTAAAATACCTATTATATTTTTGACTTCATACTCAAATGACAAGACAATTAATCAAGCAATGGAATGTGAACCATACGGATATTTAATAAAACCATGCAGAGATAGAGATTTGAAAGCCACAATTACAATGGCTATACATAAACATAGATATTTTTTCGCTAATAAAAAGCAAGTAATAAAAGAGGAAAGTCAATATATATTAATAGAAGGTAATCTAAGTTTTGATAAAACAAAATCAGCTTTATACAAAAATGACTTACTAATAAAACTAACAAAAAATGAAAAAAAATTATTTGAAATAATGTGTGAAAACCCAAATAGTGTAATAAGTTTTGAACAAATATCTGCATACGTTTGGAGAGAAGAGCTTTATGATATGGGAAAACTTCGAACATTAATTTATAGACTAAGACAAAAACTAGAATTTAACCCTCTTGAAAATGTATATGAGTCTGGATATAAATTAAAGATTTCAAAATAATGCCTAAATTACTACAAGTAAAATCATATACTCTAAATATGAAAGTAGCTTTAGCTCTTTTTCTTTTATCTATATTTTTATTAAGTGTTCTTTTTTTAATGATTGTTCCAAAAATGCAAAAAGAACAATACGCACAAACAAAAAAAAGAATAGAACAAATGATTGCAGTAACTAAAGAACAAGTAAAAGTTGCAGGAAAAGCTCTTAGAATTCAAGGTGTTTTAGAAAAAAGTGAAACAAGATATAAATTAGTTTTAGACTTATTAGAACTAAAAAAAAATCATACTAGTACAGAAAATTTAATAAAAAACATAAAAAAAAGCAATATTGTAAATCACTGTTATTATCTTCTTGAAAATACAGATACAGTAAAAACAAATATCAAAAATAAACTTTTCCTAGAAGCAATAAAAAAAGCAAAAGAAGATACTTGGACTAATCACAAGTTTTTGAATAAACACTATTCATTAAAAAGAAAAGTCAAGTATTTATTATATAAAACAAAAATAGATAAAAATACAAATATCTCAATATTATGTGAAGAGTATAAACTTAATAAAAATCATGCTTCTTTTGAAGAAGGTATAAAAATAAATGTTCAAAAAACTTTTGCTTTAACACATAAGTTTCACAAAGGTAAAACTTATTTAATGTGGATTAATGATGAATATTCACAAGAAGATAATAGACCACTGTATGAAGAAGACCAAAAGAAAAGAAAAGAAAGATATTCAATAAGTAATATGTCCGATGTAAAAAATATTTTTACAGGGGATTTAACAGCAAAACAAATTAATGATGCTAAGAATAAAGAACCATTAGTTCACAAGCTAAATAATAAAAAAGCCCACACGTGGATAGATGATTTAAGTGATAAAAATGATAAATATACTTTTTTATTAGTTACAACTATTTATGATGAAGATTTAAATACACATGTTGATTCAACTTTTTGGAAAATTTTACCTGCTTCACTAACTGCTTTATTCCTATCTATTGTTGCTGGTTTCTTTTTATTCAAAAGACTATTTAAAGGTATAAATATTCTCTCAGATACTGCAAAAGAAGTAAATAAAGGGAATAAAAACATTAGAAGTAAAGTAAAAGGAAATGATGATATAGGTCATTTAGGAATTGTATTTGATTCAATGCTTGATTCCTTACAACAAAATATTAAAACCTTAGATTCAAAAGTAGAAAATAAAACTAAAGAATTACAAAACTCTCTAGAAGAGAAAGAGGTTTTATTAAAAGAGATTCATCACAGAGTAAAAAACAATCTAGCTATGACTATTGGATTAATAAAATTACAAGAAGTAGAAATTGAAGATGAAAATACAAAAAAAATATTAAACAATATTCAAGAGAGAATTTATACTATGGAGTTATTGCATAGGAAGTTATATGAATCTTCAAAATTAAATGAAATATCTTTCAAAGACTATGTGACAAATTTAGTATATGATATAGAAAATACATATAATTATGATAAAAAAATTGATGTTAATATTGATATTAAAGACATATACCTAAATATAGAAATAGCAATGCCTTGTGGTTTGATAATAAATGAAGTAATTACAAATGCTTTCAAATATGCTTTCAAAAATAATGATAAACCAAAACTATTAATTAAAATGGAAAGAACAGATAATACATATACTTTAATTATTAAAGATAATGGAGAAGGAATAGATAAAAATATAGATATTTATAACTCTGATTCTTTAGGCTTGAAACTAATAAATACAATCTCAAAACTGCAATTACAAGGGAAACTAACATATTCTTATGAAAATGGTGCAAAATTTCTTATTGAATTCTAAATTTTTTATGACACTTTTGATAAAATAAATCAGCAAAAAGTCAAGGATAATATTTGAATTCACATGAGAAGTTAAAGCAACTAAGAGATGAGATAAAAAAAGGTGTAATAGGTCAAGAAGATATGGTTAGTTCTATTTTAATAGGATTATTAACAAATGGACATATTTTACTTGAAGGTGTTCCAGGACTTGCAAAAACAACTACAGTAAAAGCTATTTCAGATGCTATTGATTTAGATTTTAAAAGAGTACAATTTACACCTGATTTATTACCAAGTGATATTATAGGGGCTCAAATCTATGATATGAAAACTAGTGAATTCAAAATCAAAAAAGGTCCTATCTTTACAAACTTACTTTTAGCAGACGAGATTAATAGAGCTCCTGCAAAAGTTCAATCAGCACTTCTTGAAGTTATGCAAGAGAGACAAGTAACTATTGCTGAGAATTCATTCAAAGTTGATTCTCCTTTTTTAGTATTAGCAACTCAAAATCCAATTGAACAAGAAGGTGCATATTCACTTCCTGAAGCTCAATTAGATAGATTTATGTTCAAAATTGTAGTTGATTATAATAATAAAGAAGAAGAGTATGAAATAGCAAAAAAAGCTACTATGAACTCTTTTGAAACAATAAATAAAGTTTTAGATAAAGATAGTTTAGAAGAGTTAAAAAAAGAAGTTTTAAATATTCATATTGATAAAGAACTTGAAGAGTATATTGTAACAATTATTTGTGCAACAAGAGAACCTAAAGATTATGGATTAGAAGAAATAGAAGAACAAATACATTTTGGAGCAAGTCCAAGAGCAACAATTGATATGTTTAAAGCTGTGAAGGCTAGTGCTTATTTAAGAGGGAATGATTATGTTTCGCCCCTTGATATTTCATTAGTTGCAAAAAGTATATTAAGACATAGAATTATTCTAAGTTATGAAGCTCAAGCCCAAGAAATTAATGTTGATAATTTAATACAAAAAATCTTAGAAAAAATTGATATTCCATAAACAATGAATCAAGCTTTAAAAAAAATACTTATCAAAAGTAAAAAACAAGCCTTCTCTGAAATAATAGGAAATAACACTTCTAAACAAAAAGGGGAAGGTTATGATTTTTGTGAACTTAAAGAGTATGAATATGGAGAAGATGTAAAAAACATTGATTGGGTTATAAGTGCTAAAATGCAAAAACCTTATGTAAAAGTTTTTCACTCTCAAAAAGAACAAAATATCAAAATAGTAAACCTACTTGGTGGTTCAATATTTTTTGGTTCAAAAAGATTCAAACAAGATATTATTTGTGAATTATCATCTGCCATTGCTTTTATCTCCACAAAACAAGGAGATCCTTTTGCTTCTTATATTGCAAATGAATCCTTACAGCTTTGTACAAAAAAATCAAAAAGAGTTTTTAATGTAAACTTTATGAGTGAACAACTATATAACTACAATGTCATAGGTAAAAGTATAAACTATCCTCATATTACAAAAGAGTTATTTAAAGCTATAAATCATAAATCAATTATATTTTTAATTGGTGATTTTTTTGATATTGAAAGTTTAGATTTAAAACTACTAGCAACAAAACATGAAGTTATTGCTTTAGTAATAAGAGATAAATTTGAAGAAGAACCACTAGAATTAGGAAATGTAAATTTTAATGATCCAAGCTCAAATATAAATTATGAAGGATTACTAAATAAATCAACAATAAATGAATATATTAAAAAAGTTCAAAGTAATGATAAAAAACTATTTAAACATTTTCAAGACTGCTCAATTAGATTTACAAAAGTTTATACCCATGAAGAACCTATCAAAAAGTTAATAGGTTTATTAAGATGATAGAAAATACTCAAACTTTAAAACTACATGATATAAAAGATATAGTTGAAATACCAGATAACTCTTTTTTATTTCTAGTATTAATATCTATTTTTTGTTTTATTTTATTAATCATTTTAATTGTATTTGTAACTAAAATGATTAAAAGAAAAAAACCAAATAGAAGAAAAGAGTATTTATCTAATCTTAAAAATATTGATTTTTCTAATAGTAAAAAAACAGCATATGAAATAAGTAAATATTCAAGATTATTAGCAAAAACACCTAGAGAGATAAAACTAGCAAATGAACTAATAGAAGAATTAGATAAATACAAATACAAAAAAGAAGTTGATAAAATAGATAAAAATATAAAAGCAAAATTATCTACTTTTATGGAGAGTTTAGATGTTTAATAATATTACACTTGAATATCCATATATACTTTTACTTATTTTTATTTTTGTAATCTGTTCTATTTTTTGTAAAGCAAAAAGCCCTTCATATTTGATTCCTCATTTACATATATTTCAAGAATCAAATAAGAAGACAAACATCTTTTTAAATATTTTGAAGTACTTGATTATAGTCCTATCTATAATCGCCCTATCTTCACCTATAAAAATACTAGATAACAAACTAATAAAAAATGATGGTATTAATATTATTCTAAATCTTGATGCAAGTGGTTCTATGAAATATAGAGACTTAGATAAAAACGATGAAAGCAAAAATAGATTTGATGTAGTAAAAGAGATAGTAAAAGACTTCATAAATAAAAGAAATGCTGATAACATAGGATTAGTTGTCTTTGGAGATGCTGCATTATTAGCAAGTCCCCTAAGTTTTGATAAAAATGCACAAAAAGAAATAATTAATTATTTAGAAGTTGAAATGGCAGGAAGTAAAACTGCTTTATATGACTCACTAGCTTCTAGTATTAATATCCTAAAGAAAAAAGAAGCCAAATCAAATGTAATCATTTTATTAAGTGATGGAGAAGATACAGCCAGTCAGATACCAAAAGATGTAGTATTAAGGTTACTTAGTAAATATAAAATAAAAGTATATACAGTAGGAATTGGCCCTTCTAATAAAAGTGTTTTATCTCAAATCGCGAAACAATCTAATGCAAAAGCATATACAGCATATTCAAAAAAAGATCTTAAAACCATATACGAAGATATAAATAATTTAGAGAAGTCAAAAATAGAGAAAAATCGTATTATTTTAAAAGATTACCTTTTCTTTTATCCTCTGTTTTTAGCTATAATTTTGTTGATTATTTACATCTACATAAAAAACAAAGAGTAACAATGGAAGAACAGAAGAAAGAAGAAATAAAGGAACTTTTAAAAAAATCTGCCTCAACAGATCATTTTAAAGAACACAAAATAGAAAGAGAAAAAAAGAAAGAGAATACAAACTCTAAAGACGAAAAACTTGAAAAAAGAAAAACTAACAAATCTAACTCACAAAAATCAATAAGTAAAGAAGAAAAAAAGAATTTAACTTTTCCAGTTATAGGAATTTTTGCAATACTAATATTTACTGCAATAGTTTTTTTATTTAATAGACAAAATGAAATTATTGAAGATTTACAAGTTGAAAAAAAACAAATACTTAAATCACAAGAAGTTCTTGTAAAAAAAGAAAAAACTACAAAAGAAGAAGTAATAGTAAAAACTCAAACTCCTAAAGTAGAAACTGTTATTCAAATAAAAGAAGTAATCAAAGAAGTTAAAATAAGTGATGAAAACTTAACAAAAAAGAAATTCAAAGAGTTTTACAATACAAGAAGCTTTAATAAACTTACATGTTATGGATATAAAGCAGCTACTATTATGCCAACAACTTCATGTAAAGAACAAATGAAAAGTTTTCTAGAAAAGAATAAAAAAGCAATAAGACTTGAAGTAATTGCTGTTTTAGGAAAAGACGATATTGATGCATTTAAAGGAATAGAAAATATTAAATTAGAGAACTATTCTAAATCAAGTAAATTAAAAACTTATGCGTTAAGAGGATTAGCTAGGGATAGAGTTTTAGAGCTGTCTTGGCAGATTAAACAGATCTTAGGCAAAGATACTATTCTTACACCAACAAACTACTTTGTAGAGTCTGTGAAGAATAATAAAGGGATATTAATTAAAGCATATCATTAGATATGCTTTAAGATTTCCTCTTTATCAGAAAATGGTATTTTTTTATCATAAATAGTTTGAGTTGATTCATCACCTTTTCCAAGGATTAATACAACTGAATCTTTATCTGCCATATCAATGGCCATTTTAATTGCAGCTTTTCTATTAATATCAACTTTCACACTTTGATGGTTTTTGATACCTTTTAAAATATCTTCAACAATTAAATCTGGATCTTCAAATCTTGGATTATCAGATGTTACTATTATATGTTTTGAATAAGAAGCAGCAATACTTCCCATTAGTGGTCTTTTATCTTGATCTCTATCTCCACCAGCACCAAATACACAAATAATATCTCTTTCATTAAAACTTTGAAGTACTTCTTTCATTCCATCAGGAGTATGAGCAA
This sequence comes from Poseidonibacter lekithochrous, assembly GCF_013283835.1. Classification (GTDB taxonomy): domain Bacteria; phylum Campylobacterota; class Campylobacteria; order Campylobacterales; family Arcobacteraceae; genus Poseidonibacter; species Poseidonibacter lekithochrous. The sequence goes on along the minus strand of NZ_CP054052.1, from coordinate 798,073 downwards.
AATCAACAATAATTAATGGATCAGCATGGATAGTTTCCATTCTTCCAGATACACCAGCAAAGTTTTCTACTACTTCACAAATCTCATCTAAATCTTTGTTTGTAAGCATATGAACTGCACCAACTGCTGCCATTAGATTATAAACATTAAAAATACCCATCATTGTTGATGAAAAAGAATGCATCTTACCAAAATGAGAAAACATTACATGCATTCCATTTTTAAAAGAGTATGCTGCAACTTTATAAGTTGATGGATCATCCAAAGAATAAGCTAATGTATTCTTAGTATTAAATCTAACATTCTTATCATCTTTATTAATAAGTTTTTTTGTATCATCTCTTAAGAAAGAGTTTTTAACATTAATATACTCTTCGATAGTTTTGTGATAGTCAAGATGATCTCTAGTAATATTAGTATGAATTTTAAGTTCAAACTTTATACCTTCAATTCTTTTTTGTTCAATTGCATGAGAACTAACTTCCATTACAAAGAAGTCACATTCGTTTTCAATAGCTTTTTGAATATGTGCAAAATTACCTAATTGAACAGGAGTAGTTAAAGAGTACTCTTCAATTCTTTCATCATTAATGAAAAAACCTCTAGTTCCTTGAAGAGCAACTTTATATCCTAAATCCAATAAAAAAGAATAAATAGCAGCTGCTGTAGTTGTTTTACCGTTAGTTCCAGTAATACCAATTACTTTAATACTAGACATATCAAAGTGCTGATCTAAATCTTTTGCTTGAATAATTTCAGTGCAGCCCTTACTCTTGGCTGCATCTACAAATTTTTCATTCTGTTTAGAAACTACAAAAACGCTATTTTCATTCGCTTCATTAGAATTATCTGTATAAGTTTTATTATTTATGATTATTTGCAAGTTCTTTCTCTTCCAATCTTTTATATAACTTCTCAATTTCTTCGTCATAAGAAAAATACTCATTAAAGCCATCAAGATATGTATATGCTGTTGTATTAAAATCATTATCAATCAATTTAGTTACAAAATCAAAGAAATCATCTTTATTTTCAATTGCAACTTTTGTTGAAAACATAATATCTTCAAATGCAATTCTAAAAGAACCTCTTGAATCAATCAATCTTTTGAAATCATCATATTTTATTGCATCTAAAGAATCTACCGTCGAGTTACTTAAATCTTTTAGTAATCCCATCATTTTATCAATATCACCATCGTAAGCATTTACAATATCTTCTACATATGTTATAGCTTCTTCAATACTATCTTGTTTTACAACAGAGAAGTAATCAAACAAAGAAATAGCTTTTTCTTCATCTTCACTTGCTATGTCACAAAATAGCGCGTATATTGGGTATTCTTTATTACTTGGGAAATTTGAAGACAATTGAGAGTATAAAAATAAAGCTTTTTCGAACATTTTTTGAGTGAAAAAACTATTTGCTTCATTTAATAGTCTACTTTCGTTAATCATTAAAATTCCTCTAATCTATTTTCCATGCCTTGAGGTACATTCACGATTTCTAATTCAGGGTGAATTGCAGCTTTTAATTCTTTTTCAACAATATATTTCAAAGTACTACCACTAGCACTACAACCGACACATGCCCCTTGTAATTGGATATATACTTTAGCATCTTTTATTTGTAATAATTGAATTGCGCCACCATCTCTTGCTAACATTGGGGCTATCTTACTTTTTATAATCGAACTAACAGGAGATTGTAAATCTTCATCTGAAAATGGCATCATGTTACTTTACCTCTTTTGCTTTTTTCTTTACTAAATATATTCCAAGAGCAGTTAATCCTAAGATAACTGCAATTGTTTGGAATATAAATGTTAATGATACTTGATCTTGAAACATGTGAACTCTAGTTTAAAACTTCGTCACATCTTGAACAAAGTGTATCTTCTTTTGTTGCTGTAAATTTCCAACATCTTGGACATTTATGAGCACTTGCTTTGTATACTTCAAAATCTTTCCCATCTATTTGGAATGTTCCTAGTATATCTGAGCTTTGTTTAGTATTCGTTACAGAAGATACTAAGAACCAGTCAGAAGCTTCAGTATTTCCAAGAGCTAAAATCTCTTCACAATTAGTGTACATATCTAATTCTAAAGTAGATTTAATCACTTTTTCTTTACTTAATGCATCTTTGATTTCAGAGAATTTTTCTTTTGCAGCTAATAATACTTCTTCATTAAATGATGAAGTAACTTCTGGTAATACTACTTTTTCATAATCGTAGATATCTTTAGCATCACCTTTAATAAATGCAGGTGCATAGTCTAATAACTCATCCATTGTATAAGTTAAGATACAAGCTAAAGTAGAAATTAATTTCTTAGCAATTAATGCCATTGCACTTTGAGATGCAAGTCTATGAATATCATTTTTATCATCACAATATAATCTATCTTTACAAACATCTAAATAGATACCAGATAAATCAACAACTAAGAAGTTATTTAATTTATTTAATCCTTTAGAGAATTCATATACATTAAATGCAGCTTCAATTTCATCAAATACAGATTTAGCTCTAGATAAAATCCATTTATCAACTTCACCCATTTTGTCAACAGAAACAATCTCTTCTAAGTCACTTACGTTTGCAAGTAGGAATCTTGAAGTATTTCTAATTTTTCTATATAACTCTGCGTTTTGTTTTAAGATATTATCAGAGATTTTTAAATCTGATTGATAATCACTCATAGCAACCCATAGTCTTAAAATCTCAGAACCATATTGTTTCATTACCTTATCAGGTGCAACAACATTTCCTTTTGATTTAGACATTTTTTCACCCTTTTCATCAACAGTAAACCCATGAGTTAAAATTGATTTATAAGGTGCAATTTCTTGCGATGCTAAAGTAGTTAATAATGATGATTGGAACCAACCTCTATGTTGATCTGAACCTTCTAAGTACATATCAGCAGGAAAAGTACCAGCATCATAATTTCTTGATCTTAATACTGCATTTTGAGTAGAACCAGAATCAAACCATACATCTAAAATATCTACAGTTTTTTCTAAATCTTCAGGATTAAGTCCAGAACCTGGATATAATAATTCTGAAATTTCTAAATCATACCAAGCATCACAACCTTTTTGTTCAAAGATCATAGCAGTATAGTTAAGAACTTTTTCATCAAAAATGATTTCATCAGTCTTTTTATTTCTAAAGAATGCAATAGGCACTCCCCAGTCTCTTTGTCTAGAGATACACCAATCAGGTCTACCATCAAGCATAGATCTTAATCTATTTCTTCCCCACTCAGGATAAAAAGTTAAATCTTCAACAACTTGAAGAGCATTTTCTCTAAGTGTTTTATTTTGTTCACCATACTCATCATCAATTGAGATAAACCATTGTTTAGTTGCTCTAAAGATAATAGGTGTATGTGTTCTCCAACAATGTGGATAAGAGTGTCTAATATCAACATGTTTAATTAAAGCATCGCCTAATTCTTCTAAAATTAATGCATTTGCTTTAAATACATTTAATCCAAGATATTTATCAGTATCTCTAAATAATTTTTCTCTTACAATTGTTTCATCATATTTCCCATAAGCGTCAACAGGCATGATAACATCTAATCCATATCTTAAACCAACTTTATAGTCATCCTCACCATGTCCAGGAGCTGTATGTACTGCACCAGTACCAGCATCCATTTCAACGTGTTCACCTAAGATAATTTTTGATTGTCTATCATTAATTGGATTAATTGCATGAGTATTTTCTAATTCTTTAGGACATACAGAATCAACAATTTCACCAGAGATTATTTCATTTTCAATTAATGAATTATATAATTTTTTAGCAACGATAAATTTATCAGATGTTAATACATACTCTTCTTCACCATTTAAAGAAATACCAGTATTAGCTGGTAATGTCCATGGAGTTGTAGTCCAGATAATTACAGATGCATCTAATTTTTCATGCTTGAATGCAACATAAATAGATGGAGATGTTTTATCTTCATATTCAACTTCTGCTTCAGCTAATGCTGTTTGTGCAGCCCAAGACCAATATACTGGCTTAGATCTTTGAATTAATAAACCTTGCTTAGCAATAGCACATAATTCTCTATAGATATTTGCTTCAAATTTGAAATCCATTGTTAAATATGGATTTTCCCAATCAGCAATAACACCTAATTTCTTAAATTCATCTCTTTGAATATCAACAAATCTAGATGCATGATCCCTACATAATTGTCTTAATTTAGATTTTGGTAACTCTTTTTTCTTAGTAGACCCAATCTTCTCTTCAACTTTTTGCTCAATTGGTAGACCATGACAATCCCAACCTGGAACGTATCTAATTGATTTCCCATCAAAGTAGTGAAACTTGTTAATAATATCTTTTAAAACTTTGTTTAATGCATGACCAATATGAATGTGTCCATTTGCATATGGTGGTCCATCATGTAAAGTAAAAGAAGGAGCACCTTCTCTATTCTTTTTCATTCTGTCATAAACTTTTTGTTCATCCCAAGACTTATATCTTTTTGGCTCGTTTTGAGGAAGATTCCCTCTCATAGGGAATGAAGTTTTTGGTAGTAATAAACTCTCTTTGTAATCCATTTTAAAGTACCTTCAATTATCTAAATATATATAGTTTTTATTAAATCGTAGATTATATCTAAATAAGTTTAAAACTAGTATTAGTGAAACTTTTATAAATTTCGTAAGTTGCACATTGTGTACAAAAAATGTACATAAATGACTTCTATCCATTATTACTAGGTGTTACGAAACTCTATACTTTATTACTTTAATGCACAATTATTTATTTTATTTAACTTAATCTAACTTTAATATGATATAATCCATCTATATTTCGCAAATAGATAGGAACTATAAATATGAATGAGAAACATTATGAAGTCGTTATTGTTGGTGGAGGAATCTCTGGTGCAGCATTATTCTTTGAGCTAGCAAAATATTCTAGTGCAAAAAATATTTGTTTATTAGAAAAATATGAAGGTCTTGCAACTCTTAACTCAAAAGGTACAAGTAACTCTCAAACAATTCACGTAGGTGATATTGAGACTAACTATACTTTTGAAAAAGCAAAAATCACTAAAAGAACTGCCAAAATGATTGAGAAGTTCTGTTTAGAGTATGGTTTACAAGAAACTGTTATGCATAAGCATCAAAAAATGGCTTTAGGTGTTGGAGCTGATGAAGTTGAATTTATTACAAATAGATATAACGAATTCAAAGAAATTTTCCCTTACTTAGAATTATGGGATAAAGAACAATTAAGAGAATTAGAGCCTAAATTAGTTTATGCAGATAAAGAACAAACTATTGATAGACCAGAGCCAATCGTTGCTATGGGTGCAAAAGATCAATATACAACTGTTGACTTTGGTGCTATGACAAACGAATTAGCTAAAGCTGCGCAAAGTGCAGATGAATCAAAAACTACAGATATTTTCTACAACTCAGAAGTAGAAGAAATTGAACAAATTGGTGATAAATACAAATTAACTACTGTTAATGGTACTGTTTATACTGCTGACTTCGTTGTAGTTAATGCTGGTGCTCACTCATTATACTTAGCTCATAAAATGGGTTACGGTAAACATATGGGATCATTATCAATGGCTGGATCATTCTATATTACTAGTGGTGAATTCTTAAATGGTAAAGTTTACATGGTTCAAAATGATAAATTACCATTTGCAGCATTGCATGGTGATCCAGATATCTTAGAAGATGGAAAAACTAGATTTGGACCAACAGCATTAGCTCTTGGTGTACTTGAAAGATATAAAGGATTCAAATCAGTTGGTCAATGTATTAAAACAATGAACATTGATGGTAATATTCTTAAAATCTTCTGGGACTTATTAAAAGATTCAGAAATTAGAAACTATGTATTCAAAAACTTCTTATTCGAAGTTCCAGGTATCAATAAAAAGTTATTCGTAAAAGATGCTCAAAAAATTGTACCATCATTATCTGTTGATGATATTGAATATGCAAAAGGATTTGGTGGTGTTAGACCTCAGGTTCTAAATAAAGAAGAACAAAAATTAATGCTTGGTGAAGCATCAATTAACCCAGGTAATGGAATTATCTTTAATATGACTCCATCTCCAGGTGCAACATCTTGTTTAGGAAATGCAGAAAGAGATATCAAAGTAGTTTGTGATTACTTAAATATTGAATTCTATGAAGATCAATTCTTAGCTGATTATACAGACGACAAGTAATTTTCATATTACACATATATAATAAGAGTATTTAACTCTTATTATATAGCCCAACTTCTTTTAATATTTACACTTTTTTTTATACTACTTTTTACTACAACTATATATAATACTATAATTACAATTTTAAGGCTTCTATAACATGAGAAATGAAATATTTAATACTAATGACATGATTGAACTTCAAACACTGCTAAGAGCTAATAAAAAGACTATAACAACAGCTGAATCATGTACGGGTGGATTAATAGCTCATCTAATAACAAAAATTTCTGGTTCATCTGATATTTTTAATGGAGCAATAGTCTCTTATTCAAATGAAATAAAAGAACAAGAATTACATGTAAAAAATACAACTTTAAATGATTTTGGAGCAGTTTCAAAAGAAGTTGTAAAACAGATGTTAGAAGGAAGCCTAGTAAAATTTAGTGCCGACTACGCTATAGCCGTATCTGGGGTAGCAGGACCAACAGGTGGAAGTGAAAATAAACCAGTAGGTACAGTAGTGATAGGAATAGCACAGAAGAATGCCGATTATATCGTGGATACATGCCATTTTGAAGGTAGCAGAGAAGAGGTTCAAATACAAGCTGCAAATACGGCATTAGCAAAAATTTTTAAATTTCTTCGGAAAAGTCTTGACAAAGAAATAAAAACCTATTATAATTCCAGTCCAATTTAAGAACAACAACTTAAATTACGAGTGACCCGTTAGCTCAGCTGGTAGAGCATCTCCCTTTTAAGGAGGTGGCCGATGGTTCGAATCCATCACGGGTCACCATTCAAATTTATGATTTGAATTCACAATATAATGTTAAACGATGGCCCCTTCATCTAGCGGTTAGGATCTTGGATTTTCATTCCAATCACAGGAGTTCGAGTCTCCTAGGGGTCACCATCGGTCGATTAGCTCAGTTGGTAGAGCGCTACCCTTACAAGGTAGACGTCGCAAGTTCGAGTCTTGCATCGACCACCATTTTTAAATAATCACAAAATGCAGTGGCATTAGATTTTTTAAAGATTCATTTTTCAAAGTGACTTCTAAATACCTAGTATTTAGTATTAATAGTGCGGTAGTAGTTTAGTTGGTTAGAACGCCTGCCTGTCACGCAGGAGGTCGAGGGTTCGAGTCCCTTCTACCGCGCCACTATTTTTTTTCATTGTGACCCGTTAGCTCAGCTGGTAGAGCATCTCCCTTTTAAGGAGGTGGCCGATGGTTCGAATCCATCACGGGTCACCATTCAAATTTATGATTTGAATTCACAATATAATGTTAAACGATGGCCCCTTCATCTAGCGGTTAGGATCTTGGATTTTCATTCCAATCACAGGAGTTCGAGTCTCCTAGGGGTCACCATCGGTCGATTAGCTCAGTTGGTAGAGCGCTACCCTTACAAGGTAGACGTCGCAAGTTCGAGTCTTGCATCGACCACCATTTTTAAATAATCACAAAATGCAGTGGCATTAGATTTTTTAAAGATTCATTTTTCAAAGTGACTTCTAAATACCTAGTATTTAGTATTAATAGTGCGGTAGTAGTTTAGTTGGTTAGAACGCCTGCCTGTCACGCAGGAGGTCGAGGGTTCGAGTCCCTTCTACCGCGCCACTATTTTTTTTCATTGTGACCCGTTAGCTCAGCTGGTAGAGCATCTCCCTTTTAAGGAGGTGGCCGATGGTTCGAATCCATCACGGGTCACCATTCAAATTTATGATTTGAATTCACAATATAATGTTAAACGATGGCCCCTTCATCTAGCGGTTAGGATCTTGGATTTTCATTCCAATCACAGGAGTTCGAGTCTCCTAGGGGTCACCATCGGTCGATTAGCTCAGTTGGTAGAGCGCTACCCTTACAAGGTAGACGTCGCAAGTTCGAGTCTTGCATCGACCACCATTTTTAAATAATCACAAAATGCAGTGGCATTAGATTTTTTAAAGATTCATTTTTTCAAAGTGACTTCTAAATACCTAGTGTTTAGTATTAATAGTGCGGTAGTAGTTTAGTTGGTTAGAACGCCTGCCTGTCACGCAGGAGGTCGAGGGTTCGAGTCCCTTCTACCGCGCCACTATTTTTTTTCATTGTGACCCGTTAGCTCAGCTGGTAGAGCATCTCCCTTTTAAGGAGGTGGCCGATGGTTCGAATCCATCACGGGTCACCATTCAAATTTATGATTTGAATTCACAATATAATGTTAAACGATGGCCCCTTCATCTAGCGGTTAGGATCTTGGATTTTCATTCCAATCACAGGAGTTCGAGTCTCCTAGGGGTCACCATCGGTCGATTAGCTCAGTTGGTAGAGCGCTACCCTTACAAGGTAGACGTCGCAAGTTCGAGTCTTGCATCGACCACCATTTTTAAATAATCACAAAATGCAGTGGCATTAGATTTTTTAAAGATTCATTTTTTCAAAGTGACTTCTAAATACCTAGTGTTTAGTATTAATAGTGCGGTAGTAGTTTAGTTGGTTAGAACGCCTGCCTGTCACGCAGGAGGTCGAGGGTTCGAGTCCCTTCTACCGCGCCACTAAATTTAAAAAAATGATTTAGATCATATTTTTAAATACAATTATTTTCATTGTGACCCGTTAGCTCAGCTGGTAGAGCATCTCCCTTTTAAGGAGGTGGCCGATGGTTCGAATCCATCACGGGTCACCATTCAAATTTATGATTTGAATATACAAACAATCACAAAATTTATTATTATAATGTTGGCCCCTTCATCTAGCGGTTAGGATCTTGGATTTTCATTCCAATCACAGGAGTTCGAGTCTCCTAGGGGTCACCAACACAATTAATATTATGGTCGATTAGCTCAGTTGGTAGAGCGCTACCCTTACAAGGTAGACGTCGCAAGTTCGAGTCTTGCATCGACCACCATTTTTAAACAATCACAAAATGCAGTAGCATTAGATTTTTTAAAGATTTTTATCAAGTGACTTTTAAATACTCATGTATTTAATATCTTTAAGCGCGGTAGTAGTTTAGTTGGTTAGAACGCCTGCCTGTCACGCAGGAGGTCGAGGGTTCGAGTCCCTTCTACCGCGCCACTTAAATAACAAAAAAATCATATAATTCTTATATACAAAAGTTCTTTCTTATATAAATAAAGCTATTCTAATCCTACACTAAACCTTAGGAAGATTTTTTATGTTTAAAGCGAAAAGCTTATATCACCTTATTGTATACAGCATTCTATTCATTGTTGTATTAATCTCATTTTTTACATTTATAATAATAGAAAATGCTCATGATGAATTACAAGAAAAAATCAGTACTCTAAAATCAGACTTTACAAGCAATCAAAAAGAACTAATTAAAAATGATATAAACTCAGTAATCAGTTTTATCGAATACTATCATAACAAATACGAAAATATTAAACCAGAAGATGAAATCAAAAAAGATATTTTACTAGCAATTGAAAAAATGAAAAGTAAAAGAGATATTAGTGATTACATTTTTATCTATTCTTATGATGGAACATTGTTATTTCATCCTGTAGCAAAAGACAGTATTGGTGACAATAGAATTAATATGATAGACAATACAGGTAAAAGAGTTATATATGACCTAATCAAAGCCTCAAAGCGATATATAGGCGGTTATGTTGATTATATATGGTATAAACCTGATATTAGTAAAAATGTTCAAAAAATATCTTATGCAAACTCTTATGACAAATGGCAATGGACTATTGGTAAAGGTGTATATTTAGACGAAATTGAAAAACTAGTAAAAGAAAAAAATGAAGAATACAATCAAAAAATGTCTGATTATACTCTTCAAATCACGTCTTTAACAATAATGCTTGTTTTATATTCAATTTTCATTTATAAAAATGCAACCATATTGATTGTCAATGATGTAAAAGAAATAGGTAAATATTTTAAAGAGTCTCAAGATAATGATGATCCAATCAATCAAAATAGAATTATCTTTGGAGAATTTAAAGTAATTGCAAATTATGCAACAGATGCAATGAATAATATAAAACTAAAAACTCATATGTTAGAAGATTTAAATAAAAATCTTGAGTATAAAGTAGATGAGAAAACTAAAGAATTAACAAAACTAATAGAATCACAAAAAACTTTTATTAAAAACTCAGTACATGAGATTAATACTCCACTATCAATTATTCAAACAAATATTGACTTATTAAAAATGAATATTCCTAATAACAAATATATAATTAACATTGAATCTGGTTCTAAAATAATTCAATACATTTATGATGATTTATCTTATCTTATTAAAAAAGATCGTGTAGTTTATGAAAAAGAGTATTTAAATTATACAGAGATACTAATAAATAGATTAGATTTCTTTGATGAAATTGCTATATCTAATTCATTATACTTTGTAAGTAATATACAAGATGATATTTATATAAAATTTAATAAAACTGAATTACAAAGGGTAATTGATAATAACTTATCAAATGCAATCAAATATTCTTACCCTAAATCACCAGTATTTGTAAGACTTGATTATGTTAATGACAGTGAAATAGAGTTTTCTGTTTCAACTAATTCAAAAAAAATAGATTATAAAAATAGAATTTTTGATGACTTCTATAGAGAAAACTCAGCAAGGGGAGGATTTGGTTTAGGATTAAAGATCGTAAAAGATATTTGCGATAAAAGTTCTGTATTGATTAATTTAGAATCAAACGACAAAGAAACAAAATTTACATATAGGTTTAAGATAAATGAAGATACTACTACTTGAAGATGAATTAATGTTAAACAATGCCATTTGTGAATATTTAAAAAATATTGGACATATGGTTGAAAGTTTTACTGATGGGCAAGAGGTGTTGGATAATATTGATAGTACTTATGATTTATTAATACTAGATATAAATGTTCCAACAAAAGATGGTTTTACTATACTACAAGAACTTAATACTAAAAAAGTATATATTCCTACTATATTTATTTCTGCGCTAATAGATATAGAAGACATTTCTAAGGCATATGAGCTTGGAGCTAGAGAATATCTTAAAAAACCATTCCACTTAGAAGAATTGGCTATTAAAATTAATCTAATTCTTAAAAAAGAACAAAATAATACATCACATATTAGATTCTCAGAGAATTATTCTTATTCAAAAGATAATCAAACTCTATATTTTAATGGTGAACCACAAAGTCTAACTAAGAAGCAATTAGAAATAATTCATATCTTAGCACTTAATATTAATATGATTGTAGACTTCGAGAGATTCAGAATTGACATCTGGGATGGGGAGAACATCGACAATCCTACAATAAGAGCTGAAATATCAAGACTTAAAAAAGCTCTAAAAGAAGACTTTATAAAAAATATCAGAGGATTGGGTTATAAAATTGACAGATATTATTCTGTTTAAGAAGCCCGACCCTATGGTCGCTACATAGATATATTGCTACTCTAATACTACGTTCAAAATAATTTTTTTAAATTCTTTTTTAATTGCTATCTTTTTGCTATCTACACTTACTATACTTTCAATGTTAAATTATTAAACAATTTACTTGTTTGGTAAAAATCAATAAGGAGAGCAGAATATGAGTCCAGAAAAAGCACAAGCATATTGGAAAGAAAACATTGCAATGATTCTTAAACTATTAGTAGTTTGGTTCGTTGTATCTTTTGGATGTGGGATTTTATTCATTAATGAACTTAACACTATTGAAATTAGTGGTGTTAAATTAGGTTATTGGTTTGCACAACAAGGTGCAATTTACGTATTCGTTATATTAATCTTCATTTACGTTAAAGTAATGACAAGTATCGACGAAAAATACGGCGTTAGTGAATAGGAGTTAACAAGATGGAATTACAATCATTAATTTACCTATTCGTAGGTATTTCGTTCGCAGTTTATATTGGTATTGCACTTTGGGCAAAAGCTGGATCTACTAAAGATTTCTATGTTGCAGGTGGAGGGGTTCACCCAGTAGCAAATGGTATGGCGACAGCAGCAGACTGGATGTCAGCAGCTTCATTCATTTCATTAGCAGGAATCATTTCTTTCAAAGGTTCTGATGGTGGTGCTTATTTAATGGGTTGGACTGGTGGATACGTTCTACTAGCAATGTTATTAGCTCCATACTTAAGAAAGTTTGGTAAGTTTACAGTTCCAGATTTCGTTGGTGACAGATATTATTCAGATGCAGCTAGATTAGTTGCAGTTGTTGCTGTTATTTTCGTTTCGTTCACATATGTTGCTGGACAAATGAGAGGTGTTGGTATCGTATTCTCAAGATTCTTACAAGTTGATGTAAATACAGGTGTACTTATTGGTATGGCTATTGTATTCTTCTACTCTGTTCTTGGTGGTATGAAAGGTATTACTTATACTCAAGTTGCACAATATGTTGTTATGATTTTTGCTTACATGATTCCAGCAATTTTCTTATCATTACAAGTTACTGATACATTCTTACCTCAATTAGGTATTTTTGCTACAACTTCATTTGCATTTGATTCAGGTGTACAAGTTATTCCAGAAGGAACATATCTACTGCATGCACTAGATACCGCGGTTTCTGATTTAGGGTTTAGTGATTATACTCAACCAGGTAACTTATGGAACATGTTCATGTTAACAACTGCGTTAATGTTAGGAACAGCTGGTCTTCCACACGTTATTGTTAGATTCTTTACAGTACCAACTGTTAAAGATGCTAGAATCTCTGCAGGATGGGCATTAGTATTTATTGCTATTATGTATACAACTATTTCTTCAGTTGCTTCTTTCTCAAGAGTTAACTTAATTAAGAACTTACAAAACACTGAATACAAAGCATTTGTAAACGGTGAATTATCTCACTCTGATGGTACACCAAATGATGGTAACTGGTTCAGAACATGGGAAAATGGTGGTCTTATTGCATGGAATGATAGAAATGGCGATGGTAAAATCCAATACGCTACTGGAAAAGCATTCGATGGTGCAAAAGGTAAACCAGCATTTGATGGTGAAAAAAGAGCAGAAGACGGTCATAGACTTGTAACTAATGCTAAAGGTCCAGCTGGTGAAGCTGAATTAGCTAAAGGAAACGGAATTGCAAATGAGTTATACGTTGATAGAGATATCATGGTACTTGCAAATCCAGAGATTGCAAACTTACCTAACTGGGTAATCGCATTCATCGCAGCTGGTGGTCTTGCAGCAGCATTATCTACAGCAGCAGGTTTATTACTTGTAATTGCATCAGCAATTTCACATGACCTTATGGGACAAGTAATCTTTAAAGATAAAGAAACTGGTAAATCTACATTAAACGAAAAAACTGAGTTAATGTGGGCAAGAGTTTCAGCAGTAGCTGCAATTTGTGTTGCTGGTTACTTAGGGATTAACCCTCCTGGATTTGTTGCACAAGTTGTTGCGTTCGCATTTGGTTTAGCGGCAGCAGCATTCTTCCCAACTATTATCCTTGGTGTATTCGATAAGAGAATGAATAAAGAAGGTGCGATTGCTGGTATTTTAACTGGTTTAATTTTCACATTCGGTTACATTATCTACTTCGTATTCTTAGGTGGAGCTAAAGAAGATTACTTCTTAGGAATTGCACCTACAGGTATTGGTACAATTGGAACATTACTTCACTTAATCGTGGCAGTAGTTATTTCAAGAATGACTCCAGAACCACCACAAGAGATTCAAGATCTAGTTGAAAAGATCAGAATTCCTTCAGGTGCTGGTGAGGCAGTTGATCACTAAAACCTACTAAAAGTCAACCTTCGGGTTGGCTTTTTTTTATTATATTATTTTCTATTAACTAAGTTTTTAATTAATAGAAAGTAATATTATCTACAGAAACAAGAAAAAAATTCCATTTATATTACATTTTATTAATATATAATTAAATTATATTAACTGCAAGGACACTATATGAGTTTACAAGATCAAGAAGCCTATCTTTCAAACATCCACCCCTTTGAAGTTCTAAATCAAGAGCAATCTGATATTTGTATAAAACACATGGATATTGCTTATTATGCGAAAGATTCTGTTTTAATTAGTCCGGAGAAAATCTCAAACCACTTTTTTATTATTATTAAGGGAACTGTATATGAATACAGTGATGATGAGATTGTAATGGATTATCATCAAGAAGACTCCTTTGATGCAAACTCACTTATTTATGGCGAATGTAAAAATACATTTAAAGTACATGAAGATCTAATTTGTTACGAATTAGAAAAAAATACATTTTTAAAACTAATAGAAGAGAATCAAGCCTTTAAAGATTTCTTCTTAAAAGATTTAGTGAATAAATTAAAAACATTAAAAGATAAAGAATACACTTCTGAATTGTCTTCATTTATGATTGCAAAAGTTGATGATTCATTAATACATGATGCATGTATTGTAGAACCACATACAAAACTAATTGATGCAATTCAAAAATCAATGGAATATAAAACTTCTACAATTCTTATAAAAGGTGATAATAACGAATATGGAATTATTACAGATTCTCTTTTAAAAGTAAAAGTTTTATTAGAAGGAAGAGATTTATCTATTCCAGTTAGTGATATTGCAATATTTCCATTAATGACTGTATTCAATGATGACTATTTATTCGATGCACTTTCAGTATTAATAAAAAGAAATATCAAAAGAGTTGGAGTTGTAAACTCAAATGGTGATATGTTAGGAATACTAGAGCAAATTGATGTTTTATCTCATTTTGCAAATAATACTTATGTAGTAGATACACAAATTAAAAAATCTAAAAATATTGAAGAGTTAAAATCTGCAAGTAAAGACCTTCTAAATATAATCAAATCCTTACATGCAAAAGGTGTAAAAGTTAATCACATATCAAATTTAATTGGACAGTTAAATACAAAAGTTTATAAGAAACTATATAAATTAATTCTACCAGAAGACTTACAAAAAAATGCTTGTTTTATTGTAATGGGAAGTGAAGGTAGAAATGAACAAATCATGAAAACTGACCAAGATAATGCACTAGTAATTAAAGATGGAGTTGATGTTAATGAATACAGACCTTTTATGGAAAAAATCACTGAAACATTAATTGATTTTGGTTATCCACCATGTGAAGGTAATATTATGGTTTCAAATCCATTTTGGTGTAAAACTGTTAGTGAATATAAAAGTGAAACTGCAAGATGGATTGAAGCTCCAGATATGCAAAACTACATGGATTTAGCTATATTCTTTGACTCTTTTGCAGTTGCTGGAGATAAAGATTTATTAATTAATCTAAAAGATGATTTATTCTATAAGCTACATGATAAAGATGTGTTTATGGCATATTTTGCAAAAGCCACTCTAACTTTTGATACACCAAGTACAATTGCAAACTTTATGACAAAAGTACATTATATTGATATTAAAAAAACTGCTGTTTTCCCAATAGTTCAAGGTATAAGATCACTTGCTTTACGTGAGCGAATTAGAGAAACAACTACAGTTAAAAGAATAAAACTTTTAGAGCAAAGAAAAGTTCTAGAAAAAGAACAAGCAGCAGAATTACAAGAGGCTTTTGATGTAGTAAATACATTAAGATTAAAAGCTCAACTTGAATATGTTCAAGAAAATAAAAAAATTACAAATGAAATAGATACTCATACTTTAGGAAAAATTGAAAGAGATTTATTAAAAGATTCTTTCAAAATTGTTAGTGATTTTAAAAAATTCATTAACTTCACATTTAAAATTGATAAGATTTCGTAATGTTTGATAATTTTTTAAGAAGCTGGAATAAAAGAAAACTAAAAGATGATAAATATCTATATCTATTTGATGAACCTAAAGAACATGAATATATATGCTTAGATTGTGAAACTACTGGGCTTAGTCCTAGAAAAGATGAAATACTTTCAATTGGTGCAGTTTTAATAAAAGAAAATAAAATATTAATGAGAAAAACTCTTAATATTTTTGTTAAACCTTCAAAAAATGTAACCGCTGAATCAATTAAAATTCATCATATTAGACCTATAGATTTAGAAAATGCAGTTGAACCAGAAGTAGCAATAAAAGAGTTATTAGAATTTATTGGAAATCGACCTATTGTTGGATATTACATAAATTTTGATATTGCAATGATATCAAAATATACAAAAAAATTCATTGGTATAAAACTTCCAAATGAATCAATTGAAGTTTCTTCAATGTATTATAAAACAAGAAAAAAAACTAGTGAATATGAATTTATTGATTTAAAATTTGACACAATTTTAAAAGAATTAGATATTCCAGAACTTGGAAAACATGATGCACTAAATGATGCAATTATGACTTCAATGATGTTTTTAAAATTAAGACACATCACTCCTGCAAAAACAACTTTTTACACGAATTAGGAAGAGAATAATTTTAGAATTATTTCTCTTTTTTTAGCTTCTAAAAGTTACATATAATCTTTCCCAATATTAAATTACACTTAAAATACACTAATAATGGTTAAATATAATTTTTACTATGTATAATTAGTCTTATTTTTATTCGAATGCTACGTAAATGCTACGTTTCTTTACTTTAAGAAATATTATTATTTAATTCGAATAAAATAACTAAGGAGGCAAAAATGAATGATGAGTTAGTACAACGAATCAAAAATAACTCTAAATATCAAGAGTTAGTTAAGAAAAGAAGTGGTTTCGCCCTGAAATTATCGATTTTCGTATTAGTGATGTTTTATGCATATATTTTAACAATTGCATTTAATCCTAGTGTATTAGGAACATTAACTGGTGAGGGTGTTATGACAATTGCATTCCCAGTTGCGGCTGCAATTATTGTAGTAAGTTTCATTACAACATTAATTTATGTTAAAAGAGCAAACGGTGAGTTTGAAGATTTAACTAATGAAATTAAAGCTGATGTAAAGGATTTATTATAATGTTAAAAATATTAGCACTACTTTCTGTATTCGCTGTAGCAATGTTTGCTGCTGGTGATGCAACATTTGAGGCAACTAAAAGAGAATTAAATATTCCTGCGATTATTATGTTCTTTATCTTTGTTGGTGGTACTTTAGCTATTACTTACTGGGCTGCAAAAAGAACTAAATCTGCTAGTGATTTCTATACAGCAGGTGGAGGAATTTCTGGTTTCCAAAATGGTATGGCAATTGCGGGTGACTACATGTCAGCTGCATCTTTCTTAGGTCTTTCAGGTTTAGTATACCTTAAAGGTTATGATGGATTAGTTTATGCTGTTGGATTTTTAGTTGGTTGGCCTGTAATTTTATTCTTAATGGCTGAAAAATTAAGAAACTTAGGTAAATTTACATTCGCTGATATTGCTGCATATAGATTAGGTCAAAAAGAGATTAGATCTCTTGCTGCTGCGGGTTCTTTAGCAGTTGTTACTTTATATCTTATTGCTCAAATGGTTGGTTCTGGAAAGTTAATTCAAGTATTATTTGGTTTAGAATATGAATATGCAGTTATCCTTGTTGGAATTATGATGATTGTATATGTTACTTTTGGTGGGATGTTAGCAACTACTTGGGTACAAATTATTAAAGCTGTATTATTACTTTCTGGTGTAACTTTCATGGGTTACATGGTATTAAGTCACTTTGGATTCTCATTCGAAGCATTAGCAACAAAAGCTGTTGAAACTCATACGTTAGGTCAAGATATTATGGCGCCTGGAGGATTTATATCCGATCCAATCTCCGCAATTTCACTTGGTTTAGCTCTTATGTTAGGTACTGCGGGTTTACCTCACGTTCTTATGAGATTCTTTACTGTTGGAAATGCTAAAGAAGCTAGAAAATCTGTTGTTTATGCAACTGGATTTATTGGTTACTTCTACTTAGTTATTGCTATTATTGGTCTTGGAGCAATTGTATTCTTAAACTCTCCAGAAGGTCAACAGTACTTTGTTGATGGTCAATTATTTGGTGGAAATAATATGGCTGCAATTCACTTATCACATGTTGTTGGTGGAAATGTATTCTTAGGATTTATTTCAGCTGTTGCATTTGCTACTATTTTAGCGGTTGTTTCTGGTCTTACTCTTGCAGGTGCATCTGCAATTTCACATGACCTTTACGCATCTGTTATTAATACTAATGCTACTGAAGAGCAAGAAATTGCTGTATCAAAAAGAGCAACAATTGCAATTGGTGTAGTTGGTGTTGTATTAGGTATTGCTTTCGAGCACCAAAATATTGCATTTATGGTTGGTCTTGCATTTGCTATTGCTGCATCTGCTAACTTCCCAATTTTATTCTTATCAATTTACTGGTCTAAGTTAACAACTAGAGGAGCATTCATTGGTGGGTTCTTAGGATTACTTACTGCGGTAGTGCTTGTAATTTTAGGTCCTGTTGTATGGGTATCTGTTTTAGGAAATGCTGAAGCTATTTTCCCTTATAAACACCCTGCACTATTCTCAGTATCTGTTGCATTCATTGGTATTTGGTTCTTCTCAATTACTGATAAATCGCAAAGAGCAAAAGATGAAATTAAAGCTTATGAAGCACAAAGTGTTAGAGCTGAAACTGGAATCGGAGCTGACGGAGCTGTTGATCACTAATTGTACATTTATTGTACATTTCAAAGAGAGTTGTACACTCTCTTTGATTCCTTGCTCAAAACTAATACCTTCAAAATATACAAATAATCCCTATTTTACAATTTAAGTTACATAAAAAAAATAACATTTTTCTATTTTCTTAGCAATATTAATCATTGTTATTATTATTTATTAGTATTAATAGCAATAGAATAAAAGGGTTATATAAAATTATATAACATATATGTAACATTAGACTATAAAAACATTACCTTATGTAACAATTTTTATCCTTTAGAGCCATTTTAGCCATATATAAAACAAAACTTAAAATAATTAATTAAATAGGATAATTTATAATGGTATTTTATGTTACCTTTCTACAAAAAAAACATATTTTTTACACATTTTAATATTTAATACTTTCTTTTCGTAAATTTTTGGATGTATAATAAACATACATTTTTTTTATTTGCTATTCTACTGCTACATAAAAGATTAGAAATAGTTATATAAAAATAAGTACACAGGATAACTTGCACATTAAGTTATACAAAAAAGGAAGCAACATGAAGGACGAATTAGTAGAAAGAATCGAAAATAATCCTAAGTATCAAGAACTAGTTTCTAAAAGAAATAGTTTTGGTATTAAACTTGGGATTTTTGTACTAGTTATGTTTTATGCATTTATTTTAACAATTGCATTTAACAAAGAAGTATTAGCTACAAAAATTGGTGAAGGGCTTACAACAGTAGCATTTCCTATTGCTTTAGCAATCTTAGTAATTAGTTTTATCACAACTCTTATTTATGTTAAAAGAGCAAATGGTGAGTTTGAAGACTTAACTAATGATATTAAAGAAGACGTAAAGGATTTATTATAATGTTAAAAATTTTAGCAATCATTTCAATTATAGCTTTAAGTGCATTTGCTGCTGGAGATGCATCTTTTGAAGCAACAAAAAGAGAACTTAATATACCTGCGATTATTATGTTCTTTGTTTTTATTGTTTTTACTTTAGGTTTAACAGTATGGGCTGCAAGAAGAACGAAATCAGCATCTGATTTCTATACTGCTGGTGGAGGAATTACTGGTTTCCAAAATGGATTAGCAATTGCTGGTGATTATATGTCAGCTGCTGCATTCCTTGGTGTATCTGGTTTAATTTACTTAAAAGGTTATGATGGAGTTATCTATGCTGTTTCATTCTTAGTTGGATGGCCAATTATTTTATTCTTCATGGCTGAGAAGTTAAGAAACTTAGGTAAATTTACATTTGCTGATATTGCTGCATACAGATTAGGACAAAAAGAGATTAGAACTCTTGCTGCGTTTGGTACTTTATCTGTTGTTGTTTTATACTTAATTGCTCAAATGGTTGGAGCTGGTAAACTTATTCAAGTATTATTTGGTATGGAATATGAATTCGCTGTAATTCTTGTTGGTATTATGATGATTATTTATGTAACTTTTGGTGGTATGCTTGCAACTACTTGGGTACAAATTATTAAAGCTTGTTTATTATTAACAGGTGTATCATTCATGGCAATAATGGTTCTTTACTCATTTGATTTCTCATTTGAATCTTTAGCAGTTAAAGCTGTTGAAAATCACAGTGCTGGTGAATCAATTTTAGCACCAGGTGGATTTATTTCTGACCCAATCTCTGCTATTTCATTAGGTATGGCATTAATGTTAGGAACTGCTGGTCTTCCACATGTACTTATGAGATTCTTTACTGTTGGTAATGCAAAAGAAGCTAGAAAATCTGTTGTTTATGCAACTGGTTTTGTTGGTTACTTCTGGGTTATTATTACTATCGTTGGTTTTGGTGCAATCGCATTCTTAAACTCAGCAGATGGTGCACAGTATTTTGTTGATGGTAAATTATTCGGTGGAAATAATATGGCATCTATTCACTTATCACATATGTTAGGTGGAAATGCATTCTTAGGATTTATTTCAGCTGTTGCTTTTGCAACTATTTTAGCGGTTGTTTCAGGACTTACTTTAGCAGGTGCTTCAGCAATTTCGCATGACTTATACTCAAATGTAATTAATCCAAAAGCTACTGATGAGCAAATTGTAAAAATCTCTAGATATACAGTTGTTGTTGTTGGTATTGTTGGTGTTACTTTAGGTATTGCATTTGAAGAGCAAAATATTGCATACATGGTTGGATTAGCATTCGGTATTGCTGCATCTGCTAACTTCCCAATTTTATTTCTTTCAATTTACTGGAGAGGATTAACGACTAGAGGTGCATTCATTGGTGGATTAATTGGATTATTAACTGCTATTACTTTAGTTATTGTTGGACCTATTGTATGGGTTTCTATTTTAGGAAATGAAGAAGCTTTATTCCCTTATAAACACCCTGCTTTATTCTCTGTAACTATAGCATTTGTTTCAATTTGGTTATTCTCTAAAACAGATTCATCTGAAAGAGGTAGAAACGAAAAAGAAATGTATAGAGCACAAAATGTTAGAGCAAATACAGGTATTGGTTCAGCTGGAGCAGTTGATCACTAGTACTTATTTATCAAAGGAATTTATTCCTTTGATAAAATTTATTATCTAGTTATTAAAATTCAATTTTTCTTACACTATTCCCACAAAAACGCAATTTATTTTCATTTTTTTACTCATTTAATAATAATTTACTTATGCATTTTTAGATAAAATATATACATAAATATTTAGTATATTACTAAAACATAGGAAGCATATTTATGAGTATATTAGAACAAAAAACTTTTCTGACATCAATTCATCCCTTTGAACATTTGAACAAAGTTCAATTAGAAACATTTGCGGAAAATATTGATATTGTTTATTTTAAAAAAAATGAGATTTTACAAAAACAAGGAAGTGAACCAACACATTTATATTTTGTATTAAAAGGTATCGTTCAAGAAACATTAAACGATGAAGTACTTTCAATTTTTTCAAAGAATGAAATATTTGATCCAATTTCACTTGTTGAAAACTATTCAAAGCACACATTTATTACTGCACAAGAAACTATCTGTTATTCATTACCTAGAGAAATTTTCATTAAAACATTACATGAAAATACTGAATTAGAGAGTTTTTTCTTTCAGACTATTTCACAAAAACTTAATAATCATATCAATCAAGAAAAAAATAAAGATATGGCAAATATTATGGTTGCTAAAATCAAAGATGCTCAAATACATCCAGCTGTAATTATTGACACTGAAAAAACAATTTTTGAAGCAGCAACTATAATAAAGAAAGAAAAAGTACCAACGGTATTATTAAAAGACCAAGATGGGGAAATGTATATTGTTACTGATTCAGATTTTAGACAAAAAGTAATTTTAAATAGAATGGACTTTGATGATAAAATTGTAAAAATTGCATCAAAAGGTTTAGTTTATGTAAATGAAAATGACTTTTTATTTAATGCTCAACTTATAATGGCAAAACATGGTCTAAAAAGAGTTGTAGTAAAAAATAATAAAGGCGAAATAATTGGTATTCTTGATCAAATATCTTTATCTTCTTTCTTTGCGACTAACACATTTGCTGTATCCAATGAAATTGTAAAAGCTGAAACAGTTGATGAGTTAAAGGCAGCATCACACTCATTTATGAAAATCATTAAATCACTTAATGCAAAAGGTGTAAAAATTGAATTTATTTCTAAATTAATTAATCAATTAAATAGAAAACTTCTAAATAAACTTTATAATATTCTTGCACCAATTCAACTGCAAGGTAAGTCTTGTTTAGTTGTTATGGGAAGTGAAGGAAGAGGAGAACAAGTTCTTAAAACTGATCAAGATAATGCTTTAATTATTGATGATGATTGTGAGATTACAGATGAAGAGTTACAAACATTTACAAACAAATTTACAGATACTTTAGTAGATTTTGGTTTTCCAAGATGCGAAGGTAATATTATGGTTTCAAATCCATACTGGTGTAGAAGAAAATCTGATTTCAAAGATTTAATTTATTCATGGGTAAATGAACCAAATCCTGATAATTTAATGAATGTAGCAATTTTCTACGATTCAGTTTGTGCATCAGGGGATATTGACATAATATTAGAATTAAAAGAGTATCTATTTAAAGCTGGAGCTGATTCTCAAGCTTTCAAATCTAATTTTGCAAAAGTAATTATGAATTTTGATGTACCTTTAGGATTCTTTGATGGATTTGTATTTGATAGTGCTAATAATGATCATAAAAATGAGCTTGATATTAAAAAAGGCGGTATATTCATATTAGTACAAAGTGTTAGAGCTTTAAGTTTAGAGAAAAAACTATTTAATACTAATACAAATAAAAGAATCAAGGTATTAACAGAACAAGGTGTATTTGATGATGAGTTTGCACAAGAGTTAATAATGGCATTTAATTTCTTATCAAATCTAAAATTAAAATCTAATCTTGAAAAACTTGATAAAAACGAGGTTATTGATAACTATATCAACCCAGATAATCTAAATACAATGCAAAAAGATTTATTAAAAGATTCATTCAAAATCATTAATAAACTAAAGAAAAAACTAGAATATCATTTTAAGTTGAACTATGTTTAGAATCATCAATAACTACTTTAGTAAAAAGAGATTAAAGGATCAAAACTATTCTTACCTTTTTGATAAACCACATGAAGATGAGTATGTGTGTTTTGATTGTGAGACAACAGGATTAGATCCTAAAAAAGATGATATTATCTCAATAGGTGCAGTTATTATTAAAAATAATGTGGTTATATCTAGTAAAAAATTTGTAAGATTTGTAAAACCTAAAACAAAACTACAAGCAGATGCAATTAAAATTCATCACATACGTGAGTGTGATCTTGAAGATGCAGATGATATTAATAACGTAATTGAAGAATTTATAGATTATATTGGAAATAGAACTTTAGTTGGTTATTTCCTAGAATTTGATATTTCTATGGTTAACAAATATTTAAAACCAAAAATTGGTATTAAACTTCCAAATAAAGCATTAGAAGTTTCTGAGATTTATTATGATTATAAAATAGAAAAAATACCTCAAGCAAATATTGATCTTAGGTTCGACACAATTATGGAAGATTTAGATATTCCAGTAATGGGTAAGCATGATGCATATAATGATGCTTTAATGACTTCTTTAATTTTTATTAAGTTAAAAAACTTACCAAAAGTAAAAATAAAGTAGTTTTATTGATCCATGTCATTTGTTTGACATAAATATGACATATAATGTCGATAAAATAAAAAAAATATAAGGATTTATTGAATGTTAGTATTTATTTTAAATGCAGGTAGTTCATCATTAAAGTATCAATTAATGAACCCTGAAACTACAGAAGTTTTAGCTTCTGGACTTTGTGAAAGAATTGGTATTGATGGAAGATTAGTACATGAAGCTAATGAAACTAAAACAAAAAAAGATTTAGATATGCCTACACATAAAGAGGCAATTGAAATTGTTTTAGATGTTTTAACACAAGGTGAAAATAAAGTTATAAACTCAATTGAAGATATTGACTCAATTGGACATAGAGTTGTTCATGGTGGAGAGTACTTCTCTACTTCAGTTCTTATTGATGAAGATGTTGTTTCAAAATTAAAAGAATTAATTCCATTAGCACCTTTACATAATCCAGCACATATTATTGGTATTGAGATTTGTAAAGAATTAATGCCTACAAAACCAAATGTAGCAGTATTTGATACAGCATTCCACCAAACTATGCCAGCTAGTTCATTTATGTATGCAGTTCCATATGAAGATTATAAAGAACATAAAGTTAGAAAATATGGATTCCATGGAACTTCTCACTTCTATGTATCAGATCAAGCAAAACAAATGTTAAATAAAGAAGATTCTAAAGTTATTGTTTGTCACTTAGGAAATGGTTCTTCAATTTGTGCAGTTAGAGATGGAAAATCAATTGATACTTCAATGGGACTTACTCCACTTGAAGGTCTAATGATGGGTACTAGATCTGGAGATTTAGACCCAGCTGTTATTTCTTACTTAATGGAAAGAAAAGATATGAGTGCAAATGAAATGACTAACTATTTAAATAAAAAATCTGGTTTACTTGGAGTATCTGGAATTTCTTCTGATTTAAGAGAAATTATTGAAGCTGCTGCAAATGGTGATGAAAGAGCTAATACAACTATTGATATGAAATGTAATAGAATTAAAAAATACATTTGTTCATATGCAGGAATGCTTGAAGGTGTAGATGCAATTTGTTTCACTGCTGGAATTGGTGAAAATGCAGATTTAATTAGAGAAAGAGTTTGTTCTGGTTTAGAATTTATGGGAGTTGAAATTGACAATGAAAAAAATCAAGTAAGAAACGATCAAAATAGAGAAATCAATAAAGAAACATCTAAGACAAAAATCTTTGTAATTCCTACTAATGAAGAATTAGTAATTGCTAAAGATACTTACAATTTAACAAAAGCGTAACAGCTTTTGTTAATAGAAATCAATAACGCTTAAATTTTAAACATCACGTACAACTTTAGTACATTATCACCTTGACAATATCCCTTAAAACCCTATAAACACCCTATTTTATTACAATTATGCACATTTTAAATATTTTGCAAATTTAATGTATATTTTATGTACTTTTCGAAAAATATAATATACAATATAACTTGAATAAGATTATAAACCTATGCTACTTATATGCTACGGTTTTGAATTATAATCTTTCACAAGTTTTAAACTAGAAAGGATAACTTAAATGGGTTTAATTGAAAGCATTAAAGAAAAAGCAAAATTACAGTTAAGAACAATTGTTCTTCCAGAGTCTGAAGATGAGAGAGTATTAAAAGCTGCTCAACAAGTTTTAGATGAGAAAACAGCAAATGTTGTATTAATTGGAAATGAAGAAACTATTAAAGCTGATGCAGCAGCTTGTGGTGCATTTATTGATGGAGCAACAATTATTGATCCTAAGAAATTTGATAAGATTGATACATATATAGATGAATTAGTTGAATTAAGAAAGAAAAAAGGTTTATCTAGAGAAGAAGCTACTGAAATCATGACTACTGAGCCAAGATTCTTTGGTTGTATGATGGTAAGACTTGGAGATGCAGACGGTTTAGTTGCAGGTTCTAATTCACCAACTGCTGATGTATTAAAAGCAGCAATTCATGTAATCAAAACAGCTCCTGGTATTAACACAGTATCATCTGCGTTTATTATGGAAACAGCTGACGGTAAATTTGGAGACAATGGTCTTATTTTATTTGCAGACTGTGCAGTAATTCCTGAGCCTAATGCTGAGCAATTAGCAGATATCGCTTGTGCAACAGCAGCAACAGCTAGTTCAGTGGTTGGACTTGATCCTAGAGTTGCTATGTTATCTTTCTCAACAAAAGGGAGTGCTAAGCACCCATTAGTTGATAAAGTACAATTTGCAGTTGATTTATTAGAAGAAAGAAATGTTGATTTCTCTTTTGATGGTGAAATGCAAGCAGATGCAGCAATCGTTGAAGCAATTGGAGCTAAAAAAGCACCAGGTTCAGAAGTAGCTGGAAAAGCAAATGTATTAGTATTCCCTGACTTACAGTCTGGAAATATTGGATATAAATTAGTACAAAGATTCGCAGGAGCACAAGCTCATGGACCAGTTGTTCAAGGTTTAGCAAAACCTGTTAATGACTTATCTAGAGGATGTTCAGTAGAAGATATCGCTAATTTAGTTGCAATTACTGCAACTCAAATCAAATAATTTTAATATAACTAAACAAAAGGAAGCAGAAGTATGTTAGTATTTATTTTAAACGCAGGAAGTTCATCATTAAAGTATCAATTAATGAATCCAGTAAACAAGGAAGTTTTAGCAGTAGGACTATGTGAAAGAATCGGAATTGATGGTGTTTTAAAACACGAATTTGGTGAAGATCAAAAAGTTAAATTAGAAGTTTCTATGCCAACTCACAAGGAAGCAATTGAGTTAGTATTAAAAACATTAACTGAAGGTGAAGGTAAAGTTATTAACTCTATTGATGATATTGAAGCAATCGGACATAGAGCAGTACATGGTGGGGAAGACTTTGCTGGTTCTGTTATGGTTACAGATAAAGTAATTGATAAAATGAAAGAATTAATACCTTTAGCTCCATTACATAACCCAGCAAACATTATGGGTATGGAAATCTGTGCACAATTAATGCCAGGTAAACCAAATGTAGCTGTATTTGATACTGCATTCCACCAAACTATGCCTGATTACGCATATATGTATCCACTTCCTTATGATCAATACACTAAAAATGGTGTTAGAAAATATGGATTCCATGGTACATCTCACTACTTCGTATCAAATGAAGCTAGAAATATGTTAGATAAAAAACATAATACTAGAATTATTGTTTGTCACTTAGGAAATGGTTCTTCTGTTTCTGCTATCTTTGATGGTAAATGTATTGATACTTCAATGGGTCTTACTCCAGTTCAAGGTTTAATGATGGGAACTAGATCTGGTGATATTGGTGCAGGTGCTATTCAATACATGATGGATACTGAAAAATGGGATATCCAAGAAATGTTAAACGTACTTAACAAAAAATCAGGTATCGTTGGTATTTCTGGAAAATCTTCTGACTTAAGAGAAGTTCTTGAAGGTATGGAAGATGGTGATGATAGATGTAGATTAACTGTTGATATGATTGCTTACATTATTAAAAAATATGTTGGATCTTATGCTGCTGCACTTGATGGTGTTGATGCATTATGTTTCACAGGTGGTATTGGTGAAAATGCTGCATTAATCAGAGAAAAAGTTTGTGCTGGTTTAGATTACATGGGATTAAATATTGACCCAACTAAAAATAACAAAAGATCTGGTGAAGCTAGAGATATCTCTACTAATGGTTCATCTGGTAGAATTTTTGTTATTCCTACAAATGAAGAGTACGTTATTGCTAACGATACTTACAAAATCGTTTCTGGAATTTCTGAGTAATATTTACTACATAAAAAAAGGGGAAGACTTAAATGTCTTCCCCTTTTTTATTTCTTATTTTGTATTTTTAGCTATTTCTTGAAGAAACTCTTCTTTGAGATTCACTAGAAATTCTTCTATTTCTAGGTTTTGCTTTTTCTTTTTTTAACTCTTTTTCCCAAGTTTCAATTAAAGATTTATTTTCACTTTTTTTATCAAATCTTTTTTTATTATCTTTTGCAGATTTATTTCTAGGGTTTTTATCATCTTTTCTATCTGTTCTTTTTTCTCTTTTATTCTCTTTTGGTTTAGAGTTTCTATTTGAGTTTCTAGAATTATTGTTTTTGTTACTAGTATCTTTTTTAACTTTAGTTAATTTTGATACTGTATATCCATCAATAGCTACTACTTCTAAATCTTTTTTAATTAACTTCTCAATATCTCTTAAATATTCAAACTCTTCATTACAAACTAAAGACATTGCAATTCCTACATTACCAGCTCTACCAGTTCTACCGATTCTGTGAACATAATCTTCTGGAACATTTGGTAACTCATAATTAATTACATTTGGTAAAAGTTCAATATCAATACCACGAGCCGCAATATCAGTTGCTACTAAAACTCTAATTTCATTTGATTTAAAATCAGCTAATGCTTTTGTTCTTGCACCTTGTGATTTACTACCATGAATAGCAGCAGCTGAGATATTATAATTTTTTAAATAATCAGTTAATCTATTTGCACCATGTTTAGTACGAGTAAATACTAATACTTGTGATAAATTATTTTCTTTAATTATGTAACATAATAAATTTCTTTTCTGATCTTTTTTCACATAATGAACAATTTGTTCAACTTGAGCTGAAGATGTATTTCTTCTAGCTACTTCAATTATTTTTGGATTATTTAAAAATCCACCTGCTAGTTTTTTAATTTCATCAGAAAAAGTAGCAGAGAATAGAAGATTTTGTCTGTGAGATGGAAGATTTGATATTACTTTTTTAATATCATGAATAAATCCCATATCTAACATTCTATCTGCTTCATCAAGAACTAAAAATTCAACTCTTGATAAATCTATTGAGTTTTGTGATACGTGATCTAATAATCTTCCAGGAGTTGCAATTACTATATCAACTCCTTTTCTTAATTGTGCTTTTTGAGGGTTGATTCCAACTCCTCCAAATATCACTGAAGTTTTAATAGGAAGATATTGACTGTATTCCTCTACATTTTGTGCAACTTGAGAAGCTAACTCTCTTGTTGGTGTTAAAATTAAAGCTCTAACATAAGGTTTATTACCTTTTTTAGGAGATTTTGCACTAAGTAGATTTAACATTGGTAGTGTAAAACCTGCTGTTTTTCCTGTTCCCGTTTGAGCTGCTGCTAAAACGTCTTCTTTTTGTAGAATAACTGGAATAGCTTGTTTTTGTATTGGTGTAGGTTCTGTATATCCTTGCTCTTTAATAGCTTTTAGGATATCACTATTTAAACCTAATTGTGTAAATGACATTAATTACCTTTTGTTTGCTATAGTAATTTATAAAAAAGATCTTTTTGATTAATGAAACTATGAAATTGTTATAGTTTTCGAAATGAAGAAAATGTAGTTTATTACTATGATTTTCGGGAGTATATCACAATAATGTGTAATTTAACTAATTTTTGCAAAAAAAGAGAAGTTATATTCTCCTCTTTTTTTACTAGTTTTAATAAGCTTTTAGTGTACTTGCAAAATTCATTGAGATTTTTGATACAGTTTCACTGATCAACTTATCCATAAATTTTTCAAATTTATCTTGTTTATTCCAAACTGCAACTTTAACTTTTGATAGTTTTGCAATTTGACTTTTTGCACTTGAAATAGTAGCTACCTCATCAACTAAACCAACATTTTTGGCTTGTCTTGCAGTAAATACTTTTGCATCTGCATAAATAGTATGATCTTTAACATTAAGTTTTCTTGCACTTGCAACATCACTTATAAACATTTGGTAAGTATCATCAATAATACTTTGTAATTGTTGTTTTTCATAATCAAACCATTTTCTAGTTGGTGTTCCTGACTCTTTGTATTTACCAGCTTTCACTGTTTGAGTTGAAACTCCAATTTTTGCCATTAGCTCTTCAGTATTTACACCTTGCATAATAACTCCAATTGAACCAACCATAGATCCAGGGTTTGCAATAATTTTATCTGCCCAAATAGAAGCATAATATGAACCACTTGCAATTACACCACTTGCATAAGCAATAACTGGTTTAACTGTTTTAAGTTCTTTTATTGCATAAGCTAATTCAACAGATGGAGCAACAGATCCACCAGGAGAATTCACTACAAGTAAAACACCTTTTATATTAGAATCATTTTTAGCTTTTTCTATATCTTCTAATGTTTTACTTACATCTAAAATTGGCCCCACAAGATCAATTCTTTGTAAGTTTGCAGTTTCAAAACTTCCTGAATCCATATTATTGCCATTAGTACCATATACAACAAAATAAATAATAGTTAAAAATACAACTGTCTTAAAATATTTTGTAATAAAATCTAATATAGCAATAATAGGAGAGAAAATAGTTTTAAAGAAATTAAGCATCTATTCCTCCTATAATTGTTTTATCTACGAATTTAGTATGTAATATAATATGCATAGCTAAATCTTCACTCTCTTCAATATCATCTGGCAATGTAAATGAAATAATATCAGCATCTAAATCTTTTTGTAAAGCACCTTTATTTAATCCTAAAGCTTTTGCACCATTAAGTGTTGCAGCTTTTAATAACTTACTAGCTAAAGAGTTAATATTAATATCTGTATGCATCATTAAAGCATTTCTTAATTCATCAAACATAGATAAAGAATTATTAGAACTTAATCCATCAGTACCAATAGTAAGATTGATATCATCTAATTTACTAATATCTAGTTTTGAATTATTTAATACTCTATTTGAAGTAACACAATGGTTTATACTAGCACCTAAAGATTTAATTTTTTCAATATCAGCATCACTTGCTTCCACACAATGTGTAAAAGATAAGTTATTCACATTTGAGAAGTTATTTAAAAACTCCATAGGTTTTGTAACAGCTTTATCTTGACCTAAAAAGTTTTTAAAGAAATCAATAAAAAGACCTTGGTCTTTATGTAACCATTCAAACTCTTCTGGAGATTCTAAAAAATGAGATGATACTGCAAAATTTTCTTCTTTTGCTAGCCGTAATGATTCTCTAACTAAAAAAGGATGTACTGAATAAGGTGAGTGAATAGCAACAGCAGGAATAAAATTCTTACTAGCACTTTGTTTAGCACCTTCTAGTCTTGATTTAAAATCAGCGAATAAAGTATCAACCATATCCATTTTCGTACCAATTACTTCACAAAAGAATACAGTATTAATAGGACTTTTAATACAAGCTTCTAAATCAAACGAATAAGAAGAAATTGCACCAATACTTGTAGTACCAGTTTTTTTCATTCTATCAAGTTTTGTAGAGATTAATTTACTTGTAGCTTTTTCTACTAGAGCATCTCTATTTTTAATTACTGAATTTAACCAGTTCATAAAGTTACCATACTTTAAAGTTGTACTATTAGCAGAAAACTCTAAATGTACATGGGAATTAATAAGCCCTGGCATTAAAACTGAATTTTCTTTTGATTCTTCTACTTCTAAGTCTGGATATTTTTTTTGGATATTTTCAAGAGAGTCTATGTCTATTATTTTTTCATTAAAAACAACAGCACCATTTTCAATGATACTGTTATTTTCATCGCAGGTAAGTACCCACTTTGCACTTAATATTTTCATTTAAATACTAATTATTCAGCAGTTTCTTGTTGAGCTTCTTCTACTGCTTTGATTTCAGAAATAATTTGCATTAATGCAATTAATCCCATGTGGTAACCAAATGGTCCAAATCCTGTAATAACACCAGTTGTAGAACCAGCAGTTACAGATTTTTGTCTGAATTCTTCTCTTTTATAAATATTTGAAATATGTACTTCTACTGTTGGCATTTCAACAGCTGCTAATGCATCTTTGATTGCAATTGAAGTATGTGAATATGCAGCTGGATTAATCATAATACCATCTACTGTTCCTAAACATTCTTGAACTCTATCTACAATCTCACCCTCTAGGTTTGACTGGAAGAATTCTAATTCTACTCCATTTTGTTCTGCTGCATTTTTTAGTTGTTCATGAATTTGATCTAAACTCATTGGACCATAAATGTGTTGTTCTCTAATACCTAACATATTTAAGTTTGGTCCTTGAATTACGGCTATTTTCATATTATATTCCTTTTATAAAATTTAGGTAAGATTATATTTAAATTTATGTTAAACCACACCAAAGGAACGAGCAATTATGAAAAATTTTATTTTACGAGATGAAAATGCAGTTTATTTTGAATCAAAGTTTTCTTGTGACAATGTAATTTTCCTAAAATTAGGTAGTGATAGATACTTTATTACTGATGCAAGATATACTACAGAAGCAAAAGAGTTTGCTAAAGATTGCGAAGTAATTGAATCATCAAATCTAGTGGAAACTGCAAAAGAAATTCTAATAAAAAATAAGATAAAAAAAATTACTTTTGATCCTAATGACTTTACATATGCACTATATACAAATCTAAGTAAAGATTTAAAAACACAATTTATTCAAGAGCCGAATTTTTCTAAGCAAAAAAGAATTATTAAAAGTGATGAAGAGATAGAAATATTAGCTAAAGCTGCAAAACATGGTAGAAAAGGTTTTAAAGAACTAGCTAAATATATTAGAAAAAATGGTTTTAAAAAATCTGAGCAACATTTATTTTTTAAAGGTTTAGAGAAAATGAGCCAAATGGGAAAACTAGATCTTAGTTTTGATCCTATTATTGCCATTAATGAAAATGCAGCAAAACCCCATGCACTTCCAAGTAAAAAGAAATTAAAACTTAATGATTTATTATTAGTTGATGCGGGAGTTAAATATAAAAGATATTGTTCTGATAGAACTTGTACCGCAGCTGTTAATTTTGAAAACTTCTCTTTTAAGAGAGAACAAAAATTCAAGAAACATAAACATCAAAAAATTTATGACTTAGTTTACAAAGCACAATTAAATGCAATTGAAAATGCAAAAGTAGGAATGAAAGCTAGTCAAATTGATAATCTTACTAGATCTGTTATTGAAAAAGCTGGATATGGGAAATACTTTATTCACAGTACTGGACATGGAGTAGGATTAGATATTCATGAATTTCCAAATATTAACAGTAAATCAGATGTAATAATTGAAGATAATATGGTCTTTACAGTTGAACCTGGAATTTATATACCAAATGAATTTGGTGTTAGAATTGAAGATACAGTTGTAATGAAAAATGGTAAAGCCATTATCCTTTAATTTTATAAAAATTGCAGAAATAAATCTTGAGTATTTAAGTAAACTTTAATTTATCAGGAAAAAAAGAGAAAAATTTGAAAAAAAAAATAAGTGAAAGTTTAACACTTTTTAGAACAAGCAATTTTCCTTATGTAAATAAGAAAAAATCCTCAAAAAGACATATTGTTACTATCGGAATTGGGGGAAATGTAGGAAATGTAAAACAAACATTTGACAAGTTATTATTGTGTTTAAATAGTCATACAAAATTTGATATTATAATGGCAAGTCCCCTACTTCAGAATCCACCTTTTGGATATTTAGAACAAAATGACTTTTTAAATGGTATAATCACGCTTAAAACTAATCTAGCTCCTAATGAATTTTTAAAAATTATGCAAAGGCTAGAAATTAGATATGGAAGAAAGCGATCCTTTCAAGATGCGCCTAGAACTCTGGATATAGATATTATATTTTTTGATAATAAGAAAATTCATACAGAAAACCTTATTATCCCTCACAAAGACTGGGCAAATAGAGAATCAGTGATTATTCCTTTAAATTATATGAAAACAATAAAAACAAGAGCAAATAAAATATATAGAATTTATAAGGGTAGAAAATGAAGAAAAAAGTAGTTGTTGGAATGTCTGGTGGTGTTGATTCATCAGTTACTGCTTTATTGTTAAAACAGCAAGGTTATGAAGTAATAGGCTTATTTATGCGAAATTGGGACTATGGTGTAAAAGGTAGTCAATGTCCTAATCGTATAGAGTTTGAAGATGCAAAAAAAGTTGGTGAAATAATTGGCATTGAAGTAAAAGGTAAAGACTTTGTTGAAGAATACAGAGGAAAAGTATTTGATGTATTCTTAGAAGGTTTAAAAAAAGGACTTACTCCTAATCCAGATATTTTATGTAATAGAGAAATCAAGTTTAATGTATTTTTAAATGAAGCTAAAAAAATGGGTGCTGATTTTATTGCAATGGGACATTATGCAAAGATATCTAAACATGAAGACCACTATGTATTAGATACTCCAAAAGACAGTTCAAAAGATCAATCTTACTTTTTACATGCACTATCTAGTGAACAACTTTCACAAGCTATGTTTCCACTTGGAGATTTAACAAAAACAGAAGTGCGAGAAATTGCAAGAGAACATAATCTTCCAGTTAGTGATAAAAAAGATAGTACTGGTATATGTTTTATTGGTAATCAAAGATTTGATGATTTTATTACACAACATTTAAAAGCCGTTCCTGGTGATATTATAGATGAAAATGGAAAAGTAATAGGTAAACACAAAGGTCTTATTTGTTACACATTAGGTCAAAGAAAAGGTATTGGTCTTGGTGGAATTAAAGAGACTGAATCTGATGGACATATCCATAAGCCATGGTATGCTGCACAAAAAAATATTGAAAACAATACACTAACAGTTGTTCAAGATACAGTTCATCCATTATTAATGAACCAAAATGTTGAAGCCTCTCATATGCACTGGGTATTAGAGCATGCACCTAAAATTGGTGATAAACTAATGGCACAAATTAGATATAGACAACAAAAACAAGCTTGTACAGTAACATCAACGGAAGGGGATAAAGTCATAGTTACATTTGATAAACCTCAAAGAGCTGTTACTTTAGGACAAAGTCTTGTTTTATATGATGGTGAATACTGCCTTGGTGGTGGATTTATAAGTAATTACTTTAATTAGAAATACTTACTTTTTTCAAAAAATATTGGGATAGAATTACTCTTTCCCAATACCATCAACTTAAATAAAACTCTCCTATTTAGAATAAAATTCTTTTAAAATGCTATAATGCTACCTTATACTAATCTCGAACAAACAATTTTCATAAATTAACAAAGATTAGAAATAAGATACGGAATAAAGCGATCCTTTCAAGATACGCCTAGAACCTTAGATAATAAAAATTAATACAAAAAACTTATTATTTCTTATAAAGATTTGGCAAATATAGAATCACTAATTATTCCTTTAAAATAAAAAAGAAACTTTTTAAAGGGTTAAATATGCAAAAAAAAGTAATGGTAGGTATGAGTGGAGGAATTGATTCTTCAGTTACTGCTTATATGCTACAAAAAGAAGGTTACGAAGTTGAAGGTGTTTACTTAAAACTTCATAATAGAACTGACGGTTACCACGAAAAAAACTTAGGACATATTGAAGATGTTGCTAAATTCTTAGATATTAAATATCACGTATTAGACTTAAGCGATAAATTTACACAAGAAGTATATGACTACTTTGTAGATTCTTACCTAGAGGGAACTACTCCTAACCCATGTGTAAAATGTAATAAACAAATCAAGTTTGGTGCAATGTTACAATTTGCTCAAGATAAAGACTGTTCATATCTTGCAACTGGACACTATGCTAAAACAGATGGTAAATTTTTCTATGAAGCTGATGATAAAAGTAAAGATCAATCTTACTTCTTATCACAAGTAGATAAAGAAGCACTTCCATATATGATGTTCCCCTTAAGTACTTACAAAAAAGACGACATTGTTAGACTTGGTGAAGAATTAGATGATGTATATAAAAAGATTACAGCAAAAAGTGAATCACAAGAGATTTGTTTTGTTGAAACAGTATATACCGATGTTGTAAAAAAACATGCCAATATTGACCAAAAAGGTGATGTTTTAGATGAAAAAGGTAATGTTGTTGGAACTCATAAAGGTTATGCACATTATACAATTGGTAAAAGAAGAGGCTTTGTAGTTCATGGAGCACATGAACCACATTTTGTTACAAAATTAAACCCTAAGGATAATACTATTGTTGTTGGGAAAAAAGCTGCTTTAGAAATTAATGAAGTAATAGCTAACAATTTAAATATGTATATTGAGAAAAAAGAATTTGACTGTACTGTAAAGTTAAGATATAGATCAAATTCTATACCATGTAAAATTAAAATTGAAGATTCAAAAGCTTCAATTTCTTTAGAAGAACCCGCTTTTGGAGTTGCTGCTGGACAATTAGCAGTATTCTATGATGGTCAAAAAGTTATAGGTTCCGCTTGGATCGAAGATACAAAATAATTTAGGAATTTTTCCTAAATTATTGAAAAAACAAAAATAAAACATTCAAACAATTTATTAAATACTTATAATTTCAAAAAAATAAAACATTTAAACTTTTTAATTACAATTTATTTCATAACACAATATAATAATATATAAAATTAAATAAATTAAGTTTATATAGGCGAAGAGTCATAACTTTTTCTTATTTAATAATATTTTTCATCTAAATATTTATATATACTATTTTTGTATATTATATTAACAATATTAATTTTTTTAAGATCATTTTTTTCTAATAACAAATCATTAAGTCCTCTTTAGATAAAATCGCAATATTAATTATCATCAAAGGAAAATTTCATGTCAACATTTAAACTTTTTAGTGGTTCAGCTAATCCTGAATTTGCAGCAAAAGTTGGGGATTACTTAGGAATTCCAGTATCAAACGCTACTTTAAAAAAATTCAGTGATGGAGAAATCTCTGTTCAAATTACTGAAAGTGTTAGAGGACAAGACGTATTTATTATTCAACCTACATGTGCTCCAGCTAATGACAACTTAATGGAGTTATTAATTATGGTAGATGCACTTAAAAGATCAAGTGCAAGATCAATTTCTGCAGTTATTCCATACTACGGATATGCAAGACAAGATAGAAAAGCAGCTCCAAGAGTTCCAATTACTGCGAAACTTACTGCTGATTTATTAGAAGCAGCTGGAATTAATAGAGTTGTAACTATTGATTTACATGCAGCTCAAATTCAAGGTTTCTTTAATATTCCTGCGGATAACTTATTTGGTTCAATTTTATTTGCAAATTACATCAAAGAAAAAGAATTAGAAAACCCTATTATTGCAAGTCCAGATATCGGTGGTGTTGCACGTGCAAGATCTTATGCTGATAAACTTGGTTATGATTTAATAATTGTTGATAAAAAAAGAGAAAAAGCTAATGTTGCTGAAGTTATGAACATCATTGGTGATGTTGAAGGTAAAGATGTAATCTTAGTTGATGATATGGTTGACACAGCTGGTACTTTAGTTAAAGCTGCAGAAGTATTAAAGAAAAAAGGTGCTAATTCAGTAATGGCATGCTGTACACATGGTGTATTAAGTGGACCTGCATACGATAGAATTGCGAATGGTGTTCTTGATGAATTAGTTGTAGCTGATACAATTCCTATTAGAGAAAATGCAGAAAAAATTACTGTATTATCAGCTTCTAATATAATTGGTGAAGCAATTAGAAGAATCCATAATAACGAATCTGTAAACTCAATTTTTAATTCTTAATTCTTAGTCCTTAATGATTAAACAATAATTTTTATGTTATAATAATAAAAATTATTGTTTAACAAGGATTACAATGAAAAAAATTATACTTACATCTGTAGCATGTGCATCATTAATGTTCGCAGCTAACAGTGAATACAAATATGAAGTTACTCCAATGTTTGGATCTGCTTTTTCAGAACACAATACTGACCTTCCAAAGGGATATAGTAATGCTGGATTAGCAGTAGGCTTCAATTTAAATGACTCAACATTCGATCAAGTTGAGTTAGGTTTCTTAAGATCAATTGAAGACGTTGAATACCAAAATGTAGCTAACAGAGATACTGGTATTACAAGAGTTTTCACAAACTTCGTAAAAGATTACCCACTTAATTCAAACTACTCTTTATATGCTTTAGTTGGAGCAGGATTAGAATTCTTTGATGATGAATTTGCAGGTAATAAAGACGGTTTATTTGGTAATTATGGTGCTGGTCTTAAAATCAAAGTATATGAAAATATTGCTATGAAAATGGACTTAAGACATGTAATTGAAACTGACCACGGTGATAATACTTTATTATATAACATTGGGTTAGCAATTCCATTTGGAAAAGTTCAAAAAGCAGCTCCAAAACCAATGATGGTTAAAGAAACTCCAAAAGATTCTGATAATGATAGAGTTATTGATGCTAAAGATCAATGTCCAAATTCAATTCCTTATGCTGTTGTAAATGCTGTAGGTTGTGAAATGGATGATGATAAAGATGGTGTTGTAAATAGATTAGATGAATGTCCTACTACAATGGCTGGAGCTAAAGTTGATGCATTAGGTTGTGCTAACTTAGTAGATTTAGACATTAACTTTGCAACTAACTCTGCAAAAATTGGACAATCTTATTATTCTAAAATTGAAAAATTTGCAACTATGATGAAAAACAATACAAAATTAAAAGCTACAATTGAAGCACATACTGATTCTGTTGGTTCAGCTGCTTACAATAAAAAATTATCTCAAAAAAGAGCTAATTCAACTGTAGAAGCTTTAAAATCATTAAATGTTGAAGAATCAAGATTAACAGCTATTGGATACGGTGAAAGTAAACCATTAGTTTCTAATGATACAGCAGAAAATAGAAGTAAAAATAGAAGAGTACACGCAGTAATCTCTAAGTAATTCTATACATAAATAAAGGTTAGGTTCTATACCTAACCTTATTCTTAAAGTTTTTTTAAATTTTCCCCCTAATATCTATATCTCTTGTTAAAAAAATAAAACATTTAGTTATAATTAAGCATATTATGTTTAAGAAGGATTCCAAATGAAAAAGGTTATCTTAACATCACTTGCGTGTGCATCCTTAATGCTAGCTGCGAGTAATGATTATAAATATGAAATTACGCCTATGGTTGGAGGTGCAGTAACAGAGGGTAATACTGATTTAGAAGAACACTTTGCTAATGCTGGACTTGCTATAGGGTTTAACCAAAAAGACTTATTTTTCGATCAATTCGAATTAGGTTTCTTACAATCAATTGGTGACGTTAATTATGAAAATGCTAATAGAAGTACTTCTATTACAAGACTTTTCGCAAATATCGTAAAATACTATCCAATTAACTCAGACCTATCACTTTACGCACTAGCTGGTTTAGGATATGAGCACTTTGATGATGAATTCGCTGGAAATGATAGCGGTGGATTTGGGAACTATGGTGCTGGTGTTAGACTTGCATTTTCTGACGATATAGCTTTAAAATTTGATTTAAGACATATTATTGAAGCAGATCATGGAGACAACACATTACTATACAACTTTGGTGTTGCAATTCCTTTTGGGAAAATTGCTAAAGCTCCTATTGTAGTTCCAATGAAAAAAGCAGCTCCTATTATGCCACCTAAAGACTCTGATAACGATGGAGTTATAGATGCAAAAGATGATTGTCCAGACACAATGTCAGGTGCACAAGTTGATAAAGTTGGATGTATAACATTAGTTAATCTAAATATTAATTTTGATACTGATTCATCAACAATTAAAGATTCATATACTTCAAAAATAGTTGAATTTGCAAAAGTTATGAAAAGTAATACTAAATTAAGAGCAACTATTGAAGCACATACAGATTCAGTTGCATCACATGCATACAATCAAAAACTATCAGAAAGAAGAGCCGCTTCAACGGTACAAGCTTTAAAAGATTTAGATGTTGATCCTTCAAGATTAAAATCAGTTGGATATGGTGAAACAAGACCAATTGCAACAAATGATACAGTAGAAGGAAAAGCTCAAAACAGAAGAGTTCATGCAGTAATTGATAAATAATCAACTTAATGATTAAAGATTAGGTATTTATTACCTAATCTTCTCTTCCTCTCAAATATAAAATACAAAAAATTAGAATTAAACTTACTTTTAGAAAAAAAATTTGATTTTTAGTTATAATATTAGAAATTATTTAACTAAGGAAAAAATGATGAAAAAAATTCTATTAACTTCAATATTAGCTTCATCTGTAATCTTCGCAGCAAGCAATCCAAGTCTTCAATATAGTTATGAAGTAACACCTTTTGCAGCAGGAATTTTAAGTGATAGTAAAATTGGTTTAGAAGATGATCATTATTTTAATGGCGGAATATCTCTTTCTAAAAATTTAGATGGAAAAATTATCGACCAAATTGAATTAGGATTTATGAGAAGCCAAAGTGTTGAATATAAAAATGGTGGAAACACTAATTTAAATAGATTATTTTTAAATGCAATTAAAAAATATTCAATCTCACAAAGATGGGGTGCTTACGGAATACTTGGTATTGGACATCAAGATGTATCAAGTGAAGCGGGTAAAAATGAAGATTCTCCATTTTTCAACTGGGGTCTTGGTTTAAGATATGATATTCCATTTTATGGTATTGCTTTAAAAAGTGATATTAGACATTTAATATCAACAAAAAACTCTAGAAATGATGTTATGTATACATTTGGTATGGCTATGCCTTTAGGCAAAAAATATAATGATGTTATTGAAGCAAAAATTCCAGAAGTAGTTGAAAAAGAAGAAATAGAAGCTATCGTTCCAATAGTTGATGGAGATGACGATAATGATGATGTTCTTAACTCAAGAGATTTATGTCCTAACTCTTTATCTGGAGTTGTAGTTGATAGAAATGGATGTGAACTTGATGATGATAATGATTCAGTTGTAAATAGATTGGATAAATGTCCAAAAACATCTGAAGGGGTTGAAGTAAATAAAGATGGTTGTGTTGCAACTGTACAACTACAAATCAACTTTGATTCAAACTCTGATAATATCAAAGATTTATATAGTCAAGAAATAGCACAATTTGCTTATTTATTAAAGCAAAATACTAAATTAAAAGCTACTATTGAAGCACATACAGACTCAAGAGGTAATGATGAATATAATCAAAAACTATCTCAACAAAGAGCTAATTCGACTCTTGAAGCACTAAAAGATTTAAATATTGATGCTTCTAGATTAAAAGCAATTGGATATGGTGAATCTCAACCTGTTGCAACAAACTCTACAAAAGAAGGTAGAGCAAAAAATAGAAGAGTTACTGGTTTAATCAACCAATAATATAAAAATAAATTTAGGAGACCATCCTAAATTTATTAGCTCCCCTACTCTCTTCTTCTTAACTTAACTATAAACTTACAAAACTTTAGATATAATCGCGAATAAATAGAAATAAATATTAGGATTAGCCTTGCAAACAAATATTAGAAACTTTAGTATTATTGCTCATATTGACCACGGAAAATCTACATTAGCAGATAGAATTATCCAAGAATGTGGTTCAGTAGCAGATAGAGATATGTCTGCACAAGTAATGGATACAATGGATATTGAAAAAGAGCGTGGTATTACTATTAAAGCGCAAAGCGTTAGACTTGATTATGTAAAAGATGGACAAAATTATGTTCTTAACCTAATCGACACTCCAGGTCACGTTGACTTCTCATATGAAGTATCTAGATCATTAGCTTCTTCAGATGGAGCACTATTAATTGTAGATTCAACTCAAGGTGTTGAAGCACAAACAATTGCAAATGTATATATTGCAATGGATAATGATTTAGAACTTTTACCAGTTGTAAATAAAATTGATTTACCTTCTGCTGACCCAGATAGAGTACTTGAAGAAGTTGAAGATGCTATTGGTCTTGACTGTACAGAAAACAATCTAATTTCTGCAAAAACAGGTTTAGGTGTTAGAGATTTAATTGATTCTATTGTTGATAGAGTTCCTGCACCAGTTGGTGATCCAGATGCTCCTACAAAAGCTTTAATCTATGATTCTTGGTTTGATAGTTACTTAGGTGCATTAGCGCTAGTTAGGGTATATGAAGGAAGTATTAAAAAAGGTCAAGTTGTACGTATGATGAATACAGAACATGAACAACAAGTATTATCTTTAATGTATCCACATCCTCTAAAAAAAGAGACTACTGATGAAATTAAAACTGGTGAAATTGGTATTGTAGTACTTGGTATTAAAACTGTAGATATTATTGCAGTTGGTGATACTATTACTGATGCTAAAAATAGAACACCTGAAGCAATTGATGGGTTTGAGCCAGCTAAACCATTTGTATTTGCAGGTATTTATCCAATTGATACAGATAAGTTTGAAGACTTAAGAGATGCTCTTGATAAACTAAGATTAAATGATTCATCTATTTCTTATGAACCAGAATCTTCAGCTGCTTTAGGAAGTGGATTTAGAACAGGTTTCTTAGGTATGCTTCATATGGAAGTTATTAAAGAAAGATTAGAGAGAGAATTCAACCTTGATTTAATTGCAACTGCACCAACAGT
The DNA here is from genome assembly GCF_013283835.1 of Poseidonibacter lekithochrous. GTDB lineage: Bacteria > Campylobacterota > Campylobacteria > Campylobacterales > Arcobacteraceae > Poseidonibacter > Poseidonibacter lekithochrous. The sequence continues at coordinate 755,817 of NZ_CP054052.1, read as the reverse complement.
TATTTATGAAGTGGAAAAGAAAGATGGTGAAAAGATTTCTATTCAAAATCCTTCTGAATTACCAGAACCAAACCATATTGAGACAATTTTTGAACCATATGTAAAAGCAACAATTTTAGTACCTGATGAATTCTTAGGAAATGTTATTAAACTTCTTAATGACAAAAGAGGTATTCAAAATAAAATGGATTATATTGGAACTAGAGTTTTATTAGACTATGATATTCCAATGAATGAAATTGTAATGGACTTCTATGATAGATTAAAATCTACTACAAAAGGTTATGCATCATTTGATTATGAACCAATTGGATTCAGACCAGGTGTATTACAAAAACTTGATATTAAAGTTGCGGGAGATGTAGTTGATGCATTATCAATTATTGTTCCAGAAAACAAAGCTTTATCAAAAGGTAGAGAGTTTATTAAAGCCTTAAAAGAGTTAATTCCAAGACAATTATTCGAAGTAGCAATTCAAGCATCTATTGGTGCTAATATTATCGCTAGAGAGACTGTAAAATCAACAGGTAAAAACGTAACTGCAAAATGTTATGGTGGAGATATTACAAGAAAAAGAAAACTATTAGAAAAACAAAAAGCTGGTAAAAAAAGAATGAAATCTATAGGTAAGGTTAACGTACCACAAGAAGCATTCATGGCAGTACTGAAAATCTAACTTTTTATAAATCTTCTTCGTTGGAAGGCAAAAATTATTGACTCACTTAGTTAACTAAGCTCCTCAATAATTTTTACCTTCCGCCTTAAATCTTCATAAAAATTTAAATTTTAGAATCTTTAATTACTTCTTCTAACTCAAAAATATTATAATCTTTATATTTTAAATACATTCTTTTAGTATTATGTGAAGCATTAGATGGTTTATTTATATTTTCAACAGATTCATAATTTGAGACTTTTGCACTTAGATTCTGATTTATACATATTAAACCTTTCATATATTTTTATTATTGTATCAAAAGATAGAGTGTAAAAAAATGTGATCATTTTTAGCGTAATTTTCAACTTCTCTCACGCTCTTTCTAATAAATGGGATTACATCTTTTGTTTCTTTTCCTTACTAAAAAGAAAAGAAAGAGATTCTACTTAATACTCTGTTCTAAACTTCTTACGAATAAACATAAAATCCTCAAACCTATCATTAAAAATCTTAACCAATTTTGGATCAAAATGTTTACCACTTTGTTCATTTACAAACTTCACAATATCGTTTAATTCCCAACCACTCTTATATACTCTTGTACTTCCTAAAGCATCGAATACATCAGCAATTGCGGTGATTCTTGCATAGATGTGAATATCTTCACCTTTGATTCCTCGTGGATATCCTGAACCATCATATTTTTCATGATGTTCATGGGCAATTATAGAGCCTGCTTTAATGATATTATTATGAGTATCTTTTAACATCAAATAACCATCTGAGGTATGTCTTTTCATAATCTCAAATTCATCATATGTTAACTTCCCTGGTTTATTTAGAATATGATCAGGAGTTACTACTTTTCCAATATCATGTAAGGCTGTAGCATTATATAAAATATCAATTTCATCATCTTTTATTCCATAATACTTAGCTAAGATTTTTGAGTACTCAGCAACTCTTCGTACATGATTACTTGTCTCTTTTGATCTAGTTTCAGCAATCATACCAATACGAGTTAGAATCTCTTCTCTTGAAGAACTAAGTTCTTTATTTAACTCAACTAATTCAGTGATATCTTTTCTAATAGCTATATATTCATCTACACTATTATCTTTGCCAAAAATAGGAAAAACAGTTGTATCTACAAAATAACTAGAACCATCTTTTTTTCTATTCTCAATAATGCCATTCCAAGATTTTTTTGATTGAATTGTTTCCCATAAATCTTTAAAAACTGATTTTTTACTATTTGGATGTCTTACAATATTATGAGGCTGTCCTAATAATTCGTTTTGAGAGAATTGAGATACTTTACAAAATTCATCATTTACATAAGTAATAATACCCCTAGTATTTGTTTTTGAAACAATATTTGTTTTATCAATAGCATTTTTATATTGTAAAAAAAGATTTTTAGTATTAGTTAGAGCTTCTTCTGTTTTGATTTGTTTAATAACATTCTTATATACAATCATAATAAATACAATAATCAAAAAAGCAAATAGTATTGCACTTGAAAATACAATATCTCTTTGAGTTCTAATATCTTTTGTAAATCTATTGGTTAATAATTCAAAACTATCATTTTGATTTTCTTTTAATTTTTTGAAATATTCTCTACTTTTAATTGCAATTGGTGTAGATTCTTTTTTATATAAAGTATAAAGTTCATTAAGATTTTCATAGTTATTCACTGTTTCCATTTTCTCTAAAACATCATAAATAAAGGAAATACTATTTGTTTTTGTATCTTCAAAAAGTTTTTTATTATCTTCTCCATTATTCATATAAGGAATACTTTTCTCTAAAATAATAAATGAATTTTCAATTGAAAGTATACGTTGTTTTATTTTAGATACATTATTTTCATAATCATTACCAAGCATAATATCCCTAGAACATCGGCTTATATAGTTGATATCTTTGGATATCTCCAAACTTGCAAGCTTTCCTTTGATAGAAATATTTTTATAATTAAAGAATTTTGTTTCAATCTCATTAAGAGTTGTAAGAATTAAAGTTGAAGCTAACAAAATAAAAATCAAAAATACAGAAGTGAAAATAGTCAGTTTTTTCTTAATTAAAATAATTAATCCTATTATTAAATAATTTGTGTTAATATTACGTTTAACATTGTACTAAAATAATATTTAAATTAAGAAAACTTATATGTATTGTATAACTTGTAGTAAACTATCTTTGTATATAATCTGTAAAAATTGTCAAAATACTTTATTAAAACCAGTTTTTAATAAAAGAGAAATTGAAGATGGTTTTTATAATTATTCTTTTTATCCCTACTCAGAAATTGAAGATTTAATTTCATCAAAATATCATTTTCATGGAGATAAGATTTATAATATTTTAGCTAGATTATCATTTTTAGAATTTACAAAAAAATTCAAAATTGATGAACAAATTTTAGCAATTCCAATCGATGATCATTCAAGACATAATTTTTCACATACTGCAATTTTGGCAAAACATTTGAAATCATCAATAATCACACCAAAATACAATACTCTAAAAGCTAAAAATATAGTCAAATATGCAGGAAAAGACCTAGAGTTTAGGCAAAAAAATCCTAGAAAATTTCAACTAACAAATATTCATAATCAAACGACAATTTTATGTGATGATTTAATTACAACAGGTGCTACAATAAAAGAAGCAAAAAAAGTTCTTGAAAAGAAAAACAATAAGGTGTTATTTTCTTTAACCCTAGATGATGCTAAACTTTAGTATAATTCATTTTTAATAAAGGGATAGCTGTGATAGGAATTATTGATTATAATATGGGTAACTTAGCAAGTGTTTATAATGCTTGTCATCTATTAGATGCAAAAGCTACAATTGTAAAAGACCCAAATGACTTAAAAAACTACGATAGAATTATTTTACCAGGTGTTGGTGCATATAAAGATGCAATGGAACACTTAAATGAAACAGGAATGAAAGAAGCTATATATAACTTCGCAAATACAGGAAAACCAATGATTGGTATTTGTTTAGGTATGCAACTATTATTCGAAAGTTCACAAGAGTTTGGACATAGTGATGGTCTTGGATTAATTGATGGAGAAGTAATCAAATTTGATAAATCAAAAATGCATGAGGATTTCAAAATTCCTCATATGGGTTGGAATACAATTCAGAATAAAGAACATGCATTATTTGAAGGATTAGATAATCCATATTTATATTTTGTACACTCATACCATGCAGTTACCAATGAGAAAAATATTATTGGAAAAACAACTTACGGTTATGATTTTGTAAGTGCAGTAAATAAAGATAATATTTATGGTTTCCAACCACATCCAGAAAAGTCACATGATAATGGATTAAAAATTTTAAAGAACTTTATGAAAATTTAATCATTTTATATAAAAGGATCTCAAATGAAAACAATAGCAATTACGGGCGCTAGCGGATTTGTTGGTACAAACTTAAATAAATTTTTTTCTTCTTTAGGTTATAAAATATTACCAATATCAAGAGAGATCCTAAATGATCAGAATAAATTAGAAGAGCTAATAAACTCTTCTAATATTATAATCAATCTAGCTGGAGCAAATATCATTAATAGATGGAGCGAAAGTTATAAAAAACTTCTTTATTCAAGTAGAATAGATACAACTTCAAAAATTGTAAATGCAATTAAAAACTCAACAAATAAACCAGACTTACTTATTTCAACATCAGCAGTTGGAATTTATGATAATAAACAAACTTATAATGAAGATGGAAATAAGAATACAGATTTCTTAGCAAACTTATGTAAAGACTGGGAAAATGAAGCAAACAAAGCAAAAGAATTTGGAGTTAAAGTTTCTATATTCAGATTTGGTATTGTTTTAGGTAAACACGGCGGTGCATTACAAAAAATGATAACTCCATTTAAAATGGGTGTAGGTGGAGTAATAGGAAGTGGAAAACAAACTTTCTCTTTTATTCATATTTATGACTTACTTAACGCTTTTAGGTTTGTTATTGATAACTTACATGAGGATATATTTAATTTAACAGCACCAGTTCCCACAACTAACAAAGGTCTAACTCTTGCTTTAGGAAAAACACTAAAAAGACCTACTATACTTCCAGTACCAGAATTTGTTTTAAACATTATTTTCTCTGAAGGTGCAAAAGTATTAACAGATGGACAAAGTGTTATTCCTCAAAAACTAGAAGACTTAGGTTTTGAGTTTAAATTTAAAACAATAGAAGAAACAATTGAGGATTTATGTTAGATTGGATCAAAGAAATAGCACAAAAAATTGATTCTATAGCTCTTGATATTGAAGGAGTTGAAAAAAACTATCTAAAAAAACATCACTCATATGAATTTGAAAATCAAGTACTTTTTTATCTAAAAAAAGATGATAAAAAGATCACACTTGGTTGTCATAAGGGATATTTATTAGATGATAAATTTGATTTTAAATATGGATCAAAGTATATACGTCATTTATATATAAACAATGAAAATGATTTTAATGAAGAGATTATAAAAAGCTATTTAGAAGAAGCAATAATTTGTTCAATCGAATTAAACGAAAAAAAGAAAATTAAACAAGAAATGAGGAGAGCATAAAGTATGGATATTTTACCTGCGATTGATTTAAAAGATGGGAAAGCTGTAAGATTAAGTAAGGGATTAATGGATAGTGCAAAAATCTATTCAGATGAGCCATGGCAAGTTGCTAAAAGATTTGAAGAATTAGGTTCAAAATGGTTACATATTGTTGATTTAAATGGTGCATTTGCAGGTGAACCAGCTAACTTAGAACAAATTAAAAAGATTAAAGAAAATTGTAATTTAAAAATTGAAGTTGGTGGTGGTATTCGAGATGAAGAAACTATCAAAATGTATGTTGAACTAGGAATTGATAGATTAATCTTAGGATCAATTGCAGTTAAAGATCCACAATTTGTGAAAGATATGGCAGCAAAATATCCAATTGCTGTAGGAATTGATGCAATGAATGGAATGGTAGCAGTTGAAGGTTGGGCAGAAGTTTCAACTATGGAAGCTACAACTTTAGCAAAAGAGTTTGCAAATGCTGGGGTTGAAGCTATTATTTGTACTGATATTTCAAAAGATGGGATGTTATGTGGTGTAAATGTAGAATTTACTGAATCAATTGCACTAGCATCTGGAGTTGATACAATTGCATCTGGTGGTGTAAAAGATATCAATGATATCACTAACTGTAAAGAAAATGGTAACATCGCTGGTGTTATTGTTGGAAAAGCATTTTACGAAGGTACTTTAGACCTAGAAGAAGGTTTTAAAGCTCTATAATATGTGTTTAGTGATTTCACTTATATTTACAGCTTTAGCATATACATTTTTCCAAGATGGAAACATGCAAGGCTTTTATATAAATAGTGGAATTGCTCTTTTATTTATAATCTTACTAATAAGAAATATTCTTAAAACAAAAAAAGAAAAAGAAAACTAGCTTTTTCTTTTTTATTTTACTTTCAATTATTCATCTACTTTTTATTCAAAACAAACCTATTATTCTAAAAAACATCTAAAACAATTAATAATTTTAAAATAGGCTTATATTTTCTTATTTATACACACTCAATTAAATTATTTTTTATATATCCTATGTAATAATGGTCTTTACAAACGTTATATAGAATGTTACTTTTAATTTTTTATATATAAATTTTCTTTAAATAAGGAGTATTAATGAATAAAAATAATCTTTTAAAAACAATTGTTCTTCCTATTATTGCAGGAAGTGTATTAGTTGGCTGTGGTGGAGGTGGTGGTTCATCTAGTTCTATTTCATCTGTTACTAGTGGTGTAGTTTCAGGAAGTTTCTATGAAGGTGCAAAAGTATGCCTTGATGCAAATAGTAATGGAAAATGTGATGCAGGTGAAACTTTTACAACATCAGATGCCGATGGTATTTTTTCTCTTAGCGGTGGTGACTATGATGTAATTGCTGAAATTCCAGTTAATGCTATTAAACATGCTGTATCTGGAGATACTGGAACAACAGTAACAACAGCAATTACTTTTCTAGCTCCTAAAGATGCAAAAGCAAGTGATGGAAAACATATAGTTAGTGCAATATCTACAAAAGTTTGGTCAGCAATGAAAGAGAATAATGAAACTCTAGAACAAGCTAAGACAAGTGTTGCAGGTAGTATTTCAGGTGTAGATGCTGCAGATTTACTTCAAAACTTTAATGATACAAGTAAATTAAGTCAAATCAAAAGAAATGCACTTCAATCAAAAGCTGATGCTGAAACAACTAATATTGAAAGCTCAATGTCTAATGGTAGTGTAAATCTAACAACGTTAAGAAGTAAAATGACAGAAGATGTAGTTTCAAGAGCAACATCAAATCTTACAGTTAATGGTTTAACAACACCAAGTCAAGTTGATGCACTTGATGCTTCAAACTAAGGAATAAAATATGAAGAAAATATTATTAAGTGCGGCACTATGTTCATCATTACTTTTTGCAAATTACAATGATGCAGGTACAGATTATACTAATGCTATAACAAAAAGCTTTACTGAAGAATCAACATTACAACCTATTAATACTGTTAATATGATTTTAGACATTATTTCACAAACTAAAGCCTCAGAGTTTGTTAATAAAGGTCCTTATAAAGCCCTAATAAAAGATAAAGAACAAAGTGGTCAAGTTCAAAACGCAGGTGCATCAAGTAATAAAAATATTGAAAAGCTAATGCAAATGAATATTATTGTTACAAGAAAAAGTAACAATGACCCAATGATCATTAAATTTTGGATTGATGAGAATGATGATCCAAGTAGAGAACAAAGAATTATTGGATTTATTGAAGTTGAAAAAGGCGTAAGTGTCCAATATCCTTATGGTAAATTATTAATGAACTTTAGTGGTTATTCAATAAATAGTGATAAATCAACTAATTTTGATTCAAAAGTTATGGGTGGAGTTATCAGCACAGATAAAGGAGCTCATGAAGGTCAAGCTATAGTTGATTATAAAAACCTAATGACTGAAAATGGAAATCAATATCCAGAACTTTTAAAACTTGTACTAAATGTTAATGCTACAGATGCTCAAAACAATGGAACAAAAGGTGATGAAACTGGAGAAGAAAAAGGAAAAGGAGTTGCTTTTTCTAAAGCAATAGAGCATGGACAAAGTCCAGTTTTAAAAGCTTACAAACTTGCATTAAGTAATAGGTACTATAAAATTCAAGAAGTAAGCAAAGATGATAGTGCTATTAATGTAGGTTCAGAAATCACTAAAGATAAACAATCTTTATCTCATAAAGTTTTCAGATATGGGTTATATGAGGAAACATCTGGTAATGAAGTAAAACTTAATAGTGGTTATCCAATTGTAAAAATTGATGCTACAACAGGGGAAGAATACCACGGTTATGTTGGATATTGGGGATTATGGACTGATAATAATAAAATCAAGAATGGTGATACTGTTTATAAAGAAGAAGATAGAGCAAAAACTACAGCATATACAATTGTTCAAGGTCCAGGTAAATTAAAAAAGTTTACAAAATCAGCAACTACAATGAATAAATTAAATGGTACAAAAATGTACTATTGGAATAACTCTAATAATACACAATATATTATTACATGGGATAGTTCAGCTGGTGGAAGTAATGGAAACTTTAAAATCTTAGGAACTCAGAATAATCAAACTGGTGAAGCTGATGTTGTAAGTGGTGTTAGTAATAAATATTTATTTAATACAGCAGGAGATGATAATTCTTCAATTCCTATAACAATTAATGATTGGAATGGTGCTTGGTCTGAAGCATTACAAGCAAATATTCCAATAAAAGCAACTTTAACAAATAGTAGTAATGTCTCTTTTCATAAAGAAGAAATTGTTAGCCCAAGTAGTGATTTAGATTTAGTTAATTACGGTCATGAAGTTATCAATCCAGCAATGACAAATATAAATGATTTTGCAATTTATAATAATGGCTCAAATGGTGTAATAGGAAAAACATATACATATAATACTAGTAACTTAACATTAGAAGATGAAAGTTCAAATGCAATTGTAATTAACTCTAGTATTGATTTAAGTAATTCACATAGACAATGGGGTGCAAGTATTGGTCCTTTATTAGAAGCTACTTCCTCATCTGTTCTAAATAATACTTACAATACTAGTAATTATTGGGAAGTTGAACAAAATGAAAATATCTATTATAAATGGGAAACTGGTTCAAATGATTGGAATAAGTTTACAGGTATTAAACTAAACTCAACATTACAAACTTTTGATGCACCTATGGTATTTAATTATGAACATAATAGTACAAAGGATATTAATGGGGCTAGTGATGTAGATGGATTATATAGATTAAACTATGATGGTTTTTCATTACAAGTTCCATGGAAAAATATTAATGGAAAATGGTTCCCAAAAATTAATATTAAATCTGCCACTCAATTATCTTTAGCAGGAGATGATTATAGAGTTAAGATTCTTGATGAAGGACTTGTGGTAAACACAGTAAGTGGAAATCCAGCTTCAGATTTATTAATTCCTGGAGTAAATGATCCATTCTGGACAGCTTCAACATTAACTCACGATGCTGTAAAAGTAAAATCTGTGGGAGAAAGACCTCTTAATACTTTAGTAAAAGTAATTAAAGGAAAATGTGTAGAAACAAACTGCGGTAACTAAAAAACAAATAGAATAAGATTTTTCTTATTCTATTTATCTAACATAGTGTAATGTAATTCTAATCCAGAAGAAGTTGCAACAAAACCATTAACATTAATACTTCCATCATGTACCATCTTATGATGTTCTTTACATAAAGGTATTAGATTATATTTATGATTTTGATTTATGTGTTCAATAAATCCATCTTTATTTGCTCTGGCTTGCTCTTTAATATGATGAACATCATCACAAGCTTTTCCACAAATAACACAAGTAGCAGCAAAAACATTTTTATTGTACTTTGAAGTTTTCTTTTGAGATAATCTCTCAATTGCAGAGTAATCATCTGTTAGTTTTTTTCTAATATCATTTGCTACAGATAAAAACTCTTTATCCATATGAAGTGATCTTGCATACTCTAAACCATACATAGATGAACCACTTCCGTAAGCTAATTTTCTATCAAAAATTAATTTATCTTCATCATCTTTATACATTACAGATAAATGAAGTGAAATTATATTTTTAAGTCGTTCAATTTCTGGTAACTCTGGTAATTGATGTAAATGTGTAGCAAATACAAAAATAGACTCTAGTTTTGCGAGTTTTAAAATAGCACTAGCAACAATAGATAATCCACTCATTGTCTCGGTACTATGTGAGATTTCATCACCTAAAACAAGGGAATTTTTAGTAGCTCTGTTAAATATATTTTTTAATTCTAACATCTCAACGGCAAAAGAAGATAAACCTTTAGCAATATTATCAGCTCCAGATATTCTTGTATACACTGCATCAAAAATTGAGAATCTCATAGATTTACACGGTACATAAAATCCAGCTTGAGCTAAAATAACTGCAATACCAATTGATTTCATTAATGAAGATTTACCAGAAGAGTTAATACCATATAATAATACTCCGTGCATATTATTGTTTTTAGTATTAATTGGGTTTGAATTTTTAATAATCACATTATCTTTATACTCTTTTGAAGCATAAGACAATTCTCCTAAGATAATATCATTAGGTACATAAATACCTTGTTCTTCATTTGCTTCAATAATTGGGTGTCTTAAGTCTATTAATTCAATGAAGTTTTCTTCATCTTTTGTTTTTACAATTTTAGGACAAACATAATTATATTTTTTTGCTGTTTTAATATTAGAAACTGTTAAATCAACTTCCGCAATAAACTGAACTAATTCTTCTAGTAATAATGAGAACTTCTTTTCAAATTCTGCTAATTTTTCTTTAAATACTAATTTATTTAATTCAACAATTTTCTTAAGATTATGTACATATTTATCACTTACAGAATCAGTAAGTTTACAAAAAATCTTAACAGAGTTTGTTTGTACTTTTACAGTGAAATCTTTGAATAAAAGTAAATCATCATCTATAATAATATGAGAATTTTGTAAGTCTTCTTTTATTAAGTTGTATCTATTTTTTGTCATAGTTAAGAAGAAACCTTCTTTATCTAATCTATTAATATTTACAAAATTAGAATCTTCAGAAGCATTTAGAAAACCTAAAACATGAAGCCTTAAAAGTTCAAGTTTAGAACGTAATACACTATTTTGAGAACTTAATTCATCGATTTGAGTATTAATACCTTTGCAAACCATATTTGCTTCTACATCTTTAAGCATATACTTTCCAGAAATACTTAAATCAAATGTAGAATCAATTGATTGAATAAATAGTGATAATTCAGCAGAAGAGCAAGGAGGAGTTAAAAACTTATAATTCTCCATAAATGTAACTACTTCTTTTATACTAAGTAATGAGTCATAAAGATAATTTAATTCAAAAGGATGAAGTCTAGCTAATTTTATTCTTCTTGTAAGTCTTTCAATATCATAAATATTCGCTAACTCATTCTCAATTGGACCATGATAATCAAACAACTCTTTTGATAAATTAAATCTTCTTAATATCTCTTTTGAATCTTTTACAGGGTGAGTAAGTCTTTCTTTTAAAAGTCTTTTCCCCATTGCTGTTGATGTATTATTCATTAGTTTAATCAATGATGGATTATGACTAGTTTCAATTACATTTAACTGCTCTAAGGCGTTATTACCTAAATAAATATATTTACTTACATCTAATTTTTGAGGAAGTGAAAGTTTTTGTATGATATTTGAATCATGCCCTATTACAAAATCAATTAACACAGCAAGTGATTCAGTTGACAAGGGAACTCGTTCCATATCTAAATGCTCAATTGCTGTTAATAAAGATTGAATATCAAACACATTTTTAAATAGTTCATTTTGATAATTAATTTTAGGTCTAAAAGATCCTAAATGAAAAGTTTTCAGTTTTAATTCTAAATAATCAATAACTTCTTTTTCATTAATAGTTTTATCAGCAAAAGATACAATTACTTCATTTGTTTTATGCATATTCATATAATTAAATACTTCATCTAAAGCATAAAACTTATCTTCACTTGTTCCATGAATTTCATTGTAATAACATTTTCCAGTTGTTACATCAATAGCAGAGTATCCAACTAAATAAATACCTTTAATTTGTTCAACCACTAAAGAAGTAATATTATTTTCATCTTGGTCTAATACAAAATCAAAGTTTGTTCCAGGAGATACAACTGTATCTAGATATCTGCTAACTTTTGGAGGTAAACCTCTTTGTTTAATAATTACAACTGTATATTTTTGCTCTGAAATAATTCTTGAAAGATGTTTTTCAAGGGAAATTGCAGGAACTCCTGCCATTATTGGGTTTTCTTTTGAGTTTTCTAGAATTGTTTTATTCTTTCTAGTTAATTGAATATTTAATAGTTCAGCAATTTCTTTTGCTTTACCAATTTGTTCTTCGTCATTATTAACTTCATAAACTTCAAAAAATGTTCCTATTTCCATAAGAACTACTGTATTCTCACCATACTTTTTTTCAAAAAGTTGTTGAAGTTTAAAATATGTTATTGTTAATAAAGATTTTTTATCATCTAATAGGGCTTGAACTTCTTCTCTCACTTGCTTTTCCTAACTCCTGTCCAATTTCGAATTAGCTTCCTTTGCTCTTTAGTAAGATCCGCTTCTTCGTGTAACCATATATAAGACTGTAAAGGCATTACAGCATAAGCTGTTCTATAAATACCTTTCATTTTTTTCTTTTTCTCTTCTTCTGTGTAATCTTCCCAAACAGAAAAATTCAACCACTTTCTTCCACTATTAACGTGTTCACTAATAACCCAAGAAAAGGGTGCAACATTTGAATACCATGGCCAATTAACTTCATCTGAATGACAATCATAACAAGATGTTTTTAATAAAGTCATAATATTTTCTGGGGCTTGAATTTCTTTACTTTTATTTATAGCAACATTTGATTGTTCAGACTGAATCAATTGCATTGCTATAAATAAAATAAGAAAAATAAGAAGAGTTCTTTTCATTTTATTTTACTCGCACATTAAATTATATGGTCTTCTAATTTCCTCAATAAATAAAGGTACAGATAGGTTTCTGCCTTTTCTGAAAAACTCTTTTTTATCAAAGAATACCAATATAGTAGGTATAGAAAATACCGTAAAATGACTTGTGATTTCTTTATGTATATCAGTTTTAACCTCATACATTGTAAATTTTGAAAAGTTTGATTTAATAGATTCTTCAATTTTAGGTTTTAAGACCTTACAAACTGAACAATTTTCTCCGGAAAAATAGATTAATACAGGTTCCCCTGTATTAATACTATCACTTAGACTTTGAAGGTTCTTTGTTTGAATCATGAGGTTCACTGTCCAAATCATCACCAACGCAAGACATTGGTTCTTCTTTATTTAAATTTACTTGATAAGCTTCTTCTTTAAAAATATCTTCTTTAGATAAAGAGATACCTTTCATATGAGTTAATGGGAATGCAAAAGCAACCCCTTTACCACTTGTAGTAAGGTGAAGAGAATGAATAATTGATTTTATAACTTCATTTACTAAATATTTTGGTAATAAAAATAATAACAATGTATCATTAGCTTCAAATGATGTTCTAAAGAAGTTATCCATTTCTTCAAGACCAATACCATCAGCTCTTAATACAGTAACTCCTGAAGCACCAGCTTTATGAGCTGCTGAAATTGCATCAAGTTTTTTATCAACTGGCACAATAATAACTACTGCTGAGAACTCTAAAGATAAAGAGTGTCTAACATGAGATCCATCAATATTAACAGTTGCTAAATCCATATTTTCAGCATCAATTAAAGTATCTTTTAATAACTCTTCTTCTTCAATTTGAGTATCAGATTTAACACCAAATTTCTCAGTTAAAATACCATAAATCATTACAGTAATCATTGGGAATAATGATGCAAAAGCAATAAGACCAAATCCATCAATTAAAGGAGATCTTCCTTCAATATTTGTAGCAAGTCCAATACCAAGAGCTGCAACTAATGGAACTGTTACAGTTGAAGTAGTAACCCCACCTGAATCGTATGCAATTGGAATAATGTATTTTGGAGCAATAAAAGTAAGAATAATTACAGTTAAATATCCAACAATAATGTAGTAGTGAATATGTCCACCATCAACAATTCTAAATGCACCTAAAGCAATACCTATTGCAACACCAGCTGCAACAAATAATCTTAATGCAAAATCATTGATCTTACCATCTGAAATATCTTTTGCTTTTTTTGCAATTGCCATTAAAGCTGGTTCTGCCATTGTAGTTGAGAAACCAATTGCAAAAGCAAATGCATAAATCATCATTACAGAATCAGATTTTGTTAATTGATATGCCATTGTCTCACCAAGTGAGAATAGACCCATTTCAAGTCCAAGAATAAATGCATATAATCCAATGATTACAAGTCCAAATCCTAAGAATACAGTTTTAATATTATCAATTTTCTTTTTTAATACAGCATATTGGAAGAAAAGAATAATAAATAAAATAGGCGCAACATCTTTTACAACAGATGCAATTCCAGAAAGTACTGAAGATATAGAAATTGTTGTATTAGAAGAAACAGTAGCTTCAACAACAACACCCACAACATCCTTAGCATCTACAAGATTATATACAGCAATACCATAAATCTGTACAAAAATCATAGGTGTTAATGAAGCAAAAGCAATAAGACCAAATCCATCAATTACAGGATTTCTACCTTTAATTGTAGAAGCTAAACCAATACCAAGTGCAGCAACTAATGGTACGGTTACAGTTGACGTAGTAACTCCACCTAAATCGTATGCTAAACCAATAATTTCTTGTGGTGCAAAGAAAGTAACACTTACAACTAATAAATATCCAGTAATAATGTAGTAATGGATTGGGTGACCTTTGTATATTCTAAAAACCCCTAAGAATATAGCAAATCCAACCGATCCAGCAACAACCATTCGCAGAATAGTAGCATCTATTCTTCCACTTGATATAGAAGCAGCCTTATCAGCAATAACTGCAAGAGCAGGTTCTGCAATTGTAGTACCAAATCCAATTAAAAATCCAAAGAATAATACCCATAACATAGTTCCATGCTTAGCAAAATCCCTTGCTAAACCTTCACCAACTGGGAAAATCCCTATCTCTAAACCTTGTAAGAATATTGCAAGACCAACACCTACAATACATAAACCAATTGCCGTGCTAACCCACCCCTCAGGTACAGCTTGGATAATTGCTAATTGAAAAAACAGTATCACTACAACAATTGGGATTAAATCCCTAAACGATTCCTTTAATAGCTTCAAAAAGAAGTTAAATTGCATCATATATTTTACATCTCCTAATGTGTTCTAAAACATAAACAGTTTTAGTTAGATATAGATATTTTACTCATTTTTTGCTGAATAATAGGAATTTAATAAGTTATTTTTTTGATTTTTAATGTGAGTTGTAATCGTAAAGTAGTAAAAACTACTTTACAATTTCTTATACTTGGTGTTCAGTACTTTTAGAAAGTCTTTCTTTTTGAGAAATGTATGAATTAACAGAACCTAAATAAGCTTTTGCAGTTGCTAACATAGTATCAATACTTAATCCATGTCCTACGAATGAAGGAGAGTTCTTATCAAATGTAACTCTTGTAGTTACTTTTGCTAATGCATCTTTACCTTCAGATACAGAAGTTACTTTATAATCATTTAATTCACCAGTAATACCAGTTAATCTATCAATAGTTTTAAAGATAGCATCCATTGTACCATCACCGATATTTGCATCTTGCATTACGCTATCGTTATGTTTTATAGATACAGCTGCCATTGGCATACCGTTTGAACAGTCAGAGATTTGTAATCCAACTAATTCATAAGTTTTGTCTTGATTTAATGATTCATCTGTGATTAACATTCTAATATCATCATCAGTAACATCTTTTTTCTTATCAGCTAAAATTTTGAATCTTTCAAAAGCAGCATTTAATTCTTCATCAGAAACTTTATCAAAACCTAAATGTTCGATTTTGTCTCTAAATGCAGCACGACCTGAATGTTTTCCTAAGATTAATGTAGATTCTTTAAATACACCTACATCTTCTGGTCTCATAATTTCGTATGTTTCATTATTTTTCAACATACCATCTTGGTGAATTCCACTTTCATGTGCAAATGCATTTTTACCAACAATTGCTTTATTTTGTTGTGGTTCAACACCTGTAATAGTTGCAACTAATCTAGAAGTTGGATATAACTCAGGAGTATTAATCCCTGTATATAATTCACCAAAAGCATCTTTTCTAGTTTTAATAGCCATTACAGCCTCTTCTAAAGCAGAATTTCCAGCTCTCTCACCTAAACCATTCATTGTAACTTCAATTTGTCTAGCACCGTTCATTACTGATGCTAAAGTATTTGCAGTTGCTAATCCTAAGTCATTATGGTTATGTACAGAAATAATTGCTCTATCACCTGCAAAATCAGATAATTCTTTTACCATTGCACCTAATTCATGTGGTAATCTATATCCAACTGTATCAGGTAAGTTAATTGTTGAAGCACCAGCAGCAATTACGGCATCCATTACTTCTTTCATAAATGGAATTTCAGATCTACCTGCATCTTCTAATGAAAACTCAACATCATCAACAAATGTTCTTGCATATTCAACTGCATGAACTGCTCTTTTGATAACTTCTGCTTCACTCATTTTTAATTTATATTTCATGTGAATTGGTGAAGTAGCAATAAATGTATGAATTCTATGTAATGGAGCTTTTGAAACTGCTAAACCTGATTGTTTAATATCATTTTCAATTGCTCTTGATAATGAACAGATTGATGAGTTCTTAACTTGCTCAGCAATTCTAGAAACTGCGTCAAAATCTCCAGGAGATGCAGCAGCAAAACCTGCTTCAATTACATCAACACCTAATTTTTCTAATTGTAATGCAACTTTGATTTTTTCTTCTGTGTTCATAGAACAACCAGGAGATTGCTCACCATCTCTTAATGTCGTATCAAATACTATAATTCTATTTTTATCCATTGTTATGTACCCTTTAAAATGTGTAATATTATATCTTTTTTTATATAAAAAAAGAAAAACTGTAGCTGTTATTTATTTGTGATTATTTTGTAAAATATAAAGTCTAATTTAATAATTAGAGAGATTTTGTAAGTAGTAGAAGAGTATTAACACTTTTGATGAAATGGTTATTAGAAAAATTAAATATTTTCATTTGTACTCCTCGAATTTTTTAAAGTATAGGCAGTATAATTAATTTATACTGTTTTGTCAAGAGTTATTTTGAGTTTTTTGATAATACTACTTGATTTCTACCTTTAACTTTTGCTTCATACAAAGCTTCATCTGAATATTTATATAAAGACTCTACACTATCTAATTCATCACTATTTAAAACAATTAATCCAGCTGAGATAGTAAGATATTTACTTGCTATGTTAGTAGTATGTTCAAGATGTAATGATTCAATTTTTTTTACTATTTCTTGTGAATAATGAAGAGACTCTTCTATTTCAACACCAGAGAAAATTATTGAGAACTCTTCTCCACCCATTCTAAAAGAGTAATCAGTAGCTCGAAGTGTTGATTCTTTTAAAACCCTAGCAACTTCAATTAAAGCCTTATCTCCTTGAGGATGTCCATAAGTATCATTATATTTTTTAAAATAATCAATATCTAAAGTAAGTAAACTTAATATTGAGTTATCTCTTTTTACTCTTCTTATTTCTTTATCAATAATTTTATTAAAATATCTTCTATTATAAAGTTTTGTTAGATCATCTTCTATTGATAATAACTCTAATTTTTTAGCACTTGTAATATCCTGTCTAATTGCCGTAAAGTTAACAATTTTATCTTCTTTGAATACAGGTGTTATTGTAAGATTTGCCCAATAAATATCACCATTTTTCTTTCTATTTCTAATCTCAGATTTAAATACATTTCCAGAAGTTATTTTTTCCCACATTTTTTCATAAAAATGGGATGGAGTATCTTCATGTTTTAAAATACTATGACTTTTTCCAATTAATTCATCTTTTGTATATTCAACAAACTCACAAAATGCATGACTTGCGTCGATTATATTACCTTTACTATCAGTAATTGAAATTAAAACATTTTCATCAACAATTCTTAGTAAGTTTTCTTTTTCAAATAATTTATCTTGCATATGATCAGATATTACACAGTCTTGAATAGCAAAAACTAATTCCATTAAATCTATTGGTTTAATTACAAATTTATTAACATTTAATTCTATTGCTTTTAAAAAGTAATCTATATCAGAATATGCAGTAGTGATAATTACGGGTATATTTTTATTCTCAATTTTTTTCAGCATTTCCAAGCCATTCATTTTAGGCATTTGGATATCTGTTATGATTAAGTCAGGTTTATATTCTAAATATGAATCTAATCCTTCTAATCCATTTTTTGCTACATGGAAATTCTTTACATATTTTTTGAAAAAATAGCAGATTTCATCTCTGATCATTTCTTCATCTTCAACATAAAGCACAGTAAGATTTGATAAAAGTTCTTTGTTAATTTTTTTCACATGTAATCTTTTTATTTATATATAATTATTTTAACTACATTTATATTAAGAGAATATTTATTAATTAATTTTTATTTTCGGCATTATCTTGTATTGGAATAATTATTTTGAATAAAGCACCCTTATTTTCATTCTTTGCAATAAGTTTTGCATTCATATTATTTTCTATAATTACCTTACTCATATAAAGACCAATTCCTGTTCCTTTACCTTCTTCTTTTGTGGTAAAATAGGGATCAAATATCTTATCTATAACTAAAGCAGGTATTCCACCCGCATTATCAGATATATCAATAATAGCATTATTATTTTCAATATATAAAGATATTACAACTTCTTTATTTTCTAAGTCAATATTTGAAAGTGCATCTTTTGCATTATTCAATAAATTTAATAAAGCTTGTGAGAATTCATTTTTATAACCATTAATAATTATATGTTTATCCAAATAATTTTTAACAAGTTTAATCTCATGATAATTATATGTTGATTCTATTAACTCCAAACTATCCTCAATTGAATCATGAAGATCAAATTGTTCTATTATCTTATTTGTTTTAAAAAAACTTCTAAAGTCATCAATAGTATTTGACATTGAAGAGGTAAGTAAATTTGCTTTTTTTACAGAGTTATCTAAAAACTTTTCATCTAAATCTCCCATTTTATATGAGACTTGAATATTTTGAATAACAAGACCTAATGCATTTAGTGGTTGTCTCCATTGATGTGCAATATTACCAATCATCTCCCCCATACTTGCAAATCTAGATTGTTGTATTAATATTTGTTCTTGTTCTCTTTGTTTTTTAATTTCAGTTTCAACTTTTTGTTCAAGACTTTCATTTAATTTTTTTTCTTTTTCAAGTAAAGTTTGAATTTTGATTGCCATAGTATTGAAGGATTTTTCTAATTTCCCAATTTCATCTTGAGAAGTTATTTTAATTCTATAATCTAAGTCATTATTGGCAAATTGAGTAGTTCCAATTAAAAGTTTTTCAATTTTTTTACTAATATAACTTGATAACCATAAGGCAATTACAATAATAATTAGAAGCATTAATATTGTTACAATAGTTAATTCATTTAATAAAGACATAATCACTTTTTCAATTTGTAATTCATTGTCATTTATTATCATCTTCATTTTATTAGATTGTTCTTCTAATATTTTATTAACATCAACTTTTGTTTTATTTGCAGCGGCATGAAACTCTTCAACATTAGCTCCAATTGTTATAAATCCAAAACCTCTTTTACTATTAGCATATTGTCCCGTATAATATGGTATTGTCGCAGCAGTTGTTAATTTCCAAACATTACTCCAATAAATTAAAAAAGATCCATATCCTCCATTTTGTGTTACCTGCATCCAACCTTGACATTGAGGTGCAAAATTTAAATATCTACAATCTAAACCTACATAACCTTTTTCTTTTAATTGTTTTATATTTGGTTTTTCTTTTAAACTTTGATTATCAAAAGTCTTATAATTATTTAAAAATTCATTAATATTCTGATTTGAAGCTTCAAACTCTTTATTTGTTTTAGCACTTAACCAAGGCATTTGAGGTTTACCTGTACTAGAATCATAACCAACAATAAAATAATCCCTAGGATGAGAAATATTACGACCTTCATTATCCCACATAAAAGCGTAATTACCTTTACTTGCATCAGATATATTTTGTTTAATATTAGAAGATGTTGGGTTAGAAGTATCTGTAAACTGCATAACATGTTCATGATCTAATGCTAATGATATGTATCCAATTTTCTTATTATCTTTGTAAATAGGTTTTATATATCGAATAATTGCTTCGAATTTTTTACCTAAGGGATTTTCTGTTCCAGCATAGGCACTCTTTTGTGGTTCAAAGTTAATATTAGATTTTTTAGCTTTTTCTTTTGTAAAACTACCAATTATTTTACTTGGTACATACTCTCCAATTACATTTGAAACATAAATATTATCTTTTTCTAAAGTCTTAATTTTATTAAAATATTCTTCTGAATTAATATAAGTATTTGTTTTTATCGAGATATTCAATAACTTCTTATTAATACTTGAAACCTTATATATTTCATTACCTTTTAAATCAAAATAAACCACTTCTTTATAAATTGGCATTTTTTTAAGCTTAAGATTCTGAGGGTCTGTAAAATTAAAATTTCTTTTATTATCATCAAGTATTTCAAACTCTTCTCTTTTTGTACTTTGAATTTTTTCATTACTTATCCAGATACTACTCTTTTCATCATATTTATATTTACCATGAGTAATAATATTACGGTTTTTACTTTCATAAAAATTTTCTAATATTTTTTGATTTAAATCCAGTTTTGATAAAAATGTAATATCCTCATCTCTTTGATATAAAAAGTCAGCTAAATTATTAGCTATTTCATAAGATATTCTCTCCATTGTAAGTTGTGATTTTTTATCGAGATTTTTAATACTATCATTTATAGAAGCGTCAGCAGTTCGTATAATAATTTCTTTACTTTGATTAAATAGATATTTTACATTTGTATTAAGATATTTATCTAATTTTAGAATACCTTCATATGAGATATATGTAATTATTAATAAAGGGATTATTTTTATTAAAATAAAAATTATAATAAGTTTAATTTTTATGGAGAAGTTTTTCATTATTTATATAATCCTTAACAAATATATAGAAAATATTTTGTTTATATAAATATATAATAATGTGATTTTGCTTATTGTTTTATATTAAAAGAAGATATTGATAATTTTTTTAGAAAGAGAAGTAAATAAAGAACAAGCTTTATTTACTTCGATAGTTATTTATTTCTTTGTTTCATCTTCTGAAGATGAATCTGCATCTACATCAACAGACTCTTCTTCTTTTGTAGTTTCTTCTGAAAATTTAGTTTCCTCAGTAGTTTCTTTTGTTTCTGAATCCTCAGTTTTAATTGAGTCAGAATGTAAATCCTCATCTTCGAAAACAACTCCGCCATTTTCTTTGATAACTTCTCTTACTCTTTCACCCGAAATAACTTCTATTTCAAGTAACTCAGCTGTCATCTGTTCAATTGCTTCTTTATGGTTTCGTAAAGCATCTAAAACAACTTCATATCTTTCATTTAGAACTGTCTTAACATGATCATCAAGATTTTTAGCCATTTCATCAGAGAAGTCTTTTTGTGTTTGACCACCTAAGAATTGGTTTTGTCTTTTTTCTAAAACCATAAGACCAGCAACATCACTCATTCCATAAATAGAAGCCATTGATTTAATAATATCAGTAGCTCTCTCAAGGTCATTCCCTGCACCAGTTGAAATTTCATTAATAAATACTTCCTCAGCAGCTCGTCCACCAAGTAATGTATCTACTTCAGCAATTAACTCATGTTTTTGCATTAAGTATTTATTTTCTTCTGGAGTATTTAAAGTATAACCTAAAGCAGCAAGTCCTCTTGGAACAATAGATACTTTATTTACTTTCTTAGCACCTTTAGTAATTTCAGCAATTAAAGCATGTCCTGATTCGTGATAAGCTACAATTTTTCTCTCTTTAGGAGAAATTCTTCTAGACTTTTTCTCTAAACCAGCAATTTGTCTCTCAACTGCTTCTTTGAAATCACTTGGATCAACTTGATCTTTTTTAGCACGACCTGCAAGTAATGCTGCTTCATTAATGATATTTGCTAAATCAGCACCAGCTAAACCAGCAGTCATTTTAGCAACTTCTTTTAAATCAACATTTTTACCAAGTTTAACTTCTTTGATATGAACATTTAAAATTTCAATTCTACCTTCATAATCAGGTTTATCAACTAAAACTTGTCTATCAAATCTACCTGGTCTTAATAATGCAGGATCTAGAACTTCTGGTCTATTTGTAGCTGCTAATACAATAACCGGAGCAGCTTCTGTTGAGAAACCATCCATTTCAGCTAGTAATTGATTTAAAGTTTGTTCTCTTTCATCATTACCACCCATTGGTCCACCAGATGCTCTAGATTTACCAATAGCATCAATTTCATCAATAAAGATAATAGCAGGAGCAGATTTTTTAGCTTGCTCAAATAAATCTCTAACTCTTGAAGCACCAACACCAACAAACATTTCAATGAATGCAGAACCAGATACAGATAAGAATTCAACATCAGCTTCACCAGCAACTGCTTTAGCAAGTAATGTTTTACCAGTTCCTGGAGGTCCTACTAATAAAACACCTTTAGGAATTTGAGCACCAAGTTTTACATATCTTTCTGGATCAGATAAGAAATCTACAACTTCTTGTACTTCTTCTTTTGCTTCTTTATTTCCAGCCATATCAGCAAATTTAACATTTGGTTTTTCAGAGTTGATCATTTTTTTAGAAGATCCAATTCCAAGGATTCCTCCTGAACCACCACCCATTGATTTTTGCATTCTTTTAGCAATAAACATCCAGATAGCAAAGAAAATGAAAATAGGTAAAACCCAACCAAATAAAATATCAGCTAAAACATTCTCTTCATTAATTCCACCATAATTAATTCCAGCTTTTTCTAATTGAGGAATTAAAGTATCATCTGGGATTACTCTTCTAGCAGTATACGCTGTAACTTGTCCAGCTGATTTTGAAATAGCTCTAATTTGAGTATTTCCAATACCAACATATTCAATTTGACCAGAAGTAATTAACTTCTTTAAATCAGAATATGCAATTGTTTTATTTTTTGATGATCCAAAAGCTTGAACTTGTGAATTAGAACCATTTGAACCCATTTGATCTTCTGGGAAAATAGCTTTAAATGCAAAAATTGTTACAATTGAAAAAATTACAAAAACTAATAATGGATTATTATTAAAAAAATTATTATTGTTTCCACCATTATTATTGTTGTTTTGTTGTTTATTATTCATAAACTAAGACTCCTTATTTTTATAGACAACTGAAACCCATTCATTTTTATGAATTAATTCTAGTTGTTCTAAATCTTTAAATTTATTTTTAACTCTATCAATGTGTTTATCTAAAATACCTGAAATAATTAAAATACCATTTTCATTTAAACACTTCTTCAAATCACTTGCAATCATAGTTAATACGTCTGCAACAATATTTGCAATAACTACATCATACTTTTTAGAAGCACTATTAGCTGAACCAATCCATGATCCATCAAAAGAAACATTGTTTAATTTGAAATTTGAAGTAGTATCAGTAATACAAACTTCATCAGTGTCACATATATCTACTTTACAAGATTTTTTAGCAGCTGCAATAGCTAAGATACCACTTCCAGTACCTACATCTAAAACAGTAGAACCTTCATTTACATAAGTATCAATTGCTTGTACACAAGATGATGTAGTTTCGTGATGTCCTGATCCAAAAGATAATGCTGGATCGATAATAATATCAATTTTATCTTCTTTTTTTTCTTCCCAAGATGGTCTAATAAAAAAGTTTCCAATTTCAACAGATTTTACTGATTCTTGATATTGTTTAATCCAATCAATATTTTCTTTTTTTTCACATTTAGTTTCACATTCAGTATCTAATGCTTGAGCAAATTGAGTTATACCAAATTCAACATTTGATAAATCTTCTTCACTTCTTGCAATTAAAGTACCGTTGTCTTCTTCAATGGCTTGATTAGTTAGAGATGTTAATAATTCCAGAAAAAGTTCATAGTTTTTCATAGGTTTTATTGTTAATTCGTAGTAATATTCAGACAAATATATCCTTTTTTGAACTATATAAAATTAATACATTTTATATAAAATAAGATATTTTATCTAAATAATTTTTTGATTACTATTAAAAGGGCTTAAAAGAAGTTTTCTATCATGTCTCTCATTACTTTTGGATCAGAAATTTTATTGATTAAATCCCTGAATTCATGAGCACCCGTATAGCCTTTTGAGTAAGAATGTAATAGTTTTCTAAACATTACTGTACCATGTACTCCATGGAACTGTAATACAGCATCATAATGCTCTAAAATGATCTCTTTTTTCTTTTCTTCAGAAATATCATCAATACCATGTTTTAATTGATAAAATACCCAAGGTTTACCAATAGCGCCACGACCAATCATAACTCCATCAGCTTTTGTATATTCTAATACTTCTTTAGCTTTTTCATAATCTTTAATATCACCATTGGCAATAACTGGAATATTTACAGCTTCTTTCATTGCTTTGATTGCATCATAATCAACAGGAGCTTTATATTTTCCCGCTCTTGTTCTACCATGAACTGCAACATAATCTACACCACAAGCTTCAACTGCCTTTGCAATTTCAACTGGAATTTTATCATTAACTCCAATTCTTACTTTTGCAGTTGTGTACTGTTTATTTGAATACTGTTTTACTGTTGATAAAATTTCTTCTAATTTATTTAAATCTCCTAAAAGATTTGAACCTGAACCATGTGAAAATACTTTAGGCGCAGGACAGCCACAGTTTAAATCAATACCATCAATTCCCGGAATATCATTTAAAATAAGAACTGCTTCTTTTACTAAATCAGCATTGTTTCCTGCAATTTGTACAATATATGGATCTTCAGATGGAGATTTTTCTATCATTCGAAGTGTTTTTTCAGATTTGTAAACTAAAGCATTAGAAGAGATCATTTCAGAAACAGTAATATCTGCACCAAATTTTTTAACTACTGATCTAAAAGGTAAATCAGTATAACCAGCAAGTGGCGCAAGCACCACAAGGGGCTTGCTAAAATCAATCTTTTTTTCCATTATTTATAAGAGATCGACTCTAAGTCGTAGTGTTTTCCAGCTTCTTTTAAATCTAAAAGTGCTTTATATGCAGTTAACTCACCCTCTGCTGAAGGCGCTACTACTTCTCTAATTTTTTCAATCATTTCATATTCAAATAACACATGTAAATATGCAGGTGTTGCTTCGTCTAATTCTGTTGATAACTTTTCAAATAATGCAATAATCTGATCTGGTTGTAAAATTGTTTCATAATTCTTAGCTAATGATAAGTAATCTTCATTAGTGTAATTTAAATCTTTAACGATTTTTAATATCTCTTCAGATGTAAATCCAAATTCATTATTTGCAGCATCTTTCTCAAATAATAATTTAGCTAACTCTTTATCTAATTTGATATTTTTATAAAGTTTTTTTACAGTTGTCATTGTTTTATCTCTTAAAACATTTTTAAATGCTTGATTAACAACTTCAGCTGAATAGTTTTCTGTTTTCTTTAATACATCAACTGCAAAATCAATTTGCTCATTAACTTTATTAATCATATTTTGATTAGCTAATGAAGAAATCTCACTTAATTTTAATGACTTATCATTAATGTGTTTTCCAACTTTTATATCTTGAATACTTGCAACTATTTTGTTTAATTCTTCATCAGTTGAAGAGAATGTATTATCTTTAACACTCAATTGGAATTGACCTAGAATTGAAGACAAGCTTTTGAAGGCTTTTGTTTTAAATCTTTTATTAAAACTTTTTTCTAATAAATTAGATTTAAGTAAAGAAAGCATCATTTCACTATCTTTATTTATTGCTCTTTGTTTAAATACACTTATTAAACCATAAAATAATATATGACCAATTGTAGCAATAAATAATAATACTACTGGTACTATAATCCATACAGCAACTGGTAAAGCTAAAGAGATATCAAGTATTGTAACCTTGTAATCCCCTAATTCTAAACTAAATACATAGCCATACATTGCTACAATAAATAATATAGAAAAAACAACATACTTCTTAAAACCCATCTTATATCCTTTTTACTATTTTTCTACTTCGTAAATCTCTCTACAAGGTGTACAAAACTTTGCAAATGGTTTTGCTCTTAATCTACCAATTGCAATTGATTCGTCGCACATATCACAAACACCATATGTTCCAACTTGAATTCTTTTTAATGCTTCATCGATTTCTTCAAGCTCTTTAATTTGCTGATTCGCAATGATACCTTCTTTAAAAGAATCACTAGAAACTTCTGCATAATCAAACTCATCATTACACTCTGAGTTTTTTAAAGAGTCAATACTCTCACGACTGTCATTAATACTATTTGTAATAGTCTCTTTTCTTACTAATAGTACTTGCTTTAATTCTTCGATCTGTTTCGCGTTAGCCACATCATTCCCTTATAATTAAAATTTTGCCATTATACAAAAAATATAATAAATTATTTATGATATGGATGGTTATTTTTTATTGCAAGTGCCCTGAATATCTGTTCAGTCAAGACAACATTTGCAACTTTATGAGCCATCGTTAAATCGCTAAGAGATATTATACTATCACATTTCTTTAAAAACTCCCGCTGGAATCCAAAGGCACCACCAATAAAAAAATTTATTACATTTTTACCATCTATTAAATCTGCAAATTTGTAAGAATCAACTTTTTTTCCTAAAACATCTAAGGCAATATTATAACCTTTTAGCAAAGGTTCATAAACATCACTATAAGATTGTTGTGCTTCTTTTTGTCCAATTGTTTGAGCTTTTGCTATATTTTTATTAAAAATATAGTGAACTTCAACTTTTGCATATTTAGAAGACATTTTAATAAATTCCTTTATTAAAGTATCAAAATCATCTCTTGAAGGTTTAATAATAGCATAAATATTAATTTTCATAAAATCCCGATCCTACAACATTAAATGTAATGTTTTCTATTTTATCTTCTTTCTTAACCCCACCAATTGCACAAACTGGATGTTTAGATATTTTGGCTAAATATGATATTTTATTTCCCAATACAGTAGATACATCTTTTGTATTGGTATTTTTATATGCACCTAAACCTATCATGTCTAAATCTAAATCATTTGCTTCTAGAATCTCTAACTCATTATGAGTAGACAAACCTAACAATTTATTTCCAATTTTTCTTCTAATTAATTTAATAGCTAAAGATTTATCTGAGTGTATTTTGTCAAAATCTTCTTGACCTAAATGTACTCCGCAAGCATAATCTATTAATTCGATTTTATCGTTAATAATTATTGGTATATCTAAATTTGATTTTAGAAACAAAAGATTGTTTTTTTGCTCTTCAATTGATGATATTTTATCTCTATATTGAATTAGTTTTACATTATTATTTTTACAAAGTATTACAAATTCATCAAGGGAAATATTTTTTTTAAGAAGAGTCTCATAATCACATAAGACATAAAGAAGATTAGAGACTTCAAGTTTAAAACCTAAAGCCTCCTCAAAATTACTAAACATTAATTAGCAATTTTCTCTTTTTTGAACATTTTTAATAAATCATATAATGTTTCTTTCATTTCTGATCTATTAACTACCATATCAATTGAACCCTTATCAAGTAAGAACTCAGCTCTTTGGAACCCTTCAGGTAAATCTGCACCAATAGTTTGTTTAATAACTCTTTGACCTGCAAATCCAATTAAAGCACCTGGTTCTGCCATAATAATATCACCTAAGAATGCAAATGATGCAGATACACCACCCATAGTAGGATCCGTTAATACAGAAATATAAGGAAGCTTAGCATGATCTAATCTTTTTAATGCAGCAGATGTCTTAGCCATTTGCATTAAAGCGAAAGTAGACTCTTGCATTCTAGCTCCTCCAGAAGCAGAAACGATAATTAAACCTTGATGTTTTTCAATTGCTCGATTAACTGCTCTAACAATTTTCTCACCTTCAACTGAACCTAATGAACCACCCATAAATGAGAAATCAAATACAACAATTTGTACTGCTAAATCATTAATAGTACCTTCACCACTAACTACTGATGAAGTTCTACCTGTTTTTTTAACAGCTTGTTCAACTCTTTTCTTATATGAAGTTTTATCAACAAATTTTAAAGGATCGTTTGGTTTTAAATCAGCATCATATTCAACAAAACTATCTTTGTCAGTTAATATCTCTATTCTTCTTTTTGCCCCAACTCTCATATGAAAGTTACATTTTGGACAAATGTTATCTTGATGTTCAACCTCTTTAAAAAACATCAGTGCACTACACTCTGGACATTTAACCCAGTGAGAAGGAGCATCTTTTTTAGTAGGTTGTTCTTTTGAACCGCTGTCAAAAGAAATTTTGCTAAATAAATTCTTTAAATCCATATCTAAGCCTTTTTATAATTTATAAATTTTTAAATTTTTCTAATTCGTCTAATTTTTCCCAAGGATAGTCACTTTGACCAACTTGTCCTCTTGATGCAACATCTGCATAAAGGAAAGATTCTTCACTTGGTTTATCTAAATTAAATTTATCTGTAATCCATTTAGGAGTTAAAGAAAATTCATTAGAAACGAATTCTGATAATTTATCATCATCATATTTTGTATATGTTCCCATTGTATCTACTGCCACTGATGTTGGTTTAGCTACACCAATTGCATAAGAAATTTGAACATTTGCTTTTCCAGCAAGACCAGCAGCAACAATATGTTTTGCTAACCATCTAGCAGCATATAATCCTGATCTATCAACTTTTGTATAATCTTTTGAACTTTGAGCTCCACCACCAATAGGTGCATATCCACCAAATGAATCAACAATTAGTTTTCTTCCTGTTAGTCCTGAATCATGTAATGATGAATGATTAACATATCTACCTGTTGGGTTAATGTGAATAATTGTATCTTCTTTATTATACATATCTACTGGAAGTCCAGTATCATCAATTAATCCTTGGATTAATTCTCGAACTTCTGTAATTGGCATACCATCAACAGATGGTGCACTAACAACTATAGTATGAATTTTTTGAGGCTTACAATTTTCAAAGTTTGCTTTTGTTCCATAATCAACAGTAACTTGTGTTTTAATATCAACACCTAACTTATGATTATGATTTAAAGCATAATTATATACTTTATCACTTAACATTCTTGCATAAGTAATAGCAGCAGGCATGAAATCAGCAGTTTCAGTTGAAGCGAATCCAAACATGATACCTTGATCTCCAGCACCTATTTCACCAGATTCTTGATCAACACCTTGATTAATATCAGGAGATTGTTGATTTAATAATACTTGTACATTTACGTCATCTGGGTGTAAACATTGTTCTTTAGTAAAAGCTGATTTACCATCGTAACCAATTTTCGCTAATGCGTCTTTAACTAGTGTTTCATACTCTTCATTAGATAACTTGCAGTTTGATTTAACTTCTCCACCGATTACGATGTTTTTTCCTGCAACAAATACTTCTGAAGCAACTCTACTTTCACTATCTTCAATAATTAGTTTATCAACAATTGAATCAGCAATAATATCAGCACACTTATCAGGGTGTCCTGGGCTTACTACTTCACTAGTGAATAAATATTGTTTTTTGTTTTCCATCTTTGTTTTCCTTCTAGGTTTTCCATTTTTGTTTTCCATTATTTTTAATTACATTTTTGCTGTTAAAAAAATAACAAATACAACAGCAAGTCGATTATTATTCTACAGTTACTGATTTTGCCAAGTTTCTTGGCATATCAACATCATTTCCTAGTCTAACTGATATTTCCATAGATAGAAGCTGTAAAGCAACTAACATTTCAAAAAATTCTAACATATAATGATCAGTTTTCTTAGTTTTTATAAAGTCATCACTTAATTCAAAGTCAAGCGGTGATATAGAACAAATAGTACTATCTCTAGCACTTAATTCCTCAACATTTGATTTTATTTTATCGTAAAGTAAATTTTGTGGCATAAGTGCAATTGTAAATAGCTCTGGATCAGCTAATGCAATTGGACCATGTTTCATTTCACCTGCTGGGTAACCCTCAGCATGTAAATATGAAATTTCTTTAAGCTTTAAAGCTCCTTCTAAAGCAAGAGGGAAAAATACATCCCGCCCAATAAAGAAGAAACCATGACCATGTAGGTACCTTTTGGATAATCTTTTTGTTTTCTCATGCATTTTATCATCAATAATTAAAGATTGAGGAACTTCTCTTAATGCATGAATTTCAGATTCTAGTTTTTCACTTGTTATTACTTTTTTTGCTTTTGCAAAATATAAAGCTAACATCCATAAAACTACAGTTTGAGTTGAAAAAGCTTTTGTTGAAGCAACACCTTTTTCAATTCCTGCTCTTGTTAAAATTGTAGCATCTGCGGTTCTTGTCATTGATGAGTTATCAACATTACAAACAACAATAGATTTTAAACCGGCGTTTTTTGCCATTTTTAAAGCTTCTAAAGTATCTGCTGTTTCACCACTTTGAGAAATAACTATAAACAAAGTATCTTTTGTTAATAAAGGATCTTTATATCTAAATTCACTTGCAATTTCTACATTACATTTAACTTTTGATAGTCTTTCAAAAAGATATGAAGCTGTTAATCCTGCATGATAAGAAGTTCCACATGCACAAATTTTTATTTCATTAATTCCATCAATTAAAGACTCATTAATTTCATCAAATAAAATCTCTTCATCTTGAATTCTTCCAAGCATACAATCACTTACAACATCACTTTGTTCATAAATCTCTTTTTCCATAAAGAATCTAAACCCATCTTTTTGTGCAAATTGCTTAGACGTTGGAAGTGTTGACCATGAATAATCATCAGTGAAAAATTCAATATTTCCATTTGTAACTACACCACCAACTCCATCTTCTAAATAAACTACATCAGAAGCAAGGCCAATTAATGGAGCATCAGATGAAGAGAATAAAGCTTCATTCTCTTCTTTACCACGTGCCACAATTAATGGGCTTCCATGTTTAAAGAAGAAGATTTTAGAAGGATCTGCTTTTGTAATTAAAAGAATTGAAAATGCACCTTCTAATTTTGCTATTGTTGCTTCAAAAGCTTTTGTTGTATCGTTTAAGTCATTATTATAATTTTCAAATAAATGAACAATTACTTCTGTATCTGTTTGAGATACAAATTTATGACCTTTATTTATTAATTCATCTTTTAGTTCTTTATAGTTTTCAATAATTCCATTATGAACTACATAAGAGTATTCTCCCAAATGTGGGTGAGCATTTAACTCAGTTGGCTTCCCATGAGTTGCCCATCTTGTATGACCAATACCTAAGATATAGTCAGATGTAGCACTAGATGATACTTTTTCTTCTAAATTATGAAGTTTTCCTAAAGCTTTGAATACATCAATTTTATCATTGTTTAAAACTGCAATTCCAGCAGAATCATAACCTCTGTATTCAAGTTCTTTTAGTCCTTCAAGAAGTATTTTAGTCGTATCATTTTTACCTACATAACCAACAATTCCACACATTAATAAATACCTTATACTAAATTTTTAATCCAAGATTATATTTAAAAGTTGCTAAAAAAATGCTTGATAATAGTTAATATTATTAGAGATAAGGAATTTGTTTTAAATAAATTTTTATTTTAAGTGCTTTTTTAATTTTAATATTATAAAAATAGTCATGAAACAATTTGTAACAACACTTAATCAAAAATATACTTTTTCTTCTTGTGCTTCATGTGAAGCTAACTGCTGTGATGGAAGAAAAGGAACAATTTATGCCCAAATAATTCTAAGTGATTTTGAAGGGGTATATGAAAACTATCCAATTCTATTTCTTTTTGGAGAACTTGGATATATAAAACCAGTAATTTTACTAACAAATGGAAAAGATTTTTGTCGATTTCTAGAAGATTCAAAATGCAGTATTTATGATAAACGATCTTCAATTTGTAAAAACTATCCTTTAAGTAGTCACATAGATAATAATATTTATATTGATACCTTATGTCCTGCTGTTAATGATGAAAGTGAAAACAAAATTGAAATTATAAATAATTCTACTTTTAGAGAAAACTTCCATGATAATTCACTTAATAATTATCAAGACAAATATATAGAAATGTTTGAAGAGTTAAGTCCTTATGGAGATAAAAAAGATTTTTCAATAGTTAAAATAATAAATGGAATTGAGTTTTACAAATGTAATAAAGACATAGATAATAAATATATGCAAATGCACCAGAATTCTCTGGAACATTTACAAAATGAGTATTTTATAGATTTAGACTAGATATTAATTCATCATGAATATGATTATTTGAAGCAACAATATATTTGTCTTCAAATAATGTATAATCACTACCATCTAGTGTTGTTACCACTCCTCCAGCTTCTTGTAAAATAATTAAACCAGCACTTACATCCCATGCTTTTAAATTCATTTCATAATAACCTTCATAAGTACCACGTGCTACAAAACATAAATCAATTGCAGCAGAACCTAATCTTCTGATATCTTGACATCTTGGTAATATGTCTTTCATTTTTTTAATTACATCATTTAAATCATCTTGATTTGTTGCATTACTGTAAGGAAAACCCGTAGATAAAAGAGATTTTTGGAAATCGTTTTCATCACTAACTTGGATTTTTTCATCATTTAAATAAGCACCCTCACCTACAACAGCTGT
The DNA here is from genome assembly GCF_013283835.1 of Poseidonibacter lekithochrous. Classification (GTDB taxonomy): domain Bacteria; phylum Campylobacterota; class Campylobacteria; order Campylobacterales; family Arcobacteraceae; genus Poseidonibacter; species Poseidonibacter lekithochrous. Next base: position 723,099 of record NZ_CP054052.1, on the reverse strand, counting down.
ATATAATTCATCTAAAATTGGATTATATACTATTCCTATAAATGGTTTTTTATCTTTATAAACCCCAACAGAAATGCAAGTATGAGGTACTTTATTTACAAAATTTGTTGTTCCATCAATTGGATCTACAATAATTGAATTATTAAATTCTAAATCTGTATTATCTGATTCTTCTGCAATTACATTAAAATCTCTAAACTCTTCTAAAAATCTTTTTTTCAAAAAGTTTTCTACAGCTACATCATATTTTGTAACCATGTCTTTTGTTGCTTTAAAAGTAACATCTTTTTTTGAGAAATATCCATCTTTTAAAATCTCACCAGCTTCTTTTACAATCTCAATTAATTTTTCTTTCATTTCTAATCCAAGGCTTTAATTTTACACATTCTATCAAAGCATAGTTACAAATAAGATTTAAAGATATTTCAAATTATAAAATTTTTAATGATATCTATTCTTAAAGCTTTAAGTTTTAAATAACTTATGATAAACTATTATTACTAAGTTATGTAAGGTTATTAATGAAAATTTTAGTTACAGATGATTCAAAAATTGCTAGAAAATTAGTAATAAGAACATTAAAGCAACTGTTACCAGAAGAAGACCAAATTATCGAGGCTTCAAATGGTTTAGAAGCAGTTGAAAATTATGAAAAAGAAAATCCAGATTTAGTTTTTTTAGATTTAACAATGCCAATTATGGATGGCTTTGAAGCACTAGAAAAAATTATTAATATTAATAATAAAGCAAAAGTAATTGTTATTTCTGCTGATATTCAAAAAGGCTCAATGGAAAAAGTTTCTAGTTTAGGTGCCTTAGGTTTTATTAAAAAACCAGTTAATCCAGAAAGTATGAAAGAAGTATTAAAAAGATTCAACAATGAACTATAATATTCAATTAAATGAAGATGAAAGAGATTGTCTTCAAGAATTAATGAATATTGCTTATGGTTCAGCTAGTTCAGCAATTGCAGATATTATAGATGCTTTTGCTACATTAGCAATACCAAATATTAAAGTTATTGATGTAAAAAAACTAAAAGAATATTTGAATAATCAACTAGATGGTTCAGATTATTTTGTATGTTCACAATTAATAAATGGTGACTTTAATGGAGAAAACCTTTTTATTGTAAATAAAGAATCTGCTACAAATATGACAAAAGAGTTTGATTTAGTTCATGATGGTGAATTATCAAATGAAGAAATAAGTGATGTTGTTTTGGAAATTACAAATATATTATCATCAACAACTATTAGTTCTCTTATAAGTGAAATGAACTCTTATGCAACTTTTGCACCTCCCTCAATTACTGTAATTAAAGATGCTAATGAACTTGAAGATAATATGATTGAAAATTATGGTCAAGTGATTATTATTGCAACTGAATTAAAATTTGCAGAACAAAATATTCATGGGCAATTATTAATGCTAGCAACTGATGAATCAATTTTATATATTAAAAAAGCTATAAATAAAATTTTAGACGAGTTTTAATTCATGTACAACGATAAATTTAATCTAATCTGCGAAAGTATTAATAGTGGTATTTTATTACTTGATAAAGACCTAAATGTTAAATTATGGAATAGATGGCTTGAAATTCATACAAAAATAAAAGTTGAAGAAATCATAGATAAAAATATAGTTGATTTTTATCCTAATATAAATATAAAGATTTTAAAAAGAAAAGTAAAAACAAGTCTAAAACTAAACTCATCTACTTTTTACAATACAGAACAAAATAGGTTTTTATTTGATGTAAAACTAAATAAAATCACAGACTCTATTTTTTATAATATGCAACAAAGTATCACTATTTCTCCTTTTGATTTAGAAGAAGAAATTGCAATTGTTTATGTTTATGATACTACTTTATTAAGCCAAACAAATTATAAACTTGAAAAAGCAAAAAAAGAGTTAGAAAATAAAAATATCCAATTAGAAGAAAAACATGATGAAATTGAAAGAATTATTAATGCCCTAACAGAGGGAATTATAATCTCTGATGAAAACTTCATATGTAGAAACGTTAATCTTTTAGGAATGTCTTTACTTGGTTATGAAAACAAAAATGAAATTATTGGGAAACCCTTATTAGATTTAATTGCTAATGACAGTAAGGATTTAGTATTAATTAATTTAAACCATGATGAATTAAGAACATATGAAATTAACTTTCAGAAAAAAGATGGTTCTTCTTTTCCTGCATTTGCAAGTGGGCAGTCAATTTTATTAGATAATAAAAAAAGAAGAATTTCTACAATTATTGATATCTCTAACTTAAAAGAAAAAGATAGATTATTAGCAAGACAAGCAAAAATGGCTGATATGGGTCAAATGATTGCAAATATAGCACATCAATGGAGACAGCCACTAAGTATTATCTGTACAACGGCTAGTGGTATGAAACTATATAAAGAACTAGACAGATTAACAGATGATTTTTTTAATGAATCAGTGGATCAAATAGTTCATACAACAAATCACTTATCACAAACTATTGATGACTTTAAAAACTTTATTAAAGATGATAAAGAAAAAAGAGTATTTTCCCTACAAGATATTATTCAAAAAGACTTAACACTACTAGATGGAATAATAAAAACACATCATATTCAAATTCATATAGAGAATAATTCTGAAGATATTGTACTAAAAGGTTATCCAAATGAGTTAATTCAAGCAATTGTTAATATAATTTCAAATGCAAAAGATGCTTTAATAGAAAAAAATATCGAAGATAAAAAAATATTTATAGAATTAAATAAAGATGATAAATATGGATATTTAAAAATTTATGATAATGCAAAAGGTGTTGAAAATAAAATTATTGACAAATTATTTGAGCCATATTTTTCCACAAAACATAATGCACAAGGTACGGGATTAGGGCTTTTCATGACTCATAGAATTATAAATGACAGTATGGAAGGTTCAATAGAAGTTAAAAATATTGCATATAAAAAAGAAAATTCAAGTTACAGCGGAGCTTGTTTTACTATTAAATTACCCTTGTTAAATAAGTAGTTTTTTTTCGTTTTATTTTTTCTTCAGTTAAAATAATGTTATAATGTCAATAGCAAAAGTAAAACGGAGGTGCTAATGACACGAAGGACTTTCACTTAACATTGTTGTAAAATTATCAAATTAATTTACTATATAGTAATATTTAAATGTATCGGAATATATTTAAATCACATAAAAAAAGGGGAAAGACAGGTGTCTTTCCCCTTTTTTAGTTTTACAGTAATCTCATTACTAAACAACTCTAATTGGAACATAAAAATCTAAACTAAAAGTATCATTCTCTTCTAAATAGTGGTTTTTAGAAAATACTGCATATGCAGGTAAAGTTACAACTTCATATCCACTATTTGGCATCCAATATTGATAAATATATATCATAAGTCTTTCTATATCTCCATATTTGCCTTCATAATGAAAAACTGCACATAAAGACTCATAAATCTTTAATTTACTTATTGAGTTAGTAGACTCAAAATTATCATCAACTTCAAGTGCTGCAATATAATTACACTCATCATATGGAATCATAATAGTACTATCATGGTAAATTCCAATTTGCGTACTATTTTTTAGATCACTTTGATATTCAAATGCCAATAGTCTTTGCCATACTTTTATAAGATTTGCTTCGTTATAACCTTTTAATCTAATATATGCACATGTCTTTTGTGGGATAACTTTTATTTTTGGTTCTAAACCCTCAAAATTTTTTATTGTTTCTTCATTTATATCGAATTTGTTTTTAGTAAAGTTTTTAAAAGCACCTTTTCTCCATTGACTAGGAGTGTATGTAAAACGTTTTTTAAATGCTTTAATAAATGAAGTGTGAGAAGCATAACCACAAGAGTTAGCAATATTAGTGATTGTTGAATAATTATCAGTAATAAGAAGGTTTGCTGCCTTTTGAAGCCTGATCGAAGTGATTTTTTCAAAAATATTCTCGTCTGTTTCTTCTTTAAATATTCTATGAAAATGGTATTTACTAACACTATTTAATTTTGCTAGTTCATCTAAAGAAATATCTGTATTAATATATCTATATATATAGTTTAAAGTTTTATTTACTATTTGTGCTCTTTGGTGTTTTGTATCTCTTTTCATAACTTTACTATAACACAAGATAAGAATATAAGCAATATAAGATAATAAAAATGAAATATAAGATAGAGAATAAAATTCTTGATTTGTCTATACTAATAAAAAAACTTAAGGGTAATATTATGACACAAAGAACTTTTGAAAAAGATACTTTTGTAGGATTTGAGTTTTTACCAGCGGAACCAACTTTTAATAGTATTGAAATTTTTCATCCTTTTGCTAATTTAGCTAATAAATACTTTTCAAGTAAAGGCTATAACATAATTACTTTACAATCAGGTTCAATTAAAATATCATTTGAAGACCTAAATAAAAAAGAAAAAATGAAGTTATCAAATGAAATAAGAAAGTTCTTAAAAGATTCAAGACAAGAAGTGATAAATGATTTTTTAATTTATAAAAATGGTATTAGTTGTTTATAATAAAAATATAGAAGTAAATGAGTGTGTTTCTCGAAAATCGAGAAACACATAGGCTTGAATAAGACTAAAAGTCTTATTACATTCCCATACCACCCATTCCTGGCATTCCACCCATATCAGGCATAGCAGGAGCAGCTGGAGTATCAGCTTTAATATCAGTTACAGTAGCTTCAGTTGTTAATAATAAAGACGCAACAGATACAGCATTTTGCATTGCAACTCTTTCAACTTTAGCAGGATCAACAATACCTGCTTCGAACATATCAACATATTCTCCACTTGCAGCATTAAATCCGAAGTTTTCATTTGAAGCTTTTTCAACTTCATTTGCAACAACACCAGCATCAAAACCAGCATTTGTAGCAATTTGTTTTAAAGGTGCTTTAATAGCTCTTAGTACAATATCAGCACCAATTGCTTCGTCACCATCTAATTCTAAAGATACTTTAGCAGCAGCTCTAATTAATGCAGCTCCACCACCAATAACAATACCTTCTTCAACAGCAGCTCTTGTTGCAGATAATGCATCATCAACTCTGTCTTTTTTCTCTTTCATTTCTGTTTCAGAAGCAGCACCTACTTTAATAACTGCAACCCCACCAGAAAGTTTTGCTAATCTTTCTTGTAATTTTTCTTTATCATACTCAGAAGTAGTTGATTCAATTTCAGCTTTGATTTGATTAACTCTTCCTAATACTTTATCAGCTTCACCAGAACCATTTACGATTGTAGTGTTATCTTTATCAATTACAACTCTAGCAGCAGTTCCTAGAACTTCCATACCAGCAGTTTCTAATTTCATTCCCATCTCTTCAGAAACAACAGTTCCTGCAGTTAATACAGCGATGTCTTCTAACATTGCTTTTCTTCTATCACCAAAACCTGGAGCTTTAACAGCAGCAATGTTTAATGATCCTCTTAATCTATTTACAACTAATGTAGAAAGTGCTTCACCTTCAACATCTTCTGAAATAATTAATAAAGGTCTTCCAGTTTGATTAACAGCTTCTAAAATTGGTAACATTTCTTTTAAGTTAGAGATTTTTTTCTCACATAATAAAATAAATGGATTTTCCATTTCAGTAGTCATTTTTTCAGTATTAGTTACAAAGTAAGGAGATAAGTAACCTCTGTCAAATTGCATACCTTCAACTACGTCTAATTCGTCAGAAATACCTTTAGCTTCTTCAACAGTAATAACACCATCTTTTCCAACTTTATCCATAGCTTCAGCAATCATTGCACCAATAGCAGTGTCAGAGTTAGCAGAAATAGTAGCAACTTGCTCAATTTCAGTTTTATTAGCAACAACTTTAGATGCAGCTTTTAATTCAACTAAGATAGCTTCAGTAGCTTTATCCATACCTCTTTTTAAGATAATTGGATTTGCACCAGCAGTAACGTTTCTTAATCCCTCTTTGAATACAGAGTGAGCTAAAACTGTAGCAGTTGTAGTTCCATCACCTGCTTCATCAGCAGTTTTAGAAGCAACTTCTTTTACTAATTGAGCACCCATATTTTCTAAAGTGTCAGCTAATTCGATTTCTCTTGCAACTGAAACACCATCTTTTGTAATTGTAGGAGCACCAAATGCTTTTTGTAATAATACGTTTCTACCTCTTGGTCCCATTGTAACTTTAACAGCATCTGCTAATTTTTCAACACCAGAATATAATGAATTTCTAGCTGCATCACTAAATAATACTTCTTTTGCCATCTTACATAACTCCTATAATATTTTCAATATCTAATACTAAATAATCTTCACCATCTAAAGAAAACTCAGTTCCTCTAAACTGTTCAAAAACAATTGTGTCACCCTCTTTTAATTCAGTAACATCTCCACCGATTGATTTAACAACAGCAGTATTTGGTTTTTCTTTTGCAGAATCTACAAGAATAATTCCGCTTGCAGTTTTTTCTTCTACTTCAGTTCTTTGTACTAATACTCTTTTACCTAATGGTTTTAACATAGTATTTCCTTTATCAAGTTTTATTAATTTTATTTATACGTGCTAAATTAGCACTCTTATTTTTTAAGTGCTAAATTTTATATAATTTTTGTTTAATTGTCAAGCAGATTGAGTTAAAAAGACTAAGAGTTTAAAAAACTCTTATTTATGTCTATTTATATATTTTAAAAGTAACTCTTCAAGAGAGTTTTTAAGTGTTAAATCAAGTGTATTTAGAGTTTCTTCACATTTTGAAGCTAAATCATTTGCTGATTTAAAAGCTCCATCAAGACCTAATAAATTAACAAAAGAGTTTTTAGATTCATCATTTTGTGTAGTTTTTCCAGCTTCTTCACTAGATTGAGTTTCATCAATAATATCATCTTGAATTTGAAATAATAAACCTAAATCAATTCCAAAAGAATAAAGTTTTTCTTGAGTTTCTAAATCATATTCACTTATAATTGCACCCATTTTTAAAGATGCGGCGATTAACTTAGCAGTTTTATGAATATGTAAGAATTCAAGTTGAGATAGCTCAAGTTTTTGATTTTCAAAATAACAATCAATTGCTTGACCTATAATCATTCCATTTATTCCACCATCAGAACTTAGAGTTTTAATTAAATCAATTTTTACATCATTGTGCAAAGGTGCATTAGATATTTGATTAAAGGCTTCTGTATTTAAAGCATCCCCAACTAAAATAGCAGTTACTTCATCATACTTTTTATGAAGTGTTTGAAAACCTCTTCTTAAATCAGCATTATCCATAGCAGGTAAATCATCGTGAACTAGAGAGTATGTATGTAACATTTCTAATCCAAGAGCTACAGGCATTGAATTTGATAACAATAAGCTTTTATTTGATTTTACAACAGAAAGTAAAAGCATTGGTCGAAATCTTTTTCCGCCAGCTTTTAACATATCCCCTAAAGCATCTTCGAAATAAGGGTGAATTGATTTTGATTGAGGAAGATTACTTAATAAGTAATCTTCGAATTGGTTTAATATTTCTTTCATATTCTACTTTTGACCAAATGGGTTCATTCCACCCATCATATTCATAGCCATCATTTTTTTGTTTTCGTCTGATTGTTTAATTACATCATTCATAGCTGAAATTAGTAATATTTGTAATGAATCTTTATCTTCTAGTAATGAGTCATCAATTTGTAAATCAATAACTTCAGAATTACCATTAATAGAAATTTCTACCATTCCCCCACCAGCTTTTGATGTGAATATTCTGTTAGAATTTTCTTCTTTAGCATTATCCGCCATATCTTGAACTTGTTTCATCATAGAGTTTAAATCAAGATTTTTCATATCTATTCCATCAAACATGATCAGACCCCACAAGTTCATTTGTAATCATATCGATGTTATTTTCATCATCAACAATTACAACTGTTGGTTTATAATCTTCTAATTCAGATTCATTATATGAAGCATAAGCAATAACAATAATCTTATCGCCAATTTCTACTTTTCTAGCAGCAGCTCCATTTAAACACATATCTTTACTACCTGCCTTACCTTTGATAACGTAAGTAGCAAATCTTTCGCCATTATTTACATTTACAATCTCAACTTTTTGCCCTACTCTTAAATGAGAAGCTTTCATTAAGTCTTCATCGATTGTAATTGATCCAACATAGTTTAAATTAGCATCCGTAACAGTTGCTCTATGAATTTTACTATATAGCATGTCAAATGTCATATATTTAATTCCTCTTTTAACTTCCTAAATTTGCAGCTTCGCCCCAAAACTGTTCTGGTATTAAATACTCTTCAACAGGGCTTCCACCTAATATATGTTCTTCAATTATTCTATCTATTTTTTCCTTAGATAACTGACAGTACATGTGATGCCCAGGCTCTACCAGCATTACTGGTCCCATTTGACATCTACCTAAACATGATGTTCTTACAACTTGAACAGGTCCCATCAATCCCTTCTGCATCATTGATTGTGCAGTATGATTAAATAAGTCTCTAGTATTTTCATTTACACATGAAGGTTTTGGCATCCCAGGTGGTGATGCTTGCTCACACTTGAAAATGTAAAACGTTGGTTGCGGAATTGATGGCATACTCATATTTTTATCCTTATATAAAATTGTATATTTATAATAAATCAGCGAATTTTAACACAGATTTATTAAATTTTAATAAAAAACTAATTTTAATTTTCATTTAAATCTAAAATAATATACTAAATTCATACTATTTTACATATAAAGGCTATGTATGAAGAAAATATTTTTTATTCTTTGTTCATTTATGTTACTTTTAGAAGCAGCTAATCCAACAGCAGTTTTTGAAACAACAAAAGGAAATTTTGAAGTTGAGTTAAGATCTGATCTAGCTCCTAAGGCAGTTGAGAATTTTGTTACTCACGCAAAAAATGGTTACTATAATGGTTTAATTTTTCACAGAGTTATTAAAAACTTTATGATCCAAGGTGGTGACCCAACAGGCACTGGTAGAGGTGGTGAGTCAATTTGGGGTAAAGCTTTTGAAGATGAATTTTCATCAAAAGCACTATTTGATAAACCAGGTGTTTTAGCAATGGCAAACTCAGGTAGAAATACAAATGGAAGTCAATTTTTTATTACAACAGCAGCAACTTATTGGTTAAATGGAAGACATACTATTTTTGGATATGTTACAAAAGGTTATGAAAATGTTAAAAAAATTGAAAATTCTCCAACAGCGGGAAGAAGTGGTGGTGATAAACCACTAGTAGATCAAAAAATACTATCTATTACTATTAAATAAAGAAACAAGTTTAACTTGTTTCTTTAACCAAATATTTTACTCATAAAAGCTTTGTCACCATGTGCTACAATTTGTTTCT